>JAUHWY010000004.1 GCA_030427255.1 Bacteroidia bacterium | reverse complement strand
GACATATGCTTAACCACATTAAAAAGTTGCCCACATACAAAGGGTGCCTAAACATCCCGTACAAACCTTTGGTATTCAGCGAGTCTGCAATTTGACCTTCCGCAGTATTTCTCCCCGACGTGTTGGGCGCTGCAAAACCTACGGCAAGTATTCTAAGGAATTGCCCCAAAAGGCCAATTAATAGTGCTGAAAAGATTAGCAATGGAGGGAGATCCATAGGAAACAGCAGCACCGTACCTAGACCTGATACCAAAAATACCAAGGGTAAATAACTGCGCCATCGAAATAAAAACGCCCCCTGGACTTCAAATTCCTCTTGTAAGGCCATATGGCAAAAGTAAGGCAAAGCTTCGGTTAAATGGCCTACTCCTTTTTTTCAATTTTTTGGACAAGCCTTTTGACACTAGGACAATACCCTAATTCCAGCACTCTTTTTTCTAAGGAAATAGTATATTTACCATATGTACAGCAAGCTGTTCTTGCTCTGTTGCCTTGCTTTGTTGTTAGGCATTGGATGTAAATCCAAACAAACCTCGGCAAGTACAGATTGGCCTTTCGTTCTTTCAGATGCTGCTCACAACGACCTGCTCAATAATGCCGGTTCTTGGTTGGGAGTCCCCTACAAATATGGTGGGGCCAGCCGTGCCGGAGTAGATTGCAGTGGACTCGTTTTGGCTCTTAGCAAATCCGGTAGCCTGCCTAGATCCTCCAAAGAAATGCACAAAGTATGTGCTTCTATTTCCTCTAATGAGGTCCGCCCGGGAGATTTGATTTTTTTCTCCATCGGCGGTAAGCAGGTCAACCATGTAGGTGTGGTTTTGCAGGCCCCTTGGTTCATTCATGCCAGCTCCTCCTCCGGCGTGGTATTGAACCGTTGGTCTGAACCATACTACACCAAGTGGTTTACAGGATTTGGAAGAATACCAAAGTAGTGTTTTTTGTTTTTTGCTTCCTAAATCTCTCACTATGAATACTCTTTACCGCTCCCTTTTGGGATGCAAGTTACTTGCTTTGGTGCTCTTGCTATTCTCCATTAGCACAGCCCATGTGGCCGCCCAAGTGAATGTGGGCTTTACAAAAGAAAACTTTCCGGACGACCCTCGCGGGCTCAAAAAAGCACAAAGGGCACTTAAAAAGGCCGAGAAATATTACCAAATGGAACCAAGAGCTTATGCTCCTGCTTTGGCCTATTTTCTTGAAGCTTACAAGTTTAACGGAAACGACGCCCTCGTCAATTTTAAAATAGGGGACTGCTACCTGCACCTGCCTGAAAAGTTTAAAGCCTTGGATTTCTTGGAAAAAGCCCAAGAATTGAATCCTTATGTCCATATCTTTTTGGACTACTCCTTGGGTTTAGCACACCAATACCGCATGGACTATGTAACCGCCGGCGATTATTTCCGGAAATTCCAAAAGCTTTATCGCGGTTCCAGCCAGGATACTATAGATATGGTGCTTCAGCAAATCAAACGCTGCGATTTAGGAAGAGAATACTTAAGGAACCCTTCCAACCACAAACTCGAAAACCTAGGCCTGCGTGTCAATTCTCCCTTCGATGAATATGTGCCCCTAGTTACTGCGGATGAGTATATGTTGGTGTTTACCAGCCGTAGACCAAACAAAAAGCGCAAAAGGGTAAACCCCTATAACTTTGATTACTTCGAGGACATTTACTCCTCGTTTTATAAAAACGGCCAATGGTCAATGCCCGACCGACTCAAACGTCCCATCAACAAAAAAAGGCAGAACAACGCCTCTGTACACCTGAGTTTCGACGGCCAAACCATTTATATGTACCGATCCAAAGGCAACGGCGATTTGTACTACTCCACGCTTAAAGGAGATAAATGGGGCCGAATTAAACCCTTTGAAGCCATCAATACCGAAGAGTATTCAGAATCCCATGTAAGCCTGTCCTACGACGGCAGAACCGCATACTTTGTGAGCGACCGCCCGGGAGGCTACGGAGGCTCTGATATCTGGATGATTCAAATGGACGACCAAGACCGTTGGATGGCTCCAAAAAACTTAGGGCCGGTCATTAATACGCCAGGCAATGAAGAATCGCCCTTTATTCACCCCGATGGCAAAAGCCTATACTTCTCCTCCGATGGACACCCCGGCATTGGGGGCTTTGATATTTTCGAAACCGTACTCAACGATTCGGTTTGGGCCAAGCCCAAAAACCTACGGTACCCCATCAATGGTCCCGACGATGATTTATTTTTTGTGTTAACTGCCGACGGCATGAATGCCTACTACTCCTCCAGCCGTGAAGGAGGGTTCGGTGGACAAGACATCTATATGATTCGTTCCTTTGACCCCAATTTCCCCGACGAAAATATTCCCTTTAAGGAATTCGATGTCACCCTTTTTGTGGGTATTTTGCAAGATGCCGAAACCGGAAAAAGCGTAGGCGGTAAGGTTGAAATAACCGACAACTCCACAGGTGAAGTGATTTGGTCAAATGTGGTAAACTCCAAAACCGGAAAGCTTACGCTAACCCTACCTACCGGTCGAAATTATGGACTCGCGGTGGAGGCCGAAGGCTATTTGTTCCATTCGGAAAATTTTGACTTGGCTCAAACCAAAGGATTTAAGGAAATTCGAAAGGTCATTCAGCTCAAAAAGGTAAACGAAGGCATGAGTCTTGTCCTCAACAATGTCTTTTTTGAGTTCAACAAATGGGACCTGAGGCCCGAAAGCCGCGCCGAATTAAATCGGGCACTTTTATTGCTTAACCGGTATCCCAAATTCGAAATTGTGGTAGAAGGCCATACAGACAACATTGGTTCGGATGAGGTAAACGATCGCATTTCGCAAAGCCGTGCCCAAGCCGTTCGCGACTATTTGGTTCAGGCAGGCCTAGAAGCAACACGCATTGTAGCCGTCGAAGGACATGGTGAACGCAAGCCTGTAGCCACCAACGATACCCCGGAAGGACGCGCTGCCAATCGCCGCGTTGAGCTTAAACTCCGAAAAAAATAAAAAGCCTTGCCGATTTGGGCTTCCCTACGCAAACGCGTTTTGAGACCGTTAAAACCTTGTGTTTTCTGCGTATGGAAGCCCAATTTATGCCTTATAAGCCTAAGGCAAATGCGGGCTTTATCGACCCTGAGCTTTAAAAATGCCAATAAAACTTAAAGGGAATTCAATAGCCCAATACCGGCATCAACCATTGCTCCATGCGCTCTAGCGCCATTTTTTTGCGCTTTGCCAAGTCGGCTACCTGATCTTTTTTGATTTTTCCCAAGCCAAAATACCGGCTGTCGGGGTGCGCAAAATACCAGCCGCTTACGCTGGAAGCCGGATCCATGGCCATGCTTTCTGTTAAATGAATGCCGGCACGCTCAGGAGCCTCAAGCAAATCAAACAGCGTGATTTTCTCCGTATGGTCGGGGCAAGCAGGATACCCCGGTGCCGGACGAATGCCTTGGTATTTCTCGCGTATTAGAGATTCATTGTCTAAGCGCTCCTCCGAAGCATAGCCCCAATATTCCATCCGTACCTTTTGGTGCAACCGTTCGGCAAAAGCCTCTGCCAAACGATCTGCCAAGGCCTTAAACATAATGCTTTGGTAGTCGTCGTGCTCCGCCTTAAACCGCTCCAAATGTGGCTCCATGCCATGGCCGGTACTTACTGCAAAGCCTCCAATCCAATCGGCTACGCCACTTTCCTCAGGAGCTATCCAATCGGCCAAACAGAAATTGGGCTGTCCGGCCGCTTTTTTGTTTTGCTGACGCGAAAAATGAAAGCGACAACGCTCTTCCAAACGACCTTCGTCGGTATACACCACCACATCGTCGCCTACAGCATTGGCAGGGAATAGACCAAATACTGCCTTGGCTTGAACCCATTTTTCTTTGATGATGCGGTCCAGCATTTCGCGGGCATCTTTAAACAGCTCTTTGGCTTGGGTGCCCACTACCTGATCTTCCAAAATGGCAGGATAGCGTCCAGCCAATTCCCAGGTTTGGAAAAATGGAGTCCAATCGATGTACCTCGCCAGCTCCTCCAAATCGTAGCTCTCCAGTTGGAAAACTCCCTTTTTCTTTGGTTCCTTTACTTCTTCAGGACCAAAAATCACTTTGGCGGCATTGGCTCTGGCGCTTTCTAAATCAATTAGGTTGCGGTTTTCTTGTTGGTTTGCAAATCGCTCTCGAACCTCATCGTATTCGGTTTTGAGCCGCGCCAAAAAGTCGGGTTTTTTATCGCCCAACATGGCCTCAACCACAGGAACCGAGCGCGAAGCATCCAATACATGAATTACTTGGCCCGAGGGATAAGCCGGCTCAATTTTAACCGCCGTATGGGCTTTGGAGGTAGTGGCTCCTCCAATCAAAAGCGGTATGGTGAACCCTTGCCGTTCCATTTCCCGAGCCACATGCACCATTTCGTCCAAACTAGGCGTAATTAAGCCACTAAGGCCTACTACATCCACTTCTTCTTGCTTGGCTCGTTCCAAAATTTTATCGGCAGGCACCATTACGCCCATGTCAATTACCTCGTAATTGTTGCAACCCAAAACCACACCCACAATATTTTTACCGATATCGTGCACATCGCCTTTTACGGTGGCCATGAGCACTCTTCCTTGCTTTTTACTGGCTTCGGTTTTTTCGGCTTCGATGTAGGGCAGAAGAATGGCTACCGCTTTTTTCATAACCCGGGCCGACTTCACCACCTGGGGCAAAAACATCTTTCCGGCGCCAAACAGGTCTCCCACCACATTCATGCCGTCCATCAGCGGGCCTTCAATCACTTGAATGGGGCGCTCATACATTTGACGGGCCTCTTCTACATCAACATCAATAAAATCAATGATGCCCTTCACCAAGGCATGGCTCAACCGCTCCTGAACCGTTCCGCTGCGCCAAGCCTCAGCTTCGACTTCCTTAACGCTGTCGTCGCGGTAGCTTTCTGCCTTGTCAAGCAAGCGTTCGGTGGCGTCTTGTTTGCGGTTTAGGAGTACGTCTTCAACCAGTTCCAACAAATCCTTGGGGATTTCGTCGTACACCTCCAGCTGGCTTGGGTTCACAATGCCCATGTCCATTCCGGCTTTTATGCCATGGTAAAGGAAGGACGAGTGCATCGCCTCCCGCACCCGGTTGTTGCCTCTAAACGAAAAAGATACGTTGCTCACTCCGCCCGACACTTTGGCATGCGGCAAATTGGCTTTAATCCAACGCGTGGCCTCAAAAAAGTCTACGGCGTAGTTGTTGTGCGCATCAATGCCGGTAGCCACAGGAAATATGTTTGGGTCAAAAATGATGTCCCAAGCCGGAAAATTCAGTTTTTCCGTCAGTAATTTATAGGCCCTGGTGCAAATTTCAATCCTTCGTTCAAGGGTGTCGGCCTGTCCTTCTTCGTCAAAGGCCATAACCACCGTTGCAGCACCAAAGCGCTTAATTTCGCGGGCTTGTTCCAAAAACTCTTCTTCACCGGCCTTCATCGAAATGGAGTTTACAATGCCTTTGCCTTGCAAACATTTTAAACCTGCCAATATAATCTCCCATTTGGAAGAGTCTATCATCACCGGAATCCTTGCAATTTCAGGCTCTGAAGCAATTAGATTCAAAAAACGAACCATAGCCTCTTTGCCATCGAGCATGCCCTCGTCCATGTTCACATCCAGCACCTGCGCACCGCCACGCACTTGCTCTAAGGCAATACCCACGGCCTGTTCAAAATCGCCTTCCTTAATGAGGCGCAAAAATTTCCGGCTGCCGGTAACGTTACAGCGCTCACCAATATTAACAAAATTGGTTTCCGGAGTCAGGTTCAGCGGCTCCAGTCCGGACAATCGAAGATAAGGTGCAATAAGTTTACTCACAGCCACAAAAATACAGCCTTCTTTGGAATGACGGTCGCTTATTTTGAGGGATTTATTTGGGCGGCTTATCCTGCCCTTCCTATTACGCGCCCTTGGCTAAGCCTGTGCTGTCAGCCTTGCCGGAGCGCTTGCTAAAGCTCCGCGTCCGCCAAGCCGTCAGCACTAGGCTTAGTCAAGGGCGGGTAGCCGGTCGGTCAGGGCCGCAAAATCGCGCTTTATTTTTTGTCCAAAAAGCCTTCTTTTTTAACCCAAGCTAAAGTCGGTTCCAGAATTTCACGGGCCGAACGAAACTCTACGCCCAATTCTTTTTTGGCTTTGCTGTTGTCTATAAACCAATATTTTACCGCATAAGGAATAACCGCAGGCTCAAATCCCATATTTATTTTTAGCGTTTTGGACAACCAAGCCAAATTCAACAGCATTTTTCTGGAAATCATTTTAATCTTCACGGGTTGGCCTAAAATTTCCAAACTAAGCGTGGCCAATTCTTTAAAGCTTAAATTTTCGCCTCCCAAAATGTAGCGTTCTCCGGGCTTTCCCTTTTGGAGCGCGGCCACGATGCCATTGGCCACATCGTCTACATGTACAATGCTGGTGCCTCCTTCGGCAAGCTGCACGGTTTTGGTTTTGGCAAAATCAATAAGGTTGCCCGCAGTCGTTAGATCCCAGTCCTCCGGGCCATATACCTCGGTTGGGTTTACAATGCAAACAGGTAATCCCTTTTGTGCATATGCCTTGCACATTTCTTCCACTTCCTTTTTGGCATGGGCATATACGTAGTCTTTTTTGTGCTTTGGCAAAGTAAGTGGACTGTCTTCGTTTAAGATCTTTAAGTCGTCCGTGCCATCTACTGCAGTAGAAGAGGAAACATATACCATAGGTAAATTGCCATTGGCCACAGCGGCATCGAGCACGTAGGCAGATCCATCGACCACCACCCGACGCATTTTGGGGCTATGGATGTCTTTCCAGTTGGAGAGAGAAGCCAAGTGAATTACCCCTGTGCAGCCTTTCATGCCCTCTTGCAAGCTTTCAGGCCGGGTGAGGTCGCCCAAAAAAGGTTCGTAGTTTAATCCTTCAAGTCGCCTTGTATTGGTGGTTTCACGCAATAAGCAACGCACTTCGTAGCCCTCTTGAAGCAAGGAACGAACCACTCTGCTTCCAATAAATCCGGCACCGCCGGTCACAAATATTTTGCCTTGGGCCATGGTGTTTTTGGTTAATGTTCAACAGAAATAGAGGCGCAATTGGAGCGCCTCTAGCTATGCAAAAATTAGAAAAATAATCGAAAAAAAAGGCGCAATCTCTTGCGCCTTTTTTATTTACTTGACCTCTTCGTAGTCTACATCGGTAACGTCGTCGTTACCTCCTTGACCTTGATCGTCTTGGTTTTGTGCGCCACCTGCTCCTTCGGCACCGCCTTCTTGTTGGTACATGGCCTGTCCAATTTCGGAGAAAATGCGGTTGAGGTTTTCCATGGCACTGTCAATTTCTGCCATATTTTGCTCTTGATGGGCCTTTTTAAGGGCATCTACGGCAGGTGTGATTTCGGCTTTCTTGTCTTCCGGCACTTTGTCCCCATTTTCTTTAAGGAACTTTTCTACTTGGAAAACCAAGCCATCAGCTGCATTGAGCTTTTCAACCTTCTCGCGCGCTTCCTTATCTGCTTCGGCATTGGCTTCGGCTTCTTTGCGCATGCGCTCGATTTCTTCTTGGCTTAAGCCGGAAGAGGCCTCAATCCGTATGCTTTGTTCTTTGCCTGTAGCCTGATCTTTAGCTGAAACATTCAAAATACCGTTGGCATCAATATCAAAGGTTACTTCGATTTTTGGAATGCCTCTAGGTGCCGGTGGAATATCGCTCAGCACAAACTTACCAATGGTTTTGTTTTGGTTGGCCATGGGGCGTTCGCCTTGCAAAACATGAATTTCTACCGAAGGTTGATTGTCTGATGCGGTGCTGAATACCTCAGATTTTTTGGTTGGGATGGTGGTATTGGCTTCGATGAGTTTGGTCATTACACCGCCCATGGTTTCAATACCTAAGCTAAGTGGGGTAACGTCTACCAATAACACGTCTTTCACGTCTCCGGAAAGCACTCCTCCCTGAATGGCGGCTCCGATGGCTACTACTTCGTCCGGGTTTACTCCTTTTGAGGGAGATTTGCCAAAGAACTTTTCAACGGCAGCTTGTACTGCCGGAATTCGAGTGGAACCACCCACCAAGATTACCTCGTCAATATCGGAAGCCGACATATTGGCGTTTTTAAGTGCCGAACGACAAGGCTCAATGGTGCGCTGAATAAGATCGTCGCAGAGTTGTTCGAATTTGGAGCGAGAAAGCTTGCGCACCAAGTGCTTAGGAATGCCGTCAACGGGCATGATGTAAGGCAAGTTAATCTCGGTTTCGGTGGAGCTGCTCAGCTCAATTTTGGCTTTTTCTGCCGCTTCCTTGAGGCGTTGAAGTGCCATGGCGTCTTTGCGAAGATCTACACCTTCGTCGTTTTGGAACTCGTCGGCCAACCAATCGATGATTTTTTGATCGAAGTCGTCCCCACCCAAATGGGTGTCTCCGTCGGTAGATTTTACCTCAAATACTCCATCGCCCAGCTCCAGGATGGACACATCGTGTGTGCCACCACCGCAGTCAAAGACCACCACATTCATGTCTTTGTCTTGCTTATCGAGTCCGTAAGCTAGAGCTGCGGCTGTGGGTTCGTTGATGATTCGGCGCACCTTAAGTCCTGCTACCTCGCCGGCTTCTTTGGTGGCCTGACGCTGCGCATCATTAAAATATGCCGGAACGGTAATTACGGCTTCGGTTACCGTTTGTCCCAGATAGTCTTCAGCGGTTTGCTTCATTTTCTGAAGCACCATGGCCGAAATTTCTTGGGGGCTGTATTTGCGATCGTCGATTTGAACCCTTGGGGTGTCGTTGTCGCCTTTTACTACTTTGTAGGGTACTCGAGCCACTTCTTTAGAGAGGTCGCTAAAGCTGGAACCCATGAATCGTTTAATGGAGAAAATGGTTTTGTAAGGGTTGGTGATGGCCTGACGTTTTGCGGCATCGCCTACTTTACGTTCCCCATTGTCCAGAAAGGCTACGATGGAAGGGGTAGTTCTTTTTCCTTCGCTGTTTGGTATTACCACCGGCTGCTTTCCTTCCATTACGGAAACACATGAGTTGGTAGTACCTAAGTCAATTCCTATAATTTTTCCCATGATGCTGTTTTGGCAATTTTGGCATAGATGAGCCAAAACCGTTCCAAGGCAATTGAGGGCCACAAATTGGCAGTTTTTTTAGGAGAACCCGATAAAATTGGCAGCTTTGGCGCTTGATGGTCTGCCAAAATGTCGTTTTGATAGCTATTGAACTCCACCTTTTTAGCGCAATGAATTCAAATATATTGGCTTTGCTTCACAACCTACGGCCCTTATTTTAATCGGAAGGTGCTGGGGCCGGTTCATGAAAAATGAGCTAGCTACGGAGTGGGATTTTGCGCCCCTGGTGGAGCAGGGTAGCTAAAGGCTCCAAAAGCCGCCGCTGCCGGGCGAGGAGGCGGAACCTACAGGTGAGCCACCGCAGCCCTTGCAGCGGCGTGCTTTTGGTGGCTTTACTACCCGCGACGACAGGATAAGGCGCCCCAAAAACCTAATTGATAAAATTCAATTCGTTGGTAAATCTTCCGCTGCGGAGCGAGTCTAAGGTGTTGTCAGCCAGGCGTAAGCCATTGAGGCTCACTTGCGTGCGGGAGGCAAAAATGCCTTTGCCCTCGGGGATGTTGGTGTAATCGCTGGCTTTTTGCACGATGCTGGTGCTGGGTTTGTTGATGTCGATGTAGCGGTACAGTTCTTCGCTGGCGCCGTAAACGCGTAGGTGAATGGCAATGAATTCGCGGCCTAGGTTGGGGTCTACCGCTATGTTATTTACAATGGAGGTGTAAAAATCCTCTTTGGAAATGCCAAAACGGATTTGGTTCAGAGCCGGTTGATCGATGAAGGGGTTGAACATGCCGTAGGTGTTCACAAAGCGCTTTCGGGTGCGGTTTGAGGTATTGCTTTGGGGGAATTCGTCGTATTCGAAGGAGAATTCAAACTGGTAGGCGGTTACATTGTTGGATTTGAGCCACACAAAATCGATGACGGGGTTGGGGTTCAGGGTGGCGTTAAACTCCCAGTTTAATTTTACATTGGTACTGTTGGGGTAGTCGAAAACCGGAGCCCGTGCAATGGGGGTTTCTACCACAATATGGCGCTGGTTGTCGGGGTTGAAGATATGGAGTCTATAGTCGGAATTTTGGTTGATGGCCGAGGTGTATCGGAACAAGACGTTGGGGTTGGGAGCAAAAGTGCCGTCGTCTTTGAGTATGGCATTTTCGGTGCGTTCGAGGGCAATAGAGTCGATGGGGTCGCCGTCGCTGTTGAGGCGAAGCAGGGCCACCTGCAGGTTGGGGTAGTAAATGGAGTCGGGCGATTGGGCAAAGAGAAGCGCGTTGCCATCGCCTAAGAAGGCTTTGTTGATTCGAATCCACTGGGTGTCTTGGGTGGCGTCGAGCAGGCCGTACACTACGGGAATGTCTTTATAATCGGCAGTTAAATCGACTTCGTTGTCGCAGGAAAAAAGGAACAAAAGGGCGAAGCCAAAAGGAATCCAGCGTTTCATGGTACAAAAGTAATGGAAAAGCTGCATTAACGTGCATACAAAAATAAAGGCTTATCGGTGTCAAAGCAGTTTGGCTGTTTACCTTTGCCTCATGCCGGGCCGTGCACTTCCTCTTTTATTGCTCACCATTTTTGTGGACCTATTCAGTTTTGGTGTGGTGATTCCCATTTTGCCCATTTTTGTTAAGGACATAGGAGGCAGCGACTTGGCCGTGGGTTTGGTGACAGCGGTGTACAGTTTGGCTCAGTTTTTTATGACTCCAATTTGGGGCGCCTTGTCGGATCGTTATGGCCGACGTCCCATCATTTTGGGCTCCACGGCCATACATACCCTCAGCTATGGCTTAATGGCCTTTGCGGGTACGGTGCCTTTGCTTTTGGGTGCTCGGCTGTTGGCCGGTGTTGGGTCAGGCAATATTTCGGCGGCTCAAGCCTATATATCCGATATAACCAGTTCTGAAAAGCGGGCCGGTTCTTTGGCTTTGATTGGTGCAGCTTTTTCTTTAGGCTTTATTTTTGGTGCGCCTGTGGGTGGTTTTTTAATGGCCGAGTATGGTTTTGAAGCGGTTGGTTGGTTTACGGGTGGTTTGTGTTTTTTAAATCTGGTATTGGCCTTTTTTATATTGCCGGAGAGTTTGCAAGAAAAGCAACCGGACACCCCCATTCGGGTGCTTCCATTGCGTGCCTTTGTGCGGTCATTTAAGCACCCCGGACAGAGGGCACTCTTTGTGAATTACTTTGTGTACACGGTGGCATTTTTTATGTTTCAGCTGGCGGCAACCCTTACTTGGAAAGAGGAACGCATGCTAACCGAGAAGGAGATTAGTTGGCTGTTTTCGTTTATAGGTTTGTGCTCGGGAATTTCTCAGGGCCTTTTGGTAGGGCCTTTGGTCAAATGGCTGGGAGAACTTCGACTCATGTTTATAGGGGCGGGAATGCTTATGGTTTGTTTAAGCAGTATTCCCCTAATTCCGGATGCTTGGTTTATACCTGCGGAGTTGATTGTGCTCTTTTTTATTGCCTTGGCCAATGGCCTAATGATTGCCCCCGGCTTGTCTTTGCTCTCCAAAATTACCCGTAGCGAAGTACAAGGCAGCACTATGGGTTTGTACCAAAGTACCGGAGCTTCGGCACGTTTTTTTGGGCCTTTAATGGCAGGAGTGTTTTATGGCATAAGCCATGAAGTGCCCTATTTTGTAGGAGCGGTTTTGCTGCTCATAAACTTTTGGATGTTGCGCGGATTAACCGGTCGCCGCTTAGAGGTATACATGGCGCGAGCCAAAGGCATAAAAAAGCCGGAGCAGAAAGTAGATTAAGCGGGTAGGGCTAGTGAAAGCGGCAAGCCAAAAAGGCAATGTCGTCGCGGTAAGGTTCGTTTTGTTTGTATTTTTCGAGGTGTACAATGGTGCGCACCACCAAGTCTTTTACGCTAAGTTGGCGGTGGTCCATCACAAAATCGCACAGGTTTTCCATGCCAAAATAGGTGCCCTGATTGTTTTGAAGTTCGGTAAGTCCGTCGGTGTAGCAAACCAATAGAGATTCGGGTGGGACATCGAGTGTGCCTTTGTGAATAAAAGGCAATTCATCGAGCATGCCCAGTCCAATGGAACCGTCTTTTAGGAGTTGGAGGTTTTTGTTGTGAATAAACAAGGGTGGGTTGTGTCCGCAGTTTACAAAATGAAGTTTTCGGGTGCGGGTATTGTAACGCCCGAAAAAAGCGGTAATGAATTTTTCTCCGCGGGCATTGCGCATTACCTTGCTGTTGAGTCTTGTGGCGAGGGTTTCCAAGTTTTCTACGTAAGCAAAGAGGGCCTGCACATTGGCTTGAAAGTTGGACATTAAGAGTGCGGCCGAGACTCCTTTGCCGCTTACATCGGCCATGCAAATGGCATATTCATGGTCATTCAGCGGAAAAAAGTCGTAGTAATCGCCTCCAACTTCGGTGTGGCTTTTATAAAAGGCGTCTATTTCTAAACTTCCACCGGTGGGCAGGGCGTCAGGAAAGAGTTGGCCTTGCATTTGGGAGGCCAGTTCCAGTTCCTTTTTTAGGCGTTCTTGGCGAATGCCTTCTCTGGCCAATTGTTTGTTTTCGAAAGCCACGTAAACGATATTGGAAAGGGCCTGAATAAAATCCAAATCATCGTCGTCTAAGGGCTCGTGGTGGGCCAGCAAAACATAAGCCAAAGGTTTGGACTTATGGAACACGGGGACTACTGCATCGAAGGGGCCGTTGGAGTCAGATCCCAGCCGAATATAGGTGCCGGGGTCGGGCAAACGACTCAAATAAGCGCTAAGTTCTATTTGGTCGAGTTCGGATTGCAGAAATCCAAAAAGGGCTTCAGGAACAAGTTTGCCTTGTTGGGCGCTAAGGACGGCAAATCGTTTAAGTCCAATTTGGTTTTTTAGGATGGATTCAAAAATGCGCACGAGCTGTTCGCGCGAGAAATTGGAGTTGATGGCCTGCGTAATTTGGAGCAGGGATTGCAGTCGCTTTTTGTAGTCTTTCTGTTTCAAGCGTTAAATCTTGAACTTTCTAATGATTTCGGGAAGTTTTTTGATGGCCACCCACTGGCGCATGGCCGTTTTTGTTTCTTCGGCCGGAGCTCCCAAATAGCTTTTGCCACCTTCCAAACTTTTTATTACCCCTGCTTTGGGCAAAATAACCGCTCCTTTGCCAATGGTGAGGTCTTTCGCAACGCCTACTTGTCCCCAAATTTGCACATAGTCTTCCAGGCGAACCACGCCACTTATGCCAACTTGAGCTGCAATAAGGCAATGTTTTCCGATGAGGGTATCGTGTCCAATATGCACTTGATTGTCCATGCGGGTGCCTTCCCCAATAACGGTTTTGTTGGTAACGCCACGGTCAATGGTACATCCGGCTCCGATTTCCACATCATTTTCAATAACTACCGAGCCACCGGAGGGGAATTTTTCGTAATACCCTGAACGGCGCTTCACGTAAAATGCATCGGCTCCAATGGTGGAATTGGCATGAATAATCACTCGGTCACCAATAATGGTGTTGTCGTAGATG
The DNA here is from genome assembly GCA_030427255.1 of Bacteroidia bacterium. Classification (GTDB taxonomy): domain Bacteria; phylum Bacteroidota; class Bacteroidia; order CAIKAF01; family CAIKAF01; genus CAIKAF01. Next base: position 151,123 of record JAUHWY010000004.1, on the reverse strand, counting down.
GTCACATTGGCATGAATGATGCAGTCTTTGCCAATGGTTACGTTATTGCCAATAAAGGCTCCGGGTTGAATAATGGCTGTGGGGTGTATGGAAGCGCTTTCGGAAACCAATTGTTGGGAAGGTACAAAGGCGCTTTCTTTTTCCATAAGTTGCTTGAACAGAGAAAAAGGGTCGGGGGTAATGATTAAATCCTTGCCGAAACAGTTTTCGGGTTCTTGGTCAATAATCACTACAGCAGCGGGTGATTTCAGTGCCTTTAGGTAGTATTTGGGGTGATCTACGAAGGTAAGCTCCCCATTTCCCACCACATGTATTTCATTGAGCCCTACAATGGAGGTGTCGGGATTGCCCACAAAGGTGCAACCAAGTTTTTGGCAAAGGTCTTCAAGTCGTATGGGGGCTTCAAACAGCATGTGGTGGTGTTGGAACTAAAGTAGCAAAGGTCTAAAAAAGGAAACAATTACTTAACACGCTCAGCGTAGGTGCGTTTTCTGGTATCTACCTTAATTTTATCGCCTTGGTTAATAAACAGTGGCACACGAACTTCGGCACCGGTTTCCAAGGTTGCGGGCTTTAGGGTATTGGTGGCGGTGTCTCCCTTAATTCCGGGTTCGGTATAGGTGATTTCCAGCTCCACAAAGTCCGGCAACTCTCCATAAAGGGGCAATTCTTTTTCGGCATGATACACCACAACCAAAGGGTCTCCATCTTTGAGCAAGTCGTGGTTTTCTATCATTTCTGGTTGCAGAATAATTTGATCGTAGGTATCGGTGTTCATGAGCACCATGCCTGTATCGTCCTTGTAAAGAAACTGATGTGGGCGAGATTCAATACGCGCTGTTTCCACTTTTTCGCCTCCGGTAAAGGTGTGGTCAATAATTTTTCCGGTGGTAAGGCTTTTAAGCTTTGTGCGTACGTTAGAAGCTCCGCGTCCGGTTTGGAAACGCTGAAACTCTACAATAATCATAAGGTCTTTGTTCATTTCGAGGCAAAGCCCGTTGCGGAAATCAGATGTGGTTGCCATGTAGCATCAGTTTAAATGTATGGTAGAGAGTACAAAAGGGTACTCTTCTTCTTGGTGATTTGAAGCCACCAAAATTAATCGCTTATTCTTTTCTGAGGCCAGAACTTGGGAATAAAAGTCTTTTCCGGCCTTATCTAAGTTGGCCAAAGGCTCGTCCAACAACCAAAAGGGGAGTTGACAAGCAAAAACAGAAAGCAAACGTACTCTTTGTTTCATTCCGGAGGAAAAAGTGCTCAACCTTTGGTTTTGCTTGTTTTGCAAACCACACAGTAGAAGCCATTGTTCCACTTTTTTTCGTTCAAAAGAAGGGCGGAAGGTTTCCAGAACGTTTAGAAACTCTGCCAGGCTTAATTCTTCGGGCAGTTCCATGTAAGGGCCGGTGAGCGCCATTTGGTTTAGTCGCTGTTCTGCCGGGAGTTCCTGCTCTTCATAAAAGGCATGTATGCTTCCGGAGTCCGGCCTTACATAGCCCAATAGCACTTTCATTAAGGTAGATTTCCCGGATCCGTTGGAGCCCAAAACGGCATGAATTCCGGGGCCGCTCCACGAGGCGCTTAGCTCTTTAAGCACGGGAGAGGCACCAAAGGTTCTGGAAATACCTGAAAGCTCAAGCCGCATGGATTGCATTAGCCTTCGTTTTTAACCAACTGGGCCATCATTTCGCCTTCCATGGCCACTTTGCCATGCACATAGGCTTTGCCTTCCATGTGACAAATTCCTCGGCGAATGGGCGATTTAAGTCTAAGCATAAATACCAGTTGGTCACCGGGAAGGACTTTTTGCTTGAATTTTACTTTTTCAATTTTAATAAAGTAAGGGGTGTAGGCTCCAGGATCTTCCAGCGTGCTCATAACCAAAATACCACCTACTTGGGCCATGGCTTCAATTTGCATCACGCCCGGCATTACCGGGTTGCCCGGAAAATGGCCTTGAAAAAAAGGCTCATTCATGGTAACGTTCTTAATACCTACCACCGACTCCCCATCCATTTCTACAATTCTATCCACCAATAAAAAGGGATAGCGATGAGGCAACAACTCCATAATTTTATGGATGTCGTACAAGGTTTTAGATAGATCTATTGTTTCTGGTGTCCATTCACTCATGGGCGTAAATTTCTCTGATTTTTTTGGCAAACGCAACATTCAAGGCATGACCGGGGCGCAATGCCGTTAAATTTCCATTCAGTCGAAAGCCACAAAGGGCCAAATCGCCAAGGATGTCTAACAGTTTATGACGTGCAGCTTCGTTGCTAAACCGCAAGGGTTCCGGATTCAAAATAGGCTTTCCGTTTACTTTGAGGGGACCCGAATTAAAAAAAGCAGAAAGCTCCTGTAAAGTGAGCTCCTCGGGCTTGTGTTCAATATAAACTACTGCGTTTTCTAAGCTGCCTCCCTTAACTAAACCTTGGTGAATAAGCCAATGCAGTTCATGCAAAAAAACAAAAGTGCGGGCAGGTGCCAATTCTGTTTCAAACGAATCTTCGGTCGAAAATCGAACTTTGGTTTCAGGGAGCACCTTACTGTTGAAATCAATCGTAGCTTCTAAGATGAAGCTTGTGCCCGGTACTAGTTGCATGAATTGGCCCCCACCTTGGGTCGAGACCTTAATTTCTCGGTCAATAGTCAGTCGTTTCTTGGGTTTTTCGTAATGCTGCAGACCCACTTTTTGAATGGCTTGGTAAAAAGGTGCAGCACTTCCATCAAGAATGGGCACTTCGGGACCGTTAATTTCAATACGGGCATTGTCTATTCCTGCCCCATAAAGTGCGGCCAAAATATGCTCTACAGTGGCCACCGAAGCCTCTCCTTTGGCCAAAGTTGTGGAACGGTCCGTGCAAACTACATATTCTGCTAGAGCCGGTATGGTGGGCTTATTGGGCAAATCGGTACGGCAAAATACCAAGCCGGTATCTTCATTTGCGGGAACAAGCCTACAGTGCATTTGCTCTCCACTATGCAGCCCTATGCCTTGCCACTCTACTACATCTCCAATACTGGCCTGAAGACCGGTCTCGAGGACAGAAGGTGCAAGCCTTTCCGGAATTTCGGTATCAATCTTTGACTTTACGTTCAATAGTTCTAATTTTTTGTTCCAACTCCGGTAACTTGTTCATTAGAATCAAAACCTTTTTATAATGGCTTGCAGGAAGTGCCGGAGAACCCCACCATTTGCTGTTGATTTCAGTAACGGATTTCATTAGTCCGGATTGTGCAGCAACTTTAGTGCCATCTGCCAAACGGATATGGTCTATCATGCCCACTTGCCCGCCAATTTGGCAACCATTTCCCAGTTGGGCCGAACCTGCAATGCCGGTTTGTGCAGCCACCAAACAATAGGCACCCATGTGCACGTTATGCGCCACATGTACCAAGTTGTCTAATTTGCAGCCTCTGCCTATTCGGGTGCTTCCCATCATGGCTCGGTCTATGGTACTGCCGGCACCCACTTCTACATCATCCTCCAAAACCACATTGCCTACATGCGGAATTTTTTCAGGCCCTTGCTTGCCCTGGTTGTATCCGAATCCATCGGCACCAATCACAACATTGGCGTGCAAAATTACTTTTTGGCCAAGGCTACAACCATCCAGGACTTTTACCCCGGGATGCAACAGGCAATCGTGGCCTACATGTACCCCTGCTCCAATAAATACCTGAGCTATTAATTGGCTTCCGGCGCCAATTTCCGCCCCTTCGAAAACCATACATCCCGGACCTATCCAGGCCGTTTCATGCACCTTGGCGCTGGGGTCTACCCAAGCATTAGGATGAATCCCCTGTTTAACTTTGGTTTGACTTGCTTGCCAAGCGTTCAAGAGTTCACTTACTGCTTTGCGGGCATCGGGTACAGGAATTAAGCTTGTACCTTCCTTGGGCTTTTCAGGCATAAGTAATTCCGAAACCAAAACAACGGAGGCTTTGGTTGTGCTCAGCAAATGGGCATACTGCTTGTCGGACAAAAAGCTTAAATCTCCTTCGGCGGCACTTTCCAAAGGACTCCAACCCACGACTCTTTGTTCGGGCTTACCCACAACCTTGGATTGCACCAGGTCTGCAATATGTTGAGCCGTAAATTCCATGGCTTAATGCGCTTGAGGCCAGGTGTGGAGCGGTAAAATTTCTTTTGGAAAACAGACGTAATGCTTCACCACTTTTTTTGAAAGGTTTTCCGGAGCCAAGTTGTCCGAGGCTTCAAAAAAGTTCAACAGTTTGCCTGATTTCATGTAAATTTCAATTTCACCTTTGGAGGTATCGTATCCTTGATTGGCTACCGAGCCTGTTTGGACAAAATAGGTGGTCTCTTCTGAGGTCAACCCCAATACTTTGGCCGATTTTTGCCGACACTCATGCACAAAGTCTTCGGGAATTTCCGGCACTTGCAGCCTTATTTTAAAAAGCCTTCGGTGCAAAATTCTTTGGCATAAATCGGAGAGAACCGGATCCTTATGATTCGACCACACCTTTATGGAGGCCATTACGTCGGTATCGTCCAATTGGGTAAACCAATCCAACAAATCATCCGAACTATGCTCTTGCACTTTGGCATAGAGCAGCCCGCGTAATGCAGGTGTGCCAAATAAATTTGGGTCTTCCAAAACTACATGCCGTGCGCGCCTAAATATTTCGTGCAGCATAGCCTCTGCACCCAATACCGTTTTGTGCAGGTACACCTGCCAATACATGAGCCGTCGGGCAATAAGAAACTTCTCTACAGAATAAATGCCTTTTTCTTCAATCACCAGTTTGTCGTCTACTACACGCATCATTTTAATGATGCGCTCAGACCCAATGATTCCTTCAGCAACTCCCGTATAAAAGCTGTCACGCATTAAGTAGTCTAGCCGGTCAACATCCAGTTGGCTCGATACCAATTGATTAAAGAACGTACGGGGGTATTCCCCCTTAAAAATGGCAATAGCCAAGTCTAAAGATTGATGAAATTCTTCGTTTAAACGTTGCATCATCTGTAAGGAAAGCCGCTCGTGATGCACGCCTGGCATAATGCTTCCTTCCAAGGTGTGGGAGTAAGGACCATGCCCCAAATCGTGCAATAATATGGCCGCCAAAGCCGCTTGGCGTTCCTCCTTACTTATTTCCGTGCCCTTACGTTCTAGCGCATTTAGCGCTTGCTCCATCAAATAGGTCGCTCCCAAGGCGTGATGAAACCGGGTATGTTGCGCCCCGGGATACACCAAATAGGTCATGCCTCCCTGAGCAATCCGTCCTAAACGCTGAAACCATGGATGGTCTAGCAATTGCTGTATAAGCGGGTCACTTATAGTAATGAACCCATACACCGGGTCATTAAAAATCTTTGGGCTGAATACCTTTGCCACCTCTTCTCCGTTTTACCTTTGCTGTAAGTCTACGTATATTGTAAGCTTACCGCTTTTTAGTTCTTCTGCAAAGGTAAGATATTGGTAATATGACCCTAAAAACACACTTGGAATGGATAAAATACAACTTCTTTGGGCCGATGACGAAATTGACCTGCTTAAACCACATTTGATTTTTCTACAAGAAAAAGGCTATCAGGTTCAAACCGTTAACAACGGACAAGATGCCCTTGACTTCTTTAAAGAAAACCATGTAGATCTGGTCTTTCTTGACGAAAACATGCCCGGCATTGGCGGACTCGATGTGCTCAGCGATATGAAATCCATCCGACCCGAAGTGCCCGTCGTAATGGTCACCAAATCCGAAGAAGAACACTTAATGGAAGAAGCCATCGGCTCACGTATTGCCGACTACCTCATTAAGCCGGTACACCCCAACCAGTTGCTGCTTTCCATTAAAAAAAACCTGGACCAAAGGCGCATTGTAAACGAACGCAGCACCCAAAATTACCTGCAAGAGTTTCGGGAAATAGGAATGCAAATCGGAGATAAGCTCTCCATCGACGAATGGTTTGAGGTCTACCGAAAACTGGTCTTTTGGGAAATGGAAATGGCCGGCGCCCGAAATCATGCCATGCTCGATATCCTTCACTCCCAAAAGGAAGAAGCCAATACCCAATTTGTGCGCTTCATTAAAGAAAATTACCTCGGTTGGATTCAAGGCAAGTCCGAAGCTCCATTAATGTCTCACCACATCTTTAAACAAAAGGTGGCACCCCTGCTCAAATCCGCTTCCGGACAACCCGTTTTTTGGGTGGTGATTGACAACCTGCGCTACGATCAATGGAAGGCCCTACAGCCCATCCTTACCGATTTTAGCAGAGTAAAAGAAGAAAGCATGGCCTGCGCTATTTTGCCCACCGCAACCCATTTTGCGCGCAATGCCATGTTTGCCGGACTCATGCCTTCCGACATCAAAAAACTGCACCCTAATTTTTGGGTAGACGAAGACGAAGAAGGTGGAAAAAACATGCACGAAGAAGGACTCCTCCTCGAACAAATTACGCGACTCGGACTCAAGAAAAAAGTGTCTTACCACAAAATCACCAACCTCCAATCCGGACGCAAACTCGCCGAAAACCTCAGCAACCTAAAGCATAACGACCTCAATGTAGTGGTCTACAACTTTGTAGACATGCTTTCCCATGCGCGCACCGACATGGAAGTAATCCGCGAATTGGCCGACGACGAAGAAGCCTATCGCTCCCTTACCAAAAGTTGGTTCAACAACAGTCCGCTGCTCGATATTTTAAGGGGAGCCTTCGATATGAATGCGCAAGTGGTGATTGCTACCGACCACGGCACCATCCGGGTAAAAGAGCCGGTGCAAGTAGTAGGCGACCGAAATACCACCACCAACCTGCGCTACAAACAAGGCCGAAACCTACGCTACAACCCCAACGAGGTATTCGAAATCGAAAAACCCGAAGAAGCCCACCTCCCACGCATTAATGTAAGCACCAAATATATTTTTGCCACAGGAAGCGACTTCTTTGCCTACCCCAACAACTACAATTACTACGTGAACTTTTACCGAAATACCTTTCAACACGGTGGCGTTTCCCTCGAAGAAATGCTGGTGCCCTACGTACATTTAAGCCCCAAATCTTAATGTCCGCTTTTTTAGCCCACACCCCCCAAGAGTTGGAAAGCCCGGCGCATTGGCTGGCCAATCAACTAATGCCCGGAGACTTGGTGCTGCTTTACGGCGAAATGGGCCTAGGAAAAACCACCTTCGTAGCGGCCCTGGCCAAGGCATTGGGTTCCTCCGACGCAATTTCCAGCCCTACATATTCCATACTGAATGAATACCTTTGCACTAAGGGCTACCTTTGGCATGCCGACTTATACCGCATTCGTCAAGAAGAAGAAGCTATGGACGCAGGTTTTTTTGAATATGTCCACCGTACCGATGGTGTCTTGTGTGTGGAATGGCCCCAAAACGCCCCCTCCCTTGCCTACGAAACGCCCTTCTTTAAGGTTCAGTTCTTTAAAGAACCCAACCAAGCACGCAAAATTTCCATCGACCGAGTGTTGAACTATGAATAAGCCGGGACTTAGCTACAAAGACATTCAGCAGGGCAGTGTCCTGCTTCCCCAAGAGGAAATGCTGGAGGTGGGACGCAAATCCACCAAAATTACCATCGGGGTACCCCGCGAAACTTCCTTTCAAGAAAACCGCGTGCCCCTCATCCCATCCGCCGTTTCTTTTTTAACCGCTTGCGGCCACCAAGTGCTTATCCAGGCCGATGCCGGAAAGCATGCCCACTTTCAAGACAAAGACTACGCCGAAGCCGGGGCACGCATTGTATATTCCGCCAAAGAAGTCTACCAAGCCGATATCGTCCTCAAAATTTCCCCGCCCACCCAAGAAGAAATCGACTGCATCCGCCCCAGGCAACTCCTGCTTTCGGCAGTGCAATCCACCACACAATACGGCGACGTCATCCGTCAACTCATGGCAAAAAAGGCCACGGCATTGGCCTTTAACTACCTGCGCGACGACGAGGGCGCCTTTCCCGTGGTTCGCTCCATGGGCGAAATCGCCGGCAGCACCGCCATGCTCATTGCCGCCGAATACCTGTCCAACGCCAACCAAGGCAAAGGACTCATGCTGGGTGGGGTAACCGGCATTCCGCCCGTGGAAGTACTCATCATCGGCGCCGGAATCGTTGGCGAAAGTGCCGCCCGCACCGCGCTCGGACTCGGCGCAAGCGTTAAAGTGTTCGACAGCAGCCTCTCGCGATTGGCCCGCATGCAACATTTGGTTGGGGGACACCATATTTTCACCAGTTTGCTGCAACCCGATGAGCTGGCACGCCGCATGCAATCGGCCGATGTAGTCATTGGCGCGCTTAGGGCCGCTCACGGACGAACCCCTTGCGTGGTTACCGAGCAAATGGTCAGCGAAATGAAGTACGGTTCGGTCCTCATCGATGTAAGTATTGACCAAGGAGGCTGTTTCGAAACTTCCCGGCTAACCTCGCACGACCAGCCGACCTTTAAAAAATACGGCGTTATTCACTATTGCGTACCCAACATTGCCAGCCGAGTGGCCCACACCGCTTCCACAGCCATGAGCAATATTTTTGCCCCCATGTTGGCCAGCATGGGCGAGGAGGGCGGCCCCGACCAATATTTCCGCAACCATCCTGCCGCACGCAGTGGGGTGTACCTGTATCAAGGCATGGTAACCAACGAATTCTTCGCCAAAATTTACCGCCTGCCTTACAAAGACATTGACCTCATAATGGCAGCACTCTAATGGCCGGTTGGAAAAAAGGATTTGGGCGCAGGTTGCGCTTTTACTTGATTGGCTTGGGACTTGGCACCCTCATCGCTTGGGGAATGTTGTGGCGCGGCCGCGACGACCTGCCCGGATTTTGGCCCCAGCAGCAAATCAAAGACGAAATTACCCGAGCCTATTTTGCCGGCGACAGCCTGTCGCTCTGCTTTTTTGATTGTCTTGGCACAGCGCCCAAAGCCTGGATCGATGCCCTGCCGGAGTCGGAGGTCTTGTTCTCCAAAAGCGAGCCCCGCCGAAGTCCTTACCGACGGTATTACATTCAACACAGCGGCCCGCAAGACAGCAGCGCAAGCGTGGTGGAGCTCCGCGACAGCACCTGGGCTTTGGTGCACATAGAAACGGGCAGAGCATGTTTTTGTGAATAAATAATGGATTATAGGGGGGCTGAACCGGGCTGCCTGCTGCAAATCCTCAGCCCAAGTCCACGGAGCGCTAGGCGGTGCGTGGGCTTCGTGCCTCAGCCTCCGCTCGCCAAGCGCTCCGGGCCTTGGGCTTCCGGGTTTTCCGCGGCATCCCTGCCCCAAATCGCGCCAAAGCATCCCTATTTTTTGGCACTTTTCCTGCAAACCGTGCCTAGCTGCCCATGTAGAGATTTTTGAATTCAAATAGTGTTGATAATCAGCGATTTAAATGTTTTTATGTAGAGATTTTTTTCAAACATTTTGGGAGCAAACCAACCAAAAATGGCAGAAGAGTTAAACCGTTTTTCAACTATGGCTTCGATTGTATTTCACAAGTACTCGAATGATACTGTCCCAGAAAAGTGTGTAAACGTTGGGGTTAAAGTTGGTTGGGGAGGTTGACCCCCACCTTAACTCATCGTTGTGACTTCATGCTTTTCACCTTTTTAACGCATCAAAGAATTCGATTAGCTTATCCATAGTAAAATAAGGATTGCGTTGATGCATGGGTACATCCGTTTGAACATTTCTTCTCAACATTTTTGCTCTGTCCATTGCGGCACCTAATCCATTCTTTAAGATTTCGTAGTGCTTCAACTTGGTTTTATGGTATTCAGGCCACTTTGTCTTTAAAAATCTCAGGGCTTCCGTTCCGCCTTGAAAACTTCTGCCGCAATGCTCAAAATGCAAAATAAACCAATGCTCAATGCATATTGCGCTATATGCAATACAAAACCCTTCTTCGTTTATAATACGAAATGCTGCTTCAAGTTGTAGCCAATTGTCATGGTCAAAAAACAACCAAACCGAGTCGTATGGGTTCCTTTCTTTTCTAGCTTTCCGCTTTCTCTTTCGTGCTTCTTCCGCTAAACTTTTTGGGTCGTTTCTTGCGTTGTAATCAATTTCAACTGAAATTGATCTCTGAAGACTTCGCGGCAATTCACTTTGTAAAGATTTCGCATACAAATATTCCGTTACACCTTCGCAAAGAATTAATATCCGTTTGTTTGGTTTATTAATCTTCATCTCTTTGCATTTCTATAAGAAAGTCGGAATCATTAATAATAGGTGTGGCGCCAAACCTACCTGAGGCATACCATTTATCTAAAGGAGTGCCTAATCGAATTCCTTTTATGTCAGAACATCTATAAAGGGAAGTTGATCCAAACTCATCCTTTTCAGTGAACCAAACCTGGTCTCTCCTAAAACTGTCGTTTGAAAGTTGGGTTATGTCGTGTGTTGCAAAAATCAGTTGAGCGTTTTTTGGATTGGTGATTTCGTTATGAAATAGGTGAATCAGGAATTGTGTAATACTTGGATGCATGTTCTTTTCAAACTCATCAACAACTAAAACCCTACCTGTTTCTAAGGCATCAAGAATAATTCCTCCAATAACGAACAAGCTTTTGGTTCCTGTTGATTCTTCGTCAATTTCAAAGTACTCAAATCCAATTTCTTTTTGACCATCAAAAAGCGGGTGTTGCGTTTTTATGTCATACTTGTACTGATCTTGAAATTTTTCCTTTACATCATCAGGCATATTGCTCGGAAACTTATAACTGCTCCAATCCACTTCCTCTGCCTGAATTCCTGTAATACCAGTGTCTAAAGCGCAAATGAGTTTATTAAACCTCTTTGAAAAGTTGGAATTCTTATCTTCCGCCAATCTTTTTGCATAGAGCTTGCTTAGTGAAGCTTCTCGGTATTCCTCAAGAAAGGGAAAAACCATCATGCCAATTCCAAAAAACGAAAATGCAGGGAGCAAGGACTCCACATTATTCTCCGCTGCTTTAGAAAGGAAAAGCTGATTGGGTAACAATAGCCTTTCAATGGTTTTTTTTCCACCTTTATAAGATTCACCAAATTTTATTGAGCTGCCATTCTTTCTAGTATATAAGAGTGTCCTTACGGAGTTCGGGTAATGGTAAAGCTCCTCAAACTCAATTTTGTCCTCCGTGAACTCAATATGATAGTAGTAATGGTTGTTCTCATGAGCGAACTCTATTTTCATTGAAACCGGAGCTTTTGAATTTTGAATGTTTAGTTTGAATGGCTCGTATGGAGCGATTCTGTCGTCAGGTTTAAAACCGGAAGATCTTCGAACTAAAAATTCAAGTGCCTTAAATGCTCGAAGGAGTCCACTTTTACCTGAAGCATTAGGACCATAAATAACCGTTGATTTGATGAACTCATTATTTCCGTTCCGGAAGGTATTGGACTCTAAGCCTCGGAGACTTGTCTTAATTAACGAAAGCTCCACGTTATCACGAATGGATCTGAAGTTCTGTACAGTAAAACGGATTAGCATTTCCTAGTTTTTTGTACAAATATCTCTCAAAAACCCCAGCTCAACAAGGATCGGATGGCTTTTTTGCGATTTTTATGCAGATTCAGCGCCTAATGCGGATTATGGTGTTGCAATACGATATTGTCCCCAAAAAGTGGGTAAACGTTGGGGTAAAGTTTGTTGGGGAGCTTGACCGGCACACTTGAGCCTAGTAAAAGCGTTGTTATGGACTCCATTTTTTCATGTGACTGGAGGGGTCAGCATGCTCCGGAATACCTGTTTTAAGCGTTTTGAAGATAATTAGTACCTGACGCAGTTGCCTGGGTCAGACATCATACACCCTGTTTCAGAATCACCTCCACAAGCGTCACAAGTCCAATAATTGCTTACCTGAGCGACTTCCTGACCTCTGATTTCAAGAACGTCCGCGATCAGCTGCTCGTTTCTTATTTCTGTTGTTTCCATTGTTGTTTCCATTGTTGTTTCCATTGTTGTTTCCATTGTTGTTTCCATTGTTGTTTCCATTGTTGTTTCCATTGTTGTTTCCATACTCATGTTGTTTGTCGACTCATAAAATAAGCCATAACTATTATTACAGGCTTAGTGCCGGTTTTCGTTGCGTTCCATTATCGGACCAAGGCAAACTTTTTTAGAGACCATTGAGGCATTGCAATTCTAGCGGCGACTAGGCCTTGCGGCCAAATCTCAAGATGGTCATTTACAGCCAGTAAACTCCGGCCTTTCGATTTGTACGCGCCTTTACACGCCCCTGACGCCTTGGCTAGGGTTATACACTTGAAAACACCACGCGTCAACGGTCTCTTTTTAGTAAGATGAGTGCTCATTTTGGGCCATTCAGCCCGCACTACACTAATACAATATTGGGAAATTGTACCTTTTCTTTTCTGACTTTGCGTATTAGCAAACACACACTTTTGACAAAATTGGGGCTTAGCCTTGACATGTGAAGGTTGGCCATATGTGTGGCTGTGGGCGCTTATTATTTGATTTCTATTGCTTTCCATCCCCACTCATTTTTCTTTTTATTGAATGATAGTATTGCCTTCCCTCTTAATGTTTCTCCATCAGATAATCTTTTCTCTTCTATTCTTTTTGGGTCAATATAAACGTCCTCCACAAAACCAAAGTTCTGTTGAGAAATAACCTTCAATGTTCCTTCAAAATTCTTAATTGCGCCTGAACGCGTGTTTAAGTCAATTTTCTTTGCAGTCAAAATTTTGTAAAAACCATCTTGCCCGTCTCCATTAAAACGGACTTTTAAAAGGTCCCCTACTCTTGGTTTAGTCAAAATGCCAGAGTAATTAAAGAAGCCATGCTTTTGCTTGTCCTTTACAAAATTCAAGATCCTTCTATTCTCATTTACAAATTCTACTGCGATTACTTCCTCTGGAATATCCTGAAACAGTATCTCCTCTGCTTGTTTAATGTGATTTGAATACAAATCTAGGTTGTCCTTTTGAGCCTTGGCAGATTTATACCATTCTTGCTCTGTCCATTGCACTATTTTGTTTGGCAACCTCCATTCATGTTGCTCCCTTGTTGCTATAACTTTTTGAATTTCTGTTTTAGCTTCATTGTACATGCTCTTTTCGATTAACACCTCAGCAAAAGTCTGCCTTAATTTGACCAAAAAGTCTTCAGAAGTTTTTAGACTCAAGGCTTTGCAATAGCAAGCAAACTGAATTTCCTTGTCCTCTGAAAATATTTCAGCCATCAGCTCCCACACCCAAAATTCATTTCTCTTTTGCTTGGCAAAAGGTATAAATGCAGATAAGGAATCTTTAGCCTCACCCAATTTTAACAACAACTTTGCTTTAAAATATGGTAGATAATGAAAATCTGGAAAACTTTTGATAATTAAATCTAGTTTTGGCAAAAAATTCAAAGCCTTGTTTTTATCGAATTTTAAATAGAAAGGCTTCCAATTTTTCCACGAAGCAATTTTTTGTCGATTAGGAAAGGACAATTGATTAAATTTTTCTAAATAGTTTTTGTAATCATTTCTTATAGTTTCAGCCAAATCTTCTGGAAAACCTAAGGACGACAACGCGTCTAAATCCAAATCTTTTGATTTCTCAAATTCACTTTTGTAAACACCTCTGTTTTCATAAATAAATTCATCTTCATTAGGAATTAATGAATTGCAAAACTCCTTAAAATCTACAGGTACTTGTGAATATTCTAATAATGTTTTACAGTATGCAATATATGCCTGTTCGGCGATAGACATCATCTTTTTGCCTCCATACTCTTCTCTCAAATAGTCTTCGGAACGTAGGTTGTCAAAATTCCACCAGTCGGCAAAAGTTAGATAGTTGGACCAGTTTTGATACCCTTTGTGAAAAGCTTTGTAAATGAAAGAATACTGCTCAGATGGCTTAGTGAAATGAAAGTCACGGATAATTTCAAACAACTCATCGATTTTACCATAATCAACATGCTCCGATTTCTGTAATCCAAAAACCATGCTTCCGATTTGCCAGGCACAGTTGTCAAATACCATTTTCTCATCTTCAGGCAATTGTAAATTTTTAACCTTTATGAGGTTCTCCTTAAATGATTCATAGGCATTCGACTGAACGCTTTTTTTGAGATAATCATAATACACCCATGCAGCAGCCCGCTTAGCCCAAATATTTTCGGGCTCTAGTTCTAACGCTTGATTTGCCATTTGTAAAGCTTCATCTAGCTTTCCCGATTGCCTAAGCTCTTTAACCTCTTGAAATGACCAAATTTGATCCTTATCATGAGGAGTGACTCGAAGTGCAAAACGATTATTTGTATCAATGGACATAATCTGGTTCCTTAAGGATATTTACAATGGATTTTATTCTATTTAGCAATTCTAAGCTGTTGCATTTTTGCTCTAAAGGTTGAACATTGGTAAAAAAACCTGCCTTATCATAGATAAAATCAAAAATGCAGACTTGGTCGTTTTTCTTAATTATATATCGTTCTCTATAAGGCAAATGCAGAATATTCGTAATCACTTCTCCCGGCAACAAACTAATAGTTAATTGATCAAACAAGTGTTTTAAAAATGGCCTTTCTTCCTCAATGGCTACATCAAATTCAATTGGTGCTGAGCTATCCTCTGCACTATTTCTGCTTACAACCACTGGACTTGCGTTCTCAAGCAGTTTGGCTATTGTTTCAAACAGTTCGTCAGAATTGGTCTGGGCAGGGAGTTTCTGAAACTTCGCTTTAAATACATTTTGGCCGTTTACCCAATACTTGAAAGCTGCTGTTTGGCCTTCTCTTTTGAATATATAGCGTATTTCATATCCAACCCTTTGCCATGCCTCGATATCAATGAAATGTTTACGCAGATTGTACCAAAATTGAATGAAATGGTCCTGAATGGTTATTGGTGCATTTAATAAACCAAATTTTTCCAATTCCGGTAAAACTTCATTGATGTTGATTTCGGTTGTAGTATTTGACTGCCCTGTCAATGCATTGAAGGCTTGTTGAACAGGCACATCAATAAAACTCATTCCTGAAAATGATGAAAAATAGGGTGGATTGATACAAAAAAGCTTCTTGGATGATCGGGTAACCGCGGTATATGCCCAACGATAAAACTCAGAATTGGTCTTGCTGGTGCGATCATGCGCTGATTCATAAAAGTTGAATTTGGCTTGCGTTCCTCTGTCCCAAAAAACAAAAGCATTTGCCCATTCACCGCCTTGCGCTTTATGGCAGGTTACTGCATAACCGTATTTCAAAAGTATGCAGTTGAAATATTTATCATTGATAATGGCTTCCTTAAACTCCTCTGTACCCTTTTTAAGTTTGGGATGTCTGTTTTTGAAATCTATATAAAGGGCTCTTTGCTCTTCGGGTCTTAGGTAGTTTTCACTGTATAGATAATTTTCTAAAATAAACCCGTTTATGGTTTTGGGCTGATTATCTTCATTTGGCAAAACAAGACTTATGCTACGCCAGGTAAGTCTCACACTATTGGTTTTTCCCCCTTTATCATAAAACTTTACTTCTCTGCTTTCAACAGATGGACTTGCATCTGAAACAATAGCAAATTCACCGTTCATTATACCTAAACGGTAATTGTTGCCACCAATGATAACGGTATCGGATGCCTGAATAGGTAAATCCTTCCCAAATTTGTCTCTCCGAATAGCTCGGTTCAAATCAAGTGCTGTTTTGTTTTTATAGCAGATGATGATTTTTGAGCCCTGCTGTGCCTTATAGGTTTCTAAGTAATCCTGATATGTGGGATTGAAAATGTCACGATTGTTTTCTCTCAAATCAAAATCGTTGAAATAGCCGGAAGTTAGGCACTGCCTTATTTTAGTGGCTGAAATCAAAATTCCATTATTGGCATCTTGCCGTTTCACCTCCTTAATTTCTGCTAATGAAACGGAAACCTTGTATTTTTCGCTTAAATAGTGTGGGTCAAGTGCAGGGGAAAAGTTCATTCCTATTGGTGGCAACTGCGCAGGGTCACCAATAAAAATGATTTTACTAGTTGTGCTTGCATCTTGTATTCTTGCATAAGTAATCAGGTCTTGCAACAATTGGCCACTCCCAAAGCGGAAAAATTCGCCTTGGCTTAAAATATCGCTTACCATAGATGCTTCATCCACTATCAGTACCGAATCATGAACTTCCGCATTGCTCCTGATTTTATATTGGTACAAAAACGACACATCGCTTTCATCCGCACTCTGTTTGGTTTCCTGCAATTCTTCAAAGCTGTAAATACCTCTGTGGATGGTAGTAGATTCAAAGCCGGTTTTCTGATTAATGACTTTTGCTGCTCTGCCAGTTGGAGCCATCAATTGATATTTCTTCTCCAATGACTGAAGATATTCCACAAAACCTTTGAGCAGCGTGGTTTTACCACTTCCCGCATACCCCTGAAGGATAAACACCTGCTCATCACTTTCCAAGAAAGTTTGGAGCTTTTCCAACGCATTGCGCTGGTCATTGGTAAGGTTGATATGTTGGAAATGGTCAAAAATTTTCACGTCTGTTATTCTTTCATTCAAAGGTTGCTTTTAACGGTGCGATGTATCTGCATTATTCATTTTCATTGTTGATTTCTTTTTCCAGTTCCTTGAGCAATTGCTTTTCCGTTGGGAGATACAACTCATACTTAGAGGCTATGATATTTTCGCTATCCTCTGGTAGAGAGAATTTTACAACCGTATTATTCTTATCTGCACATAAAAGGATTCCAATAGTTGGTTTTTCAAATTCAGTTTTTTCTACTCTGTCAAAGTAATTTACATACATCTGTAACTGTCCCATATCTTGATGAGATAGTTTGTGTGTTTTGATTTCTATCAAAACAAAACATTGCAGCAAGCGATTGTAAAATACAAGGTCAATAAAAAAATCATCCCCATCTAAATGAATTCGTTTTTGACGCGCTACAAAGGCAAAACCATTACCCAATTCTAATAGGAACTCTTGCAAGTGGGTAATGATTGCATTTTCTAAATCTTTCTCGTAGTAAGAAGCTTCCCTCTTGAGTCCAAGAAACTCCAGCACCATAGGGTCTTTTATAATTTCCTCAGCTTTAACAGGGTGTTTTTCTTTATTGGCCACTGCAATTACTGATTCTTTATTGTTGCTTAGCAACAGACGTTCGTAAAGCTGGCTGTTCATTTGCCGTTCTAACTCTCTTGATGTCCAAAGGTTTTTCTTGGATTCAGCCAAATAAAAAGCCCTTTTATCTTCATTTTCTACTGAAATAAGTAGTTTGTAATGGGTCCAACCGAATTCCGTCCGCAGTGCGGACGCATTTGGGAAAGTGCGATAAAATTGGCGAAACCGCTCCAATTGCCTTGCAGAGAAACCACTTCCGTATTGTGGCTCTAATGCTTCTGCTAAAGATTTTATCAACGCAGTACCATACTCTGCACGCTCTTTGCCCTTTTGTTCTTCAATAAAAATTCGTTCTCCTATTTTCCAATACATCACCACTCGCTCAAAGTTTACCGAGCGAACAGCTTTTTCCCTCGCATTGAATATGATGGATTGAATGTCGGTGAGAATAGTGTTAGATGGTTTCATGGTTGTTGCCTGCTCGTTAAAGGTTATACTCAACTTCACGCATATCCCTAAAGGATTAACACCTGCTCGGCACTTTCCAAAAAAGTATGGAGCTTTTCCAACGCCTTGCGTAGGTCATTGGTAAGGATGATATGTTTGAAAGGGTCGAATATTTTCATGTCGGCTATTTTTTCTTGCCCAATGATGGTTTTATTTGTGCGGTGTATCTGCATTATTTATATTTATCCATCTGTTGCTTTAATTTTTCAAGTTCTGGTTTAATTGCACCGAGTGTGTTTTTTTGGGGGTGTGATTTTTTTGAAGGTGAAATATTCTTATTTGTAGATTTGGGTCTATTTGTATAGGCTAATTCAATATGGTTTACAAAATCTTGTAGAAACCCATAAAATTTAAAGTAGTATCTAGCTTCATTACCCCTTATTTTGTCTATTGTTATTTTTTGGTATGGAGATGGCTTACTACCTCTATGATTTTGATTTCTAATTTGGTAAATTTCTTCATGAACGTAATAGATTGAATTGAATTCATAGTCATCTTTTACCACGTTTTTGTCAAAATAGAAATAATATAGCACTGCTCTGAATTTTCTATTAGCGAACCATTTTATTGTATCTGTACCCTGAAAAACTAACTGTTCAAGTGTTGTACCTCCTGAGATAGGCAAGACGTACTTATGTTGTGATGCATCAAATGATGATTTTATGGCAATTTCATTTCTCGCTACTCCCCAATTAGTATAAATTCTAGAATCAAAAAGAATGTTGGTGATGTTTTCAATTTGTTGATAAAGGCAAAGACAAAAATTCTCAAAGTCATCTCTTCGCCTTTCATGCTCCATTTTCTTATAATCTTGAATGAGCTGGTCTTTTATTTCTTGAATAGGGAATGAATTATAGAACTCTGTTGCTTGTTTTTCAATTTTTTTCTCAACACAATATTCATGTATATTTTGAATAATAGAATGTTTTGCAATCTCTTCAACAGGTGATGTTTCACCAATTGTTTTCAATATTTCAGCAATTAACCATTCATTTCCTTCAACTTTTAGAAGGTCTCCAATGATCTGGACTAATTTTTTTAGTTTTTCCTTATCCTTCATTTTCAGATGCTTTTGAATCTGTCGTAAAGGTTTATGCCTTCACTAAGCCCTTCATTCAAAATAGTGTTTACTACACTTTCTAAGTCCATTTTCCCCTTATCCGTTTCTCGCTTCATTCCAGTTAATTCATTAAACTTCATTTTTAACCTTTTATAGGTCCCATCCTCAGCTCCTTTCACCATTTTCAAAAACTCCAATTTCCCATCCAGCACATTCACCAATTGTGCATTCATGTTTTTCGCGTGGCCTTTGTCGGCAATATAATCCCGTTTGAAAATTTGTTCCGCTTTTTCGTAGCCGTACTTTTCCCAATAATAAAGCCACATACGGATTTGCTTCACATATCTCCTGCGGACATTTACCTTGTCGTTTACAATCAATCCGGTTGCCTCTTGGCGATACCCGGCTTTTTGCAACCGAGTTTTCTTTGGGTTGATCCTCAGTTTCTGATCTTCTTCAATAATTCGCCTTAGCTCCGTATTGAATGCTTCATCTGTGTAGATATTATGCGGTGATGAGAAGGTAATATCGTCAGCATATCTTGAATAAGTTGCACCAAATCGGTTGGCTAGTCCGGTAAGTCTACGATCAAGTTTTTTGCAAAGAATATTGGTTATGGTCGGAGACGTGGGGCTGCCTTGTGGAAGCACCGCTTTTACTTCGCCATCAATTTCAAAAGGGTGGGTGCAAAGACTGGCTAATAAAAACGCTAAAGGTTCTTTGTCTCCGTTCAGGTTAAAAGGTTCAAACATAAAGCCCATCTTCACTCTGTTGCGGTCGAAGGAGTGAAAAAAGTCTTTCAAGTCCATGTTCAGCACATAACGGTGACCGACATGTTTCTTGGCATTATCAACGATGGATCTTTCCAAAACAAAACCTGAAGCAGCTTCATGCGGCTCGTAAACATATTGCAACACAAAATTTAAGGAGCGGAGTATAGATTTTAGCCCTTTCACAGGAGCATGTATAATTCTGTATTCACCCGACTTTTTTTTTATGGCAAAAGTCTGGTAGCGCTTTTTGCAAAGTTTAGGATTAGCATAATAGGTCAATGATTTTAATTGAACCGGCTTACATTCTTCACCATAAAGCATGTTCTTGGCGTCACTTAATAGTTTTATCAAGTCCTCCTTGGTTTTCAGTTCTGCAAATTGCTTTTTGATTTGATCGCTATGTGCCTGGTCAATTCTCATGCCTAAAGTTTTGAAGGACTTTGAAAACACCTGCCGGATACTCTTTTTGTATGAATACTTCAATCTTTACAACTGAAACACAATTCCTATTCATCACTAATAATTACATCAATAACTACTTCATATTACTGATTTAGATCAATAACAGAGCCCTTAAAAATGCCTCAGTGACATTCATCCCAACCAGAGGCCGGGAGAAGATGCCGATCATTGTCTCAAACCGAAATCTGAGACCAGCACCCACGAATCAATATCTTACGGCAAGTGTTTCAAAGAACTTCAGCAAAAGTATAGCACTTCTGTGCGCTCAATCTGCACTGCAAAGATACAGATAAAAATAATTTTAAAAGCTCCTTTTGTGCTTCCATCTATTAAGTTGCTCATTCATGGATAAAAAGTATCTTTGTTCTGTGCACTAAAGCTGCACTAAAAGATCAGCAAGCATGTCTATCAATAAAAATGCACTTATTCGATATCAGGTCTTAGACCGTTGCTTTCGCAACACGGGTAGAATGTATTTTTGGGAAGACCTTCTCGAAGAGTGCAACAAAGCATTGATAGATTTTGACCCAAACAGCGATGGAATACAAAGAAGGCAATTGTTTGACGACATCCGTTTCATGGAAAGTGAAGCTGGTTGGTCTATTCCCCTTGGAAGAATCCGTCACGGCCGCAAAGTATATTACCGATATGAAGATTTGTTTTTTTCAATTAATAATCAACCTTTAAATGATTCGGAAGCTGAACAAATAAGGTCAGCACTTCAAATATTCTCTCGCTTCTCCGGCACACCTCAGTTTGAGTGGGTAAACGAAATGATTCCGATGTTGGAATCAAAGTTCGGCTTAATTGAGCGTAAAAGTGAGGTTATCAGTTTTGAAAGCAATATTGACCTTAAAGGACTTCATTTTTTAACCCCACTGTTCAATGCCATAGTTAATGAGCGCGTTTTACTTGTCAAATACAAAGATTTCAAAAGTTCTGAACCTTACGAGATTACTTTCCATCCATACTATTTGAAGCAATTCAATAATCGATGGTTTGTATTTGGGCTGAATTCTGATAATCAAGTCCCCAATTGGAATCTTGCTTTAGACAGAATTGAGTCTATGTCTGAAACTTCCTTAAACTACAAACCATCAGAAACCGATTGGGAAGAGTACTTTTTTGACTTGGTTGGCGTCACCCGTCCTGAAAGTATCCAGTTGCAGGAAATCGTGGTAAAGTTTTCTCCCGAAGTTGCTCCTTACATCATCACAAAGCCTATTCATCCAAGTCAAAAGCACAAAAATGACCCAACTGGGCTTGAAGTAAAAATCAAAGTCATCCCAAATTTTGAGTTGGAAAGACTGATTCTTTCTTTCGGAGAACAAGTCAAGGTAATTTCTCCAATGAATTTCAAAGAACGTATTTCTCAGCGTCTCAAGTCAGCAGGGCTTCTTTATTGAGCGTTTGAAAAATTCAAGCTCTTTTGTTTTCTGTGTCTGCCTTGTGTCTTTGCAAAACCAAATGTGCCTTTTTCCGCATGAAGCACAAGGCTATTGCGCTTAACGCAGTGGGGGACTTGGAGCATAAATAAATCTGTAAATACACCACAAAACTAGATGCAATTTATGAAGCTCAATTAGACCCGTTACCGGGCATTTAGCCCAGTACCTGTTATTGGGGGCTGGCCTTCCTTTTGTCTGTATGTTTTATTCTTCTCCAAAATAGTCGCTGTCAATTTTTTTAAGTTCATAAGTCTGCTGTGTCGTGCACCCAAGGTTGTAGTCAATCATTAGTTGAGCCAACTGTTCGCCGTCTAATAGAACAATTTTCGTTTCATTTCTTGGTATGTATTCCAACGCTTCCTTGGTGAAATTTGATGTCGTAATAAAAATCCCTTTCTTGGCTCCTTGTCCGGCAAGCGCACCAACAAATTTTTGAAGTTCTGGGCGCCCAACAACATTTCCTGGTCTCCACCGCTTGGCTTGAATGTAAATAATGTCAAGACCAAGTTTATCTTCTTTTATTGTCCCATCAATTCCTTCGTCACCGCTTTTTCCCATCGCCTTTCCTGCGTCTTTGATTGAACCTCCATAACCCATTTTTACAAGAAGATCAACTACAAGGCGCTCAAAGAAAGCAGGAGAAAGGTCAACAACTTTGTTAAGGAGTTCAGATGCTAATGTCTTTCTTATTCTTTGATATGCTTTGTCCAAACGCTCTTCGGGTGTCTGCTCGTTGCTTTCAATTATTGTCGTTTCATCTTCTTCGCTTTCGTTATTGTTTTTCGAAGCGTTCTGAAATTCTAAAAATGAAGGAAACTGTCTTAAATACTTTGCATCTACTCGGCCAGGATTTTTTGCTAAAGTCTGTTTGCCAAGGTCTGTAATTACAAAAGTTGCACGTTTGGGAGAGTCAAGTAGTCCAGCCTTTTTCAAATAGGTCTTAGCCCACCCAACTCGGTTATCAAAAATGGCTTGGTTGCCACTTGCCAAAAGTTCTTTTCTTTCTTCGTCTGTTACTTCAAATTCAGTCGCCAGACTTTCAACCAGGTCTCTGTATTTGTATTCTTGTCCGTCCGAAACAAGTTTAAGCAACGGAAGCATTAAGGATTGGTAGTCTGGTATCATACACTGTCCGTTTGTGTTTTATATTGAACTCTTTTCTGTCTTTTTCTAAAAAATAAGATGGTCAAAGGCGGGTGTAAGCATTTCGCATTGTATAGAGTATATCTGTTTGTATTGATTGTCTTCGGGAGAACTACTTTCATCAGGCATTGTAGGGAAGAACCGATTGATGTCCTCTCGAAAAAAAAATAATAGTATGTTTTGAAGTCTATCATTGTTTTTTACAGGGACGTCTTTTAGGCTGCCCGAGAACATCCGTAAAAACCCAACTACCCCTAAACCTCACACCAAATATTAATCCATGCAAACCATTCTCGTTTGATTCTAGTAATTGGTAGTTTCAATAGGGTTGTCGAAAAATACCATTTTTTTTATTTTTCTAATCACCCAAAAGGAGAATTTGTTTGGTTAAACCCCTGGGTAGTGCGTTGTGTAAAATTACTGGTCTTGCTGCCTTCGTGCCCATTTATGCCTGTATGAACCGCACATCTGAATCTTTCTCCAGCAAGGCGGTGGCCATTTATGGAACAGGATTGAGCGCCTAGATGCTGATCTACTGCCTCAAGCAAAGATGTAGAGATTTCGGCCTTTAATTACCATTGACAATCAACAGGTTAAACCAAAACATGTAGAGATTTTTCTCTGCACCAAAATCCCCCACACGGAGCTTAAGCGCCCCGGCGTAGGCCAATTAGCCTGACGAAATAGAGTGCTCAGCAGCCGCCCGGCCAAGAGCGACCACAGGAAGCTCCTTGGACGGGCTTGGCTGCGTAGCTACTCTATAAGGCAGCTAATGGCCGGAGACGGATAAGGCGCCCAATTAAACCATCAGATCTCCTACCTATAAATGATGTGGAATAGGCACACTCCAACAATCGAGGAGTTCATTTCCTGCGCCATGCGCCAAAAGTTAATGGGGCTGCAGGGGAAGGGATTGGCTAAATCCTGCAGGGCCCAAAAGCACGTACATTCCCGAAGGCAATGGGGGCAGGGCGAGGGTTTGCCAGCCCGAATGATGCTCCCAGGTGGCCACGTGTTGCCCTTGGCTGTTCATGAGCACAAAGGTGCCTTTGGCCTCCCAATAGACCCGAATATGGTCCTTGGCCGGCACGGGATACACCATGGGTTGATTTTGATACTCCAATAGGCTCGTCACCTGCACCGCGATGCAAGAAGAACTGTCGACGCAGCCGTTCTGGCTCACCACCACGGCATAGCTCCCCGTGGAAGTTGGGGTGAAGCTTTGGCCTTGTGCGCCCGGAACAGGGATGTTTCCTGCGTCGCATTGTATCCATTGAAAATCGGCGTTTTGCGCCTGCGCCTCCAAGGTGCTGCCCACCAAACTGACGGAGGTGTCGATTTGTATTTCCTGAACCAACAGGTCCACCAAGGAATCGCAGCCTTGCTGGGTGCTGAAGCTAAGGTTATAGAGGCCTCCTTGGTTTATGGTTAGGTTTCCATACACCAAACTGTCGCCGGAGCACAGGGAAACGGTATCGGATAGGGCAAAGCTTGGATAGAGGTCCAAGACCAGGGTACGGATGGAGTCGCAGCCTTGGGTGCTTTGCAAGCTGTCTATGTATTGCCCCGCCTGGCTGATGAATTGCCCACCAAATTGCACCGAATCGCCGGAGCAAATGCTTAGGCTATCCACCAGCTGATGCACGGGAAACACGTTCAAATGCAGCAACAGGGTGGAGTCGCAGCCCTGAACGCTGGAAAGGTTGGCCTGATAGTCGCCTGCACTGCTCAAATAATTGCCTTGGAACAACAGGCTGTCGCCCGAACAAATTTGCAGGGTATCGAAGGTCTGGAAATTTGGGTTGACAATAAGGTTCAAATCAACCAGTGAGTCACAACCTCCGGAAGTTTGAAAGAGGAAATTGTAATTGCCGGCTTGGCTCAGGAACTGGTTTCCAAAAAACAGGCTGTCGCCCTGGCAAATTGCCGCCGTGTCTTGGGTGGAAAATACATTCAATACGTTCAAGGTGAATTGAATGACCGAATCGCAGCCCGAAACCGTGCTTAGCGTGTCGATATATTGTCCGGGATTGGTTAAGAATTGTCCTCCAAACTGGACGGAATCTCCCTGGCAAATGGTATTGCTCTGATTTTGCAAATAAACCGGCAATGCATTGATGTTCAATTGGGTGCTGGAATCGCAACCATGTATGCTGCTTAGGTTCTCCAGGTAAATTCCCGCTTGATTTAACCATTGGCCATTGAAAAAGGTGCTGTCTCCCTGGCATAAATCCAAGCTTAAGCTGTTGTTGAACACCGGCCATTCCTGAATATTCAATTGTATGAGGGAATCGCATCCCAATTGGTTCTGCAATGAAATAAGGTATTGCCCTTGAGCCACAATGGTTTGATTGCCATATACCAGGGTGTCTCCGGTGCATAAAGTATCCTGCACCACCAAATTCTGACTCGGGTTAAGGGTCAATTCCATGGTAACTACGGAATCGCAACCCGCCACACTTGCAAAGGTTTCTACATAATTGCCCGCCTGGCTAAAATATTGGCTGCCAAACAACAAACTGTCTCCCTGACAAATGGTATCGAACCTAAGGCTCGAAAATACCGGATTCAGGGTCAAAAATTGGGAAGCGGTATCCGGACAAGCCGGTCCGGGCGTGGTGTACAAGATTTGGTAGGTGGTACCAGATTGTCCTAGACTTAAATCGACCTCACCCGTGGAGCTTTGAATGGGCATGGTGGAGGGCTGGATGGAAAAACTTCCTCCTAAAGTACCTGAAATTTGAGGTATGGGATCCGCATCGTTGCTGCAAAAAGCATTAGAAGAAAAGGCAAAGGTAGGGTCATCGGTGGGGTTTACTTGAACGGTGAAATTTGCACAACTTCCCGGGCTTACGCAACCACCCTCTCCTAGAACAAAATAGGTAGTGGTTTGATTAGGAGCTACCACAAAGCTGCCTTGGTGGTTGGTATCGACTAAAAGTCCCCCACAACTTGAGCTGTATAAGGCCCAATGCCCTGCGCTGTTTAAAGCACCATTCACCTGCATCGAAAGGGAATCTCCTGAACAAATGGGGGAGCTGTTGAAATTCACGGTTGGAATTCCGGGGGCAATGCAAGGTACCGTATAGGTAACAATGAGTTTGGGGCGACCGCTCATGTTGGGGTTTTCGCGGCTGTAGAACCGCTTGGCGGTGGGATTGGTGGTTTCATCTCCGATTAAAATCCACCCATGGTTGAGGGATGGATTAGAAAACCAAGACTGTACCCGACTCAGCAGGGCGGGAGAAGACCAGGTATAGGTCCCTACGCTTGCCACATTGGCGGTGGCATCTGCACTCGATTGAAAATCGCCACCGGGATTCGACCAGTTGCTTCCGGGGAAAAACCGATGCAACCAGGTTACGTCTCCGGAGGCAGCAGCGGTGCCGGTTCCTTCCTGGCCGGGAGCATCTGAAGCCCCTTCTCCCCAACTGCTGTTCAAGGCATGCAAACTCATGGGGGTGTTTCCAGCAATAGTAAGGTCCATAAACAACTCCAAACTCACCCCGGTAATGGTGGCGTTGGAAGGAATGTTTCCTGCAATATCAAATTTTAGCATGGCCCTTCGTAAAAGGGGTTGGTTGGTTTTTCCGGAAAACAAATAGATGCCCTGACCATTGGATAGCGCTCCATTGGGGTCTTCGAACAAACTATTGTCCTGACTTGGATTTAAGGTTTGTACTTGAGGAGATTGGGCCGCTAAAGTTCCTGTAAACAAAACTAAAACCCCTAAAAAAAAGAAACGAACCGCCATAGCTTAGATGTATAATTGCTTACCTTGCATTTGCTGCAACCTTTTAGGTAACAATTTACCTCTTTCAAAGTTCTCAAACTATTGTATATCAAATAAATTTACTCGAATTACACGCCCTCTACCCAAAAAACCTCAAACCGTATGGCCCAACATTCACTTTCCATACCTCTGAAAAACCGCCCCTGGGACAGGTTGTTCATCGCCTTTTTTGCCCTAAACTTTTTGTTCATTTGTCCCATAGTTGACATGGAACAACTTACGGTTTCGGACCCTACACGCATGGAAGAAAACGGCTATCCGGCATGGCCGCCTGCGGCGCTCATTGATTTGGTGCATTGGTATGGCTTTACGTTTGACCCGGCGCTCATTGCCCGTCCGCCTTGGTGGCAGGCCACCATTTGGATCGATATGTTTTTCTTTTGGCCCTTTTATGGTTTTGCCATTTACGCTTTTTGGAAAGGCCGCAACTGGATTCGCCTGGGTGCCATTGTGTGGGCTTCGGTAATGCTCACCAACGTTACCATAATTATGTATGAGGAGGTTTTTGGGCCGTATGCAAGTCCGCATCTGTGGAATGTGGTGGCGGCCAATCTGGCTTGGATTGTGATGCCCATACTTACGCTTTGGCGGATGGGTAAGTCGGTGTATCCTTTTTCGGAGGAAGCGGGTTGAGGGTGTTGGAGGGTTGTTGTTATGGAGGGGATTTTGCCCGGTAGGCTGCCGATGGGCGGAACAGCGGTTTTATTTTAGGTTTTGCGGGGGGAGGAGGCTTAGGGGGTAGGTATGCGTAACATCATTATACATTGAACAAGACCTTATTTTTCACATGAGCGTCTGCCGGAGAAAGAAGATTATGACCACGCTTTTTAACTATGCCTTTTTCTACTAACTCTTTAAACTGTTCATTGGTTTTTTCAAACGCTTTGACTTGGTCGTTTCCTGCAAACTTTTTTTTTAAGGACTCAACGCTTTCCAGGAACTGCTTTTCGATGGATTCCATGTCAGATGAATTTGCGTGTGTGGACGAAAATACGAAAACCTTTGCTCTGCACATAGTCTGCGACTAATTCGTAGTAGTCCCTAATCAGCGTGCGCCTTTCAGGATTGTTGCTATAATCGTCAATTTCCAACCTTAACTCCTTTAGGGCATGTATATCTATTGGTCTTCCATGAGATTTCCATTTATTGTTGTCGCTAAGATGTCCAGCAATTTCTTTGGCTCTAGCGATTTTTTGGTCTTCCGTTACTTCGGTATTTAATAAGTCGGGGTTGGTTCTATGTGTACTCCAATTCTTGAACTTGTACTTAACGAGCCACTTCTCTAGGAGTGCAATTGTCAAGTCCTTCGCTTGCTCATATCCACGTAATTCTGCTAGGTCAAAATCCTTGAGAATAATAAACTCTGCTTGCGTCAGGGTGTTTTTCTGCGCCTTTGTTAACAATTCGTTTATTTTATCCAAGTATCCCAAAGCCGCAACTAATTTTCCTTCTCGGTTTTGGATTTGTGGATCAATAGGCCCAAGGACAGAGAAATAATCCATATGGATGCTATCGCCACTCATACAAAAGATAGTGCCAGCACTGTAGGCGTAGGCACAATGAAATTCACTTCAACGTAGTGCTTGCGCAGAATGTTTACGAATCGCTCAACTACATTTGCACTTCCGCCTCCGGTGGTTAGGACTATATAAATCTTGTCTTTCTTAGTCTCATCATTTGCGAGGTCTTCAACAATTTTCAAGAAAAAGTTCTCACCCCCTTCGAATGGACCGAAGTAGGTTAATAGGTCGGCATCAAAATGCACTTCTAATGCCTTTAGCCGCTCGTTTAAAAGTCGGTGTATTTTATCATCAAGTGCTGGTTTCATACCTTAAATCTATATTGTGTTTTTATTGGCTGCCAACAACACAAACTCTCCAAATGCTGACCATGTTTCCCGAAAACAATCGCTACTGTAAGATGTTTGCACACACGAGAGGTTGCGTAACAGATTATTTAAAGTCAAAAATAGCCATTAAGGCTCAATTATCAAAGCAATTGGAACGGAGAATGGATTTCGCTACTGGAAATAGGGCTAATGAATTCAATTCACCCTTTTAATTCCATAGCTTATTCCCTTATGCTGCTTAACATTCGGAGGAGGATCTGCGCCCCGGCGCAGGCCAATTAGCCTGCCGAAATAGAGTGCTCAGCAGCCGCCCGGCCAAGAGCGACCATAGGAAGCTCCTTGGACGGGCTTGGGTGCGTAGCTACTCTATAAGGCAGCTAATGGCCGGAGACGGATATGGCGCCCAAAAAATAAATAAAGACTGCTATTCCTCCTGCTTAAAGCAAGCTCAACCTTACTCCAATCCCAAATTCACAGGCTCCGCATGCGGCATAAAGTGCGCATTGCCCTTGCCTGTGGTGGCTACGGTTTCGCGATCTACCACCTCCAAGGTCAAATCGTCGAACCATATTTGACCGGTGCCGTTCAATATGGCGCCCATCAAAATGGTTTGACTCTCCCTGGGTACGTCCACCACAATTTCGTAAGGCGCCCAGTCGGTGGTGCCCTTTACCATGCGGTCCGACATGTTGTCGAAGGACAAAGGTTTTTCGTCGTTGGAGGCGTTTACCTGCACCCAAAAACCAGCCCACTCCTTCACGTCCTTGCTTTTCATCCACCCCTTCAATCGGAGCCGTTCCCCTAAGAATTTACCGGGCAAAAAATCCTGCATGAGCGAACCGTAGCCCGGAATGCTGTCTTCCATGGAGCGAATGGTGGCCGCGGCCCCCTTTTGCCTGCCGGATTTTTCTTCCAGTCCCATTTCGTAGGATTTCCAATGACTGCCGGCCGGATACCAACCTTTGGGCAATTCAATGGCGGTTCCAAAACCAAACAATATCCACAAAGCGGCAAGTGCGGCTAAGCCGCGAAAGCTAGGTTTAAACATGGTTCAAAGTAACTATAATTTGGCGTATTGCTTAGGACTCCAAGGCCCATTCCTTTATTTTCTTTGCCTTGGCCTGCCCCACCACCTGCGTCAACTCCTCTTCGCTGGCTTCTCTCACCCGCTTTACCGTTCTAAAATGCCTGAGCAGTTCGGTCACGGTTTTGCTGCCAATGCCTTCAATTTCCTCCAAGCTGCTTTTGCTCAAGGTCTTTTTGTGTCGACTGCGGTAATGGCTTATGCCAAAGCGGTGGGCCTCATTGCGCATCTGCTGTATTACCTTCAAGCTTTCGGAGCGCTTGTCCAAATACAAAGGCAGCGGATCGCCCGGAAAATAGATTTCTTCCAAGCGTTTGGCAATGCCAATGATGGGAATCTTTCCACGCAAATCCAAGGCTTCCAGGGCCTCCAAGGCCGCCGACAACTGTCCTTTGCCCCCATCGATGACGATGAGCTGAGGCAAAGGAGCTTCTTCTTCTTTCAACCGCTTGTAGCGCCGGTACACGGCCTCCTTCATGCTCGCAAAATCGTCCGGTCCTTCCACGGTTTTTATATTGAAGTGGCGGTAGTCCTTTTTGCTGGGTTTGGCATCCCTAAAACACACCATGGCCGACACCGGATAAGCTCCCTGAAAATTGGAATTGTCGAAACACTCCATATGCACCGGCAGCTCGGTTAAACGCAGGTCTTTTTTAAGGGTTTCTAAAATGCGTTGGCTGTGTTTTTCCGGGTCTTTCAAGGCCATATTGGCCCATTTTTCTTTGAGATAAAAGCGCAAATTGCGCTCGGAAAGCTCCAGCAACATTTTCCGTTCGCCCCGCTGCGGCACCACAAACTTCATGCCCACAATTTCGGTTTCCGGATCAAAGGGCACCAACACCTCCTCGGCCTCACTGCCAAAACGTTTGCGTAATTCAAACAGAGCCAACACCAGCAATTCCGCATCGGTTTCTTCCAATTTGGGCTTTACTTCCAAGGTATAGCCCTGCACCACCGCCCCTTCGGTCACTTTTAGGTAATTCACATACACGGTGTTGCCTTCTCTTCGGAGGCTGGCCACGTCCACATCGCGCATGTCTTGCCGCACAATCACGGACTTCGAGCGGAACTTTTCTATTTGTTCCAAGCGTTCTTTTACTTCCTGCGCCTGTTCAAAAGCAAACTCGGCCGCATATTCCTCCATTTGTTGCCTCAATAGGCGCGCCACCGAGCCGGTTTTTCCCTTGATTATGGTTCTGGCCTCCTCAATCATGCGCTCGTAATCGGCCTCGCTTTGCTTCCCCACGCATGGCCCCAAACAGTTGCCAATGTGGTATTCCAGGCACACATTAAATTTCCCCTCCGAAATGCTTTCTTGCTTCAAATGCAGCTTACAAGTACGCAAAGGATACAGTTGCCGCACCAAGTCGAGCACGGCACGCATCATTTTTACGGAGGCGTAAGGACCATAATATTCCGACCCGTCCTGAATGCGGTTGCGCGTCGAAAAAATCCGCGGAAAGGGTTCCTTTTTAATGCAAATCCAAGGATAGGTTTTATCGTCCCGAAGCATTACATTAAACCTCGGCTGATGCGTTTTAATCAGATTATTTTCCAAAAGCAGGGCATCCAATTCGCTTTCGGCCACCAGCACCTGAATATCGCGCACCAGCTTCACCATCAGGCGCAAACGTCCGCTGTCGTGCTGCTTATTAAAATAAGAACCGACCCGATTTTTTAAATTTTTGGCCTTTCCCACATAGAGAAGGCCGCCTTCCGCATCAAAAAACTGATACACTCCGGGCACTTCGGGCAAGCTTCGGCACTTGGCTTTTATGTCGGATTCAGATTCCACGGTATAAAAATAGGTAACGCATGTTGGATTGCTTTGTTTTTTGGCCCTGCGGAGCACCGAGCCCTCTCTGCAAGCCCCGTTGCCCCAACCGCATGCCTGTAAGCTTGGCCGGAGCGTTTGCTGCGCGCCACGTCCGCCCAAGCACAGGCATGGGTTTTGGCTTCCGGGGGCTTTCCGTGCCGGTCCCTGGGCCGTGATTCTTTGGAAAACAGGCTAAAAAAGCTAGGTTTACAAAAATTTCCGTCATGCGTTATTTCCTACTCCTTTCTATTTTCTTTGTTTTTGGCACCATCCAAGCACAGCAAAGCCTAAGCTTCAGCCAAAACCTACTCATTGACAACATAGAAGATACTGTCCCGGCAAACAAAGTGTGGAAAGTAGTGAGCATCCTATACAGCAGTCCGGTAGCCAACATACAAGGAGGCAACCAAAACGATAATATTGTAGTGGATGGAACCAACCTCACGGTCCGTAGCTCCCGATCCACCAATGGAGGCTACAACGGCATAACTTGGGGCGCTTGGGAACAATCGCTACCCATCTGGCTACCCGCCGGAACCCGCTTGCGCACAGGCTCCAATGTTTACCGTATTAGCGTTCTTGAATTCGATGTGGTTCCCTGATGGTTAGAACCGGTGAATCACCTCTATCTGATGCTCTTTGAGCTCTTCTTGGGCTTTGTCTAAATCCTCAGCAAAACCAAGCAAAAACCCGCCGCCTCCGCTGCCGCAAAGCTTCAAATAGTAGCTTTGGGTTTCAATGCCCCTGCGCCAAACCTTACGGAACCGGCGCGGTATCATAGGACTCAAATAGCTCAACAACAAGCGCGACAATTCTTTCATATTGTCGAACATCTCTCTGGCCTCCCCCTTCAAAAAAGCTTTAATGCAATTGTCGCTAAAAGGAATAATCTCTCCCTTCACCACCTGCAAAAAGCCATCTTCCTTACACTTCTCCAAAAACAGGTTTACCAAAGGCTGGGTTTTTCCGGGGTTTCCGGTGTTTAGCAAAAAAATACCTCCTTTTCCTGTTTCCGAAGAAACCGGCAAACCCACCTTGTCTATTGCCTCGCTGCTGCGAATCAACATAGGCGCGCTTAAATAGCAAATCAGCGGATCCATTCCGGAACTCTTTCCATGAAAATAGCTTTCCATTTTGGCAAAGCTGTCTTTCAATCGAACCGTTTCCGGACCACTAATCACCTGATTGTTTGGAATTTTTTCCAGCGCATAGCGATCGTACAAGGCGGCAACCAATGCTCCCGAACTGCCTACGCCAAAGCCTTGTGGAATCGAAGAATCAAAAACCAATCCCTTGGATAGGTCTTCTTCGAAAGCTTCGATATCAAAAACAAAAGGAAGTTTGTCTTTTTCAATCAGCTCCTTGAGGTGCACTGCATAGGCTTTCAAGGCCTTGGCAGAAGCTTTGGCTTCCCCCGGCTTTAGCCGTTCCGGCGAAAAAGTTAAGCATCCTTCAAACGCTTCAAAGGGTATGCTTAGCGCCATGGCATTATGAATCACCCCATACTCTCCAAAAAGGAGAATCTTAGATTTGAAAGATTTATGTTGGTCATTCATAACAGGCATTATTTCAAGCAAATTGGCCCTTTTCCCATAACATCAGGCAAAACTTCGAAGGAAAAACTCGAGTCGTTTTGCCACATCAACAACAGTTCCTGTACTTTTTCCCGGCAAGTATCCGGATATATCAAATGCACGTTTGGACCTGCGTCGAGGGTAAAACAGACAGGTAGCCCCGATTGTTGTCTAAAGTCCTGAAGTTCTTTAATAATTTTAACCGTTTCCGGCTGTATCAGTAGGTACGGAGGAGTAGAGGTGAGCATCATGGCGTGCAAGCTCAAGGCCTCCGACTCGGTTATGGCAATGAATCGATCCCAATCTCCGGTCTTTAGCGCCTCCAATAATTCTGAAAAATGTTGATTGGCTTGCTTAAACCGTACTTCAGAAAATAAGTTTCCTTTCATTAAACCGTGTCCGGCTCTGGAAGAAACCTTTTTAGGCGAACGATCCAAAATCAAAATATCGTCGTGGAGCTTGGTAAACACTTCGTGCACCTCAAAAGGCAAGGGAGCGGCTACTTCATTGCTGCTTTCGGGCAAATCGGCATGCTTGCCCCAAGAAACCAAACCGCCATATATGGACCTAGAGGCAGACCCACTACCCAGCCGTGCTATATCAGAAGCCAAAGCAAAAAAAGCAGCATCGCGGGCTCCGCCGTCCAATTGCCGCTGCAACTCGCAAAGTCCTAAAGCCAAGGCACTCATGGCAGAAGCCGAACTGGCAATTCCTGCCGAATGTGGAAAAGAGTTTTCGGAATGAATCAGCAGTTTGTGGGAAGTTACCACCGGCAAACGGTCACTGATTTGCTGAAAAAAGCCCAAAATCTTGGTTTCAAAAGGCAGGTTTCGCTTGCCTTCAAAGTACAATTCCGGTTCAGGAAAATCGCCCTGTTTGGGCAGCGCTTCTATTCGGGTGTCGGTGTGTGCTTGGTCTAAGGTAATCGACAACGAAGGATTGCATGGAATTTGATGTCCTGTTTTGCCCCAATACTTTATGAGGGCAATATTGGATGGGCTCTTCCATTGCGTATGCAGGACCTCGCTCATTCTGCAAATTTTATGAGCACCTGATTCTTGTCTACTGCCGTCCCTGCTTCTGCCAACACCTCTTTTACTTCTCCTTCTCCGGCGGCCCTTAGCACATTTTCCATTTTCATGGCTTCCAAAATCAACAAAGGTTCGCCTTTGGAAACGGTTTGCCCGGGCTTGGTGAGTACTTCCAGCACCATTCCAGGCATTGGAGACTTAAGTACGTCGACCTTTTTCTGCTTAACCACCGGCAAACCCAATGCCTTGATGGCTTGATCTTTTTCGTCCTCTACAAAGACCTCTATGCGGCGGTTCTGAATGCTAAATACAAAGCGCTTTTGTCGATAGTCGGCTTCCACCAAAAAAGCAGCATAGCTTTCGTTACCGATATGCAACCGAAAGCCCTGACGGGAATCACCCTCAATACGAATAGGGCCGGAGGCCTGTGGGCTGCTCCAAGTCCCTTCCGTTTCGGGATTAAAATCAAAGGTGCTTTGTCCGGTTTTTACAATGTACATGTGCCTCTGCTTTTTCGGTGCTTTCCATTTTTGCTGTTGCCCACCTTTTACACAAGTAAACACAGCATTTAGGGGCAAAGATACAACCTTATTTACAAGGCTTGCCTTAGGGGGCAGCAGCTTGCATCAACAAACCGCAAAGCCAGGCGCCATAAGTCCCAAGGGCATAGCCCAAAACCGCCAACAATACGCCCACAGGAGCTAGAGCCGGGTGAAATGCCGCCGCAATTACAGGAGCAGAAGCCGCTCCTCCAATATTGGCTTTGGAACCCACCGCCAAGAAAAAGAAGGGAGCTTTAATCAGCCAAGCCACCAATATCATGAGCACTACATGAATGGCCATCCAAACAAAGCCTACGCCGAAAAGACCGGCATTTTTAAATACCTCATTGATGTCCATTTTAAGTCCAATGGTGGCGACCAAAAAGTAAATAAACACCGAACCAATCTTTGAGGCTCCGGCTCCTTCATAGCTCCTAAAGCGGGTAAAGGACAAAGCCAAACCGAAGGTGGTGGCCAAAATAATCAGCCAAAAGAACCCGGAATCCAAGCTGAATTTTTTCAAGGCAGGAAAATCTTCTGCAATCCATGGGGCCAAAATATCGGCCAACAAGTGCGCCAATCCGGTAGCGCCAAAAGCAATGCCTAGGATTACCATTAAATCAGTAAAGTCCGGAATCCTGCTGTTCTTCTTGCTGAACTCATCCATTTTATCGCGCAAACGGTCAATGGCTGAGGTATCTGCCTTTAAGCGTTTGTCGATCCGCTGACTTTGTCCTATGCCCAACAACAGAAAGAACATCCAAACCTGAGCCACGATGATGTCCACGGTAATCATTACGCTGTACAGGGCATTGGAAGGCTGAAAAACTTCAAACATAGCGGCTTGGTTTGCGCCGCCGCCAATCCAACTTCCTGCAATGGTAGTCATGCCGCGCCAAACGGCTTCGGGTCCCATACCACCCACGGTTTCCGGAGAAACCAGCGAAACCAACAAAATGGAAAGTGGGCCACCAATGATAATGCTTAGCGTACCGGTAAGGAACATAATCAAAGCCTTAGACCCTAGCCGAAAAACCTCTTTGAGGTTTATGCTCAAGGTGAGCAAGACCAAGCTGGCAGGCAACAAATACCTCGAAGCAACAAAATACAAGCTGGACTCTTTCTCATCCACCAGGCCCCAAGTGGTATACAGTGAAGGAATAAAGTAGCACAGCAGCAAAGCCGGCACAAACTTAAAGAAAGGTTGTAGGGCCTTGGTTTTGGTTGCTCCAAAAATAAGTGCCAAGGTGCCGACCAGCAAGGCCAGCACCACGGCATCGTTCTGCAATGGAAACATAGGTCAGTTATTTTACTCCGCCCATTAAACGTTTGAGCAGAGGGTTCAATGCGGCAACCAAAATCCCCGCAGAAATGGGTACGATAGTAAAGATCAAAAAGAAAGCACTCAAGGAATACTCTTCGGATATCTGCTCCACAGCACCACCCAAATTAGCCGCCAATTTATTGCCGATGGCAATGGCCAGATACCACATGCCAAACATAAAGGCGATCATGCGTCCGGGAACTAATTTGCTCACATAACTCAAGCCCACCGGTGAGGAACAAAGTTCGCCCAAGGTGTGGAACAAATAGGCCAAAATTAGCCAGACCATACTCACCCGAACAATGCCCGGTTCAGCTCCTTGAGGAATGGATGAAGAGCCAATGGCCAACATCCCAAAGCCAAGCCCCATTATGGCTAAGCCCAAACCATACTTAACGGCTCCCGGAGGGTTGTATTTACTTTCCCACCATTTGCTAAAGAAGGAAGCAAAAGCAATGATGAAAAACGAGTTCAGAATACTAAACCAAGAGGCGGTAACCTCAATTTGGTTGGTCACTTCCTCCGTAACGGTTGCAGGTACTACCATGGAGGCTCTATTTGCCGCTTGGTAATCGCTGCGGATCTGTTCAGACATGGGGTCGTCCAGCAGCACAAAGTTCCCTTTCTCCACATGGATATTAACCTGTTGATTTACTTCCAAAGGCACCTGACTCGAAATAACCATTTGGGTATCCCTAACCCGGTCTCCTTCAGCTAAGGCACGACTTTCTTCAACGGGTGCCCAAAGCAGAACAGGCGTCCCATCCTCATTTTTTATTACCTCACCCTCCTTATTTAAGCTTGGCGTTTCTACCACTTGGTAAGACACCTTATAGGCTACTGCATTATAATCTGTCCAAAGCATCCAGCCAACAATACCCCAAACCACTACAAAACTGCCGGCCAATACAATGTTGGAAGTAGCGATACGATTTGCGGTTTCCTTGAACAATCGAAACAGCACCCAAGTAATAATTCCCAACGGAATCACCGTAAGCAGGGTATTCACGATTTTAAATATGGTAGCGGAATCCCCAACCAGGGTACGCTGAGTAAAATCGCGCGCAAACAGAACTAAAGAGGTGGCTCCTTGCTCAAAGGACATCCAAAAAAGCACCGTAAAGAAGGCAAATATCACCACCGCAATCATCCGGTTTCGAACGACTTTATCGTATCTGGAAATCCGGGAACTTACTAAAAACAGAAATACCAATAAGCCCACTCCGGTAATCAATGCCGGCCCATTCATTCCCAAGATTTCCTCCGGCAAAAGGTGGATATTGGCAATTTTACTGCTTGGATCATTAAAAATGTACAACAAGCCTACGGCAGCAGAAATAAAAATCAATATCTTATCCAAACCGGTAAAGGGGTTCCGCCTGCCCTCGTTGGGGTTATTCTCCTCCGCCAAACGCTCCTCGTCGCTTTGCACCAAATTTTTATTGGGTTTATCCCCAATGCTTCCAAACAAGGGCTTTGCCAGCCAAAACTGTATGCTGCCCAAAAGCATGAATATACCGGCCAAACCAAAGCCCCAAGACCAACCCACTTTCTCGCCTAAATACCCACAAAGCATCATTCCAAAAAAGGCACCGGCATTTACGCCCATGTAGAAAATGGTATAGGCTCCATCTTTTTTCTCCGGAACGTCTTTGTACATCTCCGAAATTATAGAAGTCATGTTGGGCTTAAAAAAGCCTGTTCCAATCACCAATAAAGCCAATCCGATGTACAAGGAAGCTTCGGTTTCAAAAGCCATACTGGCATGACCCGCCGTCATAATTATGGCGCCTATAAGCACCGCCAACCGGTAACCCGTGATTTTATCGGCAATATAACCTCCCAAAATAGGAGTTAAGTACAACAGGCCGGCATAGGTTCCAAACAAGGCACCGGCATTCTCAGAGCTCCATTCCCAGCCCGGATTTATGCCTATGGCTGCCATGGTTAAAAAATTAATCAGCAGCACCCGCATTCCGTAAAACGAAAAACGTTCCCACATTTCGGTGAAAAACAGCACAAACAAACCGGCCGGATGACCCAGCACCTTGCTCTTAAAAAAGTCGGGATTGGAGCTTTGTTCCATAATTTCAGTTCAAAATTTACTAATCAAGATTCGCGTTCCTCTACCCCATGCGTGAGGCTTTTGAGTTTTTTCAAGAACAAAATAAGCAGAAGTCCGAAAAGTAGCGTAAAACCCGTAATGCCAATAAAGGTTTGCAGCTCTTTCTTATTTTCCACCTCAAATACGGCCGCTTTGGCACTATAGTTCTTTAACTGACCTACATGGTTCGTATCTTCTTGCAAGGCCAACTGGTCCTTTTTATTCTCAAAGCTTAAATCCACGCGCAGGGGCGCCTCCGGACTATGGTCTTCCGAGGCCAAGGTCTTTTTCAATAACGCATCCGCAGTAGAATCCGCCAACACATCCTGCACCAATAAGGACCGACCCTCTAAATCTTCTATAACAGGTTCTTGCGCCGCATTCAGGTAAATCCGTCCTCGAACTTCAAAATTCTGTGCTTTGGCCACCGTAGAATCTGCTACCAATTGGCCCAAATGAACCGGAGCCTCCGCTACCTTAAGTTCGGCCTGTGGAGTTCGTGACATTTCTCCAATGGCTCCGGCCACTTTATTGCCCAAGCCTGTGGCCGCGAAATAAACCCCCATCATTATGGAGCCATACTTAGCCGGCGCCAATTTGGTAATGAACGACAATGCCACCGGAGATGCCGACAACTCTCCCAAGGTGTGGAAAAGATACGCCAATAAAATCCAAACCAAGGCGGCTTGACCGGTAGACAATACCTCCAAACTGGCTTTGGCCATAAACAAAAAGCCCGAACCCATAATAATGGTTCCTATGGCCATTTTAAACAAGGAAGAGGACTCTTTCTTTTTCCGCTTACGCCAAGCCCAGAAACCGGCCACCAATGTCCCAAACAATATGATAAATATGGCATTCACCGCCTGAAAAGTGGAGGCAGGAATCTCGTAACCCAATACCGTCCGATCCACCTTGGCTTTGGTATACAAGTTCATTAAGCCTCCGGCTTGCTCAAAGGCACCCCAAAAAACAATTACAATCAAAAAGGAGAGCAGCAAAACCACATACTTGTCCTTTTCTACTTTCGTGAGCTCTTGGTAAATCACCATCAACAAACCAACCACAAAACTCAAAAACAACAGAAGCAAGCCGTAACCTAAATAACCTCCATCGTCTTTGCTCAAACCCAAGGCCACCAATACCAGACCCAAACTAAAAACCAAACCAAAACCCAACCTGGGAAAGCCAGAACTAAATAGCTTTTTGAACAAATGACCTAAAGAATCTTTCCCCTCCGGTTCTTTGATGGGTTTTTCGCCAATTCCCTTTAAGTGGGAACCGCCCAACATAAATACCAATTGACCCAACAGCATGCCAATACCCGCCAATCCAAAGCCGTAATGCCAACCAAAGGTCTCTCCAATCCAACCCACCAAAATGGAGGCAAAAGCCGCTCCAATATTAATGCCTATGTAAAAAATGGTAAAGCCTTTGTCGCGGCGAATGTCTCCCTCAGGGTATAAACCACCCACCATGGTACTGATGTTGGGTTTTAATCCACCAACCCCCAATACAATCAAGGCCAAGCCGGTAAAAAAGGCCCAATTTTGCTCAATCGCCAAAACGGAATGGCCGGCTACCAGCAGCAGTCCACCATACAATACTGCCTTCTTTTGTCCTATGAATTTATCGGCAATAATGCCACCCGGAATGGACATCACGTAAACCAACATGGTATACCAACCATACAAGGCCAAGGCATTGTCTTCGGTCCATCCCATGCCGGCATTCTTGGCGGTGGCACTGGCACTCATATACAAGACCAAAATAGCCCGCATGCCGTAGTAGCTGAACCGCTCCCACATTTCGGTGAAAAACAAAACAAAAAGCCCCGTAGGGTGCCCTAGAATGGTTGAAACCTGCGGCCTCGATTCACTGTCTGCCATAGCCCTCTGTTAAAAATCCCTTAAAAGTAAGTTTACCTTCGGGATTTACAAAGCCTGCGGTTTCAAACAGGGGCTTTTCCCGGGATTGGAGCAACCGGAGGTGCCGAGCATCAAACATCTGGAATTGCATCCCAGAACCCCAAGGTTTTAATCGTGGGTTCTAAATCGACGGAATGACTCATCCCTTCCCTTCCCTATGCCGAATCTTTTGGTTCTGGATATACCGGTGCACCACATCCAAACTATGATGCGATACAGAAAAAGCTTCAGAGATGGGGGACAGCCCATCACTACCTCATCATTCATCATTCACCATTCATCATTCACCATCCATCATTCACCATCCATCATTCACCATCCATCATTCACCATCCATCATTCACCATTCACCAT
Source organism: Bacteroidia bacterium (assembly GCA_030427255.1). GTDB lineage: Bacteria > Bacteroidota > Bacteroidia > CAIKAF01 > CAIKAF01 > CAIKAF01. The sequence continues at coordinate 111,318 of JAUHWY010000004.1, read as the reverse complement.
TCATCATTCACCATTCACCATTCACCATTCATCATTCACCATTCATCATTCACCATTCATCATTCACCATTCATCATTCACCATCCATCATTCACCATCCATCATTCACCATCCATCATTCACCATCCATCATTCACCATTCACCATTCCCCATTCATCCCCCCCACTTTCTCCTCCAAAAACCGGGTCATCATTCGGTACAAATGCAGGCGCGTATTCCCGCCATAAATGCCATGATTCTTGTCCGGATAAATGAATTGCTCAAAGTCCTTGTTCGCCTGAATCAAGGCCATGCTCAACTCTGCCGTGTTTTGCCAATGCACATTGTCGTCGGCGCTACCGTGAATCAACAAAAAGTCTCCCTCAAGTTTATCTGCAAATCGAATGGGAGCTTGCTTATCAAAGCCTTTGGGATTGGTTTGCATGGTCCCCATATAGCGCTCGGTATAAATATTGTCGTAAAACCTCCAATTGGTAACCGGCGCCACGCTGATTCCGGCGCTCAACACATCGCTCCCCTGAAAGGTACACAAGGCCGTCATATAACCGCCATAACTCCAGCCAAACATGGCTATGGCATCGTCTTTGACCCAAGACTTAGCTTGCAGCCAGCGCGCCACGCTCAATTGATCGCGGGTCTCTATTTCGCCCAAACGACCGTAAGTTATGTCGCGAAAGGCCTTGCCTCGACCTCCCGTGCCACGGTTGTCGGCGCAAACCACCACCACGCCACGTGTGCTCAGGTATTGAAACCATCCGTAGTTGGGACCCATCCAACCATCCGTAACCTCCTGACTTCCGGGACCACCGTACACATACATGAGTACCGGATAGGTCTTGCTGGAATCAAAATTGGGCGGATAAATCGCAAAGGCATTCAATGAACTGCCATCCGCAGCGGGGGCTGAGAAAAAAACCGGAGGTTTCAACTGCAGCTGCTCATTATACAACTTTTGGTATATATCGTATGCTTCCTGGTTGAGCACCCTCAACTCGTTTCCGTCCAAATCATAGAGCCCAGCTCGGTAAGGCGCATGCGCACGGCTGTAGTTGTCCACAAAATAATCGCCACTCCAAGAAATGTCATGGGTACCCGGTGCCTTGGTAATTTGCCGTTTCTTGCCCTTCAAATTTACTGCAAACAACTGCGTTTCCATGGAACCGGTTTCGGTGGAGGTATACAGCGCCTCCTTCCTTCCTTCATGAAAACCCAAAAAGTCGCGAATCTCCCAAGCACCTTCTGTTAGAGCCTCTGAGCTTTGTTTCTCAAAATCGTTCACATACAAATGCTTGAAACCGCTCTTTTCGCTGGTGAGCAAATAGCGGCTGCTGCCGGCCAAAAACACCGGGTCCTCGGGCAGCTCCAAATACGTATCGCTGCGCTCCTCCCAAATAACTCGCGTACTACCGCTTTCCGGATCAGCCAAAAGCAAACGCATGTGGTTTTGCAGCCGGTTCATCACCAAGAGCACCAGGCGGTCGTCCGGCGTCCACCAAAGCCGCGGCAAATACTCTACACCGGAAGGAAGCGACACCTGTACCGCTTTCCCCGAAGCCACGTGATGGACCCAAGCGCTCACTTCGGCATTCTTTTCGCCCACTTTGGGGTATTTAAACACATAGTTTTCCGGATACAAACCACCGCCAAACATTGGCATGGTAAACTCCGGAACTTCGGACTCGTCAAACTTTAAATAGGCCAAATAGGCAGAAGAGGGCGACCAGTCATAGGCCTGCACCAATTCAAACTCCTCCTCATACACCCAATCCGAAGCCCCGTTAATAATGGAATTGACTTTTCCATCTTCCGTAATTTTACGTAAAGTATTATCTTCTAAACTCTTAATATATAAATTATTGCCACTTACATAACTCACATGCTTCCCATCAGGCGAAAAATCCGCATAGCGCACCTTTTGCCCCTCGGTCAATGGCCGCAACTCTCCATCCGCCAGATTCCCCACCAAATACAGCGACCGCGACGAATACCGATAAATCGACTCCGTTTCCGTAGCCAACAAAACCTTTTGCTCATCCGACGAAAGACGGTAGCTGTCAAAGCCATCTAAAGGTCGACCCTCAAAAGAAAAACGGTAGCCGGCCACCGGCGCCTCTGCGTCGAATCGATATTTGGCCAAACCGCCATCGTCCTCTGCCAAATAGTGCTTGCCGTCTGCCGTGGCATTAAAGCCCTCCGCCCCGCGCGGAAAAAACCAATAGTTCACCCAAATATCCTCCAAGGTAAATGGCCGCTGAGCCACCGCCGACGCCGTCAAAATCAAAGCAAGAAAAAGAAAACGCATACATTGAATTTTGAGTAAAAATACATATTCATACCAAAGGTTTGGGCCCCGGTTCCAAAGGAAATTTCCCCTTCCAATCCGGCCCCGGCTCCAGCCTCACTGCGTCAAAACCGGGCTTGTGAACGCTTCGGCTCGGGTTCCGCAAAGCTACACCCGTCCTCAGCGCACAAGCCACGGCTTTGCCGCAGCGGGGTCTTCCGCCCGGCCGGGGGGCCAATCTAGAAGTTTTAGGATTTTTAGCGCATCCAAAGCTCCCATCCTAAGGGAATCTTGTAATTTGGCCACATGTATCCACGTTTTTTAATGGGGCTTATTGGCCTTTGCTGTATTTTCTCGGCCAAAGCCCAACAACCGGCAATCAAAGCCCATAGCGAAGTTCCAATTGCTATTGTTGGTGCCTGCATCCACCAACCCAATGGCCAAGAGTTGAGCGGCGCCACCCTAATTTTTCAAGGCGAACAACTCATTCGTATAAGTAATGCTCCTCTTCCGGAAGGGGTTCGAATCATTCGCGCCCCCGGGCTTCACTTGTACCCCAGCTTTATGGACCTCAACAGCAATTTAGGTTTACCCGAAGCTGCCAAGGCACACAAAGATGGCCCACAACCGGAACCCAAGCGCGATCCCAACCTGTATTACACCAACGATGCCATTCGGCCTGATCAACGGGCTGCAGACCAAATTAAAGCGCAAGAAAGCGATTGGCAGGAAACCCGAAAGCTGGGCATTGGCTACCTAATGGTACATGCCCACGACGGCATTTTAGGAGGCCTGGGTGCCCTGGTTTCTTCAGGAGCTCCAAAGGAAGCTTCGGTCGTCATGGATTCCGAAGCATTTTTGCCTTGGTCTTTTGACAAAGGCAGCTCCACCCAAGATTACCCCAGCTCTTTGCCCGGAGCCAATGCCCTTATCCGTCAATTTTTGGTGGACGAAGCCTGGTATGCACAGCATCCGGAAAAAAACAAACACGCCTTGGTGTTCCAAGCCTACAGAAAAGCCAAAAACAAAAGCTCCTTAGTGCAAGCCCGGAGCAAGTGGGATCTAGTATTGTGGAATAAATTGCTGGGCAAAGACCATAAAATCATTTATTTGGACGCCGGAGATGCTTACCAACGGCCCGACCTGTTTTTAAGCGATGCTTACAGGCTCGCCCTTCCGGCCTCCTTGCCCTATCCATTAAACTTGCAAGAGCCACTTTTGGCAAACCGCGGTGACTTTTCCTACATGAAACATTGGGAAATGGCCCCCACGGCAGCTGCCATGTTTGAGCGGCTCGGAAAAGAAATTGCCCTGTATCCCGGCGAACGCCGCAGCGAACTGTTTGCTCATTTGCGGAAATTGCACGCTGCCGGGGCAAGTAAAGCGTATTTGCTCAAGGCCTTAACCTTGGTTCCCGCCCAGTGGCTCGGCTTAGATCGCCAAATGGGAAGCTTGGAACCCGGCAAGCAGGCAAGCTTCTTTTTAAGTACAGGGGATATTTTTACCGACCCAAAAGCAGAGGTAGTTTTGCATGTGGTGCGCGGCACCTTATTTTATGAAAAAGAAATGCTCCCCCATATCGTTGGTGGCCAGTACACCATTATGGCCCCGGATTTTGATTTTGCCCATCAAAAACGCTTCGATATCAAAGGAAACCCTTATGCTCCGGCGGGAGAATTTTTTCCAAACCCTGCCCAAGGCGTTTCGGTCAACTTAAATTGGCAGTCCGGTTTGCTTTCAGGAACCATGGAGTCGCTGGCACTTCAAGGCTATGTGCAATGGAGTCTTCAACAAAAGAACGATAGCCTTTGGTCCGGAATAATACGGCTGCCCGGCGGCAAAATGCACAACATTAGACTAGAACGTAAAGGATTCCCCAAGCCCTACGATCGTCCGGAACCGGATACTCTACCCGACGAACGCATGCTGTATTTGCCGGAACTGCTCACCGGCCCCATATATTATCCATTTCATGCCTTCGGTTTTGTTCAAGACTCCATCCCTTCGGCTCAAGACTTAGTGCTGCGCAATGCTACCGTTTGGACCAACACAGAAGCAGGCATACAAACCAACTGCGATGTGTGGATTTCCAATGGAAAAATCAAAGCGGTGGGCCAAGACCTCAAGGCCCCGGGGGTAGAAGAAATTGACCTGCAAGGCCAACACCTCACCACCGGCATCATCGACGAACATTCCCACATTGCCCTAAGGCATGGAGTAAACGAATCGGGCCATGCCATTAGTGCCGAAGTGCGCATGCACGATGGACTCAATCCCGAAGATCCCAACATTTACCGACAATTGGCCGGAGGAGTAACCGCTGCACAGTTGTTGCATGGATCTGCAAACCCCATAGGAGGGCAATCCGCCATCGTAAAAATGCGCTGGGGCAGCACGGCAGAAGAAATGCTCATTCAAGACGCACCTGCCTTCATCAAATTTGCTTTAGGCGAAAACGTAAAACAATCCAATTGGGGCGAAAAGTTTGTGATCCGTTACCCACAAACCCGCATGGGAGTGGAAACCTATATGCGGGAACAGTTTATTCAAGCCCTCAAAAACGATCCGGAAAAACCATTTTCCTTCCAAGAAGAAGCCTTTCGCGAAATTGTAGCCGGGAAACGTTTCATCACCTGCCACTCCTATGTGGCCAGTGAAATTTTAATGCTCATGCGCTTGGCTGAGTCTTTTGGTTTCCGCATCCGAACCTTTACCCATGTGTTGGAAGGCTATAAGGTGGCCAAAGAAATGGCAGAACATGGGGCTGCCGGCTCCACCTTCTCCGATTGGTGGGCCTACAAAGAAGAAGTACGAGACGCCATTCCCTACAATGCCGGTTTAATGCTTGAGGCAGGCGTGCTTACCGCCCTCAATTCCGACGATGCGGCCATGGGCACCCGACTCAATTTAGAAGCCGCTAAAATGGTGCGCTACAGCAAGCTCAGCGAAGAAGACGCCTGGAAAATGGTAACGCTAAACCCGGCCAAAATGCTGGGTTTGGATCATCGGCTTGGAAAAATTGAGCCGGGTATGGACGCCGATTTGGTCTGGTGGGATGCACACCCTATGTCGGTGGCAGCCAGACCCCATACCACTTGGGTAGACGGTAGGCCGCTGTTTAACCAAAAAAGGCACGAAGCACTTCTGGAAAGAAGCCAAACCAACCGAAGTTTGCTCGAGCGCAAAATGCTCAAAGCAGCAGAAAAGGGCGAAAAAACACGGCCTGTACGACCAAAACTTGTAATACCTTACCATTGTGAAGACTTACATTAAGCTATTTATTCTACTTGCCTGCACAACTCCCCTGCTTGCTCAAAGCTTTGCGGTGGAAGGAGCCACCTTGCATCTGGGCAATGGTCAAACCATTGAAAAAGGCATTTTGCTGGTAGAAAATGGCAAAATTGCTGACATCATTGATCTTGGAAAGCCCCAAACCACTCGTGCTGAATATACTACGGTAGTGGAAGGGGATGGACTTCACCTATACCCCGGCTTTTTGTTGGTGAACAACATTGCCGGACTTACCGAGACCGATGCGGTCCGTGCCACATTGGACTACGATGAAACGGGCCCTTTCACCCCGGAAGTTCGGGCAGGTATTGCCTTTAATGCAGCTTCGCGGATTCTACCCACCTTGGTGCAAAATGGAGTCTTATTTGTAGAATCCACGCCCAAAGGAGGTGTGGTTAGTGGCCAATCCTCCGTTTTGCGCTTAAATGGAAAGCCCTGGACCCAAGCCGCACTGTCTCAGGAGGCCGCCTTGCATGTATTTTGGCCAGATTTTAGTCCCGAACACATCGAAGGAGACCCAAAAGCCAATAAAGCCTGGAGCAAACGCAGCCAAATCCGTAAAGAACGCTTGCAGCAATTAGAAGAAACCTTGGCCGATGCCCAAGCAGGGCGTTTAGGGCAAGCTTACGATGTTTGGCGCAAGGTTATTTCAGGAGAACAGCTGCTCATGCTGCATGCTTCGGGAGCCCGAGAAGCTTTGGAAGCCATGGCATGGCTCGATACTAGACCCAACATCCGTTGGGCTTTGGTCGATTGCTTTGACCCTATGCCCTTATTGCCTGAATTAAAAGCCCGAAACATTCCGGTGGTGCTATCGCGCATTTGGGAATTGCCTTATGCTTCGGATGCCGACCCCATGCACCGCTGGAAAGACGCCCTCCGTCTAATTCAAGAAGGAATTACTGTAATTCTGGACTACGAAGGCGATATGGAGGCCATGGGCGGCCGAAACCTTGGATTCATGGCAGGTAGTTTAATGCGCTATGGACTCACCGAAGCCCAAATTCTTCCTCTGCTTACCATTCACCCCGCCAAAGTGCTTGGATTGGATGCTCAAATAGGCAGCATTGAAGTAGGCAAAGAAGCCAGTTTCTTCCTTTGCAATGGAAGTCCCTTTGAACCCAAAAGCTTTGATATGAAAGGGGCCTGGATTCAAGGGAAGTCCATTAACTTAAATGGACCTCAGGAACGATTAAAAGAGGCTTATGATTGAGTCTTGGATTCCTTTGATATTGCAGGCCGGAAGAAGTGCGTCAGAGCGCATTATGGAAATTTACCAAAAGGGTTTTGAGGTGAATTACAAAGCCGACGACAGTCCGGTAACCAAGGCAGATATGGAGGCAGACAAAATCATTCGCAACCTATTAACCCCTACAGGCATCCCCATGATTACGGAAGAAAGCTTTGCCCAATTTAAGCCGGGCAAGCCCTCTTCTATGTATTGGGTAGTTGACCCTATTGACGGCACCAGAGATTTTGTAAACCGCACAAACGAGTTCACGGTAAATATTGCCTTGGTAATGGAAGGCAAGCCTGTTCTTGGCTTGTTGATTGCACCGGCCCTCAGCACCTTTCCGGGTGGGGCTTGGTTGGGCTGGACAGATCATGGACTGTGGCATTGGCCCATGGACCATATTTGGGAATTGAAAGAAGCTTACATGCAGCAGCCAAACCTTCCGCCAAAACGAGGCATGTTGGCAAGCCGCAGCGATTTCCGGGATTCCGGAAAAGCCATGCAAAAGCACTTTGGGGCCAAAGCCCAAGAAGGCCCAACCCAACGGGTGGGAAGTTCTCTAAAATTTGCTTGGATTGCCGCCGGCCTAGCCGAATGGTATCCAAGGGCTCAACACCTTTCGGCTTGGGATTTAGCCGCCGGGCATGCCCTGGTATTGGCCGCCGGAGGAAAAGTAGAAGAATGGGACCCGGGAGTTCCGTTGAGCTATGATTTACCCAAAGTACAAATGCCCTCCTTTGTGGCTTATGCCCCGGGAGTTCATCCCTAAAACTTTGGCTGCAAATCGATTAAACCAGAGCCCTAGCGGCAATTGGTGGCTTTGGTTTATACCCATGGCACGTCTTGTTTTAAGGTTTTAAATCCTGACTTAGAGATGCTGACTTGAAGATGCTGCACGCAGCACCAGAACAGGTTTGCCGCCCGAACAGGTATAAATCAATGGTCTCAAGTCTCCCGATTTTGCGGCCTATTTGCCTTCCCCATTTGTTCTTTCTATCCGAAAAAATCTCTACATAAAAACATGTAAAATATTGATTATCAGATACTATTAAAAGTGAAAATCTCTACATCATTTCTTTAGACAAAGAGCCGGCCTTGTGAGCTGCTTAAAGCCAAATGCCCTGTCGAAAACGGAAATAAAAACTGGGCAAAGCGGAGCAAGGAAAAAGACCAAAACATAGGATGCATTAGAAAAGACAAGCGCCAATTGCTATTTTTAGGTACAAGAATCTACACCTATGCGGAGCATTTTTGGTTTGTCTCTTTTGGGAGTTGCCTTTACCACAGCCCCATTCTTACAGGCTCAGTCCATAATAAAACGTCAACACCAAATAGGTGAAACACAGGTGGAAGTGCGTTGTTCCGGAAACGATGCAAGCTATATTTACAGCGTTCACTTGGAACATGGTAAACGCAGCTATACAATTCGCATGAAGGGCAAAGAAGTCCAAGGCGATATCAAACTACCCAAATGGAGGGACCTGGTATTTAATGGAACCTGGCTTATTCCCAATAAGGGCGTAAAAGCAGACGGCTTGGTATTATTGCCCGATTGGGGCCTCTTGGGCTATGCTTTGGAACACACGGCAACCGACTCCTCCCAAGGACTTACCCGATACGGCAATGTAAAATGGAGAATAGACCTTGCCAGCGGTCAATTCGAAGAGTGTCCGCTAGATGAAATTGTGGTATACAAACCCTACGATTACGTTTTGGCAGAGCGGGTCTTGTATATTAAAAAGCAAGCCACCGAAGATTTAAGAAAGCCGGGAGACCTTGCCGATGGCTTCTTTTATGTTGGAAATAAAAAGGCAGAACAATGGAATGGCATGGAAATCATGGGAGTCCCCAAACTGCTTCAATTTTCCACACCTATATCCATAAAACGCTTCATAAATTACCGCGATGCTTTTATGGTCATAGGACAAAAAAAGGGAGGCTACCTCTGCCGCAGCATGGTATTTGACCAAAGCCTACAAAACATCAATAACTATTTTCCCTCCTTGGTTGTGTTTCAAAGCTATGCCCATGTTCCTTACAAAATGGGCAACTTGCTGGGCAATGACATGATTTCTCGGTATCGAAAAGGCATTATGCACCGTCCGGACGAGCTGTTTTCGCGGCTGATTTTGGTGCCCAGTCAATCCTTCGAAGGACTTTATGGTGTGCTAAGTTCCGACGGAAAAGTTGAAATTCCGGATGGGAGTCTGGGTTTAGCCCCCATCCTCACCACCGAAAAAGTAGCTAACACCAAGGATTCCAGTTATTTGCTGGCGCATTTTTTTGTAGTCCCCTACCCCGGCGCTGAGGACAGTTTGCATTTTGGGATTGCCGGTCCGGACGGGAAACCAAGCCATGGGTCTCCCAGCCAAGCTGTTTGGAAGAGCTGGTTTATCCAGGAAAGTGAGCTCTTGAGCAAACAAGTGCAACACAGCAATTACCACAGCGATATAATTGTTGCCCAAGGAGTGGATGGTAAGTGGCAGGGCTTTTTACCCGCACGGTATGGGAGTTCTTCGGACCAGCATAGCAAAACACCCTATTTCCCCAGACCTATTGGAACGCCTGACCCTGATCCTGCAAGAGCCATTGCCTCCACAGAGGATTTAGTTTTGCGTTGGGACAGCTTGGCAGGGGTAAAAATTGCCGCAAATAAAGCACGAATAAAAGCGGAAGCGGATAAATGGAGAAGAATACGAGCGGCTCGACAAGACTCATTGCATCAAGTTTGGTTGCGCAATCAACCTCCTCCTGTGCCACGTGCACCCATTTCCATTGGGAGCAAATGGGAAGGATTTACCTACACTTCCCAAACAACGGCCCGCTACAACCAATCGGTGCGCAGTTCTACTTCCAACATGTCCATGCGGGCTTATAACAGCCACCTGAACGCCAAAATTTATAGAAGCTGGTAGACCTAAGGGCCTGCCGCTATTTTCAGGGCTTTGCTTGACCACAATATCTTCAAAGGAGACGAAAGCACTGGAAAAAGAAAAATATTTACAGTTCAGGCGCTCCATTTGAAGTGTTTTTATACTTTTGAAAGAGCATTGGCTTGTTTTTGTATGAATCTCAGCTATTTTCACCCTTAAGCCACACAAAACCCATCGCTAGCAAGTCCTACTTCGTTTAGAATCGAGTAAATAACCCAACCTCCATTTATGAAGCTATATGGTTCAATTGCAACTTGGTTTCGCAGCTTTAAAATAAAAGGAAATGCGCAGGTTGTTCTATACTCAAAAACAAACCTTCAAAACCTTCTAGCTTCATTACTAATTTATGTGCTTACTTTCCCAGCCATTGAAATTGATTTCAGTGTTGGACTGGACTCTTCCTACTTTTGGGCTTTAAACCATCTTTTTGCCAAAGACTATTCGACTTTACGGCAAATAGTATTCCCCTTAGGCCCTTTGGGATTTCTAAAAGGACCGTCGCCCATAGGCTTGAATGTTGAACTATTTCTAGTGTTCTTTTCCATTATTAAGATCTGGTTTACCTATCTGTTCATAACCCTTTCCGCACACTTTTCCGGCAGAAGGAGCATTTCTTATATCGTTGTAGTAATAATGCTCTTATTCCTAGCTATTGATTATTTGATTCTAGGGGTAACTAGTATTCTTTGCTTCCATTTTCTTAAGCATGGAAAGAGTTCCTACCTAGCAACATCCACCTTTATTGCCATTATAGGTCTTTGTATAAAAACCTCCATTGGGTTCTCCTCACTTTCTGTTGTATTCATGGCCATACTACTTCAATTATATAAAGACAAAAATTACAAATCCATTCTACCATTAATAATCCCCACGCTTACCGCTGCGCTTGGGGCAGGTCTGCTGGTGTTTCATAATCTTGAATTATTCATCAAATACATTTCCAATTGTTTAAGATTCATTTTCGGTTATTCATCAGCACTTGCTATATTTCCTTCAAACAATTGGTTTCTTTTAGCAATAGTTCTAATTACTACATTATTACCCCTAACCTTAAAAAAAGAGAGGTACAACACTACTATTTTGCTCATCCTCCTTCCTTCGTTGTTTGCTGCGTGGAAACACTCCATTTCCCGACAAGATTACCTCCATGGTTCAGAGTTCTTGGGATTCTTATTCCTCTATTGGGGCTTGTTCATGGCTACCTCAAAACTTAGCCTAAGAAAACTGGCATATTTGAGTACAATTAGCATCTCATTTTATTACTTAAACTTTCAGAATGTCAATGACTTTCGACCCAAACTTGTAGAATTTAACGGGATAATCAATTTTGAAAAAACCGTTCTCCACTTTAACGAATTCAAAAGAAAGTATAAGGAAAAGTCGAGCAAAAACGTTCAAAGAAACCAATTAAGCCAAGAGGTCATATCCATAATTGGTAGTAAAACAGTGGACTCCTTCCCTTGGGAGTTGTCTTACTTCTCGGCCAACCCCTCTTTGAACTGGAAACCAAGGAAAACCTTGCAAAGTGGCAGCTACGCTACTTGGTTGGATATCTTAAATGCAGAAAGCTTTAATAGAACAAATGGACCGGAATTCCTCATTTTTCATTATTCATCCGATGCTTGGGCAGGCTCATTGGGTTCTGTAGACCAAAAATACTTGCTCAACGATTGCCCTTACACCATTTTTGAAATATTCAACAATTACTCCATTCGCCTAAAAGCAGAAAATTTCTTGCTGCTGAAAAAGAACCAAAGCAACAATTTTACACCAATAATAAAAACTAAACCACAGTTAACACAATGGGGACAATGGATATACCTTAAAGATGGTCTGGATTTATCCATTCTACGGATCCTCGTAAAATCAGAGCTTAAGCTATGGGGTAAAATAAGGGGATTCCTTTATAAAACAGAGCCTTACTACGTAGACTATTTAATGGAAGATGGAAGGGGCTTTACCTTTAGATGCATTCCAAGCATTGCAAAAAATGGTATTTGGGTAAATCCCTTTCTTCGGTTCCCGAACTTTGAATTTTCAGAGGAAACCCCTTCGGCAATTAGATTTAGATGCACCTATCCGGAATTAAACAAAAACGATTTAGAATATCAATTGGAAATTTTTAAATACCAAGAGGCAAATAAAACTAAAAATTTCAACAGCTATTTTCACAAGAACAAACAACCATTGCCCCTCCTCCAAAACTATAAAAATAGCTTCCATAACCACGCCGACTCCGTGCAACATTTAATGGGTGGCGAGATCTCATATTCTTACGAAGTTTCCCTAGACACTCTATGGTCTAAAGTAACAGCTGAAACGGAATTCCTAATGTTAGAAACAGATGTAAAATACATGAGCTCAAGTACGAAGGGTATCCATGTGGTTTCCTTTTCCAAATCAACCAATGACTTTTGGAAAGAAGCGAAACTTCAAAACACCCAAAACTCTTGGAGCAATTCCTTGCATGTAATTCTACTGAATCGAAACAAACACGGTAAAGGTATATTAAGAACATACCTTTGGAATTTAGGAGAAAATCCGTTGTATGTTGATTACCTAAGGGTAAAAATAAGGGGAATAACCACAACCCAATAAATTTAAACGGGATGTAAGGTATTAAGGCCGGTTAAAAATAAGGCTGAGTGCGCCTTCTAGGGCATTGCACAAGGTAAAAAAGCCAAATTGTCCCATAAAATCAAAGGTATTAACCTCTGGGTCAAGTCAGTCCTCAAATTTGAATTCTGGGATAGCAAACAGCTTGAGAAGATGCTCCCGGCGATCCCAAAGTTTCGGGGACTCTGAGCTCCCTAATACCCCGCCTGCCCTTAGCACCCAAACGAACACCTGCAATCAAATACGGCTTTGCAGCACATAAACCAATCCCAAAACGACTTAAAACACGCATCGAAACCCTAATTTTGTGCTTACATTCAAGTCCTTATTCCCACAACCATGCGTGCCATGCCTGCAAAAAGCACCACATCTGAGGAGGAAGAACTCCAAACTGCAAAGGATACCATCAAATCCTTGGAGACCAAACTCCATTTGGCCGAGCTTAAATACAAACAGCTCTTTGATAACTTGGGCGAAGAAGTGCATATGTGGGAAATTGTGCGCGCTAAAAACGGCTCCATCCTAACTTGGAAACTTGTGGATGCAAACCCTTCCGCAATTAAGGCTTGGTCAAAAAACAAAGAAGACATTATAGGCAAAACAGCCGACGAAATTTTCAATACCCAAGCCACAAAGGAGTTTCTCCCTATTGTAGAACGTATGTTCGCTGAGGGAAAACCCATCCACTGGGTACAAGCCTTTGAGCCTACCCAACAGTTTTTGGCCATGACAAGTATTCCCTTGGGCGAATATTTTATTTCCACAGGTAGGGACATTAGCCAAGAAACCGAAGCCCAAAACTTGCTTAGAGAAAATCAGGAATTGCTTCAAAAAGCCGAGGAAGTTTCAAACCAAGGTTCGTTTAAATGGAACATCCAGAAAGATACCTGGCAGTTCTCTAACAACTGGAGAAAAATCCATGGCTGCTTTGACCCCGAAATTACCAAGGAGAAGCTCATGGAAATTGCCTTTCCTGAGGATAAGCCGGCCATTGAAAACGCCATAGAGCTCTCCCTCATGGGCAAAGGCTCTTACGAAATAGACCACCGAGTTATTAATCAAGAAACAAAGGAAGTTCGCTGGGTTCGGGCCAAAGGAAAAGTCTATTTCTCGGAAAACGGCACACCCCTTTGGATGGTGGGCGTAGGAAAAGACATCACTACGGAGATTGAGTCAGCCAAAGCCTTGGAAGAAAGCGAAAAGAAATACAAAAACATCGCAGAAAATCTACCCGGAATTGTATTGCAATACCTAAAGAAACCGGATGGTACAGACAAACTTCTGTACATAAGCCAAGGCGTAAATAAGGTTTTTGAAGTCGAACAAAAACAAGCCATGGCCAACAACTCCCTGCTTTGGGAAAGAGTACATCCGGAAGACCTGGCCAGCTACCAACAGTCTATTCTGGATTCGGAGCAAAAGCTTATTCCTTGGAGTTACGAACATCGATTAGTTATGCCCGATGGCCGAATAAAATGGCTGTTTATGAGTGGCACACCATCAAGGCTTCCTGACGGAAGCACGGTTTGGGATTCCATTGGCATCGATATAACCGAGCTAAAGCAGGCAAAAGAAGCACTGGAAGAGCTCAACAACCACCTAGAAAAGCGGGTAGAAGAACGAACCCAAGAAATTCTTGAGGTCTCCAAAAGCTTAGAGCTTTATCGCTTAGCAGCAGAGCATGCAGAATCAGGCGTTTGGTACTTCGACTGCCTTAAAGACGAACTTTGGTGGGACCACATCATGTACGATTTGTACAAAATTAAAGAAGCTGCCTTTTCCGGAGCCTTCGACGCCTGGGAGTCTAGCCTGCACCCTGAAGACAAAGAACGTGCCATTAAAGAATTAAAGGAGGCTTTAGCAGGAAACAAGGAGTTTAACACCGTGTTTCGGATTATGCCACCGGGCCATAAAAAGCCCTTGTTTATTAAAGCCAAGGGAAAAGTTCAAAGAGACAAAAACGGAAAGGCGCTGGCCATTTATGGAACCAACTGGGACGTAACCCACGAAATGCAACTGGCCAAAAAGTATGAAGACGCCCTAAACCATTTAAAAGACACCCAATCTCAATTGATTCAATCCGAAAAAATGGCAAGCTTGGGTTTGCTTACCGCAGGAATTGCCCATGAAATAAACAATCCCTTGAATTATATCTGGGGCGGTCATTTGTCCATAAACGACGCCTTTGAAGGCCAAGACTCCGTGCCCAAAGAAACCATCGAACCCTACTTGGATTGGATTCAGCAAGGCACCCAACGGGCTTCAGAAATCGTAAAAAGCCTGAGCCTCTTCACCCGCACCAACTCCGATCAACACGAAAGCTGCGATATAAACGAAGTTGTAGAAGATTGCCTTTTGGTAATGAAACACAGCTACAAAAACCGCATTCAGATCAACAAAAGGTTGACCGAAACACCACTTTTGGTAAAAGGAAACAACGGTAGGTTAAGACAAGCCGTGCTTAATTTAATTTCCAATGCGGTAGATGCTATTGAAAAAACCGGGACAATAGACCTTGAAACACAGGATTTGGGCTCCAAAATCAGCATTCGCATCGAAGATTCCGGCCATGGTATAAAAGCCAAGGACTTGGAAAAAATTATGGATCCGTTTTTCACTACAAAACCACCGGGCAAAGGCACCGGACTCGGACTGTCCATTACCAAGTCCATTGTGGAGGAACATCAAGGAGAACTGCACTTTCAAAGCAATGAAAACCAAGGAACTATCTGCCTTTTAACACTTCCTAAACCGTCTACCAATGAATGAAACCATGCATGTATTGTACGTGGACGACGAACAAATCAACCGCCTCATTTTTGAAAAATTAATGGGTAAAAAATGTGCTGTAATTACCGCTGAAAACGGACAAGAAGCTTTATCCTTTTTAAAAGAAAACCCACAAATAACACACGTTATAAGCGATATGAAAATGCCCCAAATGACGGGATTGGAATTTATACAGCTGGCCAAAAAACAGTTTAGCAAACTAAGATATTATATTCTAACGGGTTACATGATAGACGAAGCACTTCAACATGCCAAGAACGAGGGACTAATTTTGGAGTGTTGGACCAAACCGGCGCAATTCGATGTCATTTTTGAGCGCTTGCAAAAGGAAGCCTGAGTAGGCATGATGAGGGATGCTAAATGCATGGGATTTTTTATTTGGCCGGCATTTCCGGCTGCTTGCTGCAAGTCCTCAAACAAAGCCTAAGGGCGGTGGGGCTTGCGGGGTCCCCCGAAACATCGGGGGCCTCCACTGCCCACACCGCCCTAAGGCTTTGTTTTCCGGGCTTTTCACAGCATCCGGGCCGGAAAAAATCTTGAATTCTTTGGGCGTTTTCTCACCAAGCTTAAAACCGGACACCCAAACCCACACCCTCACTGCTCAAACAAATTCCGGCCTTCCGAACATCGTTTGCTCCGGCAAACAAAAAACCATAGCCAATAAGGCCAATCAGTCCTCCGGCAACAGCAAAAGGAGACCGTTGATGCGCTGCTATTCTGGCGGCGACTTTTCGTTACGGCCAAATCTCAAGTTCCTCATTTACAATCAGTAAACTGCGGACTTTCAATTTGGCCGTGCCTTAATTCGCCTTGAAAACACAACGCGTCAACGGTCTCTAAAGGTAGGGTAGTTTCCGAATTCGAGGAGAAAGCAAGCGGAGTTAAGGCTAATGTGGGGCCGGCCAATCCCAATCCTAAGCCCAGAGTTATCCTTTGACCTCCACGCCTCAAAAAGCCAGCGGCATTCTCGGGTTTTTCAAATACCCTTGGCGCCGCCCCGGCACGAGAGGAAGACTCTAAAATTACTATTGAACTGCCATTTTGACCGGGCACGGAATCCAACTGCCCAAAAAGCCTCCCCAACAAGCAAAACCAAAAGAGAAACACCTTAATCATAGCTGTTTGATTTATGTAATGAAAAACGCTTAACCAATGAGCCTACAAAAAAGCCAAAATAAAGATACCATTCAGAGACGAGGGGCACCAGGGAGACGGGAGGCATCACGTATCTACATCACCATTTATCATTCATCATTTATCATTCATCATTCACCATTCACCATTCACCATTCATCATTCATCATTCATCATTTATCATTCACCATTCATCATTGATCATTCACCATTCATCATTGATCATTGATAGACCGGAGGCATCCCGTCTTTACCTCATCATTTAACCTTTCTTTTTTGATTCGGTACTCTTCCGCCCCTGATGGAAGCAGGTAGCTGACGCGGCTCTGGCCCCGGTATGCGGCCAAGCGAGGAGGCTGAGGAACGAAGACCCCGGAGCGGCCGCAGACCGTGGGCCGGAGACGTGGCACTACCGCAGACAGCAGGATAAGGCGGCCAAAAAAAATGAGACGCAAGATGTTGCGTCTTCACTTATCATTAGGAGACGGAAGGCATTCCGTCTTTACTGCGTCATAAGAGACGGGAGGCATTCCGTCTTTACTGCGTCATAAGAGACGGGAGGCATCCCGTCTTTACCTCACCATTCACCATTCACCATTCCTCCTCAGGTCTTCTGCTTCTTTTTCTTTGCCGCCGGAAACAACACATTATTTAAAATTAACCGGTAGCCCGGACTATTGGGATGTAAAGCCAAATCGGTAGGTGGGTCGCCCACAAAATGTTGATAATCTTCCGGGTCATGTCCACCATAAAAAGTCCAAAACCCCTTTCCAAATTCACCATGGATATAACGCGCTTCGTTGGCTTCTTTTTGCTCGCCCATGATGAGCACATTGCTTTTGAGGGTTGCCTTATTAAAAGCAGTGGTTTGTCCCATGAAGCCATATACTACTCGTTGATGATTTTGAGTAAGCATGGTAGGCACAGGGTCCCATTTGGCAGAAAACTCAAAAAGGGTAAAAAAGTCCAGATTTTTTTGCACCCTTCTAAAGTTGGTATTGTCAATGTTGGAATACTCGTATTCCATAGGATTTAGGGAGAGGCGAAAATCTTTAAAAGCAAACGTTTTGGAGTAATCTAATTTTTGTTGCGCCTTAGGATCCATAGGATCTCCATCAAACATACTTTCGCAAATGTCTACTCCTTCGGCAGCTAGAGCAATATCATAGGAATCGGTAGCGGAGCACATGGCAAATAAATATCCACCTCCGGCGGTGAAATCGCGGATTTTTTTGGCGACGCCCAGCTTCAATTGCGACACCTTTTCAAATCCCAATTTGCGGGCAAGAGCCTCGGAACTACGGACCTGTTCTTGGTACCAAGGCATGTTACGATACCCTGCCCAAAACCTGCCGTATTGGCCGGTAAAATCTTCGTGGTGCAAGTGAAGCCAATCGTAGGTAGGCAATTCCCCCCCAATGACCTCTTCGTCGTAAATTACATCGTAGGGAATTTCGGCATAAGTAAGTACTAGGGTTACTGCATCGTCCCAAGGTTGTTTTCCGGGGGGGGAATACACTGCAATTCTTGGCTGCTTCTCCAGCTTTACTGCATCCATATTGACGTCCGGCGCCGAAAGCTCGGCCAAAATTTGAGTGGACTTAGCATCGGCAATGCTTTCAAAAGAAATACCACGGATGCGGCATTCTGCCTCAAAATCGGGGTGGGCTTTAAACATGAACGCACCGCCCCTATAGTTTAGCAACCAATAGATATCGGTTTCAAAACCCAGCACCCAATAAGCCAAGCCATAGGCTTTGAGGTGGTTGGACTGATTTTGATCCATTGGCACCAACAAATACCCTGCTTTGGCTTGGGAGCCAAAACCTAAAACAAACAAAAGCGCCAAGCAAAGACTTCTACACATTATCCTACCAAATTTAAATAATAGTAACGATGTCCATGCTTAGAAGTTTCATTCCTTATGGCTTAGAAAGGTGCATCGTCGTCAAAAGAGGCCAAATCGTCGTTCATTCTGCTTTGCAAGGTAACGGTGCGCTGACCGCCCAAACTGCTGGGATCGGGAAGGTTTCTTCCAAAACCGCCGCCCTCAGCTCCGGATTTAGTGAATTCACTGTCGGGGTTTTCAAAACGCACCAACTCATTTACGAAGCGGAGGTAGACCTCGTCGGTTTTGCCGTTTCGGTGTTTGGCAATAATTATTTGAGCCAAACCCTGAGTGGGCCGACCTTCCGCATCCTCCATTACGCCGTAATATTCGGGACGATATAGGAAGCACACTACATCGGCGTCTTGCTCAATAGCACCGGACTCCCTTAAATCCGACAACTGGGGCTTCTTTTCTCCGGGTCTGTTTTCCACAGCCCGAGAGAGCTGAGAAAGTGCAATAATGGGCACTTTAAGTTCTTTGGCTATGGCTTTAAGCGAGCGAGAAATGGTAGAAATTTCTTGTTCACGCATGCCTTTTAGTTCGCTACCTGCGGTCATGAGTTGGAGGTAGTCAATAATAATCATTCCTATATCGGAATGTTGTTTGAGTCTTCGTGCTATGGCTCTAAACTCGAAAATGGAAAGGCCTGGGGTGTCGTTGATAAAGATTTTGGCTTCTGCCAGATTTGAAAGCTTGGTATTGAGCCGCTCCCAGTCGGTTTCGGTAAGGTTTCCCCGACGGAGTTTTTCGGAAGAAATTCCGGTTTCTGAAGAAATAAGGCGATTGACCAATTGAACAGCCCCCATTTCCAAACTAAAAACAGCTACGGGGATTTTATGGTCGACGGCCGCATTTCGAGCCATGCTTAGAGAAAAAGCCGTTTTACCCATGGCAGGACGTGCGGCTACGATAATTAAATCGGAGGGCTGCCAACCTGCAGTAATTTCATCCAAATCCGTAAAACTGGTAGGTACACCTGTGAGAGCTCCGGAATCGCTCTTAGCTGCCTCAATTTGCTTCAGGGCTTGGTTGATTAACTCTCCCATAGATTCGCTGGTACGGCGAATATTGCCTTGAGCTACGTCGAACAGGTTTTTCTCGGCGCGATCGAGCAAGTCAAACACATCGCTGGTTTCTTCGAAGGCATCGTGCATTACTTCGTTAGAAATCCGGATGAGCTCTCGCTTAATAAATTTTTCGACCACAATACGGGCGTGGAACTCCACATTGGCAGAGGAGCCAACTCTGCTGGTAAGTTGGGTAATGTAGTAGGGTCCACCCACCACTTCCAAGTTGCCCTCGGAGCTTAATTGCTGGGTAACGGTAAGCATATCTACCGGCTCCGACTTTTGGAACAGGTTTTGGATGGCCTGATAAATCATTTGATGTGCAGGCTTATAAAATGCTTCGGGACGCAAAATATCTATCACTGCGGTTAAGGCATCCTTTTCCAGCATTAAGGCTCCTAAAACGGCCTCCTCCAGGTCAACTGCTTGGGGAGGAATGCGCCCCATTTCGTTGCTTATGGGACTAATATTGCGAACTTTAGATTTATTTTGGCGTGCCGTGCTCCTACCTTGCTCTTCCATAGCGTAAAATTAAAGCCATTCTTTGGGACACTAAAGTCAAGTTATTAGCCTGTGGTGGAAAAGTCAGTTTGGTGGTTCGGGCAAAGCTTCTATATTATAAGTCAAAAGCGTAAGCAATTGAATTTCAGCAGCATTTAAAGCCGTTTTGCCATGCAAAGCAACAAAGTTGGTCCTATGGTTTGTTGAAAAAAATCAGCCCATAATCGTAACTAGCTAATTATCAAACGCTTTCAGAATCCTTAAAATCGCAGTCTTTCGACAAACTGCGTACATTTATGGCGTGTATCTTACCACCAAACAAAGCGACCATTGGGCTTATATTGCCTTGCTGCTTAGTGCTGCCTTTTTGAGGTGGTGGGTTCCGGGAGGTATTCCACTCACCAGCGATGAGATTAGTGCGCTGTTGCGTTTGGATTCGCCCACCTTTAGCCATTTAATGGAGCATGGTGTGGCTGTAGACGGTCACCCGCCTTTGGTTCAAATCTTTCTTTATTACTATGTACCAATTTGCGGTGGTTCGGTATTTTTAATCAAGCTACCCTTTGTACTTATTTCCGTTTTGGCAGTACACCAAATGTATTGGCTTACAAAACAATGGTTTGGAAAGTCTGCGGCCTTTTGGGCAGCAGGAGCTATGGCGGTTTTGCCCTTCTTTATTTATTATGGACAAGTTGCCCGCCCCTACGGTCCCGGTCTAAACGGCACCTTATGGATGGCGCAAATGTGGTTTTTCCTTTCGAAAAAAGAACAGGTTAAGCGCGGACATTGGGTTCAATGGGTTTTAGCCGCATGGATTTGCGCCTACAGCCACTACTTTGCAGCGTTGCAGGCGGCCTTTTTATGGTTATCGGCAGGGTTTTGGTGGCCTGCCCAAAGGCGACTAGCTTGGGGAGTCAGCGGAGCCGTAATGCTGGCCGGCTTTGCCCCCTACTTACCCTACTTTTTGCATCAATTAAGTATGGGCGGCATTGGTGGGCCGGATGGTTGGTTGGGAACCCCTGAGCCAAGGTTCGTATGGGATTTCCTAAGCTATTTGTTTGCATTCAGCCCTTTGCTTTGGGGCAGCGCAGGATTTTTGGCTCTTTGTGCTTTGTATATGCATTCAGAAAAAGCCATGCACCTTCCAAAGTCAAGCTTTTGGTTGCTGTTGGCCTTTATTTTTCCTCAAGCCGTTGGCTACGGATACTCGGTTTGGGTAAATCCTGTTTTGCAGCCGGCAGCACTGTTGTTTGCTTGTCCTTTTTTGCTGTTGTTTTTATCTAAGGGACTTTCCAGCTTCCCGAAATCCTGGGGATATGCTTTTACGGGCATTTGGTTGACCTTTTCGGTAGTTTGGGCCCAAGGATTTAGGAAACACCACGAACTAATGGGCAAAGAACCGTTTAAGGGCTTATCTCTTGATGCTCAAAAGCAAAGCTTGAACCCGGATACTTATGTAGCGTTGGACATTCCGGAAAAAAGGTGGGACTTTTTCGGAGGAGAATCGTTCGACCGGGTGCATCTAAGTCCGGAAATTTCGGAGTTGGGCGCAAGCGTTAATTATCCTCGGCTCTCGGTTGGAGTGTTTCCATCGAGCAACCACGATGTATTGTTTAGGGCGCGAAGGAGCCACCCCTACCTTAGCCATCGCTTGGATTTATTGGGAGGCACCCGCTGGCTATGGACGAAGCATCCCAAAGAAAAAAGCATTGCTCCCAGATGGCGATATGCTTTTGATAATGGTACGCATTCCTTTTTCAACACGCCGCATGCGCAGCGGTTGGAGTATTCCAAAAGCTTGGAGCTAATGGCAAAAAGGCATGACTTAGGGAAAAACGATGTACTGTTTGCTGCCTTTTACTTTAGGAGCAACGAAAAAGCTGATAATGTGGAGCTTGTAAGTGAATGGTATTCGGAGAATGATCGGGTGCATTGGAAAAGTGCCAAAGCCGAAAAACTTAGGCAGCAGGTTTGGGTTTGTTATTTGACCCTTCCTTTGGCAGATGTATGGAAAAGTCAGGAGGATTTGTGGAGGATATTGGTTTGGAATCCCTCCCAGGTGATGCTTAAGGCAGAACGGCTGTATATGGAGTGTTGGCCGGGAAACCCCATATTGTATGGCTTGCATGAGGAAATATAAAATGCTATATTTCTGTGGTTTAAATGAAAATACTAAACACCTTTCCGTTAAAAGGCAAAGCATCTTTCCAGTGTTATCTTTACTCCTCGCTTGTTTATTTTGGCTTAAACAGCGAGGGGCCAAAAGCCCTGGGAGCAAAACACATGGAAGGGAATTTGAACTTATCTTAACTCTTTAATTTATACAAGGTTTTTAAGCGTATGAAAACGAACACCTTTATTCCACGGCTCTTTATCTTCTCTTTGTTTTGCCTTTGCTGTGCCTTAGGTGCAGGTGCACAGGGAGTTTTGGTAGGGGATACAGCACAGGCCCCTCACTCCTCCGCAGCCTTTGAAATACGAAGCAATCAAAGAGGCTTTCTATTGCCTCGGTTAACTACAAGTCAACGCAACAATATAAATGGACCGGCAATTGGCCTTGAAATTTACAATGTAACTTCAGAATGTGTAGAAGTGTACTTCCCTACCGGATGGAAGCCTACCCAATGCAATTGCACTCAAGCTCCTGCAAGCCCTTCCTTGATTCAACAACCGGCGTCCGGCCCCTGTCCGGGCGATACGGTTTGGTACGCTGTACAGCCGGTTCCCGGAGCATCAGCCTACCAATGGATTCTCCCCTCAGGTGCCCAGTTTGTAGGCCCAAGCACAGGCGATTCCATCCAGGTCTTTTTTCCAACGGGTCTTTCCGGAAGCATTGGAGTATCCGCCCAAAATTCTTGTGGACAGAGCGCACCAATTAGCACACCAATAAGTGCTCAACCAGCTTCGGCGGCCTTTAGTCCTTTAGCAGGGAGTACCACAGCACCGGTTAGCTTTAGCCCCTCCGTTTCAGGCTTGAGCTACCAATGGCAATTTCAATCGGGCACTCCTGCCAGTTCCAATGCCTCCAATCCTTCGGTGAGTTGGTCAAACCAAGGAAATTACACGGTAATTTTAAGTATTGTGGACCAGCAGGGCTGCAGCAACTCAGACACACAAACCGTACAAATATCTTCTTGTCTTACGGGAGGGAGCCAAACCTTTACGCCTTGCGGAAACACCGGTCGACAAGGACCTAGCCAAAGCCAGTGCAACAATAGCTATGGCCCGGGGGTAGTAACCGTAAACGGAGGGATTCAAGAATGGACCGTGCCCGCCGGAATTTGTTCGGTAACGGTGGAAGCTTGGGGCGCACAGGGTGGCAACGCTCAAGGTGGACAAGGCGCCTATGTAAAAGGAACATTTTCAGTAAGTCCGGGAGAAGTGCTTCATTTGGTAGTGGGCCAACGCGGACAAAACCTAAGTTCGAATTGGAGTAGCGGCGGCGGCGGCGGCGGATCTTTTGTGTGGAGTTCGACGAATCCCAGCCAGCCTATGCTCATTGCCGGCGGCGGTGGCGGGGGAAATACTGTATATAGCGGTTGCGGATCAGGTTTGGACGGTCAAACGGGACAAAATGGAACGCAAGGGAATATAGGTGCTCCCGCCGGAACCAATGGTAACGGAGGTTCAGGAAATGCCCCAAGCGGTGCAGGAGGTGGAGGTGCCGGTTGGCTAAGCAGTGGAGGAAACTCTTCAGGAGGAAATGGCACCACAGGAGGAAGCACCAAGTATACCTTTACAGGAGGAAATGCGGCCTCGGGTGGTTCGGCGCATGGTGGTTTTGGTGGCGGTGGTGGAGCCTATTGCGGTTGTGGCGGCGGTGGCGGTTACTCAGGCGGCGGAGGCGGTCAAGGCTCCTCTTGCTGTTCCGGAGGTGGCGGGGGTGGTTCCTTTAATGCCGGAACCAATCCTTCGGCACAGGCCGGCGTTCGAAGCGGTGACGGGGAGATCCAAATTTCGTGGTAGGCACGATGTAGAGATTTTAAAAATATTAAAGTATTGATTATTAAGTATTTAATAATTTTTATGTAGAGATTCTTTTCGGAATCTCCGCCCCGGACCGCATGAATAGCCCGGCGCTTTGGAGCTTGATGCCCTACGTGGAGGCAAGGAGCGGAACGCCAGAGAGCTCCCTTGCCTACCGAAGGGCACAAGCTGCAAAGGGTCGGCTAGAAAAAAGGGCCGGAAAAGGCGCAAAAAAATCAGCCCTTAGCCTCGCTTTTTAAGGTATTCTCCATCTGTTGAAACACCCTATTTCGTAATTCTTCTACCGGGTTTTGAGCTTGTGGGTTGGGCCACTCCGGGGCTAAAAAATGGGCGGTGATGCGGCCGGGACGGAGTTTAATGCCCTGCATAGGCATTACTTGCGTTGTGCCTGTGAACACCAAAGGGAGAATGGGGCGATTGGCCACCACAGCCAGTCGGAATGCGCCGTCGTAAAAGGGGCGCAGCAGCTCTTGGCTGCGGTTGCGGCTGCCTTCCGGAAACATAAATAAGCTATAGCCTTGGGCCAGGGTACGTTGCAGTGCTTGGAAGGATGCTTCGCGGCTTTTGGGAGAAGAGCGATCCACAAATACGCTGGCGGTCTGAAACATTAAGCCGAGAACGGGAATTTTGCGGAGCTCTACTTTCGCAAGTGCCTTAACCCGGATGGGCGAAACGGCGGCGCCATTGAGTAGATCTAAATGGCAGCTATGGTTGGCTGCGATTACTGCCGGTAAGGCAGGGTTGCGATGGCTCATGCCTTTTCGGCGAAAATCTATAAAGGCCAGTAAAAACCAAAGCCGTGCCCAAACCTTATAGACAACGAAATACAGCCTATGGGCTTTGCCTCCAAAAATAAGGTAGATAGGAAGTGCCCAAAGTGCGGAGAGCAGCATAAGTAGGACAAACCACAGGCCTGCCCAGGCTTCGTAGGGATACCAGGGCAAACGTTTAAGAAAGGATTCCTTTGGCATAGAATTCCCAAATGCTACTTTTTGAGCTCGAAGGTCTCCAGGAATTTAGTGGTGTACACCCCTTTTCTGAAGTCCTCGTTGTTCATTAATTGAATATGGAAAGGGATGGTGGTATGCACGCCCTCGATAACAAACTCCTGCAATGCGCGAAGCATTTTATTGATGGCCTCTTCACGGGTTTGGTGCATCACAATTAGCTTGGCAATCATAGAGTCGTAGTAGGGTGGAATGGTATACCCTGCATATACATGAGTATCTACGCGAACGCCATGTCCACCCGGCGCGTGGAAGTTGGTAATTTTCCCCGGGGAAGGTCTGTAATCGTTGAAAGGGTCTTCGGCATTGATACGGCACTCAATGGCGTGGCGCTGAGGGTAGTAATTCTTGCCTGAGATGGGCTCACCGGCGGCAATTTTGATTTGCTCTTTGATGAGGTCAAAATTGATTACTTCTTCGGTAATGGGATGCTCTACCTGAATCCTGGTATTCATCTCCATGAAGTAAAAGTTCTTGTCTTTATCGACAAGGAACTCAACGGTACCTACGCCTTCGTAATTAATGGCGAGTGCTGCTTTAATGGCGGCTTTACCCATTTTTTCGCGGAGCTTATCGTCCATAAATGGGGAAGGTACCTCTTCCACCAATTTTTGGTGGCGGCGTTGTATGGAGCAATCCCTTTCGGAGAGGTGGCAAGCTTTACCATGTTGGTCACCTGCGATTTGGATTTCGATATGCCTGGGTTCTTCGATGAACTTTTCCATGTACATGCCGTCGTTTCCGAAGGCGGCACCGGCTTCATTCTTGGCCTTGTCCCAGTTGACTTTAAGGTCTTCGTCGGAACGGATGATACGCATTCCTTTTCCTCCACCACCGGCAGTGGCTTTAATCATGACGGGGTAACCGGTATCCTTTGCTGCTTTAAGGGCATCTTCGAGGGTGTCGATGATGCCCTCGCTTCCGGGTACGGTAGGTACCCCTGCTTTGATCATGGTAGCCTTTGCGGTGGCCTTATCGCCCATGGCGTCGATCATTTCGGGGCTGGGGCCGATAAATTTAATGCCATGTTCTTGGCAAATTTTAGAAAACTTAGAGTTTTCGGACAAAAAGCCGTAGCCCGGGTGAATGGCATCGGAGTTGGTAATTTCGGCAGCGGCAATAATGCTGGCCATATCCAAATACGATTGCTTACTGGATGGAGGCCCGATGCACACCGCTTCGTCGGCAAAGCGCACATGCAGACTTTCGCGGTCGGCAGTAGAATAAACGGCCACCGTTTTGATGCCCATTTCTCGGCAGGTGCGGATTACGCGCAAGGCGATTTCTCCGCGATTGGCAATTAGAATCTTTTTAAACAAAGCAATAGGTTTAAGTCCTACGAATTCCCCGTTTATGAGGGATCAACCAAGAACAAAGGCTGGTCGTATTCAACGGGCGATGCATCATCTACCAAAACTTTAACGATACGTCCGGTAACTTCGGCTTCGATTTCGTTAAAGAGTTTCATAGCTTCGATGATGCAAATAACAGAGCCCGGTTTAATTTCATCGCCTACGTTTACAAACAGGTCCTTATCCGGAGAGGGTCTCCGATAGAAGGTTCCAATCATCGGCGCTTTAATAGTAATGTATTTGCTGTCGTCTTCGGCGGGTTTTTCGGCAACCGGAGGAGCAGCTTGAGGTGCAGGGGCAGGAGCGGCAGCAGGGGCCGGAGCAGCGGAGGGTGCTTGAGGCACTTGAGCTGTAATTACCTGAACCTCTTTTTCTTTAGGCTGGGTTTTGATCACGATTTTCGTGCCATCCATTTCAAGTTCCACTTCAGAGACACCGCTCTTGGCAACAAACTTGATGAGATCCTGAATTTCTTTTAATTCCATACGAATTTGGTCGATTAACAGAAGGTCAAAATTAACCAGAAATTATGGGCTGTTGTCTTTTTTTTTAAGGCTTTTTTATCATCGAGGCTTTGAAACCCTTCCGAAAATGGCTTTAATATGCCCTCCAAGGTGCTGAAATCGGTATTTTTGGTCGGACAACCAAAGTCCTAAAGCTGCGGTTGTAAAGAAAGAAAACAGGGCATAAACGGCGGCAGGAACAGCAATTCGAGGATCTCCTTTTAATTGATAGGTAGCGATCCAAAGCGCCAATCCGGTATTTTGTAAGCCCACTTCGATGGCAATGGTCATGGCAGAGCGTTTGGACAAGCCGGTTTTGAGACCAAAATAGTAGCCCAAGAGGGTACTTCCCACATTTAACACCAACAAAACCGGTAAGATGTAGGCCAAGTCTACATAGGTTATGGAAGGTCCGCTTTTCTCCTCCCACAGGGCAGCACCCAACATAGCTACACCTAGGAGTATGGGCATCAAAAACTTAAGTGGGTAGCGTGCTTTCTCGGCGAAAGCCGGAAACTTATGATGGACCATTAAGCCGGCCACTACAGGAAAAAGAGTGACCAAAAAGATTTTAACCACCACTTCCCCAAAAGGCAGTGCCACGCTGGTGCTGGTGTTCATGTAAAACCAAAGAAAAAATTGCAGCAATAAGGGTATGGTAAGTTGGGTAAGTAAGGCATTTAGACTGGTTAGGGACACACAAAGCGCCAAATGGCCTTTAAGCAAATAATTCAGCAAATTGGAGGTTGAGCCTCCCGGACAAATTGCCACCAAAACAATGCCCACTTTAATTGGTGGAGGTAAAGGAACCGGCCAAGTAATGAGCAAGGCAAACAATGGAAGCAGCACCATTTGAGCGACCAATCCGGTGAGCACTTCGCGAGGGTGAAGTAAAATATCTTTGAAATCTTGCCAACGAAGGGCCAAACCCATCCCAAACATGATGAGCCCTAGACTTATGGGCAGCATATAGGTGGAAAAAAACGGGTATTCCATGCCGGTGTTTGGACAATGATACGTGAAATTTGGCGAATCTAGTTGGTTTGCCTTTGGTATAAAGACTTTTTAAGAGCAAGTAAAGGACTTGCCCTCAGGGACTTTTTGGCATAAAGGTTTTTGGAACAGAACCAAAACCAAGCCTTGGCCATAAAATGCCGGAAGTTTAATTCAAACGAATGGATATGGTGGTTGGCCCCGTTATGGTAATTAGGCAGTCTTTAAAGTCAGGAGGTCCAAAGCTGCCTCGGGCATCGTTAGAAAAGCCGTAGGCTTCGGTAGGTATTCCCAAAAAATTGGTGTCTAATTTCCCATTGCCATTGGCATCGTGGAATACAGCTACGGCATAAGAGCCGGGCTGAAGACTTAATTTTAAGGTCATATTTCCTTTTTGAGCCGCTTGTATATGCTGGTAGGCAACTCCCGTACTGGATCGGAATTTTGCGGGAGAGTCGTACACACCCACACGGATATTTCCATCGCTATTGGGTACTCCTTGAATAAGAATGGTTAGCGTAATGGGTTCTTCCGAAGGCGAAACCGAAAAACTCATAAATATCCAAAAGCTAGCTACAATCAAACTTAATAAGCGCATACAACATCCTTTAGGACGGTGGAGCGCTTTCCAAACTCAAAGTTAGGCGTAGAGGGATTCAATTTCGCTTTGGTAGCGTGCTTGAATAGGTTTACGCTTGAGCTTGAGGGTTGGTGTTAGCTCTCCCCCGTCAATAGTCAATTCTTGTGGAAGCAGCTTAAACTTTTTGACTTGTTCCCACTGACCAAAGCTTTGGTTTAACCGCTGTACTTCCTCTTCCAAGAGCTTATTTACCTCGGGCAGAGCAACCGCGTCGGCCAAACTTTGAGCCTTAAGCTCATGGTCTGCAAGCCACTTTTGGAGCGACTCCCAAGATGGAACAATCAATGCCGCAGGATGTTTACGTCCCTCTCCCAACACCATAACCTGTTCAATAAAAATGGACTCTTTGAACTTGTTCTCCATGGTTTGAGGTGCAATATATTTGCCCCCGCTTGTTTTGAACATTTCTTTTTTACGGTCGGTAATGCACAAGAATCTTTCTTTGCGAATTTCGCCTACGTCCCCGGTGTGCAGCCAACCTTCTTCGTCCAATACTTCTCGGGTAGCTTCGGGATTTTTAAAATACCCCATCATTACATTGGGCCCTTTGCATAAGATTTCTCCATCGTCGGCAATTTTCACCTCTACGCCATCTAAAATGGGCCCCACCGAACCAAACATGCGGTTGCTTTCCTCAAAGCGATTGACTGCAATCACAGGCGATGTTTCCGTTAGTCCATAACCTTCGAGCACTGCAATTCCCGCGGAAGTAAAGACTCGGGCAAGCCTAGGTTGCAAGGCCGCAGCACCCGAAACAATAACTTCCACTTTACCGCCTAAGGCTTCGCGCCATTTGCTAAAGATTAGCTTGTCGGCAAGGGCCAACTTTTTCTCATACCACCAGCCATTGGCGCCCTCAAACTCATATTTATGCCCCAATTCGAGTGCCCAAAAGAACAGCTTCTTTTTGATGCCGGTAAGGTCGTTGCCCTTGGCCACAATCTTATCGTATACTTTTTCCAAAAGCCTGGGAACTGTGGTAAATGCATAAGGCTGCACTTCTTTGAGGTTGTCGGCAATGGTATCCATGCTTTCGGCATAATAAATGGATGCCTCCAAACGGTGGTACAAATAGCCTACCATACGTTCAAAAATGTGGCAGAGCGGCAAAAAGGAAAGCACCGTTTTATTTCTAAACATGGGAAACACTTCGGCACTGGAATTCACATTACTCAAAATGTTGTTGTGCGAAAGCATGACCCCTTTGGGCCTTCCGGTAGTTCCTGAAGTATAAATTAAGGTCAATAAATCCTCCGGCTTTACTGAATCTTTTCTTCCTTGAACTATTCCGGGGGCAGGATTACGCTCGCCCAAGTCCATAAGTTCGGAAAGAGGGCGGCAACCCTCCGTGCTTTCAAATGAAAAAAAGTGACTGAGCGATGGCACCTCCGACTTAACGGCCATTAATTTTTCTGCGAATTCATGGGATTCCACAAACACCACCTTTACTTCGGCGTCTTGGAGAATGTAAGCAAAGTCTTCTTTGGAAGCGGTGGGATACATAGGCACGGTAACTCCTCCCAATTGGCTAACGGCAAAGTCTGCCAAATTCCATTCGGGCCTGTTAAAGGAAATAATGGCGGCCTTATCGCCCTTTTCGAATCCCAACTGGAGTAAGCCATAACTCAGCCGGTCTATGGCTTCTTTATATTCTTTTGCATTGAAATGGTACCACTTTCCTCCGCGCTTTCCCGAAACAACCAAACTTTCAGGATTTTGCTCTAATCTAAAATCTACTAAATCAAAGTTTCTTGACACCTTCATAACGCCATTTTTTTTAAAAATACGGAAAAGGAACGGTTTGCATGATCAAAAAAATAAGGCGACGGTCAATTTTTTGTCAAAGCACTTTGGCTTTTGTTTGCTTTTTTTCGTTTCGGCAACGCTTACTGCAATACTTAACTTCATCCCAACAGTTTTTCCATTTTTTGCGCCAGCTAAAAGGCCTGCCGCAGCTTAAGCAAAGCTTTTCTTCTTTAGGTTTTTGAGCCATTACTTTTGTTTGCTTCATTAAACTTTCGCAGCCTACTTTTTACATGCCGTTTTAAAAGGATGCGCGCATGTTGTTGCGCTTCGGGACTATGTATTGCTTCCCATAACAGCTTGCGGGCATTTCGACCGGTGGTTTCAATATCCACAATGGGCTTGGGATAAACGCCTTCTCCCTCTTTAAGAAGCAGCCGTTCTAAAGGAGAAATCTTCCACGGCTGGTGCACCGTCTCCGGAGGGTAAACGCGAAGCTCAGGTATCCAGTAACGGATATATTTCCCTTCCGGATCTTGGTCCATACCCTGCTTCACCGGATTATAAATCCTTAAGGTATGGATACCCGTACAGCCCGCCTGCATTTGCAATTGGGGAAAGTGTATTCCGGGTTCAAAATCCAAAAAACACGAAGCCAACCAAGGCGAGATAGACTGCCAAGGCAACCAAAGGTGATGCGTGGCAAAACTAACTACCATGGCACGCATTCTAAAATTCAAATACCCGGTTTGCCGCAGCTGTCGCATGCAAGCATCCACCATAGGGTAGCCGGTCTTTCCATATTTCCAAGCCTCCAAAAGACTGTCCGGACAATCCGTTCTCAAACCATCCACTGCGGGATTCATGTTCCTAAACTCTATATCCGGTTGGGTTTCCAGCTTCTGCACAAAATGTCGGTTCCAATGCAATCGGGAGCGAAACGCCCGCTCCAGCTTTTGGGCTTTTGCCTCTTGTACCACCTCACGCAAGGACAAATTCCCCCAAGCCAAATAGGGCGACAAACGCGAACAGCCCAATACCGCATGGCCGGGCTTAGATATGCTAAATCGATAGCGCTTGCTTCGCTGTGCACAAAAACTGTGGAGCCACGCCTTAGCTTCGGTACTACCTCCGGTTTGGTGCAGATGTTGCCCTTCGTAGCTTGCCAATTCAGCAGGCCGCCGGCAATCCGGAACCAAAACCTTTGGCCACCTTGCTTTGGCAAAATCTACTTGACAAAGAGGGGCATCCATTTCCCTTTGCCAACTGTTATGCCATTCCTCTCTTTGCTGTAAGCCCCTAACAACCCCGGGTTGAGGCAATTCTATCCAAGAAATACCACGGTGCTTAAACCAGGCTTGCATCAAACGGTCGCGGGCATAGGTCACTTCCATTCCCGTTTCTTCATAACTAATCACCCTCCGTACTTCCCATTGGCCACTCAAATAGTCAAATACTTCGGCGGCTGATCCTCTAAAAATGTGCACTTTTCCTCCAAATGCGCTGAGCTGCCTATTCATATCCTCCAGGCTCTCTCGAATAAACCAACGATGCCTTAAGTGATAATGCGGATCCTCCTCATAAAAAGGCTCTTCTATGAACAACAAAAGCAAAGGAAGTTCCGGCGATTCCAAGGCACGCCTCAGTGGTGCATGGTCATGCAAGCGCAAGTCTCGCTTAAACCAAACAACCTGAACCGGTTTCATGGAATAAAGGAATCCACTGCCTCAACCGGTCGCCCCGGCTTAGCATACAGAAATTTGCTAACCGGTTTCATTCCGGCATAGGCATCTAATCCGTTGGCCGAAACCGCTTCCAGCTTTTGCAAGTCCAAAAAGCCGTCTTTCTCCGGACTAGCACCTTGGAGCTTTACCCAATCCACCTGAAGCACAACCAACACAGTTTGGTTTACTTCCAAGCGATGCTCCTCCACAGGCCGAACACCCAACTGTACAGGGGATTCTTGAACGGCTGGCGCTTGCCAAACATCTATATACTCCTCAGAAAAACCTGCTTCTTTAAACTCAGAAACTCCCTCGGGAAAAGAAGCGGCACATAAATGAGCCTTATGCAGCATAGGCTCCGAAACCAAATTTAAGGTGGCTTGCTTTTGCTCCATTAAATTTTGGTAACTGTGCCTTGGCACACTAAGAGGTCTAAAGAGAATGCCCACCGTAGGAGGATGCGCACCCACATGCATAATATTGGAAAACAAGCCTAAGTTACCTGCTCCCGAGCTGTGTTTGGTTCCCATCAAAAACAAGGGTTTGGGACCACTAAGGGCATTCATAAAATACCGCCTGAATTGCTTATCCCAAACATCCCAATCGGCAGAGGTGTATACTTCAAAAGCCATCTTACAAAGGTTTTAAGCTATGCATGCCATTATCGGCAAACCAAACCTGTCCCGAAATACTGGCCTGCCCCGGTTGAAGTAAAAACCGAGTCAATGCAGCTATCTCGGTGGCACTTGCAATGCGCTTTAAGGGATGGCGCTGCTTTGAGGCCTCCACTTTATCCTCCGAACTAAGCAAACGAGAAGCCATAGGTGTGTCTGTAAGGGAAGGCGCAATGGCGTTTACTCTGACTTTAGGAGCCCATTCCGCAGCAAGGCTACGGGTTAGGCCCTCTAATGCCCCTTTGGCTGCTGCTACCGATGCATGAAAAGGCATACCGGTTTGCACCGCAACCGTGCTGTACAGCACTACAGAAGCCTGAGCCGCCGACTTGAGCGCTTTTTCGCACTGCTGCAAAGCCTGCACCGCGCCCATCACATTCACTTTCCAATCGTTTTCCCAATCCACGGGCTTAAGCCCTCTAAATGGCTTTAGATTTATAGTGCCCGGGCCATACACCAACCCGTTAATATCTTCCGGCAGTTCCGGAATTTCTTCGCCTGAAGCAGCATCCCAAGACATCCATTGGGCCTTTTCGGCACCCTCCCACTCCGGACGATTCCGACTCCTTAAATACACCGCATGGCCCTCTTCTAACAATTGTTGGGCCAAGGCAGCAGTGATGCCCGTGCTGCCTCCTATAATTAGATGTTTTTCTGCCATAAATTCGTTTAATAGAGCAACACCTTGCGCCCCAATTTGTTTCTCTGGTAAATGAATAATACTCGGGTACAAGTTGTAGTTATCGGAGCAGGCATCGCAGGCCTTAGTGCAGCAGCCTTGCTCAGCAAACGGGGCTATGAGCTCTGCTTGCTCGACCAAAACTGGATGGTAGGAGGATGCGCAGGCACCTACCCTAGAAAACACGCACGCTACGAAACCGGTGCAACAACCTTGGTGGGACTGGAACCCAATATGCCCTTAGGTACCTTGGCAAGGGACTTAAGTCTAGATTGGGAAGCTACTCCCTTAGAAGTACCCATGCAAATTCAATTCCCTGACGGTCGAGTGCTAACACGCCACAAGGATCTAATCCCTTGGATTCAAGAGGCCGAACAATTTTTTGGGATAAACCAAGCCGATTTTTGGAAAGAAAGTCTCCAAATGGCTCTTGGGGTTTGGGATGCCAGTGGCCGATATTTAGACTTCCCTCCTCAAAATTGGCGCGATTTTGCTCGCCTGCTCCCTCAATTTAAGTGGAAAGACATTCAGCTGCTCAGCAAAGCTTTTAGAAGTACGCATCAATGGATTGCTTCCCATAGACTTCATAAGCACCAAGATTTTATGCGCTTTGTTGAAGCCCAACTGCTTATCACTTCCCAAAATTCGAGCCAAGAAACCAATGCCCTTTTTGGCGCAACGGCCCTAGCCTACCCTTTAGTACCCAATTATTACCTAAAGGGGGGAATCGGAAATGTCGCCGAAAAACTGGCACAATACATTCAAGCTCA
Organism: Bacteroidia bacterium; assembly: GCA_030427255.1. Lineage (GTDB taxonomy): Bacteria > Bacteroidota > Bacteroidia > CAIKAF01 > CAIKAF01 > CAIKAF01. The sequence continues at coordinate 77,507 of JAUHWY010000004.1, read as the reverse complement.
ATCCAACCCAATAGAACTGAGACAAAAAGTCGTGGGCCTTCAGCAAATTTCCAAAGGCCGGTGGCTGGTTCAATCCGCAAGCAACAGCTGGGAATGCGATGCGGTAGTTAGTGCCGTACCGGTAAACCAAACGCTCTCTTGGCTAGAAAAACCTTCCCTTGCCGGCATTTCCGACCTCCGAACCGAAGACCAACTATGGTCCGCATTTCAACTCAGCTATGAATTGCCAACACAACTGCCCCACAAAGCCTTACACCACCAAATTCATTTGCCCGAACCCCTGCCCGGCACCCAAAGCAAAAGCTTGTTCGTTAGTCTTTCAGCTCCTTGGGACACCCAAAGGTGCAAACCCGGACACCAAGTAATTTCCGTTAGCACCCACCTGGGAAACCTCCTCAATTGGAAACATGAAATGAAAGCCCAAATCGAAGAAGCCGTAATTCGACACCTAAAACAGTTTGGGTTCATGCCTCAAACTCCGGTGTATTTACACAGCTCCGGAAAAGGAGCCTGGGAAAAATGGACCGGAAGATTCGCTGGTGCTGTGGGCGGGTACCCTCAACTGCAACGCATAAAACCTTGGCAAATGAACTCCGGAAAAACACGCCTGCCCGGCTTGTTTCTTGCCGGTGACACGGTCTACCCGGGGCAAGGAATTCCGGGCGCCGCGCTTAGCGGACAAATTGCAGCCCACTTGACTCAAAAATTTCTAAAAACATAAAAGCCCTATCCTTAGCCTTCATTTGCTCCAAATTCCGTATTTTTTCAACCATAAAAGCTACACTTATGAAACTATTTGGATTTTTACTTACCGGCAGCCTTTTAGCAGCCAGCCTTATGGCCTTCAAACCCGCCGGAGACGATATCAGAGAAACGCTTTGCGGCGAAAAATGGATACCCGAAAAAATCCTCTCCTCCGAAGGCGAAAATAAGGTCTCAAAATCTGCCAAAAACGATTATTGGCTCTTCAATCCAGACAATACCGTGGTGGTTTACGAAAGCGGCAACACAGAAACCGCCAACTGGCTCTTCGACGATGTCACCCGCATCCTTACCATGAATTTCTCCAAAAGCAAACGATACCACGAGTTTGTGCTCTACCGCATCGACAAAAAAGAGCTGCAACTCATTGACCTCAAAAACAAACAAAGACTCATATACGAGAGGTGATTTTTCAACTTCTCAACAAAAACCGCTCCTAATGGAGTGGTTTTTTTTTGCACTACGGTAGGCTAGAAGCGGGGCCTCGCCCATGGGTAAATCCCTAATTCTATCCGGCCTTTGCGCCGGCCTCCTTCGCCCATGCGGGGCAACACGGGCCTCCGGTGGTTCCGCAAAGCTACACCTCCTCGGCCTCGTGCCGCCAACCGCATAGGCTTCTGGCGGGCCTCTGCCTGGCCGGGGGCCCATTCTTTGCTAATCCTCGCCCATGTAAACCAGCCCTCTTCCAGCCATAAGCCCAAACCTACTGCCAAAAAAAAAGCCGCCCCCACAAGGAGGGCGGCTTTTTGCTTGACCATCGCTGGTTTTATTTAATAAAGGCTTTCGCTGCCTTAATTAGGCTGCCTTGTACCGTTAAATAGTAGGTGCCGGAAGACAATTCACTCATATCAAGGCTAATGGTATTGGCGCCCTGCTCAATGCTTTGTTCGCCAAGCTCCATTACTACTTTCCCTGTAATGTCAATTACGCGAACAGATGCGTTTTCCGCAACCTCAGAGTTCAAACGCAAGGTGGTTTGATCTACTACCGGATTCGGGAACAACTCCATGCCGCTTACCACTGAGTTCTCCTCAATAGACATTACCTCAGTCAAGGGTACCACAGTTCCATCAGGGAATACAACCCACAAACCAAAGGCTTGAAGGCCGGTTACATTCTCATCGTCAGGAGTAAAGAATCCGGAAGCGAAAATGGTTAAGCCCAAGTTGCTCAACTGTGTAAGGGGCACTCCATAGGTCTTAAGAATGGTGTTATTGTCGTTAGAAGGGGTAATTTCTACCTGAGAATCGGCAATGGTAGGCAAAGCCAAATAACCTTGGAACTCATCAAATGCAATATCGTCTACCAATACTCCGGTGCTTCCCACTACATCTACTTCCGGAGCGTCCGGGCTTTGGTGAGCCACAGCTACATCCACTAAATTAGGGGTATCAGAGAATGGATGAGCATCGCTCCAGATTCCTAGGTTAAAGGCTACATTGTTGCCATTCACGCTTACGGCATTTGCAAAGTTGGTACCGCTCAAGTCTACCAATCCGCGAGCAAAAATCTGATAGCTGGTATTGCCCATCAAAGTAGCATTGGCAGCAAAAACAGCAGTGGTGGTATCGGTGCTAGTGCTGGGTGCAATCAAAATACGGTAGTTTCCGGAAGGAATAATGCCATATTCGTTAGCCTCCAAATAGTTGAAGTCGTCTTCTACTTGTTCAACATTGCCATTTGGATCTACAATGTAAATATCTACAGATGCTGCAGCAGGATCCGGGGCATTGTGAATAATTTGTACACGGCTCACATCGGTTTGGGTAAGTTCAAGCACGGTTCCGTCAGGAAGCGCTACAAACATGCCAAAGGATGCTTCGTTGGGACCAGGGTTCAATTTGCCGGAAGCAAATACTATACCTGCACCACCACCTGCATTCAGGGTAGCTAATGGAACAGAGAACCCATCCACCATATCGTTAAAGTTGGCGTCCAAAGTCAAAAGCAACAATTGGTCGTCCGCAGGCAAGTTGGTAATTCCTGTAAAGTTTCCAAAGGTCAAACTGGCTACTGCAGGAGTTAATGCATCATCATCGGTAAAGGCAGCTACACCGGGGGCGTCTGTTCCACCGTGAAAAATGTTCAAATCAAAATTATTGGCTCCGCTACTTCCGGTTTGGGCAGCAGCTCCAAAGAAAATATTGAATGGAACTGTTTGGCTTCCTAATTCACCTCCTGCAATGGCCACATAATCATTTCCTGACATTAAATTAGGAACAGCAAAAGAAGCTAAGGTGTCGCTAATGGCCGGCGTAGCATCGTTTGGAGCTACAGCCACTCGCACCCCGGGAATACCGGCAGGCAACTGAATGAAACCGGTAGCCTCTCTAAATTTTAAATTGGAAACCGCAGCAGCAGGAAGCCATCCCGTACCTGGATTTACATAAATGTCTACAGAATCTGCCGCAGGCGTTGGGCAGTTGTGAATAATTTGCACATTGGCATTCTGAGCGGCAGCGGTTAAGCTCGCTCCAAACGCTAGTGCAGATAAAAGTACATTCCTTTTCATAAGTTTGGATTTGCTATTTGAATATGGAAACATACCGCAGTGCCCTTTGTTTTCTTAATTTACAGCATGCAGCGTTTCCCAAGCCAGTAAAAGTTGCTGAAACACAAGCATATATTGAATAGTAGCCCTTTTGCACAAGGGTTGCATTAACCATATTTAACACCGGCAAATGAGAAATCACTCTACTTATAATCTTCTGAACTCAACAGACATAGAATTTTTTCACAGCATTTTACCTCCGGAATGCATAAAAACAGACAAAGACAGCCTTGAAGCCGCTGCCAAAGATTATACGGAAGATTTCAGCTTCTTACCGGCTATTGTGCTTTTCCCAAGGCAAACCCGCGAAGTAGCTTCCATAATGAAGCACTGTTTCCAAAGAAACCTGCCGGTTACCCCCAGAGGAGCCGGAACCGGCCTTAGCGGTGGTGCATTACCCGTATACGGCGGAGTGGTCCTTGCCATGGCCAAAATGAACAAGGTGCTGCATTTGGACGAAAACAACCTCCAAGTTTCGGTGCAGCCGGGCATTATTACCCAACAATTGCAAGAGCTGGTTGAAAGCAAAGGGCTTTTTTACCCACCTGACCCCTCAAGCCGCGGCTCCTCCTTTATTGGCGGCAATCTGGCAGAATCCTCCGGTGGACCAAGAGCCGTGAAATATGGAGTGTCCAAAGACTATGTGCTAAACCTAGAAGTTGTTTTGCCCAACGGCACCATCATGGAAACAGGTGCCAAGGTGTTGAAAAACGCCACTGGCTACAACCTTACCCAACTAATGGTTGGCTCTGAAGGAACCTTGGGCATCATCACCCGAATTGACCTTAGGCTCATCCCTTTGCCAAAAATGAATTGGCTTATGTTGGTTCCCTTTGTATCTCCCGAAAAAGCCTGCGAGGCAGTTAGTGCCGTTTTTCGAGCCGGATTGTGTCCCTCTGCCCTAGAATTCATGGAAAGAGAAGGCATTGAGTTTACTTTAAAATACCGGAGCGACTTAAGCTTTCCGCTTCCCGACGAAGCCAAAGCCATGCTACTCATCGAGGTAGACGGAAACTCGGAAGAGGAGCTTATGAACCAATGCGAGGGCATCACCCGGGTCTTAGACTCCTTTGCCCCCTCCGATGTTTGGATGGCGACTTCAGCCTCAGAAAAAGAAGCCTTATGGAAGGTCAGAAGAGCCATTGGCGAAGCTGTTAAAAGCCACTCCATTTACAAAGAAGAAGACACCGTTGTGCCCCGCTTTCAACTTCCCGCATTGCTCCAAAAAGTAAAGGAACTCGGAAAAACTTACGGTTTCGAGTCCGTTTGTTATGGCCACGCCGGAGACGGAAACCTTCATGTCAATATCATTCGAGGAAACCTTAGCCAAGAAGCTTGGGAAAACGAACTCCCAAAAGCCATCCGAGAGTTGTTCGCTTATGTAAAATCTCTTGGTGGCACGCTTTCCGGAGAACATGGCATCGGGTGGGTGCAAAAAAACTATATGGATATTGCGCTATCTCCGGCAGCATTAAACCTAATGCGTGGCATCAAAAAGCTCTTTGACCCTACAGGGATTTTAAATCCGGGAAAAATATTTCCCGACGAGGATGTTTAGTCCCTCCTTCCCATAAATATCATAACGTAATAAAGCAGCAGAGTCAAAGAAGACAAAGCAGCGATTACGTAAGTCATAGCTGCTAAGCCCAAAGCTTTGGTGGCCTTGGTATGCTCTTCTCCATAAGTAAGCCCGGTACCATTCAACCAAGCCAAACCTCTTCGCGTGGCATCAAACTCCACCGGCAAGGTAATTAAGCTAAACAAGGTTATGGCACCTTGAGCAATAATCACAATAAGCAGAGCCGTATCTCCAAAACCCTTAAACATAAAGGCCCCAAAAATGGAGGCTATAAAAACAAATTGTATGGTTTGCTGAGAAAAGGCAACCAAGGGAACCAAGGCTGACCTAAACTGCAAAAACGGATAAGCGGTTGCATGTTGCACCGCATGCCCTACTTCATGTGCAGCAACCGCCGCTGCAGAAACCGAACGTCCTTCGTATACCTCAGGGCTTAGGTTCACCGTTTTATTGGCAGGATTGTAGTGGTCTGTGAGTTTTCCTTGCACGCAAGTAACCTGTACATCGTTGATGCCGCTGTCACGGAGCATTTTCTCAGCAATTTCTCTGCCGCTCAGTCCACTCCTCAATGGAATTTTGGTGTAGGCATTAAACCGGTTCTTGAGTGCCATACCCACCAACATGCTCAAAAGCATGAATCCTATAATGATGACAAATACCATCGATTGTTCAAATTTAAGAATGTAAAATTGGTCTTTTTTACGCAAACCACCATCCTATAGTTTCTATTTCACACGTTAAAAATCCCAAAACACAAGGCATTCAGGGGCTTAGTCGGCTGCTTCGGACGCATCATTTGGTATAGTTTAGCTTTTGGCCTGAGCCATACTCTGCCCTGTAGCGGTCAAAGCTTTGCTTTATGCTACCTTTGTGCCATGGCTAAAAAACGACCTCTCATTCTGGTATGTAACGACGATGGCATTTTTGCTCCCGGCATTCAAGCCCTTATAGATGCCGTACTGCCTCTTGGTGATATTTTGGTGGTTGCTCCCGACAGTCCACAATCCGGTATGGGCCATGCCATTACCATCAATGCCACCTTGCGCGTAAACCAAATCAAGCACGAACTGGATTTTCCCAAATATTCATGCACAGGCACTCCGGTCGACTGCATAAAGGTAGCCGTGAGCCATCTCGCTCAGCGGCCCATAGATTTGATTGTTTCCGGCATTAACCATGGAAGCAACTCCTCCATCAACGTCATCTATTCAGGCACCATGTCCGCCGCTGTTGAGGGCTGTATTGAGGGCATTCCTTCCATTGGTTTTTCTCTGTGCGATTATAGTTACGATGCAGACTTTCAACCGGCTATTCCCTACGTACAGCATTTGACCAAACAAGTGCTACAGAATGGCCTTCCTAAAGGGGTTTGCCTCAATGTAAATATCCCCGGCCCCGACAAAGGGCCAATTAAAGGGGTTGAAGTTTGTCGCCAAGCTAGAGCTCAATGGGTAGAAGAACTCGACGAGCGTGTAGACCCAAGAGGCGGAAAATACTTTTGGCTTACCGGCGTTTTCAAAAATATGGACCAAGGAAAAGATACCGACGAACATGCATTGGCCAATGGATACATCTCCGTCGTTCCGGTTCAAATAGATATTACTGCTTATGAAGCCATTCCGGAAATAAGCCAGTGGAACCTACAGCCTTAAACGATGAATAGCATTAAACGTTTCTTCGATAAAGACCAGTTGGTTTTTGGTGCTGTCTTGGGAATTGCCATTCCCGCCCTAGCCTTTGCCCTCATCATTGGGCTTTCCATTTTTCTTATGGACTTTCTAAAAGTGCGCATTCCCGTATCTACCGATGTCCTCGGTTTCATTGCCGTTGCTGCCAACTTGCTTCCTTTCCGCTGGTACATGGTCAACAAGCGCTACGAACAAACCGGAAAAGGTGTCTTGCTCATTACCTTTATTTTTGCCTTCATTAATGTGGTGCTGGTGCTTGGCGCCGAAGAAGGCTGGTTTTAACCCATGAAGTATTATCTGCTTGCCGGAGAAACTTCCGGCGACCAACATGCGGCCGGACTTATTCGAGCCATCCAAAAACTTGACCCTCAAGCTTCCTTCAGGGGCATGGGCGGAGATGCTTGCCAAAAAGAAGGCATGGAGCTCTTTTTGCACCTAAGAGAGCAAAACTTCATGGGATTTGCTGAAATCATTAAGCATTTGCCCAGAATATTACGCCAAATAAAGGATGTATGTAAAGACATTAAGCGCTTCCAACCCGACGTCGTTATTCCTGTAGATTACCCCGGATTCAATTTTAGGGTCATGAAATGGGCTGCAAAGCAAGGATTTCGGGTGGACTACTTTATTCCTCCCCAAGTTTGGGCTTGGCACAGCAGCCGTGTGCATAGTTTACGTAAGTATTGCCACCAAGTTTTGGTTATTTTCCCCTTTGAGGTAGATTTCTATACAAAGTATAAGGTCGATGTACACTATGTAGGCAACCCCTTGCTCGACCGACCGGAGCTTAACCATAGGCCTGATGCACAAATCAAGGACCCGCTTAGGCTCGTGATGCTACCGGGAAGCCGCGCCAAAGAGGTGGAAAAGGTGCTCCCCATCATGCTCCAAAGCATGGAACAACTCCCTGTTCTTCACGCCGAAATAGCCGGCATGAGCCATTTAGATGAAAGCTTGTACCTAAAACACCTTAGCCAACATCCCAACCTCAAAGTGAAGCTACGCAAAGACCAAACCAATGCGCTTCTCCGACAAGCCGATATCGCTTGGGTTACCTCAGGCACAGCCACTTTAGAAACGGCACTAATGGGTATTCCCCAAGTAGTTTGCTACCGCGCAGGTGCTGTTTCCGTTGCTATTGCACGTCGCTTGATCCAAGTCCCTTGGATTTCCTTGGTGAATTTGCTCTTACAACAAACCGCCATTCCCGAATTGATACAGCAAGACCTTAATCCGGAACGCCTATGCTTGGAAACTCAAAAACTCATGCATGCCTCCGGCCGAGACAAACAGTTGGAACATTACCGGAATCTTAGAAAGTTACTAGGTAATGCCGGTTGCTCCGAAAAAGCAGCGCACTACATTGTTGGAAAGGGCTAAAAAGCTTTTTTGGGTGGCTTACGGGCTCTCGCCTTTAGTCCTCGCCCCTAAGGCAGTTCCTGCGGGGCTTAGGTGGGCTTCCCCGAAAAATCGGGGCAAGCCACCACGCTCCACGCAGGTCCAGCCTTAGTGGCTGTGGGCTATCGGCTCCATCCCTGCCACAATGTGAGACCGTTTACGCCTTGAGACTGTTGGTGCGTTGTGTTTTCAAGGCGAATAAAGGCGCGTACAAATCGAAAGGCACCTGACGCTGCGGTCAGGACAGGCCGGAGTTTACTAATTGTAAATGAGGATCCCTGACACTTCGGTCAGGATAAAAAACTTGAGATTTGGACGCAACGCAAACCCTGGCTCAATAATGCAGACTCCATGATGCTGATCTCAGCATCAGCACGAAGCGTTATGAACAGGATCGCCGCCGGAATAACAGCGCATCCCTGGTCTCAGCTTAAACAAGCTCCTTTGAATGATTCCGTCCATCACAGCCTTAACAGCTCCCGGCTTTTCCCAGGAAATGGGATAGGTTCAAAAAAACAGGACAAAAAAAATCAGGTACAGTGCTTAGACCGTACCTGATGTATTCGAAAGTTTAAGGGCTTATCTACGAATTTTTCCGGGATCTTTTCCGTATTGTTCGCCTCCCCGGTGCTTGTAACGGGTATTTTTACCAATACCCATGGGGCTACCGATTCTATCCATGGCGCAACGGAATCCAATCCAATCCATGGCGGTTTCCTCATCCATGAAACGGCGGGTACCGGGAACCATCCAATAGGCGGGATCTTTCCAAGAGCCCCCCTTTACCACGCGGGCTTTGTTGTTGATGAGTGTGGTAGTTCCAAACTCATACATCAAGTCATTGCTACGCTCAGGATCTTGGAAGGTTTCGTCGTTGTAATAAATAGAGGAGTTGTAGTCGCCGTCTTGGTAATCCAGATAATTGGCGCGGGTGTAATTGCGGCGATCGGCAGCGTCGTCCTCAGTAACATTTACGTATTGAAGGCGTCCCAAGCTGTCTTTCTCTGCCAAGAAACCTTCGTCGTCGATCAGTTTCTTTTTAAAGATATTGCCACGTACCGGGCGGAATTCGTCCATATCCATCATGGACAAGGGACGGTAAACATCCATTACCCATTCGGAAACGTTTCCGGCCATATGGTAAAGGCCAAAGTCGTTGGGCCAGTAATAATAAACAGGTGCTGTGATATCGGCCATATCGTTCAAACGACCGGCACTACCCATATAGTCTCCACGACCGCGACGGAAGTTGGCCAAGAAATCACCTTTAAACTTATCGTTGGGGTTACGTGCAATGTGACCGCTCCAAGGATACAAACGCTTTTCCTTGATGATTTCACGGTCTGTACTTGGATCGGTGTTGCCCACCAAAGCAAGTGCTGCATATTCCCATTCGGCTTCTGTTGGGAGACGATATTTTGGAAGCAAAATTCCGTCTTCCCATTTTACTTTACGGGTTTCACCGGTAACCAAGTTGATGGGCTGATAACGTTGTTTGTCGTTAAGACCCAGTTCATATTGACCGGCAAGGTAAGATTCGGTATTGAAGTTTTCTTCGGCAATTTGCTCCAAGGGGTGGTGCACCATAATGCGCTCACGAATGAGGATTTGCTCATTCACCCTATCGGTCCTCCATGCACAGTAATCGGTAGCTTGAACCCAGTTGACTCCCACAACAGGATAGAATTGGTATGCGGGGTGCCTTAGGTAGTTTTCTACATAAGGTTCATTGAAGCCAAGTTTGGAGCGCCATACCAGGGTATCCGGTAAGGCCTTTTTCAGAACCTCAGGATAATCTTCTCCAAAAACACGCTTCACCCAGTGCAAGTATTCTAGGTAAGAAACGTTGGAGACTTCTGCTTCGTCCATATAAAAGGAGGAAACGGTTACCCTACGGGGCATGTTGTCGTATTCGTAAAGGACATCTTGTTCTACTTGGCCCATAACGAAGGTACCGCCTTCGATAAGCACAAGACCGGGACCTGTTTCCTGTTCGATGTAGGGCATTACTTCGAAACCACCGTTTTTGTAGTCGTTGTAAGCCCAGCCTGTGGTAGCAGATACCCCTCCTTTATTTCCACCGCAAGAGGCAAAGAGGAGACCGGCTCCGGCAGCGAGTAAGAAAGATTGTTGGATATTCATTTTTGGCGAATTTCTGTCTTTAGAACGTGGGAAATTATGAAAAATTGTTGAAAACAAATCAGAACGATGGGCAACGCACGGTACGGAATCTGCGGCGTGCGGGTTTGCAAGGGATTTTGAAGCCCAGCGATAATTCATGAGAACCGGCGGTGCGGTTGGTCAACCGAGAAATGGTAACATCATATGAGTAGCCAATTCTCCAAGTATCGCGTTGCAAACCTACCAAAGCGATGAACGAGTCGTTGTTGCGGTACCAAATACCTCCGACGATGGGCCCTTTACCTGCATACAAGCCAACATTAAGTTGGTAGAAGGATTGTTGCAATTGGAACAAAATATTGGGAGAGATAAACAAATCGCCGGCGTACTTGCGCTTTTTTCCCAAAGGAATCATGGCTCCAAAGTGGGTAGTAAATTTAAAGGGCAAGGCAGAGCTTCCTAGGAAACCTTCGTTAGGTTCGGTGATGTGATGGAAGGCAAAGCCGCCGTAAAAAATCTGGTTGTACAACAAAGCACCTGCTGCAAAATCGGCAAACAGCTTTTCGTCGTTATCGAATACCTCTTGAGTAGCATAAATAAAACCGTAACGGTCATCGATTTGGTCGCCAAAGGTTAGGTTGTCGGTATTGAGGCTACGCTGCAAGAAGCCTACTTCAGCAGCCAACCTCAAATTCACTTTTCGGTTCAGCTTAATAAGGTAGGAATAGGAAACTGCCACATTATGCGAGGTAATGGTGCTGGTACCTGCCTGGTCGCGCATCAAGCGAATTCCAATTCCTCCTTGGAGGGCATCGAAATGCTGGTCGTAAGAGGCGGCCATGGTTTGGTAATTACCGGAAATGGCTGTCCATTGGTTACGGTAATTGAGCGAAACTCTAGGGCAGCGCACCGATCCTGCAAACGCCGGGTTCAAATAAATTTGGTTGGCGTAGAACTGACTAAACTGGGGATCCTGGGCATGTGCTGTAGTGGTCAGAGACCAAGCCATGCAGGCAGCAACCACAGTGAGAAGGTATTGTTTTACCATGAGGGTATTTTGTCTGTCAAACGTTCAAAAATACGAAATCCGTATGAAAGACACACGAAATATGAAAAAAGCGGCATCATTTCTTGAATTTTTCGGCCGGGGATGGAACCCGGGAGCGCCTGCAAGTGAGGGCTAGCAAAGCCCGAGCCGAGGAGGTGGAGCTTTGCGGAACCCCCACAGGCCGTGGCTTTGCAGCCCAAACGAAGCGGGCCGGAGGGTGAGAGCCCCATGGGCCGCCCAACTTATTTCCCTTCAAAAATGTTTACCTTTAAATTTCTATTCTTCTTTTTGAGAAAAGCCCCATACCATAACTGCTTTTTTATCGTTATATTGAAGCTTAAATCCGCATACATGCGTCAAATCATACGTCATTTAGCACTTTCTGCTGTTTTTGTTCTTTCCGGTTCTTTGCTTTTTGGCCAAGGCGTGGTTCAGGATACGTTGGAATTAAATTGGAAAATTCAAGGTGAAGAAGGGCTATTGCAGTTGTCTTCTGATTTTGGGTATACAGATCCGGAAAGCGGGCCTAAACTTTACGTGCATTTACCGGAAAACACCCGTGCGGATGATGTTTCGCTTAAGGTTTTGGAATGGATGCCCCTTCCTCCTCAATTCATGACCAAAAGTGGCATGAAACTCAAATCCGGCGAGGTAGAATCGGCCTTTTCCTACGATTTTTGGCGTGTGCGTGGCCAAGTGCGTGGGTTTTTGAGTGGTCCGGCGCTTCAGAAGAATAATAATGAGTGGCAAATCCCCAAACGGATTGCCTTAAGCTATGTTTTACATGAGGCACCCAAAGCAGCCAAAAGCCCGAACAAAACGCTCGCTAGCTCCTCCGTGTTGGCTTCCGGCGACTGGCTTAAAGTTGGTGTGTTCCAAGATGGAATGTACCGTTTGAGCTATGAGTTTTTGCAAACGCATGGCTTGATATCCGGTCCGGTGCCCAGCAATGAGCTAAGGCTGTATGGAAACGGAGGCGGACGTTTGCCTGAAAAAGTACAGGAAACCCGTCCCGACGATCTTTTAGAAAATGCTGTTCGGATGAACGATGGTGGCGACGGCACCTTTGGACCCGGCGATTTCCTTTCGTTTTATGCGCAAGGCACCATGCGTTGGGAAAAAGAAGCTCAGACCTATTTACACAATCGAAATGTGTATACCGATACTGCTTACTATTTTGTAACCCGTCGACCGGGAAATGGGCTAAGGGTAGCCACCGCTGCGTCCGAAAGCGGTAATCCGGACTACATTAGCAGTTCCTGCGATGCCTTTTCACTGGTTGAGGAAGAAACGCGGAATTTGATTCGCACCGGCCGAAAATGGATGGGAGAATCATTCAACTTTACCAACAGCTACAGTTACAACATGCAATTAAAGCAGCCGGTGGTGGGCAGCGAAGCGACGGTACGTATAGCTGCAGCAGCGCGCTGTGTTGGTTGCAATACCGTTATGCGCTATCTGGCCAATGGGGAGGAGTTGGGTACGGTAAATATTGCTCAAGTTTCGAGCAATTATGCCGGTAATTACACGGCAGAAACTACAGCGGGTTATGGGTACACGCTTAGCAGCGGAAGCTTAACCATTCAAGTAGAAAGGCTAAGTCCTATTTCCGGTTCAGAAGATCAAAGGGCGTGGTTGGACTTTATTTCTGTGCACTACCGAAGGCAGCTAAATTTGGCCGATTTGCCTTACCAAATCAGAGATGCTCAAGCTTCGGGGCTTGCAGAATTTCGGATTGCCGGAGGCAGCAGTGCTACTCAGGTTTGGGATATTACGGACCGTAGCGAGATTAAACGAATTCCCTTGGAATCCGGCGCAGGTTATGGTTTTTTCCGGGTAGAAAATGCCGAAGATAAAACCTTTGTTGTATTTCAAAACACGACCTTTCCTGAGCCTGTACCCTTTGGGAAAGTACAAAATCAAGACTTGCACGGTCTAATCTACAACCAGCCAGCACCGGACATGCTGGTGGTTACACATCCCAGCCTCAAAACACAGGCAGAGGCTCTTGCTGACCTACACCGCATGGAGGATGGCATGTTGGTGCATGTGGTCACTACCTATGAAATATTTAATGAATTTAGTTCAGGTGGCCTGGACGTAAGTGCCATCCGAGATTATGTTCGTGCCTACTTTGAGGTACATGGCGAAGAAAACGGCCCACGGTTTTTGATGTTGTATGGCGACGGCAGCTTTGAGTACATGCCGTATAAGGATAGAATTGAAGCACCCGACCATAATTTGGTGCCGGCATATCAAACGTGGGATTCTAAAAGCCGCAGCGGAGGTTCGCATTCTTCGGATTACTTTTATGTGGCCTTGAGCCCCAATTCCATAAGCGACGGCGTTGTTCCCAGCACGGCTCCTATTTGGCTGGGTGTTGGACGTATATTGGTAACCACCCCGCAAGAGGGAGAGTCTTACAATCGAAAAATCCAACGTTATATGGACGATCCGGCCTGTTTGGGGGACTGGAGAAACAGCATTACCCTATTTGCCGACGACATGGAGGAAGGTTGGGAAGCAAGTTTTGTGAACGATAACGAAGAGATGTATCGTTTTCTTCGCGACAACTATCCGGTTTGGAACGTGGATAAGGTATACATTGACGCATTTGTTCAGAACAACGATGCGGGGCAGCGTTATCCGGAAGCAAAATCTTATTTGAACCGGCGCATCAATCGAGGCACTTTGTTTTTAAACTACATTGGTCATGGTGGAGAAGCCGGCTTAACGGCAGAACGGGTGATGCAAATAGACGATATTGAAGGCTGGGAAAACAAGCATGCCTTACCGCTGTTTTCTACGGCTACTTGTACGTTTACACGTTTTGACGACCCTACCTTTTTGTCGGCCGGAGAGCGGGTGTTTTTGCGCGAAGACAAAGGAGGAATTGCCCTAATAAGCACGGTAAGAGCCATTCCCATTGTTCCAAATTACCTTAGAAAGCTTACCAGAGTAACCTTTGGCGACTTTGATGCCAGCGATACCCGATTGGGAGACATCTTATATGAATCGCGCAAGTGCAACCCTGTTTGCGACGGTGGGGAAAACAACATTTTATTGTTTGGAGATCCGGCCATGCGTTTGGCCTACCCCAGGTATTTGGTGCTTACCGACTCTGTAAATGGAAATGCCTTGGCACAGGGTGGCTTTAACGATACCTTGAAGGCCTCTGATGTGGTTCGTTTAAGCGGAAGAGTGGCCACACGCGACAGCCAATTGATTTCGAGTTTCAACGGATCCCTTTACATAACTGTATTTGACAAACCACAGCAGTTGAATACTTTACGGAACGATGCAGGGGGACAAAACTTCGAGTTTGAATTGCAAAATTCGGTGGTATTTAGAGGAAAAGTTACGGTAAACGAAGGTTTATGGAGCGTAGCCTTTAAGGTTCCATTGGATATTAATTATTTGGTAGACAGTGGGAAAGTAAGCTATTATGCAGAGAATGGCGTGGTTGATGCCCACGGCTACTTTAGAGACTTTTTGATTGGAGGATCGAGCGGCAATTGTTTGGGCGATATGGACGGTCCGGAAATTGAGTTGTTTATAAACGATAGCTTGTTTCAGGATATGGGAATTACGCACGGCAATCCTGAAATTTTTGCCCGGTTAAACGATCCTAGCGGCATAAACACAGCCGGTGGCGGTATTGGTCATGAGATACGGCTAACAATTTTAGGCGATGAAACACGTAGCTACAACCTAAACAACTATTACGAATCCAACTTGAACAGCTATACCGGCGGTAGCTTGCGTTTCCCATTGGAAGACTTAGCCCCAGGATTTTACACGGTGGAGTTGCAGGTTTGGGATGGTTGCAATAACGTTAGCCGAAAGGAGTTAAGTTTTACCGTTGTGGGCGAGGATCCGCGATTGATTCGGGTAGAAGCCTGGCCAAATCCATTTCATGAAAACACCCAAATTACCTTCCAACATAACTTGGAAGGCAGAGACTTAGAGGCAGAAGTTGTGATTTCAGACTTGTCCGGAAGGCAAGTACGTAGTTTCTCATGGGAGGGCAGTCCCACGGGCTTCCAAGGCATTCAATTGATCTGGGATGGAACCTCCACTTCAGGAGAACCTGTATCGGCCGGTTTGTATGCTGTGCGGGTAATGCTGCGGGATGAAACCGGAGAAGAAGTTTTTGGTCATGGAAAAATCATTTTCTCAGGAAGAACACAATAATCCGCTTAGGTTTCTGTTAAAGGGGTGGCTGTTGTATATTTGCCAATCCGGTTTAGAATAGCATTATGTTAAAGATTTCATGTAAGGTTTGTGCTGTTGGCTTTGCGCTAAGCATGCCTGCTTTGGTACAAGCTCAAAACACAGAGGAAGATGTTTCAGGTTTTGTGTATGGCACCGTTCCCCGCACCGTAACCACCTCCGTCCCCTTTTTGGCTATTGGACCGGACGCCAGAGCAGGCGGCATGGGTGATCAAGGGGTAGCTACGGCTCCGGACGCCAACGCCATGCACTGGAATGTGGCCAAACTGGGTTTTGTAGAAGACAATATGAGTCTATCGGTGTCGTACACCCCTTGGCTAAGAAATTTGGTACCGGATATCAACCTGGCTTATGTGAGCTTTTACCGCAAAATGAATGACCGGTTCACCCTAGGTGCTTCTTTGAAGTATTTCAGTTTAGGAGACATCACCTTTACAGACAATGAGGGGAATTTTCAAGGCAATTACACGCCCAACGAGTTTTCGGTAGATGCAGGCGGTTCTTTGCTATTGAGCAAAAAATGGGCCTTAGGTGCCGCTTTTCGTTTTGTGTACTCTAATTTGACCTTAGGGCAGCAAGTTGGTGGAGTAGCCACCGGTCCCGGTATTGCCGGTTGTGGAGATTTTGGATTCTATTTTCAAGACGAGGAGCAAAAAATTCTCAAGAGAGACGTGATATGGCGCTTTGGAGTAACCATGCAAAACATTGGATCCAAAATCCGCTACAATTCAGCGCAAACGGCTGCGGACTGGCTTCCCGTAAACCTTAGAGTAGGTGGGTCGAATACCATTCAAATTGATGAGTACAACAGCTTTATGCTGTCTTTGGAAATGTCGAAACTGATGGTGCCAACCCCTCCGGTTCGTGATCCACAAACCGGCGAAATTTTGGAGGGTCAAGACCCGGATCGTCCGGTGTTGACCGGTATGATTTCCAGTTTCTGGGATGCGCCAGGTGGTTTTTCAGAAGAATGGGATGAGTTTGTTTGGAGCGTTGCAGGAGAGTATTGGTACAACAAAACCTTAGCGGTTCGTTCCGGTTTTTTCTATGAAAACCCCTTGAAAGGAAACCGGAGATACATAACTCTAGGTGCCGGCGTGCGCTACAATGTGTTCGGTTTAGACTTTTCTTACCTATTCGCTTTAGGGCAAACCAATCCTTTGGCCAATACTCTGCGCTTTACCTTGACCTTTGACTTTGGCAAAGCAGCCAAAAAGACAGAGGAATAAGTCTTATTTATTCTTTTAAAGAGGCGAACACCTCCGACTCTCTCACCAAGAAATCAGCCAGCTTTTGGGGAGGGCGGTTCAATATCAGCTCTATATTTGGGCTAATGGGCGGAGTATTGCTGTATTTGGGTAATGCATGCAGCAATGCGCGCACCAAAGCCTCCATAGCTCCTAGTCCATTTCTTATGGCCCAAAACCACCAAAGAAAAGCAGGCTTGGTTTGGTAGGGAAGTGCAATACCTAATTGAGAGGAAAAGAGCTCGGATACTTCGTAAAAGGTATAAAGTTCTTCTCCGGTGATATCCAAGGTGCGGTTCTTGAATTCTTGCGAACGGCAAAGCACTTCAACTGCTATTGCCCCAACATCCTCAACATCTACCCAAACAAAAGAGCTACTTCCGGCAGGCAAAATGATTTTCCTGTGTTTAATGATTGAAGGCAGCAAGGTTGTGCTAAGGTTTTGCATAAAATAAGAAGGACGGAGAAAGGTATAGGCTAATCCAAGCTCTTGAATGAGGCGCTCAACTTTTCCATGGGGAATCCAAGAGGAGGATTGAGCCCCCTGCACCGATAAAAAAACGACCTGTTGGCCTCCAAGAAGCCTAAATCTTTCCAAAAGAGGACGAAAGACCCCTTGGATATTGGTTATATGGGGAGGACGTAATAAAAACAAGGTATCTATACCTGCAAGTGCGGTAGTGAAGCTTTCTGTTTGCTCGAAATCGAACCAACGGTGATTGAGCTCTTTTGGATTCTTTTTTCGGGAAGCGAGGAAAAAATGGTGGCTGTGAAACAGCGGGTGTGAGGACAATTGCCTCTGAATGGAAGAACCCACCAAACCATTAGCCCCTGTAATTAGAATGTGCATGGAGGAATATCGGAAATTTACCGAATCCGAGAACCTACCTTTAGGTAAGTGCTATAAAAAGTCCATTAAGCTCTATGAGCTAAGGCTTAATCCATAATAGGCAGCTAGTCGAAATGCCTTGGCTGGGGAGGCCTCCTACAAAAAGAGTTGGAAGTCTTACATGCCTTTATTCGCGTCAATAAAAATAAAGGCTTATATTTCAATGAAATAAGTCAATAATGAAGCAGTTTTTTGGGCTTTTGGCCACCCTATTTATTGCATGTCAGAGCCTTTTGGCGCAAGGAGTAACCATTGGCTCCAATACCCCACCCGACCCTTCGGCAGTATTGGACTTGCAGTCGAGTCAGCAGGGCTTTTTACCTCCCAGAATGACGCAAAGTCAACGGAATGCCATTCAAAATCCGGCCCAAGGCTTAATGATTTTCAATACAACCACCGAATGTGTGGATGTTTACTTCAACGCCACAGGTTGGCAATCGGCCCTTTGCAACTGCACTACAGCGCCGGCCCAGCCTGCCCAAATAAGCTATTCAGGCCCTGTATGTGCAGGAAGTGACTCCATTATGGTGGTCGCTGCTCCGGTTCAAGGGGCGGCCTCCTACCAATGGACAACAGACCCAAGCATTAGCTTAACCAGCGGTCAAGGAAACGACACCGCATATATTCAAGTAGGAAATACAACGGCCCAAGTGCATGTAAGTGCCCAGAATTTTTGTGGAAGTTCTTCCAACACCAGCACCAGTATTCAAGTAAATTTGCCCAATTCAAGCTTTACAGCAACACCTAGCCAAGGAACCACGAATAGTGCTGTTCAATTCAGTGCCTCCCAAAGCGGTTTAAACTACCAATGGTTATTTACCTCAGGCACCCCGGCCTCTTCGGTGAGCCAAAACCCTTCGGTAACCTGGACTCAGGCGAGCACCTACCCCATCAGTTTGGTAGTAACCGACAATGCCGGCTGTACCGATACCACCTTAATGAGTTTTGTAGTAACCAACTGCCCCCCCCCAGGTAACAGTAGCGTTTCCTTTAATTTTACCGGAAGTCCTCAAAGCTGGACAGTACCCACCTGTGCTACCACCATCACTATAGACGCACGTGGCGCTCAAGGAGGCAACAACCCCTCAAACCAAGGAGGTTTGGGTGCACGCATGGTTGGCGATTTTCAAGTTACTCCCGGCCAAGTGCTAACCATTCTAGTTGGTGGTCAAGGTAGCCCGGGGGCCAATGCCAGCGGCTGGACCGGCGGCGGAGGAGGAGGCGGAACCGGCGTGCTTCAGGGAAATAATATTTTAGTCATTGCCGGAGGCGGAGGTGGTGCAGGACACACCAATGGAGGTTATGCCGGCACGTCGAGCCAAAACGGGAGCAATGGATATGGCGCGGGAAGTAGCGGTGCCTATGGTGGCAGCAATGGGGCAAATGGAGGGAATAATTCCAACAACTCAGCCGGTGGCGGTTTGGGCTTCAATGCCGGAGTGCCTTCTCAAACGACCGGCTACCATAACCCGGGTGGCTGGGGCTGCGGTGGTGGTGGTGGCGGATCGCACACCAATGGTCATGCCGGTGGCGGCGGCGGCGGCTACAGTGGAGGTGGCGCGGCTTGGAATGGCGGCGGTGGCGGCGGCGGCTCCATCAACAATGGAACCAATCCGAGCAACAGCAGCGGTTTCCATACCGGCCACGGCCAAGTAATCATTAGCTATTAATCGAGCTCAAGCTCTTCTTCCGAAGCTTCCTTTTCTCGTGCCTTGCGTGCTGCCTTTCTCTTTTGTGCTTTGGCCTTTCTAATTTCTTTATACCGGGCCATTTGGTCGGGGCTTAATATGCCCTTTAGGGTTTCGTGGTAGGTTTTCCTAGCTGTTTTTGCGGCTTCTTTGTCTTGTGCCTCTTTGGCAGCGTGCATGGAAGTGGCCAATTCCAAATGAGCGGCATGAACGGCTTGCTTTTGATCAGCAGACAAGCCCAGTTCCGTTTCCATACGGGCTGTAGCTTTTGCGGCCTTTTCTTCAGGGCTTAGTTTGCCTCTGTGTTGGGCTTGAGCTACTCCCACAAGCATTACCATCCCGGCAATAAGCCATGTTTTGATTGTTGATTTCATACGCTTTTTATGGTTAGACGCTAAGAAACTGCTAGGGTTTAACCATGGCGGTAATTTTGGAATCGAAGCTTAGCCATCGGCCAAGCTCGGCTTCTTCAATAGTTTGGAACCTAAGGTTTAGCTGCTTTGGGAACGCATTGGCATCAAATACAGAAGGATCAATATAGCAAGCTGCCAATTCGTTGGTGGGCATTTTTAAAAACAGCACCTGCTGCTTCTTTTTGTACAGCCCCAACTGGCGGATAGCATTCCGCGAATTATAAACAAATAAGGTATTCACCCCTTTTGCGGCCATATAAATTCCCGAAGAAGGTGCAAACTCCCCACGTTCATCGTACATGGCAACTTGTGGCTTCCATTGTTGGGGAAAAGCCATAGGACGATCGCAATTCAACACCCCAAAACCAAACAGCGGCATCTGGCGAAATACCATGTTTTGACCATTTCGAATGACCCATAGGGTGTCAATAATGGTTGAATCGTACAAAATGTTAGTATACCCACGGCTGGCGTTCGAGAAAAAAACCGAATCTTCATAAAAGTGGCGCTTTTTGTCCATGGAACCCGAGGCATAGGCGTAGAAATAATTGCCTTCCGGCACTCCTACCCCTTTACGTTGACTTCGGTTTTTTTGCCTTTCTATGTGCTTATGAACAGCCTCAACTTTTCGTGAAGCAAAGTACAAGGGCATCAATTCCAGCTCCAGCCGGGTTCCATCTTCAAATTCTAATCTTGCTAAAAAAGAAAGTTCAGAAACAGGCTCTATCCAGATCCTATATATTGCGTAGCTCCGTTTATCGTCTATTAAAACCCTGTACTCTTTCAAGGCCTTTCTTATCTCTTTCCGGCTGTAATTCAAGACGATTAAGTCATTCATATAGCTGTGATTAACAAACCTTCCTTCCCTAGCAAGATTTATAAAGCCTACGAAAGCCTGTCCCGGTGGCATATCTTCCGGCCAATTTCGCTTATGGCGTGCCATTCGTTTTCTCAATTGCAAGCCAAGGAATGGGGCCGGCTCGTTTTTATACACAGGTATACTTCTGGGCAGCAATTGAAAAGAGTCACGAACGGTGGCCACCTGTGGGGCATCTTCTTGCCAAGTACCCCTTGCCTCGTTCAAGCGGTACAAACGCATGTCCTCCGCATCGGGTAAAGCAGAGGTTTTTAAGGTCAATTGAGGGCGAGCACTAGGATTAGGTAATAAAGGTTGGCCACCAACAGAAAAAACTCTAAGTTCTACCATCCCCCCCGTTTCTAAAACGCCGGGTTTTCCTTCAAAGGAGTAACTCATAGGAACACCGCTTACCCATATGTCTATGGGTCGTTCCATTTTTCGGTATTGAATCCTAACGGGGCCGCGGTATATGGTCGAGTCTTCGTTCAAAAGCGAGGCCGGAGGAAAATACAGGGTACTGCCATCATTGAACGTAAGGCTTCGGTTGTCCGTATCGGGCAAAAACCGCTCTTCTGAAGGTAGGCTTTGATAGCCCGTTGGGAGGAATGCTTGGGGGGAAACCCGGATGGTAGGAAGCACCAGTTGACCTTGGAGGTACAAAGAAAAAAAGCAGAAAGTGGCGGGAACAAAGAGAGAACGCATAGGATTCAGTTTAAGGTATAATAAACTAACGCCACCAGCGCTATCTTTAGTATAGCCTTTCGCCCTAGGGTCTAAAAAATATAAACTTTTAGATTTGGGCCTTTTTCCATAGGTAAAATAAGCTCCGTTTCCGCCCCTTAACCTCGGTCAGCCCCTGCTGCCCCCAAGGCGCTCTAAGGCTGCGGGTTCCGCCTAAGGTTGGAATCCTCGCCCAAGAGCGCCTAAGGGGCACCTAGTGGCGGGCCCTCCCTTGGGGGCGGGAGGCCATTCTATGAAGTTTTTGTATCCTACAGGCCAAAAGAAAGTCGTCTTATTCAGTAAGGCAGCCGGAAGCACATTAGTGGTCTGGCTTTTGGGGGGATTGGAGGGCCCGGATGAGCCTGTTGATGCGATGCTTTTCCGGTGACAATCCTGAGCTTAGATTTTATTTGCCTACTTATTACCCTTTTGGCGCTTGAGCTAGTGGCGATTTTAAAGCAATTCACTGTCAACCAAGCACACATCGAAGCAGTACCGAAGGTAAAGCTGGATTCAACCACGGAATCGTCCGCTTTGGGTAGCTGCTATTGGCAGCTGGTGTTTTTTATAGGTTATCAATTCTGTCACAGATTTCATTTATATGGTCTAGTCCATAAAGCAAACTTGCTTCGTCTATATTCATCCAAGCAAAAAGCTGTAAAATTAAATGGTACCTATGTCTTGCATAGTTCGTATCCTTAATATGTGCCCCAATTTGAAAACAAACCGGTTCGTGATGAGCGAGTCTATTTCTTAAATTATTTAATTTTTCAAGTTCTGAGAAAATGAAGTTACTGTTGAATTGATGGGTTTGGGTGCTGATGGGTTTAGATGGAAAAACTGCTAATAGTGATTGGCCACCTGAATGATATTGATGTCTTGCAAACATATATCTCCAAAGTCCATTTCTGCCACTAATTTTGGGTGGGTGTAAACATCCAGTTTCCTTTCTCCTTCCGATATTATGTAAGGCGTTTTTCCACATTTTCTATTGCTAAACATTCCACCTGGTCTTGCCGAGTCCCTAAGCCAATCTGGTCCATTTAAAAATGTATAGTGTCTATCTATGGCATTTCTTAATGCTACTTCAAAACAGCTGACAACTGTAAACAACTCTTGTGATAGTTTTAAATTTAACCTATAAAGAGTCATTGCCTTTCTTGTGTCCTTCACGCAAGCATTTAAATATCTGCTCATTCTTGGTTGTGACATTATATATTCAAAGTCACTATACTTCATTCTTCAAAAGTCACAAAAAATTTTGTTTATTAAGCCTTTGTTCGTATCTTTATAGCATAAAGATATAGTTCCCGGAAGCCCCTGAAGAAATTCAAGCTTCCGGGTTTCGCATTTTTAAAGGGGGCATTTTTAAACTCCACTTCCCTCTTTTTCACTTGCAGCAATAGTTTAGGAGACCGTTGATGCGTTGTGTTTTCAAGTTTATAACCCTGACCAAGACGTCAGGGGCGAATTAAGGCGCGTACAAATCGAAAGGCTCCTGACGCTGCGGTCAGGGCAGGCCGGAGTTTACTATCTGTAAATGAGGCCCCCTGACGCTTCGGTCAGGATAAAAAACTTGAGATTTGGACGCAACGCAGACCCTGACGTTCCTGTCAGGGTTTACAATCCTGACCGAAGCGTCAGGGAAGAAGTCCCTGACCGAAGCGTCAGGGAAGAAGTCCCTGACCGAAGCGTCAGGGCAGGATCGCCGCCAGAATAGTAACGCGTCAACGGTCTCTTTAGGATAAGAATAGTAGCCGATGGTACAGCAATCTACTGTCAACCAAGCACACCATGAAGCAGCACCGCGGTAAAGCTGGACTTAACCACGGAATCGTCCGCTTTGGGTAGCTGTTAGCTGCAGTTCTTATGTATCCATCAACTTAGGTATCCTAATCTGTTTCTCAATTTCAGGCCTCCATGTATCTTGCCTTGACATTGCATCGTATAATTTTTCTTGAAAATAAACCAAATACCAGATTTTTTTAGAAAATTCTCCAACATTCTCGAAAACCTTTTCAGAATGTATCATAAGTTTTAAGATAAACTCTTCTCTCGGTTCCCGGTGATTATTGATAATCTTACTCAGGAAATTAGCGGAAACGTTCATGTCCCTAGCAAAATCTATTCTCTTCGAATAAATTATGTCAATATACTTCTCTAGGAAATAAGAAAAATGATTTTTATGGTCATTAATCGGTTGATGGAGGTAATTTTCCATTTGCAACTTCAATTGCAGCAGTTTTGCACGAAGGGTTTGCTCATTAGATAAGTTCTTCAATCTATCCAATCGTGCCTGCATTAGATCAATAGCATCTTGCTTTCTTTCATCGTTGGTTTTATATCTGGAGTCTATCCCAAACTCAGCATCTACTTCGTTGATATTTTGTTTATTATTCATGGTCATATTCATTTATGAGGTTTAGAATTTCCGGAACTTCCAAACTGAGGGTCTTGCCCGTGACATTCATATGGTACTTGTCCATATAATGTTGGGCAATTGCACTTTTAGGCCTAAGCGAAACACATGCGAACTCTGCATAATCAGCAACGGCAATTTTGGCAACATAGGCTAATAAGTTGCCTGTAATTCTATCAAATTTTTTATCTTTTCCTTTGTTCTCTCTTTAAACAGTAAGAAGTCTTATGTGAATTCTCCATTCCGAAGGAATTCTCTCTATTGAAACAAGTCCTTGTATGTCATTTTGGCCCCTCAACACCAATTTATAAGCTTCTTGATTGGCTTCATCATTCCAGTTGAAGAAATATCGGGTCTTTGAAAGTAGTTTGAAGTCAGAATCTTCAAGGGGCAAAATTTCAATTTGATGCATTTTACCGGTGGATACCTCTTCTTAGAAAATAACGAAAAGATACTAGGAATGTTTCCAAATATAGGAAACCTCCTGGTAAACGTTTCCTGAATGCGGAACGTTAGGATATTGGGGAAATTGCAGGTAAGGGTTTGCAGCTAACCGAAGCAGGCGATTTCGAAGCGCTTTCCTGTCTACCGAAACCCACAGGTGGCATAGTAGGGAACGAGAAAGGGTGCCTTGAAGCAGGGTCACTTCCTCAACCAAAGATGTAGAGATTTCCATTTTCAATCATCATTGATAATCAGATAATTAACCTAACGCATGTAGAGATTTCTCTCTTAAAAAAAAATCGCCACACAGAGCTTAACGCGCCCCGGCGGAGGCCAATTAGCCTGCCAAAGTGGGGTGCACAGCCGCCGCCCAACTAAGAGCGACCACAGGAAGCTCCTTAGGTGGGCCTGGCGGCGTAGCAACCCCACAAGGCAGCTAATGGCCGGAGACGGAAAAGGCGCCCAAATATCAAAAGATATTTGCAAGAGTGTGGAGGCCATGCCATTCGATACTGTCCCAAAAAAGCGCAAAAACACTAAGGGGCAGGGCACCACAGACTTAGCCGGCCAAGCCTCCATAATCTGTGCGCACACCCCGCTCTACCTAAGGTATAAAAATATTTAAACTGCTGGTTTCGGCCGTTCCGTCAAAGAGGATCAACTCATAAAAATAGGTACCCTCGCTTAAGCCTTCCGGAACCCAGTCGTTTTGGTAGTTGTCGTCCTGAAAGACCACGTTACCCCAACGATTAAATACGGTCAATTGGGCGGGACTAAAAAACTCCAGGTACTGAAACTCCAAGGCATCGTTTACGCCGTCGCCATTGGGTGTAACTACGTTCGGCAAAGGCACAACGGGCGGAATCACTTCCAAGGTGTCGCAAACCGTATCGCGGCAACCGTAGCTGCTTTCAATCACCATGCAAATCTCATATTTGCCGGGTTCGGTAAATTGGGTCGTTGCCGGATTACCGGTCAGCACGGTCCCATCGGGCAATATCCACTCCACCACGGAGGCATTTCCGCCCTTGTAATCCGAGGAATCGGTAAATACCGCATCGGTTTGAATGATTACGGTTTCCGGAATGTCGGCATCGGCCACCGGATTAGGAAACACCTGAATTTCAATGTTGGTTGATGGCCCCTGACAGTTATTGGCCGAAGCACTTGCCGTAAACTCGGCAATAAGGGTATCGTTGCCCTCATAGGTAATAGTGGTATCTATGGTTCCG
Source organism: Bacteroidia bacterium (assembly GCA_030427255.1). Lineage (GTDB taxonomy): Bacteria > Bacteroidota > Bacteroidia > CAIKAF01 > CAIKAF01 > CAIKAF01. Next base: position 52,216 of record JAUHWY010000004.1, on the reverse strand, counting down.
GAGCCGGTTTCCCCATTCTGTCCTTGCCAATTCACGGTAGTTCCCGGCGTGCAGGAGTTGAGCTGAATTTTGGCTTGCTCTCCACTGCATAAGGCCAAGAAAGAAGGGGTGGCTGTTGCATCCGGCGTTTCTCGAATGCTTATGGTTTTAGGGGGCAAACCGGTAACGTTATTGCCGCACTGGTCGGTAATTATGGGAAGGGGAACGGATAAAGCGGGGTCTTCAAAACAGGTTTGGGGACAATTGGGTCGAACCACATCAATGGTTTCGTCCACCAGAGGTATGTTGCAATTGGTTGCGGGATTTCCAACCGGTGTGGGAGCTTGAGCCCAAGGGTGGTCTATTTGATAGGGAGGGACTCCATAACGGACAAAACTTCGAATAGATACATCGCACTCGGTGCCACACAGGCTTTGGGGCTGCACCTGCCATTGAATGGCCGCCGATTCCACGGTTCGGCCTTCCACAAAAGCGCTGAAGGGCCATTGAGAAGAGGGGTCGTGGTATACATAGGTAAAATTGCAGCCCGGAGGGCCAAAGTTTCGGCCCAAATGCATGCGAAGCCAAAAGCTTTGTTGACTGCAAGAAGGCGCAAAGCAACAGGTAAGCGGATTTCGGTATTCGGTGTCCTCGTTGTAGCCTGTTCCAGCCAAATTACCCGTGGGTGGACCTACGGTGAGTCCGGGGGTTTGGCCACAAGAGGTACTGTAATACATTTCGGCATCCGACATCACAGCCCCTGAAAAAGGACTGGCATAGTAAGAGCCGGTTACCAAAAATGAGGTTATGGTTATTTCTGCCGGAATCACCACCGGAATGCTGTCCACATTATAATTAGGAATAAGGCAGGAGGGCATAAAACTTCCGGTCCACAAGGAAGTAGGTCCGGTAATTAAGGGGTCAATTTCTACAGGATAGCTGCGTTCCGGTGCCTGCAACCAAGCTTGAGGAACGGTGGCACTTAAACGCACCTCTCCTGCCCCACTCATTTCTACCATATAAGGCAAACGTGTCCAATCGCCTTGGGCATCAGAAACAACCAAAGGTAGGATTTTGCTCAACACTTCCCGTTTGGCCGATACCACTTCCAAGGCTCCTTCGGGAAACTCAGCCGGCCGCATTGAGGCACCGGGAGGAAGCTTTACGGACCGCTCCCAATTCCAATCGCCCGTGGGTGCGCCGGTTAAAAACACCGAAGATTTTATGGCATTCACCCGAAACTCCAAATCGCGATACGCTCCATGGCTCAGCGGCTGACGCAAGGTGCTCGGTCCCTGAGCACTAAATCCGCCACTGCCGGCGGGCGAGGCCGGGCCATATTGGACCGGGCCGGCAGGACTTTCAAAAACCAAGGCACCATCGTTGCCTACATGCACAGGAAAAGGCTGATTCGAAGCGGTCCACCCCTTGGCATGCTGCACCGGAACGGCATCTATCATCTGCCAATTTCCGGAACTGTCCTTATAGTTAATGGGGGTTTTTGAACTTTGGCTCACGACCCTACCGTCTTGAAGCGTATACAAACGGTGCTGAGCATCAGTCAATTCCACGCTTTCAATCGCCTCCATGGGCCAGCGCTGCGCAGCTTCAGGCGCAACTCCGGGAAAATGTTGCTCAAAATGCTGCCCATACACACAAGCGGCACTCAACAGAAAAGAACAAATAGCTGTATGCTTCATAAACAGAACTTTGCATGAATTTAATAAAGAATTAAGGTTTTTTAGCTATTTGGTGAAAGAATAAAAATGAGGTTTTTTTGGGCACCGGCCGGGCTGTCCTTGCCGCCTCCCTCTCCAAGGACTGCTTTGGCAGGCTTTGCGGGGGCTTACCCGAAGGGTCGGGACCGCCGCCACAAATCCGCCAAAGCAAGTCCTTGGCTTCGGGCGGGCGTTCACTCCATCCCTGGTGCGAGATCCCAAACCAATCGGAAACCTACGTGACCAAAAGACTGATGGGGCTCCGAAGGCATGCGCTGCGCGGCCTGATACCCTTGGCACCAATTGGGCGCGCACAAATAACTTCCTCCCTTCAATACCGGAGTTGAGCTATCTGCTCCGTCCCAAGTCCATTCCCAAACATTCCCGGCCATATCAAATAAGCCGTTTTTATTGGGCAAAAACTGTGCTACGGGAGCGGTGCTTTGCCTAAAACCATCCAGGCCTTTGTCTTGGTGCGGGAACAAACCTTGCCAAGTATTCGCCGATGCTTTATCAAGTCGACCGGCCGCCTGCTCCCATTCGCTTTCGGTGGGGAGTCTGCCGCCCTTCCATTGGGCAAAAGCCTGTGCATCTTTAAGACTCACGTGACGCACCGGATGCAAAGGCTGTTTTTCCCATGAGGGTCCGTTTCTTCCTTCCGGATAACGCCAGGAGCTGCCCTCCAAAAACTCAAAAGTTCCGGATGATTTGTTCCATGCAATGCTTCCGGGAGGCAAAGCGGTGTCCTTATTTGGCCAACCCAATTCGGCTTCGGTGCGGTATCCTGTGGCCTGAACAAAGGCAGCAAAGTCTTGGTTGGTGACTTCGGTGGGACTTACCCAAAGGGTTTGACCATTAGCCAAGCTAATTTTCACAGGCTCCTTTTGGGCAGGACTTTGGCAAGAAAGCCAAAGCAAGCAAAGGCTAAATCCTAAAATAAAAAACTTGCCCTTGGTACTCAAAACGGTGGTTCATTATGCCCGGCCACATGGCTTCGGGGATTTGATTTTGCCAATTTTGATACATGCTTTTGAGCCGTTCCTGCACTTCGGGAAGGTCTCCGGCCAAATTTTTGGTTTCGCCCATGTCTGCTTCCAGATCGTACAGTTGAACCGTGCCGGTAGAAGCGTCGAACATCCATTTAAAATTACCGGACCGCATGGCCCGGTTGAAAGCACTTTTCCAAAACAGTGCGGCGTGGGGAGGTTCGGAGGGCCGAGCCGATACGGCAGCGCTGTCGGGTGCCAAAACATAAGGCAATAAATTCACGCCATCGAACACCCGGTCTTGGGGCAAGGGTAAATCCAAAGCTGCCAAACTGGTAACCATAACATCGGTTAAACTTACGGGCTGTTCCAAATGGCTACCCGGAGCAACTTTTCCTTTCCACTGCATCATAAAAGGCACTTGAATCCCTCCTTCCCATTGCGAAAGTTTTCCGCCTTTGAGGGGGGCATTATCGCCTGAAAGGGTGTAGAGTGCGGCTCCATTGTCGCTGGAAAACCAAACCATGGTCTCTTCTTCCAATCCCTGCTTGCGCAACTCTTGCATGATTTCGCCAACGGCATCGTCTAGGCATTTAATCATGGCCTTATACACCCGGTGTGTGTGGTTGGGTTCATCAGGGAACATATCGTAATATGCTTTGGGCGCTTGAAAAGGAGTATGGGGCGCATTAAAGGGAAGGTAGAGAAAGAAAGGCTGTTCCTTATTTTGCCGAATAAAGGATTTGGCTTTGCTGGCAAACACATGGGTGAGGTATTCCTTTTCTTCTACTTCGGTGGTGTTGTGCATTATGGCGCAAGCGCCCTTGCGGGCATTTTCCCAAATATGGCGGTCCGAAAATTCGTCGGTCATGGCATTTACGATGCCGGGATCGGTGCTGTCGGCAAAAAGGCTGTAGGCTTCGGTAAATCCGTAAAAGTCTTGAAAACCCCTTTGGTTGGGATGGAATCCGGGTTCGTAACCCAGGTGCCATTTGCCGTATAAAGCGGTCTTATAGCCAAGTTGGGTCAACACTTCGGCGAGGGTAATTTCGGAAGCAGGTAAGCCCTGGTCTTTCATTTGGTCGCTGTCGGGAAAAGAAAATTGTGGGGCTACCTGCCAGTTGTCGGTATCAATAAAGTGGCGAAACACAAAGTATTCCAAGCGGTTTTTTGGGTATCTGCGGTGCGGCTGAAACTCCATGCCAAAGCGGGTATTGTGGCGTCCGGTGAGCAGGGCGGCGCGAGATGGCGCACAAATGGGCGCCGTAACGTAGGCTTGGTCGAAGCGGACCCCACGGTGGGCAATGGAGTCGATGTTGGGTGTGTGCACCCGATTTCCGCCATAGAGTGAAATATCGTATTTCCCTAAATCGTCGGCTAGGATAAGAATAATGTTGGGTTTCTTGGGAGCGTTGGAAGGCAGTCCGGCCAAATAGCTGTGTTTGCCGTTTTCTAATTCGGTATTGGCTTCAATGTCCCATTTAGAGTCGCCGCTCAAAGGCCACAATGCCCAAGTAAGCAGAGGCAGGGCGATAGCGACACCAATCAAAAGCCATTTTTTCTTGCGAAGGATTTTCATAGCCAAAAAATCTAGGGTGAAGGTACAGAGATGGATAGAAAAAGTCGAAGAAATGCGGAGCTTGGGCACTAATTTTCGGCAGGTATGGCTGCAAAGTAAGCTCCTTTGTTGTGGAGAAGAAATGTGCTATGGGCAATGCGCGCGGGATGGAGCCGATAGCCCGGAGGAGCAAGCCCTAGGGGCAGGAGGAGCGCAGCGGCGGTCCCGACCCTTCGGGAAAGCCCCTGCAGCTCCCCTGCCCCTTGGGCTTGGGCCGAGGACTAAAGGGGACAGCCCGAAACGCGCCCAAAAAACCAAAAAATCCCTACTAAATTGGCTACCTTTGCGCGATGTTGTTTGTAGGCAACTTACCGTATGCCGCCGACTCTGAAGCCTTACAAGAGCTGTTGATGCCTTTTGGTGAGGTAATTAAGCTGGAGTTGGTGTTTGACCGGATTAGCGGGCGCAGCCGCGGATTTGCATTTGTTGCTTTGGCTACGGCGGAGCAAGAGATGCAGGCCATGGAGTCTTTAAATCAAACCCAATGGGGTGGTCGAACGTTACGTGTAGAGCCATTTGTAGCAAAAAAGAACAATGGAGCGTAAAGAACGTATTGAAGCCCTGAGGCTTGCCATGGGCAGGCGGGTGATTGTATTGGACGGGGCTATGGGCACCATGATTCAGAAGCACGGGCTGGAAGAGGAGGACTATAGGGGCGCGCGCTTTGCCGATTGGGAGCATCCGGTAAAGGGGAACAACGAATTGCTTAGCATTACACGTCCGGATATCATTCGCGAAATTCATTTGGAGTATTTCCGGGCCGGGTCGGATATGGTGGAAACCAACACCTTTGGGGCCACAGTAATTGCTCAGAGCGACTATAAAATGGAGGCTTTGGTCGATGAAATGAATTTGGCTTCGGCTAAAGTGGCGCGTGAAGCAGCTGAGGAAATGATGAGGGAGGAGCCCGGGCGCGTGTGTTGGGTAGCCGGTGCTTTGGGCCCCACGCCCAAAACAGCGAGCTTATCGCCGGACGTAAACGACCCGGGATTTAGGGCCATAAGTTTTGATCAACTGGCCGACGCCTATTTGCAGCAAGCACGGCAATTGTGGTTGGGCGGAGTAGATGTATTGTTGGTAGAAACCATTTTTGATACGCTAAACGCGAAGGCCGCCTTGTATGCCATTCAGGTGTTGAGGGACGAAACCGGAGAAGACATTCCCATTATGGTGAGTGGCACCATTACGGACGCTTCGGGTCGGACGCTTAGTGGACAAACGGTTGAGGCCTTCTTGAATTCGGTGAGCCATGCGGGCTTACTTTCCATAGGTTTGAATTGCGCATTGGGAGCATCCGATATGCTTCCTTACATAGAAGAGCTTTCGGAAAAGGCACCGATGTTTGTTACAGCCTACCCCAATGCCGGCTTGCCAAATGCCTTTGGTCAGTATGACCAAGAGCCGGAAACCATGGCCGGTTTAATGCATCCGTTTATGGAACGAAAGTTGGTGAATTTGGTAGGAGGTTGTTGCGGTTCTACGCCGGATCATATTCGCGCCATTGCCGATATGGCCAAGCGAGCGCAGGTGAGAGAAGTACCGCAACTGGATATTGAACAATAAATCCTAAGGGATACCAAACCTATGCACCTATGGATGCCATAGCCATGAACGAAGAAGTAAAAAAATATAGTCGTTGGAAAGACTATGCCTTATTTACCAAGGTCCGTTTATCGTCCTTAGTCATTTTTTCGGCCTTGATAGGCTATTTGATTGGAGCTGATCAGGTGGACTGGTTGTCTTTTTCCTTGTTGGCGGTAGGTGGCACCTGCATTACCGCAGCCAGCAATGGCATGAATCAGATACTGGAGAGAGATTTGGACAAATTGATGGTTCGAACCATGGACAGGCCCTTGCCTCAGGAGCGCATGAAGGTGAACGAGGCTTGGTTGTTGGCCGGGCTATTGACTTTGGGGGGCACCTTATGCTTGTGGTTGGGCACGAATCTTTTGACAACTGTGCTGAGTCTATCGGCTTTGGTGGCATATACCTTTGTGTACACTCCATTAAAGCGCAAAACCCCCTTAGCTGTTTTTGTGGGGGCATTTCCCGGGGCGGTGCCGCCCTTGCTTGGTTGGACAGCTGCTACCGGAAGCATCGGTCAGGAAGCGGTTTTGTTGTTTTTCTTGCAGTTTATGTGGCAGTTTCCGCATTTTTGGGCCATTGCTTGGCGGCTTGATGAGGACTACCGCCGGGCCGGATTTTATTTACTGCCATTTCCTACGGGGCGCAACCGAGCCAATGCCTTTCAGATATTGTTGTACAACATGAGTTTGATTCCCATAAGCCTGATACCTTACTGGACCGGGATGTTGGGCGGCATTGCTACCGGAATTTTGGTGTTGGCTGCGGTGGGTTTTGCCCTTCCTGCCATAAAGCTGTATTGGAGCTGCAAAAATGAAGATGCCCGCCTATTGATGTTTGCCAGTTTTTTCTATTTGCCCATCATTCAGCTCACATTATTGTTTGGTTTATAAAAAGCTATGGAAAAAGAAGCAGTATACAGGCAACTAACTCCTGAAGAGGAGCGTGAAGCGAGGATTCGGGCTAAGAACATCATGTTGTGGTTGTTTTTGGGTTCGGTAACCTTGTTTTTTGCGGCATTCACCAGTGTGTATGTGGTGCGCAAAGACGGAGCCAATTGGTTTGAATTTGATTTGCCGCAAGTATTTGCGACCAGTACTGTGGTCTTGTTGGCCAGCAGTTTAACGGTAGGCTTGGCCCAATGGATTATTCGAAAAGAGCAGCCATGGGCGGGGAAAGTTTCGGGGCTGCTATTGTTGTTGAGCTTGGTTTTAGGTCTTTGGTTTGGTCAACTGCAATGGGCAGGCTACGGAGACTTGGTAGACATGCGGATATTTTTGATTGACAATGCCACAGGCAACGTGTCGGGTTCCTTTTTTTACATCATTACAGGTGCGCATTTTGTGCACGTAATCAGCGGTTTACTTGCTTTATTGATAGCCGCAGTGCAGTCGTTTAGAGGCAAATACGGGCCTAAAAACCATCATGGCTTAAGGCGAACCGCTATTTATTGGCATTTTTTAGATTTGTTGTGGTTATATTTGTTCCTGTTTTTGACCTACGCAGATCAATTGTTTTAACATAAATAACGTTAAACCACTACTATGGCCCACGCACAAACCGTAGCAGCTCAGAAACCCTGGAGTGGAGGGGATGCGCCCTTCAATATTAGCTGGGGAAAAATGATGATGTGGTTTTTCCTGGTTTCTGATGCATTGACTTTTTCCAGTCTGCTGATTTACTACGGTGCCACCCGAAACATGAATAGAGAGTTTTGGCCCAACCCGGATGAGGTATACAACCACTTCCCCATGGTAGAAGGCCATATTCCGCTCGCTTTTGTGTCGCTCATGACCTTTATTTTGATTATGAGCTCCGTAACCATGGTTTTGGCCGTGGAAGCCGGCCACAGATTTGACAAAAAAGGAGTTATCAAATGGATGATATGGACCATTATTGGTGGATTCATCTTTTTGGGCTCACAGGCTTATGAGTGGTATCATTTTATTCATGGAACTGCCGAAGGTAAAATACTAGAGAATGGAATGGGCGTTATTCATGGCGCCAACATGACCGAGAATGAGTATGGGCCAAAGCAATTTGCAAACCTATTTTTCCTCATTACGGGTTTCCATGGTTCCCACGTATTTTCGGGGGTAGTACTTAATATTATTGTACTGTTTATGACCATCAAAGGAGTGTTTCACCGGAGAGGTCACTATGAAATGGTTGAAAAAGTGGGTCTATATTGGCACTTTGTAGACCTAGTATGGGTATTTGTATTTACCTTCTTCTACCTGATTTAATCGAAAACCTGCTATAAAGAGAACGCCATGGAGTTGTACGATAATTTTCAGCCCCACCTGCACCGCGCCGAGGATCCCATACCACCTGCCAAGACATGGTGGATTTGGAAAGTATTCTGGATATTATTGGCGGTAACCGCCGTTGAGGTAGGTGTAGCCTATGCCAATTACGAATTGGCCTTTACCTCTAAGCAAGTACTCAAATACTTTTACATAGGACTCACCATTGTAAAAGCTTATTACATTATTTTCTCCTACATGCACTTGGGCGACGAAAAAAAGAGTTTTCGTTTGACTTTAGGCATATTGGTCATCCTCATGGTTTACTTTATTGTACTCATGATGATTGAGGGCTTGTATCAAGAAGATGTGCGCTTGATATTCCCCGACTACTTGATTTCGGATATGCCTGCGGCAGCCCACTAAAACCTTTTGGGCCGCCTCGCGGTTATGAAAGTATGGGCAAACGCAACTCCCTTAAACAACCTTTGGTGCTGGTAGGACTCTTGTTCTTACCGGCACTTCTTTTTTATTTTTTCTTGTTTAATACCACGGCCCATATCAACCGCCTACCCTTTTACGGTCCGCACGGTTACGGGGAAATAAAAATACCCGGCAAACGCCCAAGAACCGACACCATTTTATATGAGGTAGCACCACAAGCCTACTTGAAGGAAACCGGTGCCACGGACTCGCTGCATTTTTTAGACGGAAAAATTCGAGTAATTCATCTCTTGCCGCAGGCAATGTATGCAGCGGAAAAGCCAATCCCTGACCAAATTGTGTATGCCGCTCGAGAAATCTTATCCACCGACGGCCAGGTTCAGTTCATAAGCTTATTTGAAGCCCCTCCCCCGGAACCTTTGCCGCAGCCCTCCAGCTTTAGTGCCTCATTTGACAGCTTGGCAAGCCGTTGGCAATATCGCTTTGTTAGAGATGCTCAACAGAAAGAGCAATGGATAAATGCCTTGCTTCCGGACAGCAATATGCCACCCCAGCGTCCCGATCCTCAAAGTTTGGTTCTGGTAGACAAAGAGCGCCGTTTGAGGGGCTTCTATAACCCGCTTTTAGTAAAGGATATTAAGCATTTAAAGGAAGATATCGGGCATTTGAACAGAGAATATGCCTACAATTTTGCCAGCCATAAGTATTATAAATTCGACGACAAACTGACACGCAATCCCGAAGAAGAATGAGGAGTATAGCCGCTTGCTTACTGTTGGTTATTATGGGAATTGGCTGTGGAAAAGGAAACAATACAAAAAATCCCGGCCAAGAAGAGCCGAAAGCAGCTCTGCCCTTTTTGGGCCCTCCCATACTTCAAGAACGCCCCGACGGAAAGGGCTACGATAGCTTGCCATACCGCATTCCCGATTTTGCATTCCTGAATCAAGACAGCCTTCCATTCAATCAAGACAGTGTTGAGGGTAAAGTATACCTGGCGGACTTCTTCTTTACTACTTGTCCTACCATCTGCCCAAAAATGAGTTTCACCATGGAGCTGGTACAAGAACGCATGATGGAGGAATCGGATTTCCGATTGGTATCGCACAGCATTGACCCTTTGCACGATAGGCCTTCGGTATTGAAATCTTATGCCGCAAAGCACCATGCGGCCCCCGGTCGTTGGCAGTTTTTAACCGGAGAAGTAGACAGCATTTTTTTAATGGCAGATGCCTACATGGCCTACGCCAAAAAAGCTCCTGAGGAACCTGGTGGATATACCCATTCCGGCTTTTTAATTTTGGTAGATCAAAACCGACACATTCGCGCGGTGTTTGACGGAACCAGGTCCGAATTGGCCGACAGCATTGCTCAAACCGCTAAACTACTCTTGCACCCATGAATAAATCAAAATCCTCCTATCAAGGCCTTATCTGGGTAGCCTCCTTGGCCATTCCGCTTGTAGTAGCCTTGCTTTACTTTATTCCCAAAAATGCAGAAGTAGCTGCAAACCTTGATTTTTTGCCCAAGCTAAATGCCTTTTTGAATGGAACAACCACTTTGATTTTGGTGGCAGGCTTGATTGCCATAAAAAAGAAAAAGCTTGAGCTTCACCGCAAACTCATGTTGTCTGCGGTGAGCATTTCCATAGTGTTCTTGCTAAGCTATGTGCTGTACCATGCCACACACGAAAGCGCTAAATACTTAGGTTCCCTAGGCTGGTTTTACTATCCCATGCTTATAAGTCATATTGTTTTGGCTGCAGTTATTGTACCTTTAGTTTTGGTAACTTTAGTAAGGGCATTGAATCAGCGCTTTGATCGCCACCGAAAAATTGCGCGCATCGCCTTGCCCCTTTGGCTTTACGTCACTACCACAGGCGTATTGGTGTACCTAATGATGGCTCCCTATTACGGATTGCAATGAGTAAAATAAAAAGTAGCTTAATTCTTGGTTTTTTGCTGTTTCTTTCCGGCAATAATTTTGCTCAATGCGTTATGTGCAGTGAGGTTGCCGGCAAAGAAGACAAGGCAGTAGGAATCAATGAAGGCATACTGTACTTAATGGCTGCTCCCTATTTGGTAATGGCCGCTGCACTTGTGGGATACTTACTATACCGTAGGCATAAGAAAAGGAAATCTGTGGAACCCCTAGGCTGATGTTCGCCGCATACGTTCTCTTTATTCCGGTTGACACACCAACAACTGCCTTTGGCCATTCTCCCATACCACCAGGTAAGTTCCATAGCTCAATTGCTCTATAGGAAACACATCTCCCGGGTTTAAATAGCCTTTGCGAAGCAATTTACCGCGGATGTCCATCAATTGGTACCCATGACCGATCTTGTCCGCAGCAAAAAATCGACAACCACTGCGGCAGGGATTGGGGTAAATACCCAAGGAAACTTCACTTGCCAAAACATTTTGACCTAAGCTTACGTCCTCCACCATACTTCCCGACTGGTTGATGAGCCATTGATTGGGGTCAAAACGAATGGCATCTACCGTCCCGGAAAAAGGAACAGACAAGGACTTTACCGGTTGGTCTAAGAGCACTCGAATTAGGGTGTCGCCTTGGGGTCGCTCAACCTCCAGCTCCAATGGGGTCTCAAACCATGCTATGCTTTGGGGAGCACTGGTTTGCTGGCTAATCTCCAAAAAAAGTTGCCCTTGGTCTACCTGGTACTTTCCGGAAAAGGTTGGAAAGCCTTCTCCGTAATACCACTGCTGAAAAAAGGTCTGAAAATTAAGCCCTGTAGTTTGCTCAACCACCTGCCTAAAGTCATCACCGGTGGCGGTACTTTGGCCATAAGCCTGCACATGGTTCCTTAGCGATAAGAAGAAAAGGGAGTCGTTGTTAATCACAAAACGAAGGCTATGCAAAATGGCAGCACCCTTGTCGTAACTTAACCTTCCTGAAAAAATGCGTGATTCACTGCTTGCATCGTCTACGTACACACTTCCGCCTGGAGAAGACATGATGTTGTCGTGGGCATTGTCCATCCAATCCCTAGGGTCTGCCGAAACCCCTACATGTTCTCGAAACAAATATTCTGAATAGGAAGCAAAGCCTTCGTTAATCCAAATGTCTTTCCAATAGGCACAAGTTACATGGTCGCCAAACCATTGGTGGCCTAACTCATGGGCGGTTAGGTCTCTGGTAAAAAAACCTTGAGTGGTCATGGTTTGGTGTTCCATTCCTCCGCTAAAGGGAGCCATACAGTGGCCGTATTTCTCGTCGGCAAAAGGGTATGGCCCAAAAATTTCACTAAAAAATTCAAGCATGTCCACGGTTTCATCCATGTCGGCTTGAAAAAAGGGAATCAATTGCGGATTATCGTACACATAGTTTTGAATAAACACCGGACCGGAATTGGAAGGGTTCGCGGTTAGGTTGTATTCTTGGTAATCGGCCACAGCCACCGAAATCAAATAGTAATCAATGGGGTGTTTATGCAACCATTCAAACCGATGCTTACCTCCCGGCATTGGGGTCACTTGTTGCAACAAGCCATTGGAGCCCGCCATGTTCTCGGTGGAGGTAGTAATCCAAACCCGACAAGAGTCAATTTTATCCTGCAAACTTTGCTTCACAGGCCACCAGTCTCTAGCCCCAAAAGGCTGGGATAGACTCCAGGTAACATCGGCTCCCCAACTTGGACTTTGATCGTTGCTTAAGCCATTAAAAAAACCGGAATTCGGGGGCGACCCATGGTAGAACACCTTAACTTTAAATTCAAAACCCTGAACCAAGGGTGGACTAAGAGGCACCTCCACCACATTTCCGTTTCGGCTGAAGGCTGCATTCTGTCCGTTTAGCCAAATACTGTCAATGATCAGGTCAGGAATTAGCTCCGCTTTATAGCTGGGCAACACAAAACCGCTTACCTCAGCATGCGTTTCGGCACTTCCTCGAATAAAGTTCCCTGTAGTTTCGAGCGCTACATCCAAATGCACGTAATGCACATCATACAACTCTGTGCCCGGAATGGAAAAAAAAGCACCGCCTAAGGCAGAAGCATGTTCTTGCTTGTTTATGGCGCATGGATGCTGACCAAATGAACAGATAGAAAGGCTTAATGCAAGCCCAAAGAACCAAAATTTCATAGGGTAATGTAGCCATTTTTTAAGGCAGGTACAAACAAGACGGCAAGCCTTGGCCTAAAGGACTCCAATCAGCGCCCTGCAAGGCGCTGTCTCATATCTCCCCCCTTAATCTTTAGCCTGAGGAAACTATAATTTTTTTAACAGTTTCCTAACCCTTGCCAAAGGATACTTTGAGGAAACCCCTGAAAACACTGAGTAAAATCATCCTTTTTAGCCATTTACGGTCTTACCTTTGCTCCCATCATGAAGCAAATACATCCTATTTTCCTCCTTTTGGGATTGAGCTGGATTCTGTCTTGTAGTTCCGAAGACGGACTGGTTGAAGTAGCAGAAAAAGCACTTACCGAAAGCGTATATGCCTCCGGAAAAGTAATGGCAGCCCACCAATACACCTTAATGCCCGAGGTGCCAGGCATCCTACAGCGTTTGCATGTTGGTCCGGGAGATCGCATAAAAGTTGGAGATACCATAGCCACTCTTAAAGCAGAAAATGCGCAATTGGCCCAAGAACAAGCCCGGCAACAGTGGCTGTTTGCCAGAGATAAAGCAGCTCATGGCTCCTCGGCCCTCCTAGAGGCCGAAGCCGCACTCAACTTTGCTCGGCAAGCCTATGTCAACGATTCCGACCTGTACCAAAGACAACGCAAACTTTGGGAGCAAGGGGCCGGCTCCGAGCTCCAACTGCTCCAAAGGCAAACCTCCATGGAGAACGCAAAAGCCGCATGGCTTTCGGCCAAAGCAAGGTATAAAAGCCTCAAAGACCAACTTAACCTCGAAGCTGAATTGGCCCGAAGCCGCTGGGAACAACAACAAGAAACCAAAGGACAATTCATTCTGCGCAGCACCATCGATGGTATGGTTTGGCAAGTATACCCCAAAACCGGAAGCTATTTAGGTCCACAAAGCCCCATTGCCGATTTGGGTAGCGCCGATAGTTTTTATGTAGAACTCGATGTAGATGAATACGACATTGCTCGTGTAAGCATAGGACAAGAAGCTATTCTGCGCATGGATGCTTTTCCCGATCAAGTATTTAAAGGGAGGGTCCAACACATTCATCCAATACTTAATGCACGCAGCCGCACCTTTAGGGTGGAAGTAAGCTTTGACCAAGCACCCGAACCTATGTATGCCCAACTTTCCGTAGAAGCCAGTCTTATTGTACAAAGCCTGGAAAAAGCGCTGGTATTGCCACGGGCTGCCCTGCTCGACAAGGATCGGGTTATTCTTGAAAACGGCGATACCATAAAGGTAGAAACCGGTCTCAAAAATTATCAATTCATCCAAATAACCAAGGGCTTAAGCAAAGGGCAGGCCGTCAAAGTTCCCGGACAATGAAATACAAGCTGCTGCTATATATTGCTTGGAACTTGCTCACTGCTAGGCTAAGGCAATCCATCATTGCAGGGATTGGCGTAACCTTTGGAATAACCATGTTCATTACCCTAATGGGTTTTATGACCGGACTAAACGGTTTGCTCGATGGCCTCATCTTAAACCGTACGCCACACATTCGCCTATACAACGAGTTGGAGGCTTCAGACAAGCAACCCATTGAACAACACCCCGACTATTCCAATCATCTGCTCATGCAACGTTCCATTAAGCCGGTGGATAGAGGACGAGGATTATACAATGGCGGAGCGGCTTTGGAAGCACTAAAACAAGACCCACGCGTGCTTGGTGTAGCCCCAAAAACCCAAAGTCAAGTATTTTATCATGTAGGCACTACCGACATCACCGGATTGGTACAAGGAATTGACCCCGCAGAAGAAGAACGCCTCTTTCACGTTTCAGATTACATTGTAAAAGGCGAATTGGAAAGCCTTAAAAGGGTCGAAAATGGCATTATTTTGGGCTATGGTATTGCAGAAAAAATGCTGGCCGATTTGGGTGATATGGTGCAAGTAAGCTCCGCCACCGGCGAAAAAGCAACCCTCAAAATCGTGGGACTTTACCAATCCGGCCTTGCCGAAGTAGACAACAGCCAAAGCTACGTTAGCCTAGCAACCGCCCAAAAACTGGCCGGCCAGGGAGCCGGATACTTCACCGACATCCAAATAAAGCTCCACGACTTAAACCGCGCACCGGAGCTTTCCAAAGAATTCGCCTCTGTGTACAAAGCTCAAGCCGTAGATATCCAAACCGCCAACGCTCAATTCGACACCGGAAGCTCCATTAGAAACCTTATTTCTTATGCCGTTAGCATTACCCTGTTAATCGTAGCCGGATTCGGCATTTACAATATTCTAAACATGATGATCTACGAAAAAATGGACAGCATTGCCATCCTTAAAGCCACAGGCTTTTCCGGACGCGACGTGCAGTGGATTTTCCTTTTACTATCTATGATCATTGGATTTTCCGGAGGCATTTTGGGCCTTGGGTTTGGATACGCCCTCAGCAGCCTCATCGATGTCCTCCCCTTTGAAACCGAAGCCCTTCCTACCATCAAAACCTATCCGGTGAACTTCGACCCCGTGTATTACTTTACAGGCGTTAGCTTTGCCTTGGCAACCACTTGGGTAGCCGGCTGGTTCCCCGCTAAAAAAGCAAGCAAAGTAGATCCGGTTGATATAATTCGCGGAAAATGAGTACATCCCAATTGGTGTTGGAGGCACAAGACATTCGTAAAACTTTTCACGACCCGGTAACCGTAGAAGTGCTCAAAGGCGTCTCATTAGAGGTAAAAAAAGGAGAATTCGTGAGCATTATCGGAAAGTCCGGCTGCGGAAAGTCCACCCTGCTCTACATCCTCAGCACCATGGACACCGACTACCAAGGCACCCTTCGGCTTGGAGGTGAAACCACCGGAAGCAAAAACCATGCAGCACTAGCCGCCCTCCGCAACGCCTACATAGGATTTGTGTTCCAGTTCCATTACCTCCTGCCCGAATTTAGCGTGCTGGAAAACGTAATGCTCCCGGGCCTCAAACTCGCCCGAAAAAGTAGAGAAGAACTTGAGCACCATGCCATAGAACGCCTACAAATGCTTGGTATAGCCGACCAAGCGCGCAAAAAAGCATCCATGCTCTCCGGTGGACAAAAACAACGCGTGGCCATTGCCCGCGCACTCATCAACGACCCGCTCATAGTTATGGGCGACGAACCCACCGGCAACCTCGACCGAAAAAACAGCGATTTGGTCTTCGACATTTTCAGAGACCTCGCCTCGGAGCGGGGACAGGCCCTATTGGTAGTTACCCACGACATGGAATTTGCCGCCAAAACCGACCGAATCATTGAAATGGACGATGGCCGCATCATAAGCTGAGCGGTGCTCGCGGCTTTATGAGACCGTTGATGCGTTGTGTTTTCAAGGCGAATTAAGGCACGGACAAATCGAAAGGCCGGAGTTTACTAACTGTAAATGAGGACCTTGAGGTTGGGCCGTAACGCAAAGTCGCCGCCAGAATAGCAACACATCAACGGTCTCATTTTTTGGGTGGCGCCCTCTTCCAGGTCCTTAAACCTTAAACTTTACCGTCCTCCCTGCGGCCTCTTTGCGCTTTGGCTTGGCCTGCTAAGCCTGCGGGGTCTTTTAAAAAAGCCTCCTTGGCTAAGCAGGCTGTGCCTCAGCGCAAAGCGGGCCTCCGTGCCGGCCGGGGGCTCCCTGGGAAGTCCCAACTTCCAATCTAAATCGCTGCGGACATCTCAGCCAAAACTTTGGCAATTTTCTCCGCATCCAAAGGCTTATAAATATATCGAGACGCCAAATCATAGTCTTTGGCTTTATTCAAATCATAATCGCTCTGAGAACTGCTGACCAAATACACCCGTATTTCCCGGAGTTGTGGGTAAGGCTTTAAGGCATCCAAAAATTGCCAACCATCCCAAATAGGCATATTTATGTCCAATAGAATCAAGTTGGGCAATGGCTTTCCCTGTTCCACTGAGGCTAGCAAACCATCAAAAGCCTCTTTCCCATCTACATAAGCGTCTATATGTACCACCTGAGAAAAACCCAAAAGGTAACGGTGAGCAATTAAGGCATGGATGGGTTCATCCTCCACTAAGCAAACCCTGAAGTCCATACTCATTTTGGGAAAATAAGCTTAAAAATACTACCTCTGCCGAGCTTACTCTCCACCTCAATACTTCCTCCCATGCTTTGCATTTGGCTTTTTGTTAAAAACAAACCCAAGCCTCTGCTGTCGGGATGGTTATGAAAGGTTTTGTACATGCCAAACAATTTTTCTTTATGCTGATCCAAATCAATCCCTAAGCCATTGTCTTTAAAGCTAATGACCCATTGACTATTGCGCTGATGAGCGTAAATATAAAGATAGGACTTCCGATCTTGAGATGCATACTTTATGGCATTGGAAATCAAATTAAACACCGCACTATCGATGTAAGCAGGAACCGCTTTTACAGCCAATCCCGGCGGCAATCTAAGGTCAACTTCCATAGCCGATTCCCGAAGCTGAGGAGCTAAACTATCTAGATTTTTTTCAACCACAGCGCGGAGCATAACATGACTAAGGTGCTGACTGTCCAAAGTAAACTTCACAACTTCACCTAAGTCTTCTACGGTTTGGCTCAAGCTTTTTGTTGCGTTGGAAATAAGCAAAAAAAGTTCGTTTTGCTTTAATTCCGGAACATCTTCTTCTAAAAAACTCAACACCCCGGAGATTCCGGAACTGTGAGACCTTAAATTATGAGAAACTATATGCGCAAAGTTTTTTAGGCGTTCGTTTTGCTTTTGACTTATTTCGAGCATGTTTTTGAGCTCAGTTTCCACCTTTTTAAGCTCTGTAATATCTACAGCCACAGCTAAGAGTCCGTGTTCACCGGTGCCGCCATGAATAGGCGTAACGGACATAAGCACCGGAATTTGAGCTCCTGACTGATGCCTTAACTGCCACTCTCTAACCTGTGGTTTACCAACCAAAGCCCCAAAGGCAAGGGCTTTAAAGCCTTTCCAAGGTGAGCCTATGGCTTCCAAGGCCTGCTCCTCTGCCCTAATGTCTCGGGAGTCAATCAAAAGCTCAGGGCCATGTTTGCTTAATAAATCCTCAGCACGGTAGCCTAAAAGACGCTCGGCTCCCGGATTAAATAAATCAATTACCCCCTCCGTATTGGTGGCTATAATACAAACTTGAGTACTGGCTTGTAAAACAGCCTGCAACTTATCATAGGTCTCTTCCAGCTTGCGCTTGGCTTCGTTCACTTCACTAACATCCTGAATAAAAGACCACACCAATTCTTTACCATGGTTATCCTTCACCAATACCCCGTGAACCACTCCCGGAAAAGTAGTTCCATCCTTTTTGTAATACCTTAAGGCTTCTGGGCCAAATCCTTGTTTGCTATCCAAGGATTGTTTGATTCTCATTTGTTTTTCATAATAGTTTCTTGGAATCAATTGGCTGGGGTGCAAAGCCAAAAACTCCTGCTTTTCCAAGCCAAGGGATTCCAAGTGCTTTGAATTCGCATCCAAAAATGCTCCGGATTTCCTATCGTTTAAGACAATTCCAATGGGTGCAAAATCAAATAAAGTATTGAGCAAATCCCTTTGATACCTCACCTCCAATTCCTTTGCCTTTCTTCCGGTTATATCTTGGTGAGTGCCATACATCTTTAGCGGTTTTCCATCCTCGGTCCACTCAAATACCTTACCCCTGTCCAAAACCCAAACCCAATGGCCCTTCTTATGACGCATGCGCACTTCTGCTTCATAAAATTCAGTCTTGCCAAGGAAACAGGCCTCAAGCCGTGTTTCGGACTTTTTTAAATCTTCGGGGTGGGCATGCTCCATCCAAAGGTCAATAGTCATAGGACCCAGCTCCTCTAAGCTATATCCTATAATCTCTGCCCATCGCTCATTAAATACCGTTTCTCCGGTTTGAACATTCCACTCCCAAGTACCTACATTGGTTCCTTCCAAAACCGATTTATAACTTCTTCGAGCATCCACAATATCTTGTATAGGCCTGCCCTCAGGAACAACATAGGCTACCCTGCCTTGTTCGTCCTTTATCGGTTTTAAACTAAACAGAATGGTTATAGCTTGCTTATTGGCAATCCAAACCAACGCTTCATACACTACCTCCTCCCCTTGCAAAGCCCTGTAAAAATTATGCTTCAAATCTTCCTGGCTTTGCTTGGAAATCTGCCACCAATAGCAATCCCAAAAAGGCTTGCCTATTACGTCAGAAGGTTCCAATCCTGCCATTTGTATGGCGGTATCGTTGGCTTCCAAAAGCACTCCTTGCCTGTCCAAAAATCCAATAAAAGAAAAGGTAGAATTAAATATCCCCTTGAACTTAAGCTCGTTCTGTTTAAAAGCACTGATGTCTTGAAAGCTACCCAATATCCTATCGCCCAAACGGCGGCCGGTAGCTCTAACCCATCGGTGATTTCCCTTGGCGGTTATCAACAAACAAGAAACATCGAACCGCTCATGATGCTGAATGCAACGTTCTAAGGCTTCGCTAATGGTATCTCGGTAATCGGGATGGTAAAATTCAATCCCATTGAGTTTGTTATGGTCAAATCCCTGGGGCACTTCATGAATAGCATACACAAGATCCGACCAAATGGTTTGTCCGGAGGAAATATCTAACTCCCATAAGCCTATTTGGTTGCTTTCAATACTTTCCTCCAACATGGCCAAACTCCGTCTCAAATCCTTTTGTACTTTCTGGCTTTGGCTATTCACCTGCTCCCAATGAAAGTGCTGAGAGATTTGCTGCCCAACCATCTCAAGCAAAACCTGCGTTTTAGGCTTCTGCGGCACTGCATCCGGGTTCTCTAAGACCAACAAAAATCCATGGTATTTATTCGAATCCAAAGCAATAGCTTGGCTAACAACCTGAAAAGGCCCTGCATTTCCCGGTGCATCATTAGTCATTCCTGAGGCAACTCGTAGGGTACTAAGCCATAAGGGAGCAGGCTCAACACCAAGCACTCCTTGCATTAACTTATGTTTCACCTGTTGCTCACTCCATGGACAATCCTGGCCAACATAAAAAACCGACTGCTCCTCTCCATTTCCCCAAATGAGCCAGACAGCAAAAAAGCCTCCCAAGACAGCGGTGCTATGAACCAATTGCTCAACCGGTGCTTTATAATTTTCCTCCACAGCGTTTGGGCTTACCTTAAGCAATGGGTCTACTTGTTTCATTAGAAATTCTTTACATAAAAAAACAAATTCTTAACCAACAAGCCCACTTTCCAAACCTTTTGGGCTGAGTAATATCCATTTTGATGCATCCATTGCTCCTCAAAAAAAATCATCAAAAATGCGTTAAGCAAACCGAATACACTAAAAAAACCGCCTAAACCTATTTAAAAATAACCATATATTAAACCAAAGGTTGGTCAAAGAAAACTCAAAATTGACTTCAGTATTTTTTTTATTTTTACATTCCATACTATGCACTATAACACTTAACAGAATGTTTAAAAGATACTTAATATCATTCTTTATTATATTTTCAATTGGAGTTTCGCAGACCTACAGTCAACGGGTCAAAATCCGTATGTATCCCGCAAAAAAAGATAAGAAAAAAGATCCCGCCATAGGAGGCATAGACTATGCCAACCAAGACCTCGCTTACGGCATTACTTTTCATAGAAAAAGGAAGCAGCTTCTGGCCATTCCTCATAAAATCAAAAACTTTAAACCTACAGGAGATGAGTTAGTTATTTCAAGGGGCCGAAGCATGAAAATAGATGGATTCAAAATGCGGGTTCATCCATTCTATCCGGTGTACCCAACGCCTCTGTATTATGAATGGCAGAATGGGTTACTGGCTCTGTTTCAAGGCCATGGCCCAACCAAGGATTATGGGGTTGCAGCCGTCTTTATCGACAGCACCTTAAACGTTGATCCTCCAATGTTGCTCACGTCCATTGACTTGCACGGAATTTACAATTGGAGCTATTTCAGATACATCCCAAGCTTGGAAATTAAAATCGAAAACGACCATTTACTCATCGAATTCGAAACCAATCGATTCATTGGAGAAAAGGGATTTAGAGAATATGCCGTATTCGATAAAGACCTTAAAATCGTACAACAAAATCAGTACAAAGCCTCCAAACTCGCAAAAGATATTTCCATCGAAGACCGCTACATCTCTCCCAATGGAGATTATGTACTGGTGGCACGCGTATTTAATCGAAAAAAGGGCGAAAAGAAAAGTAGAAAATCCACCTGGCCTTACCAAATTTTTCGCTTCAAACAGGGCTACAGGAAACCCGAAAAAGTGAGCTTCGACCTTGGCCAAAAATACATCGGAGCTATCAAACTCATTGAATACCAAAACCAGCTTGCCTTAGCAGGAATTTATGGAGAATCTAAAAAGACCTTTGACGGCCTTTGGTTTGCCACGTTAGACCCAGAAACTTTCGAAATAACCAACCAAACCACCCGAAGCTTCACCAGCATTTCTTTAAGTGAAGCCGAAGAAGAAAACAACGAAGAGGATTCCGCCCCCCGCTCCAACAGAGCCAAAAAAAATGAACGCAAGGTCCAAGGCGCAAGAAAAGGACGTAGAGGGGTTTTAAACCCTCAAATCCCGGTCACCCGAATCATCGAAAACCCCGACGGAAGCGCCTATGTTATCGGAGAAGAACATTGGGAAACCACCAAATGCGACAGCAAAGGAAATTGCACAACCATTAATCACAACGGTCGTCTTATTGTTATTTTTCTGGACCCCAACGGTGAACCCTCCTGGACGCGTACCATTTCCAAATATGGCTTGGGGCATTATCCAGATGGAAACTACAATTACGTAGAATGCTCCCAAGGACCTTTGCTTATTATCGAAGAACACTCCGGAGCATCCAGAGAGGTAGATTACCCAATGAAAAAATCCAAAAACATGAGCGCTATCAATCGGGGAAAAGTATCCGCAATCCTTCTCACACCCGATGGAGAACTCAATAAGTTTGTGATGATCAACAATCAGCAAAAAAAGGTACGCGTGAACCCATGGAACATGTACCAAGCCGATGACGACATCTTCTATTTCGGATACAAGAAAAAGAAAAAGTACGGTGTCGGCCGCTTGGAAATCAAATTTTAAAAACTACGAGACTGTTGATGCGTGGTGTTTTCAAGGCAAATTAAGGCGCAGACAAATTGAAAGGCACCTTACGCTTCGGTCAGGACAAGCCGGAGTTTACTATTGGTAAATGAGGACCCCGTGACGCTGAGGTCAGGGCAAAAAGCTTGAAATTTGGCTGTAACGCAAACCCTGACGCTGCGGTCAGGGCAGGTTTGCCGCAAGAATAGCCTCGCATCAACTGTCTCACTACACCACGCCCTGATCCAACATGGCATCGGCAACTTTTACAAAACCCGCAATGTTTGCCCCTTGCACATAATCTACCCTGCCCTCCTTGCTGCCATATTCCACACATGAGCTATGGATGTGCTGCATAATCTGTTGCAACCTCCCGTCAACCTCCTCTGCCGTCCATGCCAAGCGCTGGGCATTCTGGGCCATTTCCAACCCGGAAACAGCTACTCCACCGGCGTTTGCCGCTTTACCCGGGCCAAAAAGCACTTCTGCCTCCTGCATTACTTCCACCGCGCCCGGTGTACAAGGCATATTGGCTCCTTCTGCCAAACATTGCAGCCCTCCGCTTACCAAAGTCCGGGCATCCGTTTCCGAAACCTCATTTTGGGTGGCCGAAGGCAAGGCAATTTCGCAAGGAACTTCCCAAAGGTTGCCGCCCTGCACATAACGGGCACTCTTAAAAGCCTCCGCATATTCGGCCAATGGCCCTCTTCGCACATTCTTTTGGGTTTTGACCCACTCCAATTTTACTTGGCTTATTCCGTCGGGGTCAAAAACGTAGCCCTGAGAATCCGAAAGACACTGCACTTTTGCTCCTAAGGCAATGGCTTTTTCGCAAGCGTATTGCGCCACATTTCCTGACCCTGATATGCTTACTCGTTTGCCAGAAAAACCCAAGCCTTTGGAAGCCAACATATGCGCGGCAAAATACACACAACCATAACCTGTAGCCTCCGGACGAATCAAAGAGCCTCCCCAAGCCATTCCTTTGCCTGTTAAAACCCCGGTAAATTCGTTTCGAAGCCGCTTGTACTGGCCAAACAAAAAGCCAATCTCCCGTCCTCCAACACCAATGTCGCCGGCGGGCACATCGGTATCCGCCCCAATATGCCTCGAAAGTTCGGTCATAAAACTCTGACAAAAACGCATTACTTCTCCATCGCTTTTGCCTTTGGGGTCGAAATCGGCTCCCCCTTTTCCTCCACCCATGGCCAGACCGGTCAAGCTATTCTTGAAAATTTGCTCAAACCCCAAAAATTTTAAAATGCTCAAGTTCACGCTTGGATGAAAACGCAAGCCGCCCTTATACGGCCCTATGGCCGAATTAAACTCTACCCGAAAGCCACGGTTCACCTGAATAGCGCCGGAATCGTCCACCCATGGAACTCTAAACTGAATCACCCGTTCGGGTTCTACCATGCGCTCCAACAATAGTTTGCCTTGATATTTTGGCTCATTTGCCACATAAGGCAAAACCGCCTCGGCCACCTCCTCTACCGCTTGCAGAAATTCCGCCTCGTGGACATTCTTGCTGCGCACCTGCGCCATAAAATCGTGGAGCATTGAACCTTCTTGGGCCATAACTATTTTTTTGGGCAAGGTAAACAATCTCGAAAAAAAGGTTTAGACTAGCCGGTGAGACCCTTCAAAACCTGCTTAGCAATCGCCTAAAACGTACCGTTCACAGACACAACAAAGTTTCGACCGGGAGCACTAATGCCACTGGCAAATACCCGGTACCTCACATCCAACACGTTTTCTAAGGCCAGTTGCAAACGAACATGGGAATTCATATTCCAAGCCCAACGCATATTTAAGGTCCACCATGCGGGCATGCCTCTAGGTGTTGCGTACCTTAAATTATCTTCTCCAAATGGACTGTACTCTTTGGCCAACTTTTGGCCATGCGCCACAATCCACATTTCGGCTTCCCAAACCGGGCGTCGGTAATTCACCGCAAGTTGGCCCACCAAAGGAGCTATGTGTCCCATAGGCACCCAGGATTGCAAAGAGGCACTCCGCATGCGACCAAAAGTATAATTGAATCTGCATGCCATACCCAAATGCCTGCTTAATGCCATTTCGTATAAGGCATGTCCTCCCAAAAGATACCCGTAATCTTGATTCCCTTGCTGCAATACCTGACTGTTTATTCCATCGAACTCAACCGAATCCATTCCATTCAAGGTGCCCGGTTCCAAAGCAATGAGCTGGTTAACCCAAGTGGCATAACCCGTAATGGCCAAACGGTGCCTTTTGTGTTCCCACACATAGCTTGACTCCAAAGAAAAGACCCGCTCCGGTCCTAAGTTAGGGTTAGGCACTACCAACAAACCGGGCTGAGTATCGAACACCTTGGCCAAATCGTCTACATTGGGACTTCTAAAGCCGGTGCCCAAATGGAAGCGCAGCAAATGCGGCCCTTTAGACCAACGTAGGGCTCCCGAACCGGTAAGCGCCCATTGGTCTTGCCTTGCCACCGAAAAGGGGAAGTTGAAAAAGTTGTTTGTTCCAAAATCGGCATGCAAATAGCTGAAATTTCCTCGCAGCCCAATGCGCCAAGCCCACTGCTTACCAAATACACCCTCGGCAAGTTCGATCCACAGTCCGGCCAGTACCATTTGACTCCCGTTTTGTGGATACCGACTTGGCCCTTCCGAACGAGTTTGCAGGTCTACATCTCTAAGCCAAGCTTTGGAATCCACTTGATTGAATTGCAACTCAAAACCTGCATTGGAAATAAGCCGCATCAGTCTTTTACGTGGTTCATCCGGCTTAAGCACCAAGCGGTAACTTGCCGTATGTACCCGCTCCCTTTGGGTGCGTTCCAAGTTTTGGTTTAAGCGCCGGGCAATGCGGCTTTCCTCAGCAAATTGCCAGGCCACAGTTTGACTAAAACTCACTCTACCAATAACTCCTAGGCTTTGCCAGGCCGCTTGAGCAAAGAGCTCGGGGCCGTAGTTCCAAGTAGCATAAATGGGGGCTCCGCTTTCGGTACTATCGGTTAGGCGATCGTAACGCGGCACTTCGGTGCTTCGGCTGAACTGGAACTGCAACTCATGATTTATTTTATCTCCAAACCGCCCCAACTTTTGCATCAGATTGATTTGCCCATAGCCGCTTTGCTGTTGGAGATTGGGCTTGCTGGATTTAAAAACAAGGTCTTCGCCATCTACCCGACGTACCGTAAATCGATGGTCCCACCTACCGGGCTCCACGCTGCCGGCAACTGCTCCTTGACGCAAATCTCCAAACTCAGTAAAACTAAAGGCCGTTAAGCCTGCCCAACCTTTATTCCCATACCGCAAAGTGGCATGCATGTGGCGCTCCGTATTGGCCGAGGAGTAACGCGCAGCAGTTAGCCCCTTAACATAGGCCGAATCTTCTTGGAGCAAGCTTGTTGACTTAAAGTGAATGACCCCGCCTAAAGCGTCGCTTCCATACAACACATTGCCTGGACCAAACAACACCTCAGCAACAGGATGCATGTGCGGGTCAAGCCGAATGACGTTTTGCAAATGACCGGAACGAAAAATGGCGTTATTGACCCGAATACCATCCACAACCAATAAAATACGGCTTGCCTCAAACCCGCGAAGCACCGGGCTTCCTCCTCCTTGCTGGCTGCGCTGCACAAAAATACCGCCGGCACTTTCCAGCCAATGGGCCATGGTTTGCGGCTGACGCCGCTCTTGAGAGGCCCGGCCAATGGCCAATACCTCCTGAGTATTGGGAACAAGATGAAACGTAGGTACCACAAAAGTATAGTCGGGAAGCTCGATATCCTTAGGCAAAAGGACTACTTTGCCCTCTAAGGCCACCAATTGAGCATAGCTAAGCACCACCTTTTGGTATCCTGAAGACCAAAATTCATAAGAAAGGTTCGGGTTTAAGGTGTCAAAAGGCAGTCCTTTAGGTCCTATGGTTGCCACAAAGAATCGAAGGCTGTCCCCACGAATATTGTACAAGGAAACCCAATCCACTCCGGGACAAACCAGTCGTTTGGGCAGCGGGTTTTCTTGGCCGCGAAGGGTTGCGGTGAAAAAAAAGCAAATGATGAAAAAGAGGCGGAATGGCATGCCTAAAGATACTCGTTGGAAAAACAAAACACCGAAACTAGAGCAAGTCGGATTCTAAGGATAGGGTACTAAAATACCGAAAAGTTTGGGCCGGGGACCGAGGGAATGCCCCTGCGCGGTTTGGCAAGCTAGGCGAAGCAAGGGAGGCGTGTGGAGCTTTGCGGAACGCCGCCGAGCTTACTGAGCCTGCTTGCCAAAAAGCAGGGCAGCACGGAGGGCCCACACGGAGCAAAAAACCACCCACGAAGCATGCCCCCAAAACTTAAAATCGATATATTTGCCCAATGAAACCATCCATATTGTGCTTAAGTCTGTGGCTTACAGCCTCCGTTTCTATGGCCCAAGCGACAGACAGTTTTTTTGTGAGTCGAGCGCCGCTGCCCTCTTTCCTCTTCCAAGAAATTCAGGAACAAGTAAGTGCCGACCAAAGCCGCGACCAAAGCCGCAACGAAAAAAAATTCATTGAGGCCAGTGCCTACGAAATTCAAGAATTGATGCGGAGCGGTAAGGTGTTGTTTAACAGTCCGTGGAGCAATTATTTGCAGCGCATCATGGATCGCCTTTTGGAAAAAGCGCCACCGCCTGTGCCTAACATTCAGGTATTTGCGTATCAATCCACCGAGGTAAATGCCTTTGCCACTCGACAGGGCTATGTATTGGTGAGTACGGCCTTGCTGGCGCATGTGACCAGCGAAGCCGATTTGGCCTTTATTTTGGCCCACGAATACGTGCATGTAAAGCAAGAACACTCCTTGCTTGCCGTAAGGAAGGAAGAAGATTTAAAGAAAATAAACTACCGTTCTGCCTCAGGCAAAAGCCAACAGTTTCTAAAATTTAATCGGGAGCAAGAATTGGAAGCCGATAATCTTGGCTTTGACTTGTTTATGCAATCCCCCTGGAGCGCTCTTGCGCCTTTGAGCAGTATGGATGTGCTTATTAACTCAGCCTTTCCAACGCATGACCATAGCCACGATTTGTCAGACATGGCCTGTGCGCATTTGGTGCTTCCGGATTGGTATAGCCCGGATTCGCTACGGCAAAGGGATTTGGTAGCTATAGAAAATGAGGACGACGAGCAGTCTACCCACTACAACGTGGGCAACCGCCGCAAAAACCTTTCTAAATCACTCATAGGAAAGGATTTAAATGCAGGGTCAGATTATGTTTTGCTCGATTCCGCCCAATTTGTCTTTTACCAAAACCGCGCTAAGCTGGAATACATTCGATTGCTGATCAATCAAAACAACTATTTGTTGGCCTACGACGAGGCCTTAGGACTGGAGAAAGACGGCTTTGACTCCCAACAGTTGGAATGGTATAAGCTACGGGCCATATTTGCCTTAACCCTAACTCTTAATGAGGGCTACGAAGGCGAAATTAAGCCCGGCAAACTTCGCTTGGTCGAAAGCCAAGCATACCTCATGCATGTTTTGGAAGGAATGAGCAAGGATGAGCTTTTGTTTTGGGCCATAAAACATCATTTACAAGCCAAACATGCCCAAGCTTTAGGCCCGCAAATTGACCAAAACCTAGCCTTATTAATTACCAAGTGTATTGACGGCAGAGGTTTGAGCTGGAGTGATTTAAAGGATGAGCCTTATGATTTTGAGGCCGAAGCCACCAAAATAGACAGCTTGCAAGCACTGCTGGACTCGGATTCCATTCCTGATTGGAAGAAAAAAAGCATTCGAAAAAGCAAAACAAACAAAGGATTTATGCGCTACGATTGGGCCCAGGCCAAGTCCCAAAAACGGTTCAAAGAACTGTGGGACAGCTTGGCAAACACCAAAGAATGGCGCAAAACCGGTCAAGAAGAATCGCAGCTGAGCAGTATTGGTCCAAACCCCGGAGAACCCGGCTATATGAAACCAAGCAAACGAAAAAGTAGCCGTTCTCTTCCTTCCGATTATAGAATGTTGGCGCTTCCTACAGAGTACAGAAGCCTTAACCTGTTCCGAAAAAACAAAAACAACTACGTTCGGGCGGAAAAAAAGGCCATTACCTTAATTCCCCCTATGCAAAAAGCGGCCCAAAGAGCGGGCCTAGAAATCGAAAGCTTGCAAGAAAATCAACAAGAGCTAAGTCCTGAATTGCTTCAGGAAAGAGAAGTGTTGGAGGCCTTATTTTACAGTAGCCTAAGAGATTTACATGCGCCCGGTGCACAAGCCGATTACCTGTTGCACAGCTCCATTCAACGCAAATACAACAGCCGATATCTGCTTTTTTCCGGCGCCATGGGCATAAAACATAAACCTGAAGACGACCCCTTCAATGGATTTTATGCTTTTTTCTTTCCGGTATTTGGGGTGCCTACCCTCATTAAATCCTATGCCGGCGCTACCCATACCCTTGCCCTAATTAGCTTAGTAGATATGCAAACCGGTGAACTTTGGTACCAAGACGGCAAATACGTAGAAAAAAGAGATCGTCCGGATGTGCTTGAACCGGCTATGTACGATCTGATTTACCAACTTAAAAACTGATTATGACCATCCGTTTTTCAGCCATAGCTACTTTGCTGGCATGCGCTCTATTCCCGCTTGCTTTAAAAGCACAAAACCCGGGGTATATGGGCAAATACCATCAAATTAAGGCCGGCATACATATCATACCTGCCCTCAACAACATGGTATCCGTAAATGGAAGAGTAAATGCCGGGTTCAATGGATTCAGCACCAGCCTTCATGGGGCCTATAACCTAATGCTTGGTCGGATCACCCGACTTGAAGTCCAAGTGGCCTACTCGGAAAGTGCCTATGGAAACTATTCCATGCAGCCCAACTTATTTGGCAGCCCTACGGTCGCCTTAGGTTTTGGCGGCGGTTTCGATTTTTTTGTAGGTGGCCCCATCGCCCCCGTCGGCCCATTCGTTGGTTTTCATAGCCA
This sequence comes from Bacteroidia bacterium, assembly GCA_030427255.1. Taxonomy (GTDB): domain Bacteria; phylum Bacteroidota; class Bacteroidia; order CAIKAF01; family CAIKAF01; genus CAIKAF01. The sequence continues at coordinate 23,532 of JAUHWY010000004.1, read as the reverse complement.
GGCAGTTATTACCGGCAACACCCTCGACAATGCCGAAATGCGCGGTGCCACGCTTGAGTTTAGGGCCGGACAAAGCCATGTTTTAGGACATGTATTCACCATCGAATATGGCGTTTCCGGCGGCGCATTATTTACCCCCGGCATGGAGGCCAACGGCACCGACAAAGTTACCAGCGAAGACAAAAACCCCACCACCGCAAGGTATGCACGGCATATTATGTTCAACGGCTTTGTAAAAGTTGGTATGATATTTTGACCTTGCTTAAGGCTTTGGCGCCCTCTTCCAATAAGGTTTTACTATCCTGTCCGTCCTCCCTGCGGCCTCTGTGGGCTTTGGCTGTTGCTGCTAAGCCTGCGGGGTCTTCCTGAGAAATCAGGCAAGCCTCCTCGTCTAAGCATCACCAAGCCGCAGCCCACAGCGGGCCTCCGTGCCGGCCGGGGGCTCCCTGTGGAAATCTTGGTACCAATGCAATGCCCAGCTTAAGACCTACAACCAATCAAAATACCTATTGGGGAGGCGTGTCCGTAATCCAAACCATACCCAAGGTCGATGTACCGTCCACTGTTCGTTGGTTTGCGTGCGGTGCATTACCCCTAATTCTACCCTAAAATTATAGGCCGGATTCACCAAATAACTCACCACCAGCTCTCCAAAAAACAAATCGGTAGTTAGCCCTTGCCCCACCGAATTGTTGAATTCCTGAAAGTGATCTACGTCTTGGGTAAACACGTTGCGTCCAAAATTAACTCCGGCCGTATCCAAGCCTGTGCGGGCATAAGACAAACGACCACTGGCATGCCATCGGCCATTGGTATACTCCAAACGTCCCATCAACTCCCAAAAATTCGCTCCCAAAGGATGCGCCAAGGGTTGGTTGAAGTGCCCGTAGTTGCTGTTTACCCGATAATGGCTGTAAGTGTAGGGCCGCACATAGTTAAATTCTGCCTGCCCATGAAGCCCTTTCACCCCAAAGACATCAAAGTATTTGTAACCGATTTGTGCGGCCTGTTTATTGGCCCGCCAGCCCTTTTCAGGGTTGCCTAGCACATACCCAAGGTTGAATTCGTCGAGCATAACTTGACCGTAGATTTGATGATGGCGCAAGAAACTCCACCTTAGGTTTAACCCTAAGAGGGCATTATCGGGTGAACCCAATCCAAACTCCACCGGTCGGTAAAAAATAATGGGATTGATGTAATTAAAGTCAAAGCCTCTGTTGGTTCCTGTGGAATCGGTACCACTCCACATTACGGCTTCGAACAAGCCAATTTCCAGGCCATCTGTAGGCGTAAATGTGAGGTAATGAAAGGTGCCGTACTTTTTGAAATTCAAGTTGTCTCCGGCCATGCTTGGGGTAATATCTTGAAATTCAGCAAATATGTTTACGTACTTAAACTTCCATATTTCGGTTTCTATTTTAAGGTAGGGATAATTGAAACCGGCATCGCTTAAGAGCAGGGAGCGATAACCGTCTCCAATAAAATGACGCCCATGGCCCAACTCAAATCCAATAAAAGATTTGGGCTGGTACCGCACATATCCGTTGGCAAAAGCAAAGTCGTATGCCGACTCCTTAAAGGACTTGGTTCTGCCCATACCCGGCACAATTTTAGCCGAGTCGGCAAAGCCGGCCACATAATCCGGCAAGGCTGCTTGGTTCTCGTAAAACTCCGAACCAAAAGAAATGTGCTTGCCCAAGCTACCCCTTAACTGCACTCCACGCGTATTGAACCAAGTATTTCGATCGCCAAAAACCCTACCTACCGAAAAATCAAAGGCCGGATCTACTTCCAAACTAAAATTTGGCGTATACACCTGCACCAAATGCTCCGAAAACAGTTTACGTCCAACCCAAGTACGTGCAAATCGGCCTTTGGGAGCGCGCACCGATAAAATCGAGTCCGGCGAGAACAAAGGCTTTAGCGCCGAAACCCGATAAGGCTTCACCGAAGTAAAATAACCCAGTCCCGGCTTGGTCATTTCGCGCTCCAGCCTGAGTTGCTCCTGCTGGCTAAAGGGTTGGTGGTAATGCTGTGCCCGAAGGCCGGAATTTGCAAGGATGAGCAAAGGAAGGAGCCCATACCAAACTAGGTTTTTTAAGCAACGCATGGAGCAAATATACAATTCGGGGCGTTTGGAGCTTGCAAAATCTGAACTTGTAAAAACACGAACCAAGACCCTTGATGCCTCAACGATCGCAAGTCATTCCCCAAATAGGGCGCAAAAAAAAGGGCGGCTTCTTAAAGCCGCCCTTTACCTTTAAAACAACCAATAATTATTCTACCGAAAACAATACTTGATCTACCTCAGCGTTCACCTCAACTTTAGTGACGGTAAAGCTAAGGTTCATCCCTTGAATGCTTTGGGTTAAAGTATAAGGTATTAAAAGGCTACCTGCCTGACCGTAATCGGAGTATTTGGTTTTGCCTTCTTGGTCGTTTGAGGCCACCATAAAACCGGATTTAACGCTGTAAAAGTCAGTACTTGAGTTTCCTTCCTTATCCGTTACTTTCAACACATATACTTGCTCCTCATCTAAGAGCTTCATGCCCAACAGCTCTACCGAATATCCCCAATCGGAATAAAAGGCTTGGGGTACCAAGACCACTTCTTCTAAGAATTCAGCTATATCCTTGGCTTCCATGTCGCCGGTGCCCTGAGGGCTGGTGCTTTTGCCCTTATCTCCATTTACCACTACGTGCTGAGCCACTTGACCGGCTTGCTTTACCTTCAAATAGGCCTTATTTGGAGCTTCGTAAGCACTGCTTACTTCTATCAAAAAGCCTTGTACGTTGGCCTCGGCAACCATATGGTAGTTCTTCACTCCTTTGGCTGCCTCTGCACCTCCAATAGCTTTTAGGTAATTGGCTATAACCGATTCGGCCGTAACGCCTTCCGGAGCTGCGGCCAATTCAGCAGCAGGAGCCCCTAAAGGATCCAAGAAGGTGATTTTACCATCGGCATCGTACTTAAGCAGGCCTTTTTCAATATCGCTGCGTTTGCCAACAACCACCAGGTTAAAGCTGTATGGTTTCACATATTTCTGCGCCACTGCCTTAATATCGCTAATGGTAAGCGCATTCAGCTTTTTCAAATAGGTTTGGTAATAATCGCTAGGCAAACCATAAATGGCCGAATTGATGGCAAAACGGGCAATGGTTTCCGGGTCTTCCAAAGAACGAGCAAATGAACCGGTCATTTCGGCTTTGGTGCCGGCCAATTCTTCTTCGGTTATGGGCTGGGAAACAATGCGGTTCATTTCCTTTACCATTTCCAGTACGGCAGAGTCGGTAACTTCGGTCCGCACATCGGCCGAAATGGTCACTTCACCTTTTACCCGGTCAGGAGAAAAAGAGCAATAGGCACCGTAGGTAAAACCGTGGGTTTCACGAAGGTTTTTATACAAACGTCCGGTGCTACCGCCTCCCAAAATATTGCTGAGTACAGAAACCGCAATGCGGTCATCAGACCCCGGCGTAAAATCAATAGGATAGGTCAAGCGAATGGTACTTTGCACAGAGGAAGAACGATCGTGCATATAGACCTGAGAAGTAGCGGGAGGCTCCACGTCGTTCAATTTGCGTTTGGGCGCCTTATCTCCGGACCAGGTACCAAAGTATTTGTTTACCAAGGCTTCGGCTTCGCTTTTGGTAATATCCCCCACAATGGCCATATAAGCAGCTCTAGGGGTAAAGGCCTCTTTATAATAGGCTTGAATACCGGCAACGTCTACAGCTCCATAGGTTTTCTCCGTTGGGATTTCACCGTAGGGGTGATTCCTACCAAAATTGGCCACAGCGGCCATATTGGAGGCGATGGAAGAAGGCTCATCCAAAGAAGCCTGCAAGCCTGAGATGTATTGACGGCGAATGCGTTCCAACTCTTCGGCAGGAAAGGCCGGATTCAATACCACATCCGACAAAAGCTCAAACAACTTGTCGCGGTGTTTGCTTAAGGAGTAAGCATAGGCACCACCGGCGCCCACATTCAAGCCTGCTCCAATAAAGTCAATTTCCTCATCCAGTTGATTCTTGGTTCGGTTCTTGGTACCGGACATAATGAGTTCGCCCAGCAGCTCGGTTAATCCGGTTTTTTCGCCTTCCAAAGCGGGATCTACATCCAAACGAATAGATACGGCAAGCGTAGGTAGCTTGTGGTTTTCTACCACATACACCTGCATACCGTTTTTAAGCTTAAAGGATTCGTAACTGCCCAATTGAATACTTGGTGCAGGTCCCGGCTGGGGAGCTTTGCTTCGGTCCAACTGCGCACTAAGGCTCTGTAGTCCTATGCACAGCACCGAAATAGCGAGAATAAAATTCCTGATTTTCATGGTAGTGAATGCTTTAGTTGGTAGGAACAGGTAAATAATACAAGTTCACCCGGTTCTGAGTTGTAAAATATTGTTTGGCCACACGCTGAACATCGGCAGCGGTTACTTTGCGGTAGCGCTCCAGTTCGGTATTGATAAGGTTGGCATCGCCATAGTACACATGGTAATTAGCCAAATTTTCGGCAATACCGCTCATTTGACGGTTTTGCTCTACGAACTGGGTTTCCAATTGATTGATTACTTTTTGCAGCTCTTTTTCGGTTACAGGCTCGTTTTTAAGTCGTTCTACCTGTTCGTCCATGGCCTTTTCTAAATCTGCCGGATCCACACCCATATTGCAAATCCCTAGCGTCACAAACAATCCGGGATCTTCCAGAGGAAAAGGAAAACCGAAAACTTGCAAAGCTTTCTCCTGCTCGTTTTTAACAATGCGCTGAAAGCGCGCACTTTCGCCACCGCTCAAAATGCTTGACAATACCTGCAAAGCATAATGGTCTTCGGTACCTTGTGCAGGAATATGGTAGGCTTGCACCACGGCGGGCAACTGAATTTCATCATAGACCGTATCGCGGATTTCTTTGGTTTGTTTAGGCTCAACCACATTGGGGCGGGGAATTCCACCGGTTCCCTTAGGAATGCCTGAGAAGTATTTATCTACCAGTTTTTTGGTGGTTTCTATGTCGATATCCCCGGCAATGGAAAGGGTAGCATTGTTGGGCACGTAAAAGGTTTTATAAAACTCCATAAACTCTTCGAGCGTGGCTGCATTCAAATGCTCCATAGAACCAATGGGAACCCATCGGTAGGGGTGTTGCGTATAGGCTCGGCTAAACACATCTTCGAGCAAGGAACCGTAAGGTTGGTTATCTACCCTTAAACGCTTTTCTTCTTTTACCACTTCGCGTTGCGTTTCCAAGCCAATTTCTTCGATTTTGGCATGAAGCATACGCTCACTTTCTAACCACAAACCCAATTCAAGCTGGTTTGAGCTCAGTACCTCGTAGTAAAACGTACGGTCTTGACTGGTATTGGCATTGTTGTAGCCACCGGCCTGTTGGATGTATTTATCAAATTCTCCACGGGCAATGTGCTTGCTTCCTTCAAAGAGCAAATGCTCAAAAAAGTGCGCAAATCCGGTTCTGGAGGTGTCTTCGTTCTTGCTACCTACATGGTACAGCACAGAAATAGCCACAATAGGTGTGGAGTGATCTTCGTGTAAAATTACATGGAGGCCGTTGTCCATAGTATACTCGGTAAACTCAATTTGAGCTTTGAGACCGGGCACCAACAGACCGACCAGTAGCAGGGGCAAAATCCTGAAATTGCGGTGTGTCATAGCATTAATTTTCAGCCTAAAAGTACATAAAGCCTACAAACCTGCCTCGAACAAAATTCTTGAAAAGTGTGAATTTTTGACCCTCCTCTACTTCAAATAGCCGGAAAGTTGCCACCTTATAATCAAAGCTCCAATTCCAATAGTCGGCATGAGCACGATCATTGGAAATACTTCAGCTCCAAAATAAGCCATGAACAACACTTTGGAACAAAGGGCAAGCATAAGCAAAGGTAAAAAGCCCAAATACAAGACCAGCAACACTTTTCCTACAGGTTGGTTCAACAAAGACCATAGGCCACTTAAAAAAGCCAAAGGCAAAAAAATGGCCAAATCAAACCCTTGTACAACCAATGTGGTAAAATGGTACAATTCGGGTGGATAAACCTCTCCTGACCATAAAGGCGGGACAACCATTGACAACCAAGCGAAGGATACCAGGCCACTACTTCCCATTAACCACCAGGCCCCCCAGCGAAGTACAGAACTACCTTGCACAGTTGAAAAATCGCCTCCTTTCCAATCAAAGGCTCCAACAGCTTTAAAAAACAGGTATAAGGACAAGCCCAAGTTTAAGGCATATACCAAAAAAAGTGCATTAAACATGGCCATATTCAAATAGAACAGCCAAGTCAATACTAAATAAAGCACAACGGATGCAAAAGCATATTTTGCATTGGCTCTTTGACTTGTTCTTTTCTTGAAATAAAACCAAAACAACAAAGGCACCGCAACAAATAGGGTAACCACATCTTGCGCAACACCCTGAATAGCAACCTCTGCAGGCATGAATGCATACAAGCCTCGACCATAAAGCTCCACCTCAATTCCGTGAACCGAGGTAAAGGAAGTCCGGATTAATTCTCCCGGCCAAAACAAACCTGCAGCGGAGGCAAAAGCCGACCCTAAACCCAATAAAATCAAAGGAATCCATCGGAGCATGGCCAAACAAATATGGCATCAAATGTATGGGAATTGCCTTAATTACACGCATATAGGTTTAGAATCCAAGAACTAGTTTTGGAACACCCAGCCCCTGATGGAGCCAACCAGCACTGGGCAGCCTAGCCCTACATGGCTGTGGAGCGAGGAGGTGGCGCGCCAGCACCCCCCCGGAGCCCCAACCATGTTGGGCTAGGCAAACAGAATGAGAGTATTGACGCGTTGTGTTTTCAAGTTTATAACCATGACCAAGGCGTCAGGGGCGAATTAAAGCGCGGACAAATCGAAAGGCACCTGATGCTTCGGTCAGGATAAAAAACTTGAGATTTGGCCGCAACGCAGACCCTGACGTTCCTGTCAGGGTTTATAATCCTGACCGTAGCGTCAGGGCAGGATCGCCGCCAGAATAGTAACGCGTCAATAGTCTCAGAATGGTGGGGGCAACAGACTAGGCGGCCTACACCAATTCCGCTACTTTTTTAAAAAAAGCCTCCATGCGGCGTCTATGATGGAAATTGCACACCAATTGCAAACGATGCTCGGGCTGCTGAAACTCCAAAGCCAAATGCACCGGATCGCCGGGCCTCCCCTGTTGCAACCATTCCAATTGCTTAAATTGCCCCGCCTCCACGCCTAAGGCAAAAAACTTGCGGTTCGCCATGTTCAGGTGAAGCAACCAACCCTTGGGACGCAATTCCGCATTGATAATGAGCTGACGCTTGTCTTTGAATCCTGTTCCATGCTGAGCCACAACTGCCTTCATAGGGTGGCTTTCATGCAGGGGAGCAGACTCCGGATTCCATTGCATCGGCGGACTTCCACCACCGCCCTGGCGAAAACGTTCCACCCATGTAAATGGCTTCCCATAGGTTCGATTTATTTGCTGTACTATGCTGGGGTGAAACAGACTTAAATCGTATGCAACCATAACTTTTGAACACCTAATACCATGCAATGTTTAGCAAACCCATACATCCCAAAAGGAATTGTCCATTTTTTAGACTAGATAAAAAAATACAAACCATTCTCTTACAATACATTAACAGATAAACACGCGTTAACATATCTTAATGGAGCAACCCTTTTGGGACAACCGAAGTCTATATAGCATAACAAAATCACACGTTTATGAAATTATCTATGCAATCTGTAGTGGGCCTAACTTTAGGTGCAAGTCTTGTACTGGGTCTAAGCTCTTGCTCTGAGGATTTACAAACCGCTACCTACAGCTACAGCTTCAACACTGGGGCATTGGGCGCAGGCACTGAGTACAACGGTACACATCCCGACAACCTTACCGCCAGCATGACCGTAACCGAACTGGAAGAGGGCGGCAGCGAAATTAGCGTAACCCTTACCAACACTCTTGATGGGGAAACCTACATGTTGCATGCACACGACGCAGCAGATCCGGCAAGCACTCCCAACGGAACTCCTTACAACGAAACTCCCAATTCCGATGTATTTGTACAAATGCTGACAGGAAACGGAGCTTCGGCTACCGCCACGCAAACTACCACCTTATCTTACGAAGAAATCACCACCACATATGCCGGTTTCTTTGTAGTGCATGACCCCACACAAGCCATCAGCACCACCGACCTGCAAACCTATCTGATTGTAGGCGATTTTGCCCGCAATTAATGGATGAATACGCATAAAAGCCGAACCGAAAGGTTCGGCTTTTTTTGTTTCAAAGCTTCCTATAACCTTTCCAATCTCCAAATTTTCATATATTTAGACGGTTTAAGTCATTCCCACACCCCTCTTTGTTATGGTAAAAAAGGTTTTAGGTGTTCTACTGGTTCTTGCCCTAGCTGCAGGAGTGCTCATTTATGTGTTTGTTTGGAACAAGCCCCACCGCAGTCTATTGGACGAAAAACCGACCTTTGAAGGAACAACGGAGCAATTTGCCCTAGCTTTTTTCGAAGCCCCCGAATCCATGCACGACAGCTTGTTTGACAAAGTAATTGCCTTAAACGGAAAGGTAGGTGCCGCTGAACGAACAGGCGATTCTACCATTCAACTGAGTTTTTTTACCCCCGAAGCCGAAATTCTTTGCGGTTTCTCCGGCGAAGCAGGCTTTGCCTTGAAAGACCCGACTCCGGGAACCGAACTTAGACTGCGCGGCATTTACACGGGCTATACTGAAGGCCTTCCCGGTTTTGACGACATGTTGCCTACATTAACATTAAATCGGTGCATTCATGAATAAGCGCGTAATCACCTATAGTTTGCTCCTTGGCCTATCCATGGCAAGTTGCAAACACACAATAGAAGATGTATACGTACTTCCCGACCCAAACGCCCCCTGCAAAGACCAAGAAGTTTACTTTAACCGAGATATTGAACCCTTGCTATTGAGCAAGTGTGCCATGCCCGGTTGCCACGACAACCAAACAGCGTCTGACGGAGTAAGGCTTAGTGGATACAACAACATCCTAAATTCCGACATTATTAAAAAGGGCGACCCGCTTGACAGCGAGCTTTGGGAAGTGCTTAATGAAACCGGCAACGACCGCATGCCTCCAGAACCCAACCTGCCCCTCACTAGTGCCGAAAAAGAATTAATCCGTACTTGGCTGTTGCAAGGTGCACCAAACAGCGCCTGCAAGCAAGATTGCGACAGCTCCCAATTCAGCTGGTCCGGAACCATACAACCCCTTATTAAGCAAAAGTGCGAAGGTTGCCACAACAGCGCCAGTCCACAAAGTGGCATAATTCTTGAACAATACACCCAAGTAAAAGCTTTGGTCGACAATGGCAGCTTGGAAGGCAGCATCACCGGAAACGGTTTTGTAGTTATGCCCTACCAAAACCCATTACCGGCTTGCGAACAACAACAAATTCTAAATTGGATCGCCGACGGCGCCCCTCAAAACTAAACATGCACTTATGAAAAATGCACTCCTAAGCCTATTTGCGCTTGCCTTAACCCTCGGCCTTTCCGCACAAAAATTCAGCACCAAAACCGGTGAAGTCAGCTTTTTTTCGGACGCTGCCCTAGAAGACATTGAAGCCGTTAACCACCAAGCCCTGGCTGCCCTTGATTTAGACAAAGGCAATATCGCTTTTGTAGTACAAATCCGAAGCTTTGAGTTCGAAAAAGCCCTCATGCAAGAGCATTTCAACGAAAACTACATGCATTCGGACAAATTCCCCAAATCTACTTTCGAAGGCTCCGTGCTAAATCCCGAAGTAGCGCGCAAAGACGGAACGCATGAAATTAAGCTCAAAGGCAAACTCACCATACATGGCGAAACCAAAGAAATTGCCCTTCCCGCAACCTTGGTCCGCAAGGGAAACGAACTTACCATTCAATGCCGCTTTACCATTAAACTGGCCGAATTCGGCATAAAAAACGACAAAGTCGAAAACATTGCCGAAGAAATTGAAATTAGGGTAAATACCACACTGAAATCCTAAAGTTCATGCCTCATTCGCTCAAAATCGCAGCACTGGCAGGTCTCGCCCTGTTTTTCTTAACCTTTGCCCAAAGTTGTTATTACGACAAAGAAGAAGAATTGTACCCTCCCACCGGCTGCGACACTTCCTCCGTTACCTACAGCAGCACCGTGCAACCCATTTTGGACAACCGCTGCTACGGGTGCCACGCCAATGCCGTAGCCAATGTGGCCGGTGCAGGACTCAGCTTTGAAGGTCATCCCAACCTCAAACAATACCTCGACAGCAATCAAGACCGGTTTCTTGGTGCCATAGAACATAGCCCCGGCTACAGTCCCATGCCCAAAGGAGGCTCCATACTTCCGGATTGCGATCTACAAAACATCCGCCTGTGGGTGGAACAAGGTTACCCCAACAATTAACGCCATGCTTGTTTGCAAAAACTCCGCACTAGCCGCCTGGACTTTCGGTATCTTTTTTCTCTTTTCCACCACAGCCTACTCCCAAAGTTTGCTGGACGAGTTGGAAGCCAAAGCCGACTCCATTCAAGAAAAGGAATACGCCTTTGCCACCTTTAAAGGGGTGCGGGTCATCAATGGCCACTCGGTAGAAATGCCCGCTAAAGGCGAGTTGCTCTTTATTATTCAACACCGATTTGGACGCATCAATACCGGATTCTCCGAAATGTTTGGCTGGGACCAAGCCTCCATACGCATTGGCCTAGAATACACCCTTCCCTTTTCGGAAAGGTTCAACTTGGGATTTGGCCGATCTTCCTATGGAAAAACCTGGGACGGATTTCTTAAAACAAAAATCCTAAAACAAAGCAAGCCCGGCTCTCCGGTCACCCTCACTTCAGTGAATGCCATGACCATCAACACCATGCCTTGGGCCAACCCAAACCAGGAAAACTTTTTCAGCAGCCGACTGGCCTATGTACATCAACTGTTGATTGCAAGAAAATTCAACTCTTGGTTTTCACTTCAACTTAGTCCTAGCTTGGTGCATAAAAACTTGGTGCCAGACACCCGCGACCAAAACACCTTCTTTGTATTGGGCTTTTCAGGCAGAGCCAAAATCTCTAACCGTGTGGCCATAAACGCCGAATATTTTTGGCTGGTTCCGGGACAAGAAATCCCGCAAATAAACAATGCAGACCCACAAGGAGCACTTAGCATTGGTGTGGATTGGGAAACCGGCGGCCACGTATTTCAGTTTCAACTCACCAATGCCCAAGCCATGTTCGACATGGGCTTTATGAGCGAAACCATTGGCCGCTGGGACAATGGCGACATTCATTTCGGCTTTAACATCACCCGCACCTTTTCCTTTGGCAAAAAAGCCAAAAAAGCGCCTAAAGACTAAGCCTGCCCTTCTTCGTACCTGCGCCGCACCGACTCCCCAATGGGCGTTGGCGTGCCATCATCGTCTATCCGCACAAAAGTAAAACTGGTGGTGCAAACCACGGTTTCCTCGGCGTTGTACACGCTGTATTTGCGTGCTTCCAGGTCAAGGGTAACCGACGTCCGACCCAAACGCGCCACTTGCCCATAAATGCGGACATGCTGGCCCGACTTCAAGGGCTTCTTAAAAATCAACTCCCCTACACGCACAGTAACCATATTGGGCGTACAACAAAATTCGGTCGCAAAAGCAGCCGCCGACTCATCGAGCCAAGCCATCAAAATCCCCCCAAACAAATTGCCATGGATGCCTATGTCCTTGGCCATCACAATTTTCTTGTTGATCAGCTTCATAATTCATGTCCTTTGAACGACCGATGGCCGCGCCTTGCAAAGGTAGCCTTCTTAGGGCATTCGCCGGATTAAATTTGTTTCCATGATTTCTTTGGGGCCCTGCAAGCACCGGGCCCTCCCTCCAAGCCCCGTCACCAAAAGCTCATGCCTGCAAGTCGCCCGGGGCGTTTGCTGCGCGCCACGCCCGCGCTCCCGCAAGCATGGCTTTTGGTTTCCGGGGGCTTTCCGTACCGGTCCCTGGGCCCAAAAAATCCCGCTCCGAAAAACACAAAACCTTTTCTTTGGATTTAAAATTATTATTAAACCATCTCTTAAACCTTATTTATTAGCGACTTATGTCAATTTAAAATATTTTAAAAACCAAATAAAGTTTATTTACTTACCTTTGAAAAAATCTCAATAAGCTTTGCTCCTCCCGGCAAAGCGGCTTATGCAGCATTCCAAAACATCCCCGCCTTGCCTCATCAAATATGGAGGCAATGCCATGACTAATCCTGCTTTAATGCAGGAAGTTGCCCAAACCCTGGCTCAATGGACCCAGCCTCCCATTATAGTCCATGGAGGTGGTCCATTCATTGCTCAGGCACTCAAAGAGCATAACATCAGCTTACCTTTTGCCGAAGGGCACCGGGTCACTACCGAAGAGGCCATGCCCATCATTGAGCAGGCATTAATGCAGCGGGTCAATCGCCCTCTGGTGCAAGCTTTAAACCATGCAGGGCTGCGCAGCATTGGACTAAACGGACTCGATGCCCACTCCATAAAGGCAAACTTTCGCAAACTTGCCAAGCAAAACGGAAAATCCCTGTCCTTAGGCCGCGTAGGCGATGTAAGTCAGGTGCAAGCCGACTGGATTTTCCCTCTGCTGGAACAAGGCATTTGCCCTGTCTTTGCCTGCATAGGCCTCGCACCCGACGGAAAAGCTTGCAACATTAATGGAGATTTGTTTGCCGCCCATTTGGCTGCCGCTTTAAAGGTGCATCGCTTGGTATTGCTTACCGACGTAAAGGGCGTGTATCGTAATTTCCCTGACCCGGAGAGTTTTTGCAGCCACCTAAGCCTTCAAGAAGTAGACTCCATGCTCCAATCGCCTGATTTGGCCGGCGGCATGCGTCCAAAATTGGAGGCGGTGCAATGCGCCATCAAGCTTGGCGTACCCGAAGTGCACATCATGGACGGCACCAAATCCGAATTATTACATCAACTAAACCAAACTCCACCACCCGGCACCTGCATTCAACATACCTCATGAACAACTACCAACATATTGACCAACAACATTATTTACCTGTATTCAAACGCTTTCCTGTGACCTTTGTCCGCGGCGAAGGCGCTTGGCTTTACGACGAAAACGATAAGGCCTACCTGGATTTACTGGCAGGAATTGCCGTAAACGCCTTGGGACACAACCACCCCAAACTCACCGAGGCCATATGCAGCCAAGCTCAGCGCTTAATGCATGTGTCCAATTTTTTCTCCACCCCACCGCAAGCCCTTTTAAGCAAAAAACTAAGCGAAATCTCGGGCCTACCCAGGGTGTTTTTGACCAATTCAGGAACCGAATCCATTGAGGGAGCCATTAAAATTGCTCGGAAACACGCCTTTAAAAAAGGTCGAGGCCACCAAATACTAACCGCCCACAGAGCATTTCATGGCCGAACCCTGGGAGCCTTAGCCGCTACGGCCAAGTCGGGACAAGAGGCCTTTGCTCCGCTACCCGAAGGCTTTAAAAAATTAGATCCGCTTTGGGGAGATGATTTACGCAGGCAGTTGGACGCATCAGTCGCCGCCGTATTGGTTGAGCCCATTCAAGGCGAAGGAGGCATACGTTTTTGGCCCGAAGGCTGGTTGCAGGAATTGCAGACGGCCTGTCACGAAAAGCAGGTATTGCTCATTCTAGACGAAATACAAACCGGTATTGGCCGCACCGGGCACTGGTTTGCCAAAGACGCTTTTGGACTTCAGCCTGACCTCATGACCTTAGCCAAGGGCTTGGGCGGAGGCATGCCCGTTGGAGCGGTGCTCTGTTCAGAACCTGTAGCCCAAAGCATGGATTATGGCGACCATGGCACTACTTTCGGTGGAAATCCTTTGGCCTGTTCGGCGGCCCTTGCCGTCTTAGAAGTACTTGCTCGACCAGGTTTCTTAAAGGAAGTCCAAGAAAAAGGAGCGGCATTTTGTCAAACCATAGAACGGCACCAAGCTGTGCAAATCAACGAAGTGCGGGGCCTTGGATTAATGATTGGCATTGAACTAAAGAAAGAAGCCTTACCGGTAGTGAAAGAATTGCTAAACCAAGGTTTGGTTTGCAATGCAACGGCCGGTAATGTGCTGCGGCTGGTTCCACCACTTACCATTCCAAAAAAAGACTGGCTTGAGGCCGCAGAAACCATTGTTCAAACCATAAAAAACCAAGCATTTGCCCATGCCTAAAGAATTAAAGGTTGGCGTCATTGGCGCCACAGGATATACCGGATCCGAACTGTTACGCATACTGCACGGACATCCGAATTGCCGAATAACTCAAGTGACCTCCGAAAGCCATGCCGGCAAAAAACTGGGAGAAGTACATCCCTTTTTAGGGCCTTTTCTAAACCTAAGTCTTATTGGCTTTGAGGACTTTAACCCGGAAGCCTGCGATGTAATTTTTTTGGCCTTGCCCCATGGAGTTTCCATGGAATTTGCCAAACAATTGCAGGACTCCGGCCTGCCCTGCATAGATTTTAGCGGCGATTTTCGCCTAAGCTCTGCCGAAATTTACCAAGATTGGTACCAAAAACCCCATACTTGGCCTGAAGGCATTGCCCATGCCTGCTATGGGCTTCCCGAATGGAATGCGGAGCGCATCAGCAGCGCTTCCCTGATTGCCAACCCGGGCTGTTATCCTACGGCCTCGCTTTTGGCACTGCTTCCTTTTGCACAAACTTGGGGAGATGCGGTAAATCGCATCATTATTGATGCCAAATCCGGCGTTACCGGAGCCGGTGTACGGCCAAGTCCAAGCACTCACTTCCCCGGCATGTACGATAATTTTAAGGCATACGGACTGGGACAACATAGGCATACCATTGAAATTCAAGAACAACTGCAAGCCTTTGCACCAAAATTACAGCCCATCCAATTCACACCCCACCTACTTCCGGTGGACCGAGGCATCTTGGCCACCGTATATTTGGAAAATGTGGAAGCCTGGAGTAGCGAAAACGCCGCCGACTTCCTTAAAAAACACTACGCAGAAGCTCCCTTTGTGCACGTGGTAGATGGCCCACCCAGCTTAAAGGATGTGCGCGGCTCCAACCATTGCTTATTGCATGTGCAGGCCGATACTCGAACCAATCAACTGCTGTTGGTTTCGGTGATTGACAATCTGGTAAAAGGAGCTGCCGGGCAAGCCATACAAAATATGAACCTACGCTTTGGTTTTCCTCAGGAAACCGGCCTACAAACCCTACCCTTAAACCCATAAACATGATTAAAAATTTAACCAACGTTCGAGGCATCCAATGCTGGGGTGCCCACAGCGGGGTGAAATCGCTACGACGCGACCTTGCCCTCATTTATTCCGAAAAGCCGGCCGCAGCGGCGGCAGTATTTACCCAAAACCAGGTAGTGGCAGCGCCTATTGTGGTTTCCAAAGAACAAATAGCCAATGGGCAAGCCCAAGCCATTGTAATAAACGCCGGCAACGCCAATGCCTGCACCGGCGAAGAAGGGCTAAAAGGAGCACGCGCCATGGTAAAAGCTGCCGCCAAAGCCTGGAAGATAGATCCAAGCGACGTATTGGTGGCCTCCACAGGCATCATTGGCGAACCTTTTCCCACCGAAACCATTGTAAAAGGCATTGAGGAACACGCACCTAAGGTGGCTTCCAAAAGTTCGGCAGGCTCTTTTTGCGCCAATGCCATACTTACCACCGACACCTTTGCCAAGGAAGGCTTTGTAGAATTTAGCTTGGACGATTGCGAAGTGAACATGGCCGGCATAGCCAAAGGTTCCGGAATGATTCATCCCAACATGGCTACCATGCTGGCTTTTCTGGTCACCGATGCGGCCATAGACCACCAATTGCTGCAAAGCACCCTAAAAGAACTTTGCGACGATAGTTTCAACATGATTACCGTGGACGGGGACACCTCCACCAACGATATGGTGGCCATTTTGGCCAACGGAATGGCCGGAAACGATTGCATCGACAGCAAAAACCATCCGGACTACCCGGAATTTAGAAAACGGATGGGCGAAATGATGAAGCATTTGGCTCGTCTTATTGTTAGCGACGGCGAAGGAGCCAGCAAGTTTGTGGAATACCGGGTAAGCGGACTTGAAAGCAAAGCCGAGGCACGAAAACTAGCACGCAGCATGGCCGCCTCTTCTTTGGTAAAAACCGCCATGTTTGGCCGAGATCCCAATTGGGGCCGATTAATTTGCGCCGCAGGAAATGCCGATGTTCCTTTCGATTATACCCAAGCAAATCTTTACTTGGGGGATGCCGAAACCTTGGTGAAGGTTTTAGAGGCCGGAGTACCGCAATCCTACCAAAAAAACTCCATGAAAAAACTGCTCCGCGGATCCCACATTCGGGTGCATTTGGTGGCGGGCAAAGGTCCGGAAGAAGCCACGGCTTGGGGCAGCGACCTCACCACCGACTACGTACTATTCAACTCTGTGTATACCACCTAGGCCAACCCATTCAACCTAAAGTATTTCTTTTGAAAGATGATCTCTTGCGGCAGCGACCGGCACGGAAAGCCCGGAGGACGGGATGCCGCTTGGCTTGGGCCACGGAGGCCCCTTATCTTTAGTAGGGGACCCCGTAGGCCCTAGCCAAGCGTGCTTCCCGGACGAGGACTTGCAGGGAGGGCGCGCCCGGCCGCCCAAAAAAATCAATTCATTGACCTAAATGGCTTTAGGAATGACCTTTAAGCCACCACGCTTCCGTTTGCTACCTCGCCGTCCGGGGCGACAAAGCGTAGCTTGCCATCCGGTGTTTTGGCCATCAATATCATGCCTTGGCTTTCGATGCCGCGCAGTTTGCGAGGGGCCAAATTGACCAGTACGCAGACCCTTTGGCCGGGCAAATCTTCAGCTTGGAAATGCTCGGCGATGCCGGAAACCACCACCCGTTTGTCTAGGCCGGTGTCGACCAAAAGCTTGAGGAGTTTGTCGGCTTTGGGCACTTTTTCGGCCTCCAAAATGGTGGCCACCCGGATGTCCATGGCGGCAAAATCCGGGAACTGAATTTCGCTTTTGGCCTCTTGCATCTCAACTGTAGGTTTACTTTCTGAATCCTTGGTCTGGGCTGCGTTGGCAGCTGCATTGGAAGCAAGCTTGGCCCTTTGGGCTTCCATGGCCTCGTCTTCGATTTTTTGAAACAAAATTTCCGGGGTTTGCAGGGCGTGTCCCTTTTCCCAAATCAGCTCGCGGTCCCAAGGGATGGGGCCTTCCAAGCCCAGCATGGCTTGCAGCTTGCTTGCCGTGTCGGGCAAAAACACCTGCAAACCGCAAGAAAGATGGGCCAGCAGGTACAGCATGTCCTCCAGCACCTCGCGGGTTGCGGCCGGGTCGGTCTTCCACAGCTTCCAAGGCTCCATTTCGGTGAGGTAGCGGTTGCCGTGGCGCGCCAACTGCATCACCGCCTGCAAGGCTTGGCGCTGCTTGTGGGCTTCCATGTAGAGCTGCAAATCGTCGTACATGCTTGCCACCGCCTTTTCCGTGGGCGCGTGTCCGCAGGAAAGCGGCCGGTCGGTGATGCCCTCGAAGTATTTGTGGTGCAGCACCAACACACGGTGCACCAAATTGCCCAAAATACCGACCAACTCTGAGTTGACTCGGGTTTGAAAATCGGCCCAGGTAAACTCGCTGTCGCCGGTTTCGGGGGCAATGGAGGTAAGCACATACCTAAGCTCATCGCGTTTTTGAGGGAATTCTTCCAGGTATTCGTGCAGCCACACCGCATGGTTGCGGCTGGTGGAAATTTTGGCGCCTTCCAAGTTCAAAAACTCATTTGCCGGCACATTTTCGGGCAGCACCAAACCGCCGTGGGCGCGCAAGAGCATGGGGAAAATGATGCAATGGAACACAATATTGTCTTTGCCAATAAAATGCACCAAGGTGCTGTCCGGTGAGCACCAAAAGTCTTTCCAGTCCTTGCCTTGGCTTTGTGCCCAGGCTTTGGTGGCCGAAATGTAGCCGATGGGCGCGTCCAGCCAAACGTAGAGCACCTTGCCCTCGGCGTCGGGAAGCGGCACGGGAATGCCCCAATCCAAGTCGCGGGTCATGGCCCTGGGCCGCAGTCCCTCGTTGAGCCAGCTGAGGCATTGGCCCTTAACGTGGCTTTTCCAAGCGGCAGGGTCGTGGGCTTGCACCGGCGGCTCCATGCCTTCGTAGCTGCCGGTTTCAATCCATGCGCGAATCCATTCTTGGTATTGTTCCATGGGCAAATACCAGTGCTTGGTTGCTTTTTTTATGGGCGTGGCCCCGCTAAGCACCGATATCGGATCTTTTAAATCGTTGGGACTTAAAGAAGAGCCGCACTTTTCGCATTGATCGCCATAGGCTTCGGTATGTCCACACACCGGACAAGTGCCTTTGATGTAGCGATCGGCCAAAAACATTCCGGCGTTTTCGTCGTAGAATTGCTGGCTTTCTTGGAGCTGAAATACCCCTTTCTTATGCAGTTCCAAAAAGAAATCGGAGGC
The DNA here is from genome assembly GCA_030427255.1 of Bacteroidia bacterium. Classification (GTDB taxonomy): domain Bacteria; phylum Bacteroidota; class Bacteroidia; order CAIKAF01; family CAIKAF01; genus CAIKAF01. The sequence goes on along the minus strand of JAUHWY010000004.1, from coordinate 5,063 downwards.
TGTTTGGACGTGGAGCGGGTCGGTGGTACGGTGAAAAATGTCGAACGAAATTCCAAAGTCCCGAAAGGCTTGTCCATTGATTTGATGGTACTTATCTACAATATCCTGTGGAGAAGCCTGTTCTTTACGCGCCCTGAGGGTAATGGCGGCGCCATGCTCATCGGAGCCACAGACAAAGGCCACCTCATGGCCATGCAGGCGCAGGTAGCGGACGTAGTTATCGGCGGGCAAATAAGCTCCGGCCAAGTGCCCCAAATGGAGCGGACCATTGGCGTAGGGCAAAGCGGCCGTAATTAAAAATCGTTTTGGCATATGCAAAGGTAAGGAAAGGTGGGTTTTGGGAGGTATGGTTTTTGGGCGCCTAATCCTGCCCTCCCTGCAAGTCCTCACGTGCCGGCCTTAAGGGGCTAAGCGGTGCAGGGTCTCTCCCAAGAAAGGGAAAGCCGCTGCCCGCCAAGCCCCTTATGGCCGCCACGCTCCGGGCTTTCCGTTCGGTCAGGGGCGCAGAAAATCTAAACTTTGGAAACTTTGGAGAAATCCTTACTTTTAAAGGAAGATTCGAGCTACCCACAATAGGTTTTGTAGTTATTTCATTTTCTAGAGCCAGCAAGCTCTGCCTCCAATCCAAAAACGAAACATGAAGGCAAAATCAATCTTTTTCGCCTGTTTAATTACTGCCCATTATGGAATAGTGGTTTCCCAAACCATCCCAAGCTTTGGACCCGAAAAGAGGGTTAACGTAATCGGCTTAAGCTTCGATGCCATGGAGCCTTTCCTTTCTCCCGACGGAACGATTCTGTTCTTTAATTCGCTAAACTCCGGAGGAAACACCAACCTCTATTATGCTTCAATGGTGAACGATACCACCTTCATTTTTGAAGGTTTGGTCAACGGAACTTACGACCCCTCCCCAAATCATCTTGATGCGGTACCTTCCATGGACTCATTGAATAATTTCTATTGGGTTTCAACCAGAAATTACCCCACACAAATGGAGAATTTGCACATGGGCACCTTTTGGGCCGGGGACGTTTCCAACATTAAAAGGGTGTATGGAAACATGTACAATTATACCTTCAATTATCCTTTTGGTTGGCTAATCATGGACGCTGCAATCAACCATCAGGGAGATCAACTTTACTATTGCAATGCTTGGTTTGATTTCAGCCAATCGACCTGTGGGCAAATGCCATGCGAAGCTACTTTGGGTATAGCCCAAAAGACCAACGATTCCACCTTTAGTAAACTACCCAACTCCGATGCCCTTCTTAGCTTGGTTAACGATACCAATTACTTAGTGTATGCTCCCCACCTTTCAAAAAACGGGCGGGAACTTTATTATACCCGACTCGAAAAAGGCACCTTCAATACAGAAATTTGTGCAACTGTAAGAAACAACCTCAGCGATGCATTTGGTGTACCGACCCTAATCCACTCCAACAATGGGTTTGCTCCCGAAGCACCGACTTTAAGCGCGGATATGCGGTTGTTGTATTACCATCAAAAAGATGCATCCAATAGGTATCGGCTGTTTATGCGGTACAACAACGCATTCACAGGAGTTGAGGATGAAGGTCTTAAAAAGCCCCTGGAAGTTTATCCCAATCCGGCCGCAAAATTTTTACATATTGACTTTCCGGCCGCCAATGAATCCTACCAATTGATCATATATTCAACCCAAGGTAAAAAAGCAATGAGCATTCCCTTTAAAACTCAGGTAGATGTTTCCGGCTTAAGCCCGGGAACATATTATTTATCCATTTACGACAAAGACCGCCTTTTAGGGGCCAAAACGTTTAACAAGCCATAATCCTGTGACTTGTTGGAAAATAAAAAGGACAACTTCCATTAAACCTGAGCGGTTTCAAAACGTCCAACAATTAATTTTAAAAAAAGAGAAATGAATAGATGTTTGGGAAGCTTTGTTTTATTTGCCTTACACATCGGCGTATCGGCGCAAACCCTGCAACAACTCAAAGATTCTGCGGCTACATTTCCACCCATGCCCAGAGGAATTGCTGACCTTGCTCCCTTTGTACAGGGTTCGCCCACTTTCGCATCCGGGGCACCATTCAACGATTTGGAATACACGCTTATGGATACCGACTATATGGACGGTGAAAACGGCGGTGGAGATGTTTTTATGCCGGTTGACCATGCCGGCCATTTGGGAAGTGATCAGGTTAAATACATCCGTTGCGTATTGAATACCGACTTAAATGAGCTCTATGGAAGCGCTAACGCAGACCGCATAATTCTTGGAACCTATGAATTTGTTATTCCTTTCTTTTTAAGGGGTGCCGACGGTATAGATAACGACTATGTGGTTATTCAGCATTTGGATTTTGAAGCAGGATACATCCAGCTTAAGGGTTCCGCAAATGACTACGATTTGGTGTACTGCACTTTGGCAGATGGTTGTCAAACCGAAGGTTGGTACCTTTTTTACACCGCAAACAACCAAATCGACCTAATTGCGTTTATTTTTCCATGTTGGGATATTGAGCCGTCGGTCAGTGGTAACCCGCCCAACAATCCCAATCCCTTGTGCAATGCCGACAGCTTGCTAAGCCTAAGCAACCCAAACCATTTCAAATATGCGCAACTCATTGACTTCCAACCTGCTATTTATGGAGTAAACCAATTTGGGAACCATGGAAAGGAAATCATAGGTGGTATGACGGTCGATAATCAAGGCAATTCATACCTCTTTGGACTTTCGGATGGAAACCTCGACGGCCTTATAAATGCGGACAATGAAATTTTCATCATAAAGTTTGACTTCCTTGGAAACCAACAATGGGTTACCGAATTGCCCATGGAAGAAGGCACCATTTTAAAAGATGGGGTTACAGACAGTATGTTCTTATATGTTTGTGGAAGAACCCTCGGCAACCTTCCCGGGTTTACCAATGCCGGAAAATGGGATGGAATTATGCTAAAGCTTGATCTAACCAACGGGCAAATCGTAGCCTCAGACCAATGGGGGAATGAGGGGATCGATGGTTACGGAAACATCGAACTAGACAACAACGGAAACCTGTTTGTTTCCGGCCAGGGCTCTCCCGCGGGACAAGGCGGAACCGATGATGTTTACCTGGTTGCAAAACACCGCACATCGGATCTCTCCAACGTCTGGCGAGCACTCAACCCTCCAAACGCCAGTGGCTTTATTGCCTCTGCGGAAGCCTGGGGTGGGCTTACCTTTGTACCGGGTCAAACACCGGGCGATGGACGCCTTGTGGTGGGCGGTTGGTATTTCTCTGCTACAGGAGCAAATGCCTTCGTTTCGGTTTATGAAGACCTAAACGCAACCAACCCAAGCCGGCCCCATTCCGAAATTATAAATACGCAAGGGATTAGGGCAGACTGGGTTTTGGACAATGCCGTGGACAGTCAAGGGAATATTTATGTGGCAGGTTTTACCACCGGAAATATGGCTTCTGCCCCCCTTGGGGAAGGCGATGCTTACCTTATAAAATTTTCGCCCCAATTGACCCAGCCGGTTTACCAACAGTTTGGCACCAACAAATCGGACCTCATAAGAAAGCTTATCATCCAAAACGATACGCTGTTTGCCATTGGCTATACCTATGGAGATTTTATTGGGAACAACGCCGACACAACCAAGCTTACCGGGGATATTTTTGTTCAAAAATTAGATGCCAACCTAAATTTATTAAATGGCATACAGTTTGGGACACCCCACGAAGACCGTGGCTTTGGAGGCATTCACAATACCAGTCTCTGGATTGGCGGCACTACTGAAGGTAGCATGATAGCCTGGACTTGGGGGGGATTTGATGGCTTTTTGACCGTAGTAAAAACCTCCGATTTGTCCTTTTTTCAACCCTTTGATACTTCTGTTGAAGATGCTGAATTTAATTCGGGTATTCAAGTGTATCCCAATCCAAGCACCCACAAAATTCACCTGGACTTGGGAGCCTTTTCTTCGCCACTTTTGAAACTCCGCATTTACGATGCCACGGGGCGATTGCTTCGGACTGAAAAGCCGACCCATGAACTGGACATTTCAGCCCTTCCCAAGGGCTTGTATTTCCTCATTTTGGAATTTGAGGAGCTTAAAGTGAGCAAATTGCTGATTAAAGAATAAATTTAGGGGTGAAAAATACCTTACTTGCCCTATTGGCCGTTTTTGTTTGGATAAGCGGCACCCTTTTCCTGCGCAATGAAGTCCTGTTGAAGGATTTTTGGGTGAACCATTACGCACAAATGGGGCTGGTATTCCCCAGCGAACCCATCAACGGGTTGGTTTGGGTCCTTTGGTCGCTGGGCTTCTCTTTGGCTATACTTCTATTCTCAAAAAAATACACCCTCCTCAACACGGCATTGATTTCCTGGTTTACCGGATTCGTATTGCTTGAGGTGGTAATTGGCAATTTGGGCGTTTTGCCCTTCCCTATACTGGTTTATGCCATTCCAATGAGTCTGGCCGAGGCTTTTGTGGCCGCTTTTTGGCAAAGAGGATTCAGAAGGGTTCCCATAAACAAGCCGACGCTATCGAAAAATAAGGGTTCAAGGCCTATTCAAGCTTCCAAAACCATCATTCATCAATCACCATTCATCATTCATCAATCACCATTCATCATTCATCAATCACCATTCATCATTCATCAATCACCATTCATCATTCCCCATTCACCATTCCCCATTCACCATTCACCATTCATCACTCATCACTCACCATTCATCACTCACCATTCATCACTCACCATTCATCACTCACCATTCATCACTCACCATTCATCACTCACCATTCATCACTCACCATTCATCACTCACCATTCATCATTATTTCATCATTAGCGCGGATAAGGTGGCACGCAGAGATTCTGTGTTAATTTCCAAAAGGAAATAGCCAATTTTCTTTAACTTTGTTTCAAATCAGCAAAAGCTAGATTCGAAGGTTCTGCGACATTTTGTTGCAGGACCTTTTTTTCTTCGTAATTGGCTTCATACTTGGTTTGATTCTTAAATAGTATGTACATCAATTCAAGCAACTTTCGCTGAATACAAACCAAGGCTTTCATTTTGATTCCGTG
>JAUHWY010000038.1 GCA_030427255.1 Bacteroidia bacterium | reverse complement strand
AATAAGATCTAGAGGGGTCAACATCTGCCGGAATGGCAGGTCCTAAGCCCAGTAAAAGCGTTGCTACAGACTTAGTTTTTCCGCCGGATTGGAGGGGTCAGCATGCTCCGGAATATCCAATTATGAAAATAAACGGCTGTCCAATTTTGCTGTATGCACTTAGGACGACAAATACGGATGGCCAGGACATTTCGAGGGATGAGCCAAGAGGATTTGGCTGAGGCCATTTCCAAAACCAGGTCGCTAATTAGTGCCATTGAGCGCAAAGGAAGAGTAAACTCTGCCACCTTTAACGATATTTTAAAGGCTCTGGAAATGACTCAGGAGGAATTCTTTGAAAAGTTTGCGGAGGAGCGGCCGGGTTACCAAAGCAAACTTGAAGAAGAAAACGAAAGCTTGCGCAAAGAGATAGAGCAGCTACAAAAACTGGTGAGCGTACAGCAAGATCTGATTGACTTACTAAAAAAGGACAGGTGACTTACCAAAGCCACCTGTCCAATCAGCTTAAATGTTTACCGGTTTGCATATGACTTGTGGCGGTTTTGAAGCACCTTCCTGACCACCGAAACCAAAGCCGGCTACGGAGTCGAAAACCTTGCTAGTAGCAATTCACCTGCCATATGCTATATGTTGTGTTGTAGCACGTTTTTTATTTTCTTTTTCCGTATAGTTCTATAACCTTTTTACCATATTCCGTGACGGGGTATCCCTGTTTAGCAAATTGAGGGGCAATACAAGCATTAATATTTTCGTTCCCTTTTTCGAGATTAATATTAATTACTTGAAAATCGGATTTAGTGGGATTACCGTCATTTTTGGTTAACCTAAACGAGTGAGTAGTCTTATCGACAATGAAGTCAGATAGAATAGGTTCAAAGACTCGACCGCAGAAAACCACGTATTTTCTTTGCTTCTCTCCAATAATCGAAATAAGCCTATCTACAAATGGTTTCAGATTCTCAATTCCGATTTTGTGATATAAAAAGTCTGGAGAACCAAATGGGACCAATTCAAGCTGGAGTTTACTATCAATTACATTCTCTAAATTTTGGTATTTGTCTTTGTTGTCTAACGACAACATGCCAAACGGTCTGAGAAATCGAATTTGTTTATGGTCAAATGGCGACTTATGTGTCCTTTCTGACTCTTTACCATAGTGTCTATTTCCAAATCTCTCATAAGACTGCCAATAGGACTGAAAATTTGAATAATCACATTTCTTATTCCACTCTTGTTTGTTGCGTTTAGGGTTTAAATGAATTAATACCAATTCCGAATTGATATCTCCTGTAAAGAAATGAGGGTTAGCAGTGTCAAAGTAGTCTGCACCAACACCTTCATTTAGTAGTCGGGCTTCTTCACAAAAACCCTTTTCATTCCATTCGTCAAATGCTTTTTGTACCCGCTGTCTGAAATCCATTAGTTATTCATTATTTTCTTCTTACGCACATTGAATTCTTCTTGGGTTATTAAACCTTCATCTACCAAACCTTTTAACTCTCTTAACTCAGAGGCAAGATTGCTTTTTGAATTGGCTTGTGCATTTCCAACTGCTTTTGAAATTGCATCAGCCATTGCTTCGTTTGTTCCCTTTTGGGTGTTTGCCGATATATTCTTTGAGCAAAGTTGTTTGATAATATTGGCCTTTTTCTTCCAAAATCCATTTACCAAAATCGGGTCGTTACCTGCACTTTTAATCTTCAAAGTCGAGCCAAATAAATGCTTGTCAACTGATATTCCTGTAATGTTTTGGAAATGCAAGTTCTCAGTATCAACCGAAATGAGATACCAATTCCTTCTTCGGTATTCAATGTGATTGTCATCAATTGTAATCACGTTAGGCGTGAATGGGTTAAAGTCTCCGCTTAAAACTCTAAGAAAGTAGCTTGATTTAAAAGTCTGTTCTTTCATGGTTCTTGATTTAAATAAATAGTGTTTCCTTTTGGTTTATTTTAACCGCAAAAATACTTTTACCGAGGATAATCCGCAACACCTTGTAAGTATTTATTCTCTTTTTGACACTATTACATGCGCAAATTAAGAACTAAAATGTGGAATAATGGCGCTATAACACAAGAACAGAAGGCCGGAAACCCCCAAAATGGAAAGTCGCAACTTGAAAAAGAACAACCTTAGGTACAAAATGCGGGTTGCAAGCATTGCTCAAACCTGGGCAATGCCATTAGTCTTACCAACCGGCAAACATGCTTTATCTCCAACCATAGAAAGCTGCTTAACTATTGAAACTAAAGTCGGTTTTCCAAAAAAGACGGCAAACAGCCATTTAAGCAGCTCCCATAGGCCAAGCCATTGGTGGATTGATTCGCCAATGGCGCCCTTGCATCAAGGGAACTTTAGGACTTAGGCCAAAAATTAGAGTAATCCCCAAAAGCCGGAAATTTAGGGCTGGGTTTGGTTAAGGACGGAAACCTGAATCCGGTTCAATGGCATATCCGAGCAAACATGACAGGCATGCGCCTCATCGACCGTTATGGGTCGGTAATACCAAAATCGCTCATCGCCGTCTATGCGGGCACCATGCTTGGCCAAACGAATGCTATGTAAGGGAATGCGCATGCCTCTTCCTTCGGCCTTCATTACTGCCTCTTTTCTAGTCCAATTCTTAAAAAAGGCCTCCAAAGGGTTGGGCGAGGCCAGCATGGCTTGCATTTCTATAGGGCTGAATTGCTTGGTAAATGCGGAAGGGTCTAACGCTCTTTTGAGCTCTATGTCCAAGCCAATCTTTGCCGAGGATCTCCAGGCCAAGCCCACCCAGTTGCCGGAGTGGGAAATATTAAAATCAGGGATGCCGGAAATAAAATTCCTGCCAAATTCGTCTGTGCTTAGCTCGTGTAAAGCCTCCGGAGTCCCTGCAAGGCTCAATGCATGAAAAAGCAAATACCGACCTGCGGCGAAACGCGCCTGGTCGTCGGGCTTTTTGTAGCGGAGCATTTGTTCCTTAAAGGATAGAGGAAGCCATTCCTTAAGCCGTTCGGGGGGACCTTCTTCCGGTCGCTCCAAATGCCACAACCATACTATGGCCTCAGTTTCCATGACCTAAATTCCTAAGAATGTAGGCACAAAGCCAGTCTAGGTCGTTGAACAACCAAAAATGATGTCCGGGTCTGCGTTCAAAGTGAAAATTGCCGGTATGCTCTTTTTTCCAATCCAACAGCTCTTGGTCGTCTACCACTTCTTCGCTGCCGCAAAACACAGACATATCTACAGGATAAGGAGTTCCTGGACGGTAGCGGTAGGTATCAATGGCGTAAAAGTCGTTCCGAACCATAGGCAAGAAAATGCGCAGGAGTTCGGGATTCTCGAGAATGGCGTCGGGCATGCCTTTGAGTATCCGCAGTTTTTCCACAAACTCGTCGTCGGAGAGGATGGATCTTTTTTTATCGTAATTCCTTGAGGGGGCTACTTTGGAACTGTAAAACACGTGTTGTGGCAAAGGTTTGCCTTGTTTTTGCAGTTGTTGAATGAGCAAATGTGCCACGTAGCAGCCCATGGAATGGCCAAAAAAGGCAAAGGGAGGATTGGGCAATGGGTCCAATTGTTCCAAATGCTCCTGCACCATAAGGTGGAGGTTGCGTAGCATGGGTTCTTTGATGCGCTTTCCCTTGCCTGGCATTTCAAAGGTTCGGGTATGGATTGTTGGTTCTAGGCGTTCTTGGAGTTTGGCAAAGGAAGCCGCATTCCCTCCACCGAAACTAAAGAGATATAAAGTGGGTTTTGTCAAATCAATGTTTTGTGCAAAAATAGGCAGAAGTGGGATTTGTAAACAAACCGGGCTTGAACACCCCTCATAGTATGGCCCCCCGGCCGGGCAAAAGCCCCTGCGCAGCTAAGCCTTAGGCCGGCAAGCCCGAGGAGGCGGCCAAAGAGAGCCACCACAGGGCTATGCCGGCCTTAGGCTTGGCAAGCAGGGCTGGAGCCTAGGGCCGGATAGATTACAGGATTGCGGTTCGGAGCCGGGGCCCAAACCCCCAAAACCTTGGATAGGAAATTTACCGATTAGGGTTCCCAAACAAAACGTTTCACCCAATACCCTTGGTCTGAATAGCCTTTGAGCAAATAGGTGCCGGCAGGTAAGGTGGGGCGCAGCTGCTGAAGGCCGGATTGCGCTTGCCCTTGCCATACTTCGCGGCCACTGAGGTCCATAATGCTGAGTTTCCAATGCTGGGCTGTGCCTTGGGGTAGCTCAAGATTAAAGCTTCCTCGGGCGGGGTTGGGGTATAAGCGCACCAAAAAGCCATTCAAGGGGTTTAGACCGCTATTTGTTACCGTAATAACGTTGCTGGTGTCGCCGCAGCCAAAGCTGTTGGTGGCGATGAGGGCATAGTCGCCGTCTTGGCCGGGGCTTAAGGTTGCTACACTTCCCAAGGGCGGGGCAATGGGTGTCCACTGTCCGTTGTCGAGGAAAATCCACTGATAGGTCCAGGTGCCGCTCAGGTTGGAGCTTAACAGCCCGTTGGCATAAGAAATCCCAACGTTGGGGTATCCGGGAGGCGTGGTGGGATTAAAGGTTAAGAGGGTGTCGCCGGTCCAATTGATGCAACCGGAGATGGAGTCAATGATTTTGGCCTTGTAGCTGCCGGAGCTTTTGGCATAAAACACCGGATTGGAGCTTTGAACCAGGAGGACGGTATCGTTTTGGTACCATTCGTAAATATATCCTGCCGGCAGGCTAAGCTGAATGGAGTCGCGTTCGCAAGAAATATGGCCGGGGCTAAGACTTAAAGTCATATTGGGAGGACTATTGGACACCACTAAAGTGTCGGTCACTTGAGTCACAAAGGCTGTTTTTTGCATTTGATAGCTATAGTCCAAGCCATTTTGATTGAAAGCCTGCACCACGGCGGTGTTGTACTGTGCCGCTTGACCAAGCACTACCGGCTGAGGCATGGCATTGGTGGTATTGTCGAAGCAGTTTTCGTCTGCGCCATAAATTCCTCCGTCTTGGTCCATGATTTCAATCTGGTAAGGTGGATTATCGAGCGCTTGGTTTATGGTCCAGGTGTGGGGATTTCCGCCGGGATCAAAGCCAATGGCATTGTTGTTGGTATTGAGCACCACATTTCCTGAACCGTCGGTCAAGCGGAGGTATAAGTCGGGCCAATCGTTCAAAAAGGGGATGTCTGTGCAGTTTACCGAATTTACGGTTAGGGATTGTAGGATAAAAGGAAGCGTGTCGACTACGGATTGGTATTGAATTACATAGTTGCCTCCATTGGCGTAGTGTACGGTATCGGGCTGCTCCTGGGAGCTTTGTTGTCCGTTGCCAAAATCCCATTGGTAAGTAAACCCGAGGTTGTTGGGACCGGGCTGGTATCCGTTGCTTAAAATATTGTTTTGGAAATACACGGCTAAGGGAGAGCATCCAAAGGCCGGACTATAGCTAAATGCATTGTTGCCTCCTGTTCCGGGTTGAACGACCAAGTCAACGGTAAACACTTCGTTGCCGCTTTGGTTTCCAAAAGGCGTGTCTACCGTTCCTAAAGTGGTGATGGTAATGGGATAGACACTGGGAGGGGCAAGCGGAGCGCCGCAAAAGCGCACGCAAGCAAAGGTGCCGGAAGGAAATTGGCTAGGGAAGTAGGTGCAGTTGGAAACTCCACAAGACCATTGCAAGCCAAAGGGCAGGCCGGTGATGCTTACGATCTCAAACTCTATAAAATCGACCCAACCCAGAACGCCTCCGGATTGTTGACTTGCGTCTACTTGTTCGGGCAAATAAAAGGTGAGGGTGTCTTCGTAGGCCGAGCCAACGATTGCGGTATCCATGTTGTTGGGGCAGGGACCGTTGGTTCCTTGGCAAAGGACGGTATTGGGCTGGCAGCCGGGACACTGCGCATGGAGCGGTTCAAAGGAACTTGTGCTCAGAAAAAAGGCAAAAACTACCCAAAAAATGGAGCGTAACATAGCTTTAGAATTAAGGAATCAAACTTAGGGTAAATCTATTATTCAGGCAACTGCATATCGCGCCAAGTTTTTCCCCCTTTGATTCCAAAGTCCAAGGTGCGTATGGGGAAAGGAATGGTGATGTCGTTGGCGTCGTAGGCTTCTTTGAGGAGGATTACGGCTTCGCTGCGGGCTTTGAGCCAGCTAAGCTGGTCGGTATCTGCCAACCAAATAGTTATAAGGTAATCTATGGAGCTGTCGCCAAAACCGGTAAAATAAAAGCCAATGCTTTTTTGAGCATCTGAGCCGGGCAGGTTTTCGAGGGCTTTGAGACTTACCTCTCGCACTTTACGGAGGTTGTCGCCATAGGATATGCCCCCTTCCAAATCGAGCCGCCGCATGCCGGAGTGGGTGTAGTTTTTAACGCTGCGTTGAAAAACATCTTTATTTGGGATAATGACTTCTTGCCCTTGAAAATTGAACAAAATTAAATCACGCAAATTGATGCTTTGCACCACACCAATGGTGTCTTCGGTTTCGATTAAATCGCCAACGCGCAGGGGGCGACGAAGTGAAATAAAAATGCCACTGATGAAATTGGCGGCTAGGTCTTGAAAAGCAAAGGCAAGTGCCAGACCAATGATTCCGGCTCCTGCTAAAATACTGGTTACTGCTTTGTCCAGTTTTAACACGGAAAGGGCCACAAACAAACCCAGTCCTAAAATAGACACATAGGTTAATGATCCGGCAAGACTTACTAAGGTGGGTCCATCGATGAGGCGTTGCAGTAGCCGTCGAACCAGCCGCCGGGACACATGAGCCAAGAGCAAAAACAGCCCCATGAGGGCCAGTGCTAAGAGAAGATTGGGAATTAAGCCAATCAACTCCTCGCTCCAATCGATGAGTTTTTGTTCAATGAGATTGTAGGCCTCTTGCACATTCATGCCCTCAAGATACAAAAGCCTGTGATGCCACTGATTCAAAATTAGTAGCCGAGCCATTTGAGGCTTTGCTCATCTTCGCGCCAATTGGGCTTTACCTTGACTTGAATTTCCAAATACACCTTTTTACCCAAAAAAGCTTCAAGGTTTTTTCGCGCTTCAGTACCGGTTTTCTTCAAGGCCAAGCCACCTTTGCCTATAAGAATTCCTTTTTGGGACTCTCTACCTACATGAATCTCCGCTCGAATGCGGTCAATATCGGGCGCCTCTTTGTATTCCACAATCACCACTTCGCAGTGGTAGGGTACTTCTTGGCGGTATTGGTTTAGGAGCTGTTCCCGGATGTATTCGGAGGCAATAAAACGTAGGTTTTTATCGGTAAACTGGTCTTTTTCGAAATAGGGCGGGTGCTCCGGGAGTACCTCTTTGATATGACCAAGCAGGGTTTCAAGGCCTTGGTTTTGAAGTGCAGACCCACAAATTACGTGTGCCTTAGGAAAGCGCTGCATTGCCGCCTCGGTGCGCAAGGACTTTTCTTCCTTGCTCAGTGATTCGGTTTTGTTGAGAAATAAAATAAGGGGCTCCTCAAGTTCCAGCATTCTTTGGCGAAACGACTCCTGAAATTCCAGGGTACTTTCGAGTCCTTTTTGGGAAAAAGCATCAGCCACCAGTACGTATACATCGCCGTCGGTGAGGCTTTCTTCTACCACGTGCATCATTTTTTCTTGGAGCTTGTAGGAGGGGTCGATCACTCCCGGGGTATCGGAAAAAATAAGTTGGTGTTCGGCATCGTTAATCATGCCTAGAATGCGGTGCCTAGTGGTCTGAGCGCGGCGAGACATAATGGCGAGTTTTTCGCCAAGGAGGGCATTGAGCAGGGTAGATTTTCCTGCATTTGGTTTGCCGAGGATATTTATAAATCCGGCTTTATGTTGCATAGAGGCTTAATAAGTTTGGAGATAAAGGTACGGCATATTATATTTGCATCCCCAGAGCGGTAAGTGTTCTGAACATAGAGTGCGGGGTGGAGAAGTAGGTATCTCGTCGGGCTCATAACCCGAAGATCGTTGGTTCGAGTCCAACCCCCGCTACTACATAAAGCCGGTCGAAAGATCGGTTTTTTTTTGGCCTCGTAGTACAATGGATAGTATGTAAGTCTCCGGAACTTAAGATACAGGTTCGATTCCTGTCGAGGCCACATAAACCCCGCTTAAAGTCCTGAAATAAAGGGCCTTAAAATCAGAAAAACATTGTGTAAAATACGCCTTTCGTTCATCCCCTTCTTGTTTGGGAAAAATGGGCTTAAATCAAACAGCCTTTTAGTCAGGTTAAATTTAGAGGAGAAGGTGGTTAGAAAGTTATCCTATAGCTCAGTTGCATAATGTTTTGTCGCTTAATCTAAGGCCTTATACCAATAGAAAAAGGCGGCTTTGTCTCTCGACTTTTTGAGCTTGTTTAGGAAGTTCAGCTCGCCCGAAATTTCCAGCTTACTAATGTCCTGACCAGCAAATTTCTCTAGGGCTGAATGGTCTCTTTTCTTTAATTGTTTTGCGAGGTAAGCCGCTTTACCTGCTGCCAGGATGGCATCTTCTATTTTGAAAGTCTCAGCCATCAAAAACCCTTCAAATCTGCGTATTCCGGTAGTGAGTTCAGCAAATCTTGTTTTGTCAGGCTCTTTGGTGTTTTTGGTTCGTTTTGCCAGAAGTAAAGAAGTGGCGAAAATATCATCCAGTATGTCCGATACGCCCATTTCAAGTTCACGGTACTTGATTTCCTTTGCTCCAATTTTCTCAAAGCTTATGGCAATTTCTTCTACATTTTCTGCTTCATCAAACAAACAACCAATATCAAAAAGCTGCTTGATGATTTCTAGCTCCTTGTCCTTTCCGTAAAGAATTCCAACAGTATTTGGAGCAAATGCAGTGAGTTTATCTCCTAAAATGGATTCAATGGACGGAACATACACTTCCCAAACGTCTTCGGATTCAATCCATTCCGATTGAATAGGAGCTGACAACAACCTTGGGTAATCCGTTTCCTCAAAAAGAATATCCAACAATACAAAGGGGGCACTTTGATTAAGGCTCTATGCAAAATCAAATGCGTAATGTGCTTTAGGCACACCTTCCTTATAGCTCCTTATGTCTTGCAGATCCCATTTATTGAAATGTGAGTTAGCCACTACTTTGTCCAAGATAGCCTCAACTTCTTCTCGGCTTTGGGTGGAAATAATGTCAATGTCTACCGAAAACCGTCTCGACTTGTCAAGCAACAACACAAGGCTTGTTCCGCCTTTGAAGGTAAAATCCAGCCCCTGAGCTTTGAGCTGCTGCAATAAGGAAAGGGCGTGTATCATTTTCTCCAGTACCGGCGGATTGATACGCTTCAAATGCTTTTGCTGCTTAAAGCTGTTGATCCAGTCTTTGGTAAAACAATGTGCTTTTATCATTCCAAAAGATCTTTTACAAGCTCACCAAAGTTGTTCTCCAAGTAACATTTAATTTGTTCTTCTTTGTTTCGTCTTCTAGCATAGCTAATGAGCTTGGTGAAGTTTACTTGATAGCGTTTTAAGGCATTTTCAAACAGCGTATCCATTTCACTTCCCTGAATGGCATAGAAGGTTACTGTATCGCTGTACACATCAATTAGCATTTTCTCTAAGGTCGGCACATAGATTTCATCCTCTGACCTTTCCTTAATAGCAATCTTCTGTCTTGGCGAGCGGCTGATTAGTGGTTTAATAATGATGGAGATTTCACTTTCCACATACCTTTCCATGATGTCCTCTTTGGGATCGAGGTACACTGGATAAGGCTTGGATTCGAAATAGGCGTTAAACACCTCCTCAACAAAATCCTTTTCCACCTCCAGTATATAAAAGAGCGTTCCCAATTGGTGCCTTGTGAAATCATTCAGCCATTCGGTACTCCAAAAGCAATAATCCAAATGGTCAAACTCCTTGGCCACAATCTTTGATAATCGAGCCAGTTTATCTGACGCAAAAGGCTTATAAGCCTCTTTGCTTGAAATGGTATATACCCCCAATTTCACTTGGTCTATCACCTTTCGCTTCACCAAATCATGGATTCTCCACGTCAAGGCGCTTTCGGTGATTTCCGGATTCAAATCGGTTAAAAAGGCACTTAGGGCACTTCGGTCGAAATTCCCTTTGCCATTGAAATGCTTCGCTATTTGACGGTCAATGATTTTAGACATAGCTCAAAGTTGCATGCAAGTAATATTTTGGCACATTTTTGTGTTACTCATTTTTGCCAACGTTGCAAATATATTGGCGTTTTTTGGAAAATCTATATTTTGCCATTAAAACATGATTACTGGCATTTTTGACTATAATTTTAATCGACATAATTTACCCCCTAACCCACTCCAAAACAAGCTACTATTTAAAGCCGGTCGTAAGATCGGCTTTTTTTGGGCCTCGTAGTACAATGGATGGCATGTAAGTCTCCGGAACTTAAGATACAGGTTCGATTCCTGTCGAGGCCACACCCTAGCATTTACCCCCTTTCATTTCCTGAAATATTTAAAGTCAATATTTCTCCTTAGAAATTTGCTTTTGTGAGGTAAGGGTATTTATCGTAACTTGCTGTCAATCAAACAAAAAATTATGCTGCGCAAGCTCCTTTACTCCGCACTCGTTCTTTGCTGTTCTTCTTTGGCCGCCCAAGCCTCCGTTTACCCAATAACTACGGTAGGTTTTACCTATTCCCCCGATACCCTGCACATTGCCCTTGGTGATACCGTGCAGTTTACCCTGGGCAATAACCACAACGCCGTGGAGGTTAATCAAGCCACCTGGAACGCCAATGGAACTACCTCCAATGGAGGCTTCAACATTCCTTTTGGAGGCGGACAGTGGGTCCCAACCAATACCGGAACTTTTTATTATGTATGTACGCCACATGCAAGCCTTGGAATGAAAGCGGTGGTTGTGGTGCACCCTCCCGGCTCTGCCCAATTGGTTTCTGTCAACAATTTGCAGCCCTGCGCAGGAGACACCATTCTAGGCATCATAAATTCGGTGGGCTTTTTTCACCCCACCAACCAGTTTCAGGTGCTGCTGAGTGACGCTTCCGGTAGTTTTGCAAACCCAAGCATCGTCGGCACGCTAAACGGAAGTAGTGGAGGGGTAATTCAAATGGTCATCCCTTCCGGATTACCCTTTGGCAATGGGTATATGCTGGCCGTGCAAAGTACTGAACCTGCCACAACTCCTCAAAATATGGGAGGAGTCTTAATCATTAGCCCCGCACCACAAGTTCAAATCTTAGGCAATACCACCGCTTGTCAAGGCGACACCATAACCCTCACGGCATCGGGAGCGCTCACCTACACTTGGTCCAATGGCTCTAATGCCCCTACCATTCAAGTCTTTCAAAGCGGCACCGTCGGCCTTACCGGAACCAACGGTTTGGGTTGCAGCAATTCCAGCACACAACAAATCACCTTCAACCCGCTTCCATCGGTGGGCTTAACCGCTGCCGACACCTTGCTTTGCACCAACGACACCCCAATAGCACTTCAAGCAACGCCCCCCGGTGGCAACTTTGGCGGAGATCAAATTTTTGGCTTCATTAACCCACAAAGCCAAGGCCCCGGAAATTTTGCAGCACACTACACCTTTACCGACAATAACAGTTGCACTGCCGCAGACACCTTCCATTACCAAGTAGTTAGCCCCACCGTTCCTATCTTCGACTTAGGAGTAGACACCTTTTGCCTCTTTGGCTTTCCTATACTTTTGGACAATCTAGCCAGTCCTTCCGGAGGCACCTTCCAAGGCCCCGGGGTGCTTACCAACACCTTTGACCCTTCCAATGCAGGCATCGGAAACTGGGTGATAAGCTATACCTATGTGGACACAAACGCCTGCTCTGCCACCACCAACGACACCATAGAAGTCGTTAATTGCCCCATGGGCTTCCAAGAAAACGAGGCAGAAAAGCTATATGCATTTCCTAACCCTGCTTCCCACCAAGTGCATTTTAGCCAAGAAGCCAATTGGCAGCTTTATACCCTTTCAGGAAAACTTGTCAGGGAAGTGCAAGGACGCTCCATGCCCTTGTATGGCTTGTCTCCCGGCCTTTATTTGTTGCAAAGCAATGCCGGTCAATGGCGGCAAAAACTGACCATAGCCCCGCAGACGCCTTGAGGCGGCGAAACTATCCGGCCTGCCAATTGTTTATTTTTTAGCAATTTTGCGCCATGGCTGCAGCTCCCATACATATTCATGTCCTACCGGCATTTGCCCAACCCTTTTTGGAGCAAGGCGTGGCCGCTGCGCTTTCTGGTCGAACAGACATTACATGGCACAAAGCCTTGCCCTATAGCTCTGAAAAAGAAGCTGTTGAAACCCTTTTTAGGGAAGCCGAAAAAAATACTGACGCCTTGATTTTCATGGACGATCGCTATGCGTCTTTTTTTCTTTCGGAGCCTTTACCCGAAAAGCACAAGCGCTTTTTAGAGGACCGAAAAGTCATTCTCATCACAGGCAAAGACCGGGACTGGATTTACCACGTTCATAAAATAGGAATCACCTGCTTTTTAACCACAGAAGCAACCCACGACGAACTGGTGGAATCCATTTACTCGGCTTGGAAAGGGGTTCGCTTTTTTTCGCCTAAGGTGGTGGAAGTACTTATAGAATTGAGTTTTAGAGCCGCACCCGAAAGTCAGGTACCCTTGCATGAGCAGCTTTCGGAAAGAGAGCTTGAAATCCTTAAAATGGTGGCCGAAGGGCTTTCCAGCAAAGAAATCGCAGAAAAACTTCATCTTAGTTACCATACCATCAACACCCACCGCAAAAACATCCTCAAAAAGCTTTCCTGCAAAAGTGCGGCGGAGCTTCTGAATTACGCCTACACCCACGAATTAGTAGAGCGAAACTAGACAGCTCAGGTGTCTGTTTATCAATTTTTTGAATCTTATTTTTTAGTCTAGGCTAATTTTCTGGGCGCCTATTCCTGCCCTCTCCTTTAGTGTTTTTGCCTAGGGGGGGCAAGCCTAAGCCCTGCGGGGTCTTTCCGAAGGGTCGGAAAGCCTCCTCGCGCCAAGTCTTGCCAACCCCTAGGCTTCAAACAGCTATCGGTTCGGTCAGGGGCGCAGACCTTGCTCCGGCCTGCACATCTTACTTCCAATCCAAAATTAGCTGCGTAGGACAATGGTCCGAATGAACCGCTTGGCTCAAAATGCGGGCTTGTTGCACTTGTGGCACCAAAGCTTCGGAAACAAACTGATAATCGATACGCCAGCCTTTATTGCGCGCCCGAGAAGCCGCCCGATAACTCCACCAAGTATATTGATGTGGCTCGGGATGAAAAAGACGAAAACTGTCTTCGAAACCTTCGTTTAAAAACTTCGAAACCCATGCCCGCTCCTCCGGCAAAAATCCCGAGGTATTCTGGTTGGCCTTAGGATTATGAATGTCGATATCCAAATGGCAAATATTAACGTCTCCGGCAATTACCAGTTTGGGCCTTTCTTTTTTCAAGGCCCTTGCCCAAGGCAAAAAGTCCGCCAAAAACTTCATTTTGAAGTCTTGCCGCTCATCGCCCGATGAACCGGAAGGAAAATAAGCCGAAACAATCGTCAGGTCACCGTAATCGGCGCGTAACACCCTCCCTTCTTTATCGTAAGCATCCAAGCCCATGCCTGCAACTATGCGATCAGGAGCTTTTTTACTGAGTAGTGCCACTCCGGAGTAGCCCTTTTTTTCTGCAGAGAACAAGTGCTGCCGATAACCCAACGCTGCAAATCCGGTCCAGTCCACTTGGTCTTCATTGGCCTTAGTTTCTTGTATTAGAAAAACATCCGGATTAGCAGCCTTTAGCCAGTCCAACAAACCTTTGTTCATGGCCGCCCGAATTCCGTTTAGGTTGTAGGAAATGATGTTCATAAGCTTAGGATTGGATATGCTTTTAGCAATTGTTTCTTAGCCTCCACTATGGCTGTCTTGTGTGCCTTAGGATTAGCTAATGGCCTATGGCCTTCTAATTTTCTAAATCGCTCTACTTCTCCCACAATTTTAGCTGTTTCCTTAGAAAAAGCCCTGCCTGCAAAGGCCTCCATAATGTAATCAATGGCTTGTTCGGAGGGGTGCGCCATATCCTTTGCATAAAATCTATAGTCTCTCAAGTCCTCTGTTAAGAGTTCATAGCCGGGAAAATAAGAGCAAAAAGGCAGTTCTGTGGATAGCATATGGCTGGTAAGCAATAGCACTGACTTACTTAACAAATTGCCTGAAATACCGTCCCGCAAATGCTTTACAGGACTAACAGACAACACTACCTCCAGGGTAGGGTTTAATAGCCTCAAGCTGTTTAGCGCATTGCTGAGTTTTTCTGCCAACAAATGTGGTTCTGCCAACTTTCGCTCAAAGCGGTTGGCCGCCACTTTGTGGCAATTGGCCACAGGTCTATCGCTTTCTTTAAGCACAAAATACCAAGCGGTACCCAGGGTAATGAAAAGCACCTGAGCCTTTTTAAGCATTTTGCTTTGTCTGTTGCAGGCCTTATTCAGACTATTGATCAGGTTTTGTTTGGATTCAGACCGAAAAGAACCATGATGGTCCCAAGAAAACCAAACATTATGCTGCTCAATCAAGTCAAACCTTCTTTGTTTTGGCTTTTGAGTCCAATGTTCCATTGCCCGAACCATGGAAAAACCGTCAAACAAAATGCCATGGCTTGGAGGACAAACGTCAAAACCTTGATAAGCCAAGCGCGTGGCTAGGTGCTCACTAAAGCAAGAGCCTAAAAATGAAATGGGGGGTCCATGTTCAATTAAAGGAAGCTTTGGGGGCAGGCATGGGGTTCTAAACTCCATAATCAGGGGTTTTCTGATTCAAAAGGCACATCGGCAGGAAGTCCTGGTTGTTTTGAAGCCCAAACGGCAAGTTCATCGCAACGGTTATTTTCCGGATTGTTGGCATGCCCTTTCACCCAAAAAAAACGAATGGCAAAGGGTTTGGCAACCTTTAGGTACTTTTCCCAAAGATCCCGGTTTTTCTTTTGCTTAAAATCTGTGCGCACCCAGTTTTTAAGCCAACCTTTGGTAATGGCATCCACCACGTACTTGCTGTCGGAGTAAACTTCCACAGGATAGGCATTGGTTTTAAGCAGTTCAAGAGCACGAACCACTGCCAGCAGCTCCATTCGGTTATTTGTTGTTCTGCGGTAGCCCTCGGCATATTCTTTTCGATGCTTGCCCATAAGCAATACAATCCCCAAACCTCCCGGCCCGGGGTTGCCTCTGGCAGCGCCGTCGGTATAAATTCGAATTACCTTTTCTTGGCCATCTTCCATCCGAACAAAGGTACGGATGCATTTTCAGCTCTAGGTCATTCCATACATTAGCCGGCGCCACCGCCTCTCCATTGCTATAAAATGCGTAGGTTTGACCTTTAAAATCTTTGGTTTTATGACGATGCAAGCCTTAATCGAAGCCTTTCCGGATCACATACACGAAAGTCTGAATATTGCCGAGGAACAAGCCCTCAGCTTTCCAAATAAAGCGTACTCCGAAATTATGATTTCGGGACTGGGAGGTTCCGGAATTGGGGCTACCATTGTTTCAAACTGGGCAGCCGCGCATGCCTCTTTGCCGGTAATTGTAAACAAAGAATACCGCATCCCTGCTTTTGTAGGTCCAAACACCTTTTTTATTGCTTCTTCTTACTCAGGAAACACAGAAGAAACCTTGCAAGCCGTGCAAGAGGCACACAAGGCCGGAGCTACCGTAGTGTGCATAACCAGTGGCGGAAAACTAGCAGAACTCGCCAAAGCGCATGGTTGGGGCTTACGTACCATTCCTGGAGGAAACCCTCCCAGAGCTTGCCTAGGATACTCCTTAACCCAACTGGTTACCATTTTTGTGCAACAAGGTTGGTTGCCCTCAAACTATACTGGTGTTTTGAAAAATGCCGCCAATAGACTGAAGGAAAGTCAAGCGCATGTTTCTCAAAAAGCGCAGGAAATTGCGGCTCGACTAGACGGAACCCTCCCGGTCATTTATGCCGAAACACTTTCCGAAGGAATCGCAGTTAGGTTTAGGCAGCAAATCAATGAAAACGCCAAAATGCTCTGCTGGCATCATATTGTTCCGGAAATGAACCATAACGAAATGGTAGGCTGGGCCGATAAGCATCCGGAAATTTTGGTGGTTTCGCTGAGAAACCCCTCAGACTTTAAGCGGAACCGCTTGCGCATGGACATAGCTGAAGGAATATTTAAGCAACGTGAAGCGCAAACCTTAAGCATAGAATCCTCATCTGAGCACCCTGTAGAGCAGGCCCTGGAGCATATTCACTTAGGCGACTGGGTGTCTTTGCATTTGGCAAGGTTACGCGGTGCAGACGAAATGGAAGTGCATGTTATAGATTTCCTCAAAGGAGAGCTTTCTAAACACTAAACATGCCGCCGACGGTCCTTTTTTCTGACCTGCAACAGGTAGAATACCGCCAAGCTTGGGCCTTACAAAAGGCCTTACACGCCTCCATTATTCAAAAAAAGTTAGCCAACAGAAAACGGCCGGAAAAGGAGCGAGTAGAAACCCAAAACTTCTTATTGTTTTGTGAGCACAACAGGGTGTTTACCCTAGGGAAAAACGGAAATGAAGAAAATCTAAAGTCTTCACCTGAGCAACTCAAGCAACGAAATATAGACTTTGTACCAATCAATAGGGGGGGCGACATCACGTACCATGGCCCCGGCCAACTTACCGGATATCCCATTTTTGACTTAGACCATTTCTTTACCGATATAGGTCTCTATTTAAGGCTGTTGGAAGCAGCAGTTATTGATGTTCTTTCGTTGTATGGCATCAAAGGTGAGCGCATCGAAGGCTTAACCGGCGTTTGGTTAGATAGCGAAAGTCCACACTCCGCTCGAAAAATTTGCGCTATTGGAGTGCACTCCAGCCGGTGGGTAACCATGCATGGCTTTGCATTTAACATTTGCGCAAATCTTGAGCCTTTTGACTGGATTGTTCCATGTGGCATTTCAGACAAGGGAGTAACCAGCCTTCATTTAGAAACAGAAAATGTTGAATTCCATAAGGTCAAAGCCCAAACGCTGGAAGCTCTAAAAGCCCAATTCAACCTTCACCTTGAGGACCTTACCGACCTTGACTATTGGTGGGAACAATCAAAAAGCTTCCTTTAGCCCTTGGTTTGCCTTAACCAATCGGCAAAGGACCGGTAGCCCTCCAAGGGCATTTTTTTATCCTTAGAAGACTTCTTAGCCTTTTCCTCCGGTTCTGGAGCCGGCTCCTCCTCTTTCTCGGATACAGAAACCGAAGGGCCTTCCAACTCTGTTATAGTCGTGGTTGGGGTCTGCACAGGTGGTAGAGGTGTTTGAGCCTGTTCCAAATCCGTTCCCTTTTCTTGAATGCCTACTGAGGGCTCCGGACTACTTTCTTTAGTTGGTGCGCTCTTGCTTTCCGTCTTAGCAATCGAAGGCGGATCTTGTTGATTGGACTGCTCTTTATCAGCAGCTGCGCCCAAGGTCGGCTCCTTAGAATCTTCAGGAATTTCCGGTGGTTCGTTTTCGCCAAGCCTTGTGGACCTATCCTCAGACTTTTCAAATTCGAGGCGGATAGTTTCTGCCGTGGGAGTTTCAGGTAAAGTTGGGTTTGGAACAAAGGGAGGGTTCAGTGCTCCGGAAGGCATTTCCGGGTCCGGCCCTACTTGTAGCCCTTCTTTATCTTGTTCTTCTGCCTTGGATTGCTCCTCTTTTTTGCTGTTCTCTTTCTCCTTTGCGCTTTTCGCGTTTTCTTTAGGGGGCACAGGTGTATTGGCCGCTGCGCCTTTTGACTTAAGTTCCTCCAAGTAGGCTTGAACCCGTGCCATATTTTCTTCCTTGGAATTCCCCCTACCAATGGCATCTGCTACATTCTTTGCTACTTGATCCTTTGACAGCACAGGTGCCGGATTTTCCTGTGAGACAGAAGTCTTTGCCTGTTTACCTACCTCCGGTTCTTTAGCTATAGGAGCAATGGGCTGTTTCACCTCTGCCTGGTCGCCTTTTTTGATGTTTTCTTCAGGTCTTTTTGGGTTGGAAGAGTCAGGAGCCTTTTGGGGAGGTTTTGCATTCGCTTCCTTAAGGGGTTCAGATTTAGCCTCTATTGGGGCGGCTGAGGGTATAGGTTTTTTGGCGGTGGTTTTTGAATTTCCGGGCATAAAATCCTCCGGGGTTTCCTTCTTTTTAGGAGTTTCTTCGGCTTTGGGAACCACAGGGTCCGCGGCCTTTTTCTTGATGGGACTTTCTTTTTTTGGCCTAGTCTCCTTACTCTTTTTATGCAGCTTTTTTGAATCGATTTTTGGGATTTCCGGAGAAAACTCCAAAGAAGCCTCCTCCCCTTGTCTGTTTTTTCTGCGCAAAATCAAAATTGCGATTAAAATCAAAGCCGCCAAGAACAAGCCTGCCGTAATACCGAGGAGAATAAAGGCCTCCTCACGTCTTTGCTCCAACAAATCCACCTGAAATAATATCATAACAGTTTGTATATTATTTGATTATTGTCATTTTTTTAGCCAAAACTAAAAACTATAATGCTGCACTAAATTACGCAATCGCCTTGGTTCGCGAAAGACCAACGTAAAAAATCTCAGGAGGAAGGATTGCTTTTTCGGGAAGAACAAGAAGCACTGCCCTTTAAAAAACACCTAAGGGAGCTAAAAAATCAAGATATTCGCAGCTGTGTGGCGTTTACTCATTGGTCATAAACCTCAGGGCTTGGCATTGATTGTCCTTAGTGGCTTTCTTCTGTTTTTTCCGTGGGGCAGCTTGCCTCCCCCCAAGCTTCATTTCGGATCAGCCTTTCCGGATACCTGGTTAAATATTCTTCCTCCCTTCCCTTGGCTATCGGCCCTACTAAACCTAAGCTTTAGTTTATTGCTTGGCTTTTTATTCCATGGACTGCTCATTCGCCTAAACGTATACGAGCGCACCACCTATTTACCGGTTTTCTTTATTGTTTGGATTACCGGCAGTTTATCGGACGGTCATTTTTATTGGGTTCAATGGTTTTCGGCCCTATTTATATGTCTTTCCTGCTATGGTTTACTTCAGGCTCCAAGCAACGAAACTAAGCCGGGTGCTACTTTTCAAGGCGGCTTCTGTTTGGGCATTGCCCAGTTTGGTCTTTGGGCCAGCCTTATTTTTACTCCATTGTTTGTCTTAGGGCTGTTATGGAATGGAAAAACCAACGGCAAGGCCTTGTTAGGCTTTATGCTGGGTAATATTCTACCTTGGTTATATTTAGTTACCGCTTGGACATTTACCTGGGGAAAACCTCAAGAAATATCTTTGGCCGTGGGTCAGGTCTTGGATTTTTCGCCCTCCTTTTCTTTAGAAAGTCTTTGGCTATGGGCCCTACCTTTATGGTGGCTATGCTTATCCATTGCCAGTTTTTTAGATTTCACCGCTTTACAATCCGGTCACCGAAGCATTGAGCGCCTGTTTTCGCGTTGGTTCGCCCTGTTCTTCTTAGGCGGTCTTTTTTCGGCCTACCTTCACCCTTCGGGGTTCTTTCATCACCTCCATTGGCTTGCGCTTCCTTTGGCCTTATTCTTCTCCTTTTATTTTTTGAGAATTAAAAAGGATAAAATTGGCAACATTTGGTTGTTGGTTTGGCTTGGCTTGGCTTTGGCTGTAAAGCTGTTCGGTTAAGTAAGCCTGGTGGCTATCCTCTAAAACTATCCCTTAGGTAGCAGGCTGAGTTTTGCTCTTTTTGCTTTTATTTCTTACTTGTGAAGCTGGGCTTGCTGCCGTATTTTTGAACCATGAAGCAAGCGCGTTGGGGAATTGTAACTTTTCCCGGTTCAAATTGTGACCAAGACCTTTGGGATGCCATCGAGACTCTAGGACTGGCAAGCCCTGTAAAGCTTTGGCATAAAAACCACCACATGGAAGAGGTAGACCTTGTTATCCTTCCCGGAGGGTTTTCCTATGGCGACTACCTTAGGAGCGGTGCCATTGCACGGTTCTCTCCTATTATGAATCAGGTCATTAAACATGCTCAAGCCGGAAAGCCGGTTTTAGGCATCTGCAATGGCTTTCAAATTTTAACGGAGGCCGGTTTGTTGCCGGGGGCTTTAAGGCATAACCCAAGCATGCAATTTATTTGCGAAAAGGTGCATCTCCGTGTGGAACATAACCAGTCCATGGCTACCTGTGCATACCAAACGCACGAAGTGATTCAACTTCCGATTGCCCATGGCGAGGGAAATTATATGGCCTCAAAAGAGGTATTGGAAGAACTGGAAGCCAACCGGCAAATACTTTTTCGTTATTGTTCTCCCGATGGGGACTTAGGAGAAGCCTGGACTCCCAATGGCAGCATGATGCATATTGCAGGAATTTCCAATAAACAAGGAAACGTAGTAGGAATGATGCCACACCCCGAACGTGCCGTAGACGAAAAACTCGGCTTTGCTTTTGGAAAGAGACTTTTTGAATCTCTTGCGGGTTTGTGCACCGCCTAATTATTCTGCTTTATTTCCCTCTCCCCGGCCCAAGGACTTTGGGACAAAGTCCATGGAAACACTATTTATGCAGTACCTTAATCCGGTGGGGTTTGGTCCGTCATTAAACACATGACCCAAATGGCCACCGCAATTTCCGCACAGAATTTCGGTGCGAATCATGCCATGGCTTTTATCCAATTGCTCAACCACTGCGTCTTTAGAAACAGGAGCATAAAAGCTGGGCCATCCGCAGTGGGCATCAAATTTGGTTTCACTGGTAAACAAGGGCGCTTTGCATGCAGCACAAGAATACACCCCTTCATCGTTCAAATAATACAGGTCTCCGGAATAGGGCCGTTCGGTGCCTTTATTGCGTAGCACCCTAAACTGCTCCTCTGTCAACATTGACCTCCACTCCTCTTCTGATTTTTGTACAGGAAACTCCATATCATTTGTTGCTTTGGGTTGCTGTCCACAACCGGAAACTGAAAGGGAAAACAAAAAAACCGAAATTAGCATCCATTTCATGTACATTAGAAACGTAAAACGTCCGGCTTAGGTTGTACATAAGTCTTTAAAAAATGGTAATAGCTCGTCTTTCTCGCCCCTTGGTTCTGTCGTATCTTATCCATGGGTTCATTCTCTTGTTGGTCTATGGCTTAACTATGGCCCAAAGCATTCAAGAAATTGATTCCGGCGAGTTAATGGCGGTCCAAGCCTTGCCTGGAGTAGCGCACCCTACGGGATACCCCTTATTTACCTGGCTTGGTTTTTTGGTACAAAAGCTTTTCATCTTTGTCCAACCCATGTGGGTAAGTCATGGCCTTAATGTTGCCTGCGCCTTGCTGGGCTCCCTTGTTTTGCAGCGCTTTGTGCTTTCTTGGCCCAAACTCCAAAACCCTTGGATTGCCGCAGGTGCTGCGCTAACCTTTTCGCTGAGTTTGAGGTATTGGGAACAGGCCACCGCAGTGGAAGTGCATGCCCTGCAAATGCTTTTGCTTGCACTTTGGATGTGGCGCTTGTTGGAAGCTTGGAACCATGGGCAAAAAAGAAATTGGATTTGGTTAGGCCTAATTACCGGCTTAGTTTTCAGCAACCACTTAATCTCCATTGTTCTTTTGCCCGGGTTGGCTTACGTTTGGTTTGTAGCACATAAAGATTGGAAAGGCCGGTGGCGCAGTTTTCAAAGCTTGATTGGCCCCGCAGTGCTTATACCCATTGCTTTATATGGTTCCATGATGGCTTTGGCCTCTTCCGACCCTTTGGTGAATTGGGGTGACCCTTCCGAATGGGATCGCTTTTACAGGCATGTAAGCGGCTGGCAATATAGGGTTTGGATGTTTGGTGAGGAGGGTGCTCTTGGCCAACAAATGCGTTTATTTTTAAGGGGATTACCCATTGATTTAGGCCTTGGCTTACTGTTTGGCTTAGCAGGTTTTATGGTAGCCGGTAAAAAAGCCATTTGGGTGGGTATTCAAGCCATCAGTTGTATGGTCTATGCCAGCAGCTATCAAATTCACGATATTGAACCCTACTACCTTTCCGCTACGGTAGCTCTAATTATTCCCACGGCGGCAGCTTGGCATTACCTTTCAAAGCTAAAGCCTTCCTGGACTTGGATTCCATTAATAAGCTTTGTTTTACCTGCCCTTTCCGTTCAGCAACATTGGGAGCGCTGCGATCGTTCGGATCGAGATTTCATAGAAGTGTATGCGCGGTCTGCATTGCAAAGTTTACCGGAAAACAGCATAGTACTTACCAGGCAATGGGATATCTTTCTTTCGCCCTGCTTATACCTTCAAGAAGTAGAAGGGTTGCGCCCCGACGTGGTTGTGTTGGGAAAAGAGTTGCTGCGCAGGTCTTGGTACTTGGAGCAAAAAGTAAAGCGTTATCCAAGCCTTGGGGGTGACAACAGCCCGGAATACAAAGCACTTCACGAGAAACTTTTGGAGTTTGAGTCCGGGACCCCTTCTCCCGAAGGAATCCAACAAGCCTATGAAGCTTGGATTGGCGGGGTCATTCAGGCCAATTACAAAACCAAACCGGTAATGCTTGGCCCTGAACTGGTGGCCGAAGAAATGAGTCGTAGGGTAGATGTACCCAAGCCACCGGGAAGTCTTTTGGTACCTCATGCTTTCTTTTTTGTAGTGAGCGCCGACAGCAGCTACATTCCACTCAGCATTTCGGAGGCTGAGCCTTTTGATTTACCTGAGGGAAGGGACAATAAATTTGCAAAATCGCTGTTGGGTTTAAGAAAAAATCTCATCAGCAACCGAGTAGGTTACGAAGATTTCTACAAGTTTCCGGAAAAAGGAGACGCATGGCAGTCCCTAAACGAAAAATACCAAAATATGGAGGACTAAAGCCTTCCTAAGCACATTTTTATGGTAGGGTAAGGCTACCTTTGTATGCTTTACTCCGCCTAAGCACCGCTCTTTTTCCTATTTTCGTCCTTAGCTCAATTCAATCTATTGTGAAAAATTTAGAATTCAATCGCTTAAATATTATTCTGGGGTGGGTCCTAACGCTCCTTGCGGCCGTGGTTTATTCTATAACCATGGAAGACACGGTAAGTTTTTGGGACTGCGGTGAGTTCATCGCTTCTGCCTATAAATTGTTGGTTGGTCACCCTCCCGGCGCTCCATTTTTTGCTTTGCTTGGGCGCGTATTTATCATTTTTGGAGGAGATAACCCCGGAAACGCGGCCGTAATGGTCAACTACCTTTCCGTGGTTTCAAGTGCGCTTACCATAGGCTTTTTGTTTTGGACCATTAGTGCACTGTGCATCAAGATGTTCAAAACCATGGACGGTGCAACTTCTGTAGCTTGGACCCAAGAAAGGATTGTACTAACCTTGGGCTCTGCTGCCATTGGTGCTTTGGCCTATACCTTTAG
>JAUHWY010000037.1 GCA_030427255.1 Bacteroidia bacterium | reverse complement strand
GCGTTTGCTTTGGCAAACAGAGATCAACGACCAACAACAAATCCAGCTCCCCCAAGATATTGCCTCGGGCCTATACCTTTGGCAAGCCGGAAACAAACGCGGGAAGTTGGTGGTGCGCTAGCCCAGAGCGGCAGCCGTGGGCTAGCCGGCACAACCCAAGGCCTCAACCGGGGGTTGGTAAGATAAAGCAGCCTTCGCAACCCAAAGTAAAACTCTCAATTCCGGCGGCCCCGAACCGAAGGCAGGACTCTCGAAAATCACAGGGCGGCAGAGAGAGCCCACAGGGAACTCGTTTTTCTTATGGACCAAGAAACTTGGAGGTGGTTATCTTTTAAGGTAACTATATTGGGTGCAAAGGGAAGTAATTTTCTTCAAAAGCTATTTTATGGAGTTTTACCAAAAGCAGGACGCCAAGGTGAAGGTAAAAATCCAATATGTTCTTGAACTAATAAGGCAGGTTGACCGAGTTCCCTAAAAGTTTTTAAAACATCTGACCGGTACCCGTGGCTTGTATGAAATCAGAGTGGAGCATCAGTCGAATACCTACCGAATCTTCTGCTGTTTTGATGAAGAAAAGCTTGTAGTTTTGTTCCATGGTTTTCAAAAAAAGAGTCAAAAAACGCCCCCAAAAGAAATAGAAAGTGCAAAAAAGATAATGCAAGACTATTTTAACAGCAAAAATACCGGCTATGGAAAAACCTAAGGATATAAAAACCTTCGACGAACTGTTGGAATTAGAACATGGGAAAATTGGGACAGAAACCCGAAACAATTATGCGGAGGGAGCCCAAAGGTTCATTATTGGCGAAATGCTAAAAGCAGCACGTAAAGAAGCCAAGATGACTCAACAAGAGTTAGCAGAAAAAGCCGGAACAAAAAAAAGTTATATTTCCAAACTTGAGAACGGTAAGGGGAATATTAGGCTATCTACCTTAATCCGAATTTTTGAGCAGGGCCTAAACCGTAGAGTCGGTCTTACCTTTTTATAAGATCCCTTTTACAAAGAATTCAACCGTGGGTTGGCAATATAAAGCAGACGTCGCAACCCAAAGTAAAACTCTCAATTCCGGCGGCCCCGGACCGAACGGATGTCCCCGCGCTGTGGGCTGGGTGGCTTAGCCAAGCAAGGCTTGAGACTTTTGATGCGTTGCTATTCTAGCGGCGACTTTGCGTTACGGCCTAATCTCAAGGTCCTCATTTACCATCAGTAAACTCCGGCCTTTCGATTTGTCCGTGCCTTAATTCGCCTTGAAAACACAACGCATCAAAAGTCTCATCCTGTGTAGCTTTGCGGAACGCCGCCGAGCGCAGCTAAGCCCGCAGCCCACAAGCGGGACAGCAGGGAGGGCCGACACGGAGCGCAATTTTCCTATGGGCAAGGCCCCCTTATCCTCCTCCCACCCCACGACTGAAGTCGTGGGATGAATCCCCTCTCACGACTTCAGTCGTGGGATTACAAATCCGCCTCAAACGTAAAGCCCAAGCGCTTGCCCGTGGTGCCCATGCTCATATGCGCATGGTGCCGATGCAAATCTTCGACCGACACAATCTTTACCTGGTCGTAATTTGGAACCAACAAATCAAAATCCAAGGTATACAACATGCAGGATTCCACCACCCGACTCAGCTCGTCTACGCTCACCTCGGCTTGACTAAAATTGTTGTACAAAAACCCCAATTGCCTTTTGCCTTCCACAAAATAATGCCCCTCTTTGTTCACAAAAATCCGGGCAATCATATAGCCCAAATCCTGCTGCCGATGCAGCGCTATACTGTCGTGCAAAAAATTATAAATCTGAATGACCCCACAAAAGCTACGCCCCTCATCATCCCGCAAATAAGAGCTTTGCCAAACTGAATGACTTCGTTCGAACTGAAACACATTGGAATGGTGGTTAAACACCAACACATCCGCACCAAAAGTTAAGGAAATTTCATGTGCGCCCTTCTCCTGAAGCAATACTTTCGGCCGGGGTTCGGGCCAAGTGCGCACCTGCCTGTCCAGCAGTTGAAACACCCGTTCCACCGCCTGTTGCAGCATCTCGTAAGCCTCTTCGGTGCGCCGGTAAACCTGTTGCTTAAGGGCATCCTTTTCCTGAAGGGTTTTGAGTATTAAGGCTTGTTCTTTGCTCAGTTTCATACATCAATAGGCTATGGCAAACAGCACCCGCTGCTTGGAGGGTTTTCCCGAATATACGCATGCCCCCTTTTCCTCCACTCTTTGCAAGGGAATGCACCGAATGGTGGCTTTGGTTTCCTGCTTTATGCGCTCCTCGGTTTCGGCGGTTCCATCCCAGTGCGCACTCAAAAAGCCTCCCTTCTGCTGGAGCACCTGCTTAAATTCTTCCCAACTGTTCACTTCTGTGGTGTGCGTTTCTCTGAAATTTAACGCCTTGGCATAGAGGTTCTTTTGAATCTCTTCGAGTAAGTTGGCTAAGCGCTCGGCCAAGCCTTCCATGGCTTCCTGAGACTTGCTGAGGGTGTCGCGTCGAGCCAATTCCACTTGCCCCGCGGCCAAATCGCGCGGACCGATGGCAATGCGCAAGGGCACGCCTCTGAATTCGTATTCGGAGAATTTCCAACCGGGTTTGCGCTTGTCGTCGTCGTCCACCTTAACCCGAATGCCCAGGGCCTTGATTTCCCCGGCCAATCGGTGGCAGGCGGCCACTACCGCTTCTTGCTCCTCGGGCTTTCGGTAAATGGGTACCAGCACCACTTGCGTAGGCGCCAAACGCGGCGGCAGCACCAGGCCATTGTCGTCGCTGTGTGCCATAATGAGTGCCCCCATAAGCCGGGTAGACACGCCCCAAGAAGTAGCCCAAACGTATTCTTGCTTTCCATCAGAAGTAGCAAACTTCACATCAAAGGCCTTGGCAAAGTTTTGCCCCAAAAAGTGCGAGGTGCCCGCTTGAAGCGCCTTGCCGTCCTGCATAAGCGCTTCAATACAATAGGTATCCAAGGCCCCGGCAAAGCGCTCCGACTCGGTTTTTACGCCCTTCACCACAGGTATGGCCAATATTTCCTCCACAAAATTGGAATACACCTCCAACATTTGTTCGGTTTCTGCCACGGCTTCCTCACGGGTGGCGTGGGCCGTGTGGCCCTCTTGCCACAAAAACTCCGCCGTACGCAAAAACAAACGGGTGCGCATTTCCCAGCGCACCACATTGGCCCATTGATTAATGAGCAAAGGCAAGTCGCGGTAGGAGGTAATCCAGTTGCGGTAGGTATTCCAAATGATGGTTTCCGATGTAGGACGCACAATCAACTCTTCTTCGAGTTTGGCCTCCGGATCCACTTCCACGCCTTTGCCGTCGGCGGCATTTCGTAGCCTGTAGTGCGTCACCACCGCGCATTCTTTGGCAAATCCGTCTACATGATCGGCCTCTTTGCTAAAAAAAGACTTGGGAATAAACAACGGAAAATAGGCATTCTCGTGGCCGGTTTCCTTGAATCGGCGGTCCAAATCGTCGCGCATGCGTTCCCAAATGCTAAAGCCATAGGGCTTAATTACCATGCACCCGCGCACGGCAGAATGCTCGGCCAAGCCGGCCTTCAACACCAAATCGTTATACCATTTGGCGTAATCTGTTTCTCTCGAAGTTAACTGATCCACAACGACTTAAATAATAATTTGACGGAATATACACAACGGCTTCCAATCGGCTCAAACCTATTGAACCGCAAAAAAGCATGTTCACCGGCACACAAAGGTACTAAATGCCCTGAGCTTTTGGTGGCTGTATGCTAGCTGTTGCAGTCCAAAGTGCTTATGGTTTGGGGGCCTTTTCCCGTGCTCTGCACAAGTCCTCGCCGCCCAGCCTGTGCCAGTATGGCCGTGCGGGGGCTTCCAAGGGCGCCTCCGCCGTCCTACAGGCACTAGGCTGCCCGGCTGTGGGCTTGTCACTTCGCCCGGGGGCCCAAATCCTCCTCCGTTTGGGTGCCCCCTTTTCACAACTCTTTTAGCGATATTTTAGACTTAATGCTAAACCGTGGTATGAAATTTGCACTAATTAAAGCATGAGGGCAAAACGCATACCATATCATTTTCTTGGCTTGGCCTTGGTTGGCTTGGTATTTTTGGTCTCCGGTTGCCAAATTACCCGTCAAGAAAATTTTAACGACGACGCCTATTTTAGCATGGAAGATGCACGCATGGAGGCCAATGCATACCGAAAAGAACGTGCCCAAGAATTCAATCAAGAACCTTTGGTGGAACCGGTAGCCCGGCAAAATCCAAGAAATTTAGTCGATACCCTTTCCCCGGAAAACAATATGTATCGCGACGATATGGGCAATTTGGTCATTACCAATGGATACGACCCCAGTCCACTGGCCCTAGAAGACTATCACGATTACAGCTATGCCTCGCGATTGCGCCGCTTTGGCTCAGACGCACCATTCAATGGCTATTACGATCCTTGGTATACCAATCATTATTGGTATTCAGGAAGCATGGATTATTGGGGCACCAGTATTTACCAAACCTACCCTTGGTGGTATCAACCGGGAGGTCCGGCCAATGCCTTTGGCTGGGGTTGGGGCTATGCTTGGTCGCCCCTTATGGGTGGCGGCGCCTGGGGCCTTGGAGGCTACAATCCCTGGATGGGCAATTCCGGCTGGGGTTCTGCATGGAACGGTTTTTATAATGGAAGTTTGTACTACAACAGCTTGGACCAAAACGTGTACTATGGCAAGCGTAATGTTGGTCGGTCAGGCGCTAAAGGCGAAAGTCCTACCCTCACCTTTTCCAGGGTAATGGAACAACCCGAAATGGAAACTGCCCGGAGGCAAAGCCTTCAAAGAAGCAGTCAAAATCCTCCCTCCCTTTCAGGTAACACACCGGCCCCGCCCAACCAAAGAGCACCGGTAATTCAAAGAGACCCGGCTGTGGGTGTTCCCCAACGTGGCAACAACAGCGGTGGCAGCTTGCGGAGAACCGAGGAGGCTGATGTTGCCCGACCTCCTGTCTCTACCGAAGGACAAAGCAAATACGACAACCGAAAAGAAAATGGCATGCTGCGGGAGCCGGGCTCTATAAATAGAACACCGCCAAACGCCACACCTGTGCGTAGAGAGCCGGCGCAAAACCCTACGCCTGCTCGTTCCGAGGACAACCGCAGCCGTAGAGGTATTTTTGGAGAAGGAAGCCGCAGCGGCATTTTCCGTCCCTCGGAGCAAAGCAGTCCGCGCACAAGTCCGGCCCCAAGCCGCAGCAACAAGCCTTCCGGGGGGAATACCCCATCGCGGTCAAACCATAACTCCAGAGGAGGGAGCCTGCGCAGTCCGCGCTAAGCCGAGTAGCTGATGAAGAAAGGATTTCAAATGAAGACAATGCTGGCGGCTATGCTTTGGTTTTTGGTCGCATATTCAGGGCTTAGAGCCCAACAATACGCCACCGAAGCCTTGCGGTTTAGCGTTTTTTCACCGCAAGGAACCTCGCGCTTTTCGGCCTTGGGCGGTGCTATGGGTGCCATAGGGGCCGACCTGTCCACAGCCAGCCATAATCCTGCGGGGATTGGACTTTTTCGGCAAAACCAACTGAGCATAAGTCCCGGCATTAACTTATCGTACGGATACAGCAACTGGCAAGACCAAGAGTTTCCCGAAGAGCATGTGGTGTTTCAATTTGGTAACGCAGGCTTAGTGCTTACCAAAAGGTTCAATAGAGATACAAGCGAAGGATTGCAGTATTTGAACTTTTCTTTGGGCTACAACCGCATGGCATCATTCAACAGAAGTTTCTTTTTTGAAGGCATGGATGCCCTGCATAGCCTTGGCGATGCCTTTATGAGTCAAGCCAATGGCTTAAACCCTGAAGGTTTAGATCCCTTTAGAGAACGCCTAGCCTTTGATACCTATCTTATTGATACCATTCCCGGGGCAAATGGTCAAAGCTACCTTACCAATGGTGCTTTTGCAGAAGAAAACAAACGCATGGCGCGCCAATGGACTTCCAGCGGTGCGCATGCAGAGGTAGTGCTTTCCGGAGCAATTAACTACAGCAATAGACTGTATTTGGGAGCTACCATAGGCATTGTGCGATTGGACTATTTTTACCGTTCCATTTACCGGGAAACCGACAGCGAAGGATCCATTCCCGTATTTGATCGGTTAGAATACGAAGAAACCTTAAACGCTGAGGGAACCGGCTTTAATTTGCGGGTTGGTGCTATTTATAGGGTAACCGATTGGTGGAGACTAGGGGCTGCCATTCACAGTCCCACTTGGGTAAGTATGGATGAAACCTACAGCAGCAGTTTAGAAACCGTATTGAGCAACGGTAGCTTTTCGGCCGAAAGTCCGGAAGGGCAGTTTGACTACGGCCTTACCCTGCCTTGGCGTACCCAAGCCTCAACCGCCTTTATTTTGGGGAAATACTTTATGCTTGGCCTAGAATACGAATACGCCGATTATGGAGCCATTAATTTAAGACCATCTCTGGATTTCAATCAAGAAAATGAATTGATAGACACCACTTTTAGGCAAGGTCATCAATTTAAGGCGGGCATGGAGTTTAGAATTAACCCTTGGAGTATACGGGTGGGTTACCAATACCAAACCGCCCCCCTACCTGATCAGCAAAGTACCGGCTTTCAATTGCAATCCTTTAGTGCCGGCTTTGGCTTGCGCCTGCAATCTTGGCTACAAATTGACGGAGTGCTTATGTTGAATCGGAGAAGGGGAACCGAACAAATTTACCCGGGCTTCAATGAAAGTCCTTTAGCACGAGTAACGCAAAACAATTGGTTATCTCAAATTTCGTTTAGTCTCCTTTTCTAAATAAAAAAAGCGCATTCTTGTTGGAGAATGCGCTTTTAATAAGGTGAATGGATCGAGGGCGTTTAGCCCTGAAGCTTTTCTTGCTCTTCCATGGCCAAATCCGGATCTACAAGAATGCGACCGCAATGCTCGCACACGAGAATCTTTTTGCGCTGGGCAATGTCTAACTGACGTTGCGGCGGGATTTTATTGAAACAGCCACCACAGGAGTCGCGATCTATGCTAACCACAGCTAAACCGTTGAAGGCATTTTCACGGATGCGGCGGTAGGCCGACAGGTAGCGTTCCTCGATTTTTTCTGCGTAGGCATCCGATTTCTTAACTAGAGCTTCCTCGTCTTTTTGCGTTTCGGCAATGATGGTATCTAGTTCAGATTTCTTATGCTCCAAATCGGATTTCTTTTCTTCCATCCGATTTTTGAGGCCTTCGATTTCTTCTTGGAACACCTCAATCCTGCTTTTGAATTCCTTTATGCGCTTTTCGCTCAATTGGATTTCGAGGGATTGGTATTCAATTTCCTTAGAGAGGGAGTCAAATTCTCTATTGTTGCGGACATTGGCTTGCTGCTGCTCGTACTTAGCAATAAGCGTTGCCGCCTCTTTCATGAGGTTTTTCTTTCCGGAGATTTCTCCTTCCAAGGCTTTTACCTCTTCGTTTTTGCGTTGGATACGGGTTTCTAAACCGGCAATTTCGTCTTCCAAATCCTGCACTTCCAAAGGAAGCTCCCCACGAATGGTGCGGATTCGGTCTATTTGAGCGTCGGTAAATTGCAAATCGAAAAGTGCCCGAAGTTTATCTTCTACACTGATTTCGCGTTTGGTAGCTTCTTTGGTTTTGGCCATAAATCAAAGATAATTAACAGGGTTTGTTTGCACCTGTGATATAAGGGCTGCGAAGTTAGGAAATTTTTCGCTTAGCACCTGCTTAAATACGAATGGAGTAAACTGCTCGGTTTCAAAATGTCCTGCATCAATCAATAAGATGTTTTCCAAAGCCTCAAAAAACTGGTGATACGTAAGGTCTCCGGTTATGAAGGCATCGGCTTGCCGCATGGCGTCCGGAAGCAAAAAGGAACCGCTTCCGCCACACAAAGCCACCTTTTCTATTCGAGCTTTTACAGGATCGGTATACTTTAAGACCTTGAGCTCCAGCTTTTGCTTAACCCAATGCAAAAAATCCGGAAGTTCCATGGGTTCTTTTAAGCGCCCCACCAATCCGCTACCTCTTTCGGCATGGGTATTTTCGAGGGGATACAAGTCATAAGCCATTTCTTCGTAGGGGTGTGCATCCTTAGCTGCTTGAATCACTGCTCGGCTCAGGTGCTTTTCTACCAAAACTTCGGTACGCAGCTCTGCTTCCTTATGGCGTTCACCTGTTTCACCTACAAAAGGGTTGGCCCCTTCTAAAGCTCGAAAAAACCCTTGCCCCTCCGATCTAAAACTGCAGGAATCATAGGCACCAATATGCCCGGCACCTGCCTCAAACATGGCCTTCTCTACCACCTCCACATGAGCTTGAGGAACAAAAACCACCAATTTATATAGTACGCCATGCATGGGTCGCAAAATACGGCAGTCCTCCAATTCCAGACGACGGGCAATCTCTTGATTTACCCCATGGTGCAGCACATTATCGATATTGGTATGACACGCATAAATGGAAATTCCATGTTGTACTGCAGCAATAATGCTGCGCTCTACATAATGGTTGTTGGTTAAGCGCTTAAGGCCTTTAAAAAGTAAGGGGTGGTGTGCCACAATTAGGTCGCAACCTTGCTGCCTGGCCTCTTCCACCACAGCTTCCGTGCAGTCCAAGGTCAGTAAGGCTTTGCTAAAGGTTTCCTTAAGTTGCACCATCCAACCTGTGTTGTCGTAAGACTCTTGGTAGGCTTGGGGCGCTACACCTTGCATGTATTGCTCAAAGTCTTTTTTGCTTATTGAGGAATTGGCCATGCAACAAAGATAAGGGTCTGCTTAAAGAAGCACTGCCTAGCTTATGGATAAAACAAAACGCTGCCCCAAGGAAAAAGCGCTCCGCTAATCCAACAACTAAAGCGCTACCTTTACCCCGTGAAACGCCCCTTGCTTCTACCTTTGGTGCCACTTTATTTGCTGGCGTATTGGTTACACGCCCTTGGTGTAAGAGTTTTGGGCTTAAGAAGAAAATCACCAATTCCAACCTTGGTTATTGGAAATCCTGTGGCAGGAGGTAGTGGAAAAACTCCAATAACCATTGCCTTAGCCCAAGAGCTACTGGCCAAAGGATTACGCATTGCTGTCTTAAGCAGGGGCTATGGAAGAAATTCCAAAGGTTTGCGAGAAGTGAGCTTAGAAAGCAAGCCGGAAGAAGTTGGAGATGAGGCCTTGGAAATAAAACATGCGCTTGCGGATATTCCGGTGTTGGTAGATGGCAATCGCCACCGTGGATTGGCCTATTTAAAAGCAAAATATGCGTTCTTGGACTGGGTGCTTTTGGACGATGGATTGCAGCACCATAAATTGCAACCCGACATCTCCTTAATGCTATGGCACCAAAACGACCTCGTTCAAAAACCTTGGCCCTTACCGGCAGGGAACTTAAGGCTATGGCCGATATGGCCCCGCCCGAGCCTAAAAGCCATCAGCTATGCAGAAAAACCGGAGAATGGTATCCCCGCCATCCCATTTAATATGGAGAACCCCATAGATTGGGAAAGCAAAAGTCCTGTTTCGAAAGAATATTGGGGCTTAGGTTGGACCGGCTTGGCTCGGCCGGAAACCTTGCTAAAGCAGTTCCCTGAAATAAAATGGTTGCTTTCGGCCGACCATGCTTTGCCCTCTACCAAGTTTTGGGAGCAAATAGAGGCTTTGGAAGACCATCAATACCTGATTTGCACGGTGAAAGATTCCTTACGCCTTGGTCCGCATAGGCAGCGCATCAAAAAATTGGCTGTCGTACCTTTGCGGCCCGACAAACAAAGTCCCGGATATAGGGAATTAGTAAATAAAGTAGTTGAATTATGTACGAGGTCCTCGTAAACGCTGCGGAAACACTCCGAAAAAAAATAGGTGCGGATTTTGAGCCGGAAATAGGCTTGGTCTTAGGCACCGGCTTAGGGCAATTGGCCGATAAACTCCAAGATAAAGTAGAAGTATCTTATGGAGAGCTTCCGGACTTTCCCGTCTCTACGGTTCAAAGTCATGCCGGCAAATTTTTGGCCGGCACCTTAGAAGGAAAAAGGGTCTTGGTAATGCAAGGCCGCTTTCACTATTATGAGGGTTACAGCCTTCAACAAGTGGTAATGCCCATTCGGGTTATGGGACTATTGGGCATCCGCCATTTGGTGGTAACCAACGCGGCAGGTGGCTTAGCTCCTGCCATGGAAACAGGAGAAGTGATGCTCATAACAGACCATATAAATTTGCTGGGCGACTCTCCACTTTCCGGTCCGAATATAGATCAGTTGGGCCCTCGATTCCCTGACATGCATGAAGCTTATGCGCCAAAAACAAATCTTTTGGTTAGAGAACTGGCACTAAAAGAAGGTATCCGTCTGCATGAGGGCGTATATGCCGCCGTGATGGGACCCGCTCTTGAAACCGCAGCAGAGTACGGCTACATCCGCACCATTGGCGCAGATGCCGTTGGGATGTCTACCGTCCCAGAGGTATTGGCAGCAAAGCATATGGGCATTCCATGCACAGGGTTTTCGGCCATCACAGATTTGGGCGTTCCCGGTAAAATGCACGCCGTTAGTTTGCAAGACGTTTTAGAGGCAGCCGAACAAAGTGGTCAAATCTTAGAAAGATTGCTCTTAAAGCTCATGAAGGTGTTGTAAAAGGGCAAAAAAAAGCGCTGCTTTACGCATATTTGTATCATGAATCAAGGCTATG
Organism: Bacteroidia bacterium; assembly: GCA_030427255.1. GTDB lineage: Bacteria > Bacteroidota > Bacteroidia > CAIKAF01 > CAIKAF01 > CAIKAF01. The sequence continues at coordinate 13,817 of JAUHWY010000037.1, read as the reverse complement.
AAACCGTTATTGGCTTGGAGGTACACATTCAACTGCGCACCAAATCCAAAGCCTACAGCCCCGATGATGCTGCCTACGGTGGCATGCCCAATACTCAAATCCACCCCATTTCTCTTGGGCATCCGGGAACCCTACCTCTTGTGAACCAAGAAGTAATTGCGGCAGCTGTTAAGCTAGGGTTGGCCACCCAATCCGACATTCGCACCCATAATGCCTATGCCAGAAAAAACTATTTCTATGCCGACTTACCCAAAGGCTACCAAATAACCCAAGACACCACACCTATTTGTACCGGTGGACGTCTGGAGTTTCGATTGGAAGACGGAAGCTTGAAACATGTGGGGTTGGAGCGCATTCATATGGAGGAGGATGCCGGGAAAAGCATGCACGACCAAGACCCTTTTGATTCACTGATTGACCTAAACAGAGCCGGGGTTCCTTTGCTTGAAATGGTCTCTAAACCAGATATGCGCTCCTCCAGAGAGGCTTATCTATATTTGAGCGAAGTGCGACGTTTGGTGCGCCACCTAGACATTTGCGATGGCAACATGGAAGAGGGTAGCCTTCGCTGCGATGCCAATATCTCTGTCCGACCAATTGGCCAAAAAGAGTTTGGGACCAAAGTGGAAGTGAAAAACATGAACTCGATGCGGCATGTTCAAAAGGCCATAGAGTTCGAAACCGCCCGGCAAATTAAATGCTTACAAGAAGGCACTACCATTTTTCAAGAAACCAGATCCTTTGACGCAACCAACGGAACAACCATTGGCATGCGAAGTAAAGAGGCGGCCAACGATTACCGGTACTTCCCGGAACCGGATATTCCACCGGTAGAAGTCAGTCCAAGCTTTATTGAAGCCATAAAAAAACACATGCCTCCGCTTCCGCAGGAGTTATATACCAAATACACCCAAACTTGGGGACTTTCTGAGGCCGAAGCCATTTTGTTGGTTGACCGAAAAGAAGAAGCGCTCTACTTGGAGGAATTGGTGAAGCATTGCAAAGAGGTGAAAAATGCCGCCAATTGGTTGCTCGGAAAAGTGAAAAACTATTTAAACGAATCCGGCACCCGTATTTCGGACTTTCCACTAAGCCCGGTAAAGCTGGGCTCCGTTATTCAACTGGTCGAAAACAGAAGCATTAGTAATACTGCTGCCGCAGGCCCGCTCTGGGATGCCTTAATGGAAAATCCTGAAGCTGACCCTCAAGAATTAGTAAGTCAATTGAACTTATTGCAAGAGTCAGATACCGAGGCCTTGGAAGCTATGATTGACCAAGTGCTGGAATCACTTCCCAATGAAGTTGCCAGGTATAAGGAAGGAAAAATTGGACTCTTGGGTATGTTTATGGGGCAAGTAATGAAAGCCAGCGGAGGAAAAGCCGACCCGAAAGAAGCTTCTCGATTAATTAAAGAAAAACTCGACGCATAATGTCTTATCGAATAAGTTCTGTCTTTGTTCTTTTTTTGCTTTTTGCATGTGGCAACAGCAGCCAAAAAGAAGCGTTCATTAGTGGCCGTATTGAAGGCGGTCAAGGCCAATGGCTCTACTTCGAAAAACTTCTACCCGAAAGCAGCAAGACCTTAGATAGTTGCCAAATAGATGGCGAAGGAAAATTCGCCATACAAAAGGCGGCTGAAGACATGACCTTTTATCGCCTGCGCTTGGGTCCCGAAAAACGAAGCACCAACTTTGGGGCTCCGGATAACATCTTGATTTTACTCACCGACTCTACAGAGTCTATCCGCGTGGATTTAAATGCAGCTCGATTTTACGACCCTACGCATTTGGAAGGGAGCCGCGAATCTTTGCTTTTTGGAGAAGTTCAGGAAATGGCAGAATCGGCCAATGCCAGGCTTGACTCCATGCGTCGCTCCCTTAGAACCAACCCAAATTATTCGCAAGAAGAGGCTCAAACGCGGTTTGTGGCCTTTCAAGAATCCATCCAACTCGAAATTGTAGCATGGATCGAAGCACATCAGGGAGCTTTTGCCACTTTGCAAGCCCTTTCGATTTTAGACCCCAATCAAAACGTGGCATTGCTCGATACTACTTCCAAAATTTTGAGCGCAAACTATCCTGAAAACCCTTTTGTAGCCAGACTTTCTGAGAATGTAGCCAAGCTTAGCCAAGCCGCTGTTGGTACTAAAGCGCCTTTGTTCTCCATTCCCGACCCCGAAGGGAATCCAATTGGCCTCGAAGATGTACTTGGCAAAGGAAAGCTCATCCTACTTGACTTTTGGGCCTCATGGTGCCGCCCTTGTCGACAAGAAAACCCCAACTTGGTCAAAACCTACCAGCGCTTTAAATCCAAAGGACTAGAAGTGTTTTCTGTGAGTTTGGATCGTGAAAAAGACCCATGGCTTGCGGCCATTAAAGAAGACGGCTTAACTTGGTACCATGGATCAGATTTAGGCTTTTGGAACGCAGAACCTGCCCGCTTGTATAATGTAAATACCATTCCGCATAACTTTTTGTTGGACCAAGACGGTACCATTTTGTACCGAAACATCCATGGAGAACAACTCAATCAAATCCTTGCCGACCACTTGGAATAAACAGTTAGATCACCCTGTATGGGTGGTTTCGGATGCTCATTTAGGCGTGGATGCAAAGCTTAGCAGCCTTGACCGTGAAAAGCATTTGGTGCGTTGGCTTGACTTGGCTTCCCAGCATGCCCAAACTCTTGTGCTCCTTGGAGATATTTTTGACTTTTGGTTTGAATGGAAACATGCTATCCCCAAAGGCTACAGCAGATTATTTGGCAAACTGGCAGAGTTAAAGGACCAAGGCAAAGACCTCCACTTTTTTCCGGGCAACCACGACATGTGGACTTTTGGCTACTTGGAAAAGGAGTTTGGTATGGCCATTCACCGAACTCCTGAAGTTTGGAAAATTCAGGGTCTGCCGGTTTATCTTGGTCATGGAGATGGCCTAGGCCCCGGAGATTATAGTTATAAAGCATTGAAAAAGGTTTTTGCACACCCATTATTTCAGTGGCTTTATGCGCGGTTTCATCCCAATTTTTCGTTTGGACTCGCCTCCATGCTAAGCCAACGTAGTCGGAAATCAGGTGGTGACCAAAGTCAATTCCTTGGCGAGGAAAAGGAGTGGCTGATTCAATTTAGTAAGTCCAAAAGCAAACATTTTCCGGAACATCTCTTTTTGTTTGGACATAGACACCTTCCTATGCATCATGCCCTTCCCAATGGGGCACATTACCTCAATACAGGAGATTGGTTGCAGTACTTTAGTTATGTACGCATTGAACAGGGCCATGCCGAGCTCTGGTTTTGGCCCGCCGATGGCCAAGCGCATATGAAATTACGTGTACCTTAATTTAGAGGGGTAGCCCTTGATTCGAGTTCTTGTGTTTTCTAAACGAAGTTTCTGACCGACGCGTTAGGGGCTTTTCGTTTCCTCCGGGTTTGAGTCCGTGTTATAAACTTGAAAACGCAATGCGTCAATCATTTTGTCGCATTTCCCTTAAAACACAAAGCCCCGTTTCCATTAAAGAAAACGAGGCCCTGCGTTTCGCCAAAAAATTTGGGCTTAGTCCACCAACAATTTGCGTGTGATGGTACGACCGTTGATGTTTAGTTGCACCAAATAAGCTCCGGAAGCTTGCAAGGCCTCTGCAGGAATGGTGAGCTGGTGATTGCCCGCAGACATGGTGCCTGCATCTAAAGTATATATTACTCTACCGGCCAAATCCATCAGTTGAGCTGTTACTACAGCTTGCTCGCTTAAGTCAAAACTTAGATTAGCCAAATCAGAAGTAGGGTTCGGATAAAGCTTTAAAGAAAATGCTTCGTCTTGCTCATTGATGCTTGTTGGTGAATCGGCATCCTTGATCATAAAATCATCTAAATACAAGTCGTTACCGAATGGACCACCACTTTCGTAACGGAAAGCAATGCGCACATTTTCGCGATTGGTAAAGGTGTTTAGATCTACGGTGAGCAATCCCCATTCGTCGGCTGCGGAGGGCACAAATCCATTGGGATACAAACCGGCGGTAATCATATCCGGAGTTTGAAGGGTAGAAAAAGGCGTTCCGGTACTATTGATTTGCATTGGGCGAGCCTGCCAGGTTTCGCCGCAGTTGGTAGATACCAACACCTGTAATTTATCTTCTTGCTCCACAAAAGGATTGTTGGTACGGTCTGCATAAGCCCAACGCACGCTCAATTCAGGAGAAGCAACCTCACGCAAATCGTAAGAAGGAGAGATTAAGAAGAAACGCTCGTAGCGCACGCCGCTTTCGTTGTGGCAACGCACCGACTGCAAGCTTTTGTAGCCGGTATTTTCTACTCCTTCCCAACCTAGGCCGGCTTTGCCTTCGTTTACAAACACCCATTTCCCTTCTTCAAATAAGCTGGTGGCAGGACCGGGCTCGAAGGCGTCGTAATAGATGTAATTGGTATTATCGGCGGTGGTAGAACTTACCATAACATAACCGGGACGATCTTTTTGGTCGGCACCTTGGCTGTTGGTTGCCGTAAGACTTACATCGTACAAGCCCGGGGTATCGTATTGTGCCACGGGTTCGGCGTCGGTGGGTGCGGTATTGTTTGCACCGGGCATGTTCCAGGCATAGCTATCGGCAGTTCCATTATGGCTACCATTACGAAACACCATAGACTCTCCGGCGCAAATCATTTTAAGGCTTTCAAAATTGTTGGAACCCTTTCTAGACCAAAAGTCTGCAATAGGAGCCGGGCTACAAGGGTTGTTTTGAGCGGCATCGTCGGTTCCGGTAGCCACCTGGTTTTCCGGAGTAATTACATTTGTTCGGAAAGAAATAGTAGAGAACACAAAGTCCATAATGCCTTTTTGACCTTGGGAGAACATGGACATACAATCGTCGTCGGAATAGTCCATATAGTTGTTAAACATTTCCCCGATTTGGAAGCGGCGTAGAGTGTCTTCGGCGTCGCTGTTGGGGTCTAATGTTACACAGGTAGCTTCTTTAGGGTAATTAAAGCACCCGAAATTAGGTTCGCGGTGTACCGGAGTATCCTCAACTTGGTCGTCGCCGCAAGTGGCATCGCCCCAGATATGAATAAGACCCAACCAGTGACCGACTTCGTGAGTCCAGGTGCGGCCTAAGAGGCCATTTGCCGTACCCATGGTTCCGGTACGGTTATGGATTAAAGTAATTCCATCGGTTGAAGTTACGGGGTTTTGTCCTCCGAAAGAATAAGGGAACTGTGCATACCCTAAAACACTACCAAAAGGATTACCATCGTTGTCGATGGTGTTTACCACCCAAACGTTGAGGTATTTTGCGCGGTCCCAATAGCTAAGCTGTTTGAAGCCGGTATAGTCGCGCGCCAATTCCGTTTTGTAAGAATAGATGCGGTTGATGCCGTCGGTACATTCTCCATTAGGGGCTTTTGTAGCCAAGCGGAATTCGATGTTGGCATCGGCAGCGATGGAATCGAAATAAGGAGGAATGGTGATTTTATTGGGGTTGGTGAAAGAGAAATCCAAATTCGCCGCATTGATTTGGCTGATGATTTGGTTCTTAGAAATGTTTTCTGCCCCACCTTCGTGAATAACGTGTACCACTACAGGAATGATACGCTTGCCGTTTTCTGCGGTTTCGAACTGCTCTTGATAAAGTTCTTGATACGCCTTGTAGCTTTCTACAAAGTTTTCGTAACCCTCCCAAAAACCGGGATATTGTTGAGCGGCCTGTTCCAAAGTACTGCCGCAGCTGTGCGGAGCTTGAGCCTGCACCGAAGTCAAGGTGCCGAAAGCGAGCAAGCCGGCAGACAAGAAGGCAGGTAATGAGTATCGCTTAAACGCCATGATATAAAATTTAGTGCTAATATCTTTAAAAAAGTGGATTAAAGTAAATACAAAAACACCAGTTTATCGGGATTTTGTTCTCTACAAAACTACATTAAAATTAAGAGAAGCTTAACTTGTATTAACCTTTCGAAGGAAACTTGAGCCAATTTTTCTTGCAGATTACTCATTTTCAGTAAAAAGGCTCTAGCACAAGGCCATTAAGGGAAAAAGCTTGTTTGCCCAATGATTTAGGGGTCCAAAAGGAGATAGACGGCGCAGGGACCGCAGGCGGCAGCTTGGCTCTTGGTAGCCTTATGGGATGCGGGGAGCGAGGAGGCCCCCGAAGTTTCGGGGGACCCCGGAGCCCCGGCAGCCCAAAGGCTACCATGGGCCAACTAAGCCGGAGGGCCCGGCCTTAGGGCTTTGGAAAAGAGGGCTGTAAAAGATTCCTAAAATAGCCCTAAGGGCGCCCCAAAAATCTACTAATTCCATCCCTCTTGTTACCTTTGCTCAAAATTTTAACGCTTGCACATGGAAAAAATACGTGTGGCCATAAATGGCTTCGGACGCATTGGCAGGATTACTTTCCGAGCCTTGATGCAAAAACCAAACGTTCAGGTAGTGGCCATTAATGACCTTACCGACGCACAAACTTTGGCGCATTTGCTTAAATACGACTCCATTCACGGACGATTTCCCGGAGAAGTGCAAGCAGGTGCCGACCATTTTATGGTAAATGGACAAAAAATTGCCATTAGCGCGGAGCGTGATCCGGCAGCTTGCCCTTGGAACAGTCACCAAGTGGATGTAGTATTGGAATGCACCGGCCGGTTTTTGGACAGCGATACCGCTTCCGGGCATATCAAAGCCGGCGCCAAACGAGTGCTTTTGTCGGCACCGGCCAAGTCCTCCGACATTAAAATGGTCGTATTGGGCGCCAATGAGTCTACCATTGAGTCATCGGATCAAATCATTTCCAATGCTTCCTGCACCACCAACTGCGTTTCGCCTTTGGTAAAAGTGGTTGACGATTTGTGTGGCATTGAAAATGGCTTTATGAACACCATTCACGCCTACACCGCCGACCAAAGGCTGCAAGATGCCCCGCACAGCGACCTGCGCCGTGCCCGTGCTGCAGCTTTGTCCTTGGTGCCGACTTCTACCGGAGCAGCACGTGCCATTGGCAAGATTTTCCCTCATCTGGCAGGTAAGTTGGACGGCACTTCTATTCGCGTACCAACTCCCACCGGAAGTTTGACGGATATGTCATTGATTGTGCGCAATCCAAAATCGGCAGAAGAAATCAACGCTGCATTTAAGCAAGCTGCCGAGGGAGCACTCAAGGGCATTTTGGAATACACGGAAGATCCCATTGTGAGTGCAGATATTGTGAGTAATCCACACTCCTGCATTTTCGATAGCCAAATGACCTTTGTAAAGGATAATTTGGTAAAAGTGTTTGGGTGGTACGATAACGAAGCGGGGTATTCCAATCGACTGGCAGACCTTTGTGTGTTTGTAGGTCAATAATCCCATATTTTTCATGTAAAAGCCACCTTCGGGTGGCTTTTTTTATGCCTTAAACTTGGCTCTCCAGTGTTTAAATCGCAACCAACTCAAATTGGTTTCAAAGCCAAGCAGCAGCGCCATGGCTGAAGCGTAAAAAAACAACATGAGTAGGGGCACAATGCCCAACAGTCCAAAGACCTCGTTCCAATTGTAAAAGCGAATGGCATACCAGCGCAGCAAAAACAAAAAAAGGAGCAAAAACAAAGAAGCCACCAACACTCCTGGCGAAAGCAAGGGCAGGCCCAATCGCTTGCTGGGCGCCAAACGAAACAACAAACCTATGGAGGGCATTAGGACCAGTGCCATTACAAACCAGCCTAAACTTGTATGAAACCATGCTAAGGCCGTATTCCATAAGCCCAGCCAAGTAAGCAAAACCAAAACAAACAAACTGCCGGGCACAAACAAAAGGGTTATACCCAGAGCCCAGAGGCGCTGCTGCCAGCCGGGACGTGTTTCCTTTAAAAATGCCGAGGCATTAAAGGCTTGTATTAAGGCAAGAATGCCATTGGACGAGAACCAAAGGCCTAAGAAAAGACTTAAGGACAAAAGCCCGCTTTGTTTGGTGAACAAAAGACCGGCCAGCCCCGGCTCCAAAGCCTCAAAAAGGGTGGAGGGCATAAGTTGCTCCATTCCGGCCAGCAAGCGATGCGGCAAACCGGGTTCGGGAATAAAAGCCACCATTTGCACCAAAAAGAATAAGGTTGGAAAAAAAGCCAACATGAGTCGAAATGCGACCGAACCTGCACGCATATTGATTCGTGAGGCCCCTACCCCGCGCAAAAAAATCCGCAACACATCAAATATGGGTAAACCATGCAAACCGGGAAAACTGGTTTTTCGAATGCGCCGAAGCAAGCCCGCCGTTAAGGGGTAGCGCAAAAGAAGCCGGTACAAAGGGCAAAGCTTCATGTGCGTATGGAGGACTTCATGCTTAAGTCTAAAGCAGGTACCGAATGCGTGAGCATACCCATGGATATGAATTGTACCCCTGTTTCGGCATAAGCCACCAAATTGCCTGCATGAATGCCGCCGGAAGCCTCGGTCTCCAGAGCACCGCCCACCATAGCCACGGCTTCCCTAACCTGAGAAGGTGTAAAATTGTCGAACATGATTCGGGTAACTCCCTCCTCTTGTAAGGCTTGTTCTACTTGGTTTAGATTGCGCGTTTCGATTTCTACAGGCAGGGTTTTCCCTGTGGCTTTCATAGCCTCTCTAACCGAATGCATGGCTTGAGCTATACCTCCGGCAAAATCGATGTGGTTGTCTTTGAGCATAACCATATCGTATAGTCCGAATCGATGGTTTGCTCCCCCTCCATGGCGCACAGCTTCTTTTTCAAAGGCGCGCAACAAAGGGGTAGTTTTGCGGGTGTCTAGCAATACACAATGGGTATGTGCAATGGAAGCAACCATGGCATGGGTTAAGCTGGCAATGCCGCACATTCTTTGCAAAAGATTAAGTGCGGTTCGTTCAGCAGTTAGCAGTTGCCGAGCAGTTCCCTGGACCAAGGCCAGGGTTTGACCTGCTTCTATGGCTTCACCGTCCTCTACTTCAGTCCTAAGGTGCACCTGCGGACCGGGTAAAAAATTAAAAATGGCATTCAGGTAATTCATACCTGAAGCGATTCCCGAAGCTTTGGCTTGAATAAATGCCTCTGCTTGAGTATGTTCTGAAAACACCCAATGACTGGAGGGGTCTACATTTCCTTGGAGGTCTTCAAAAAATACGCGGGATAAGAAATCCTGAAACTCGGCACCGGTACTGTTCATGGGTGGAAATTACTCATTCCTTTCGAACCGTAAGGTTTGGATGCGCTCCTCCCCTCCCAAGGTTTTGTACAACAAATACACGCGAAACACTTGATCGCTTGATTTTAGTTCGCCAATAACATAGCGTGCTTGGTCACCGCTGCTGCCCTGATGCAACACCTGAAATCCGCGGCTGGGATGATCCATAAAAAAGTTCTGTACTATTTGTTCGGCTTGTGCTTTGCTGTAGCTTCCTTCCTTGTGCATTACCGTAAGATTTACCGTAGGGTGGAACCAAGGCGATAAGCTCTGGGCATTTCCTTGGGAAAGAGCGTCCACCACTTCAGGCAATCCTTGCTGTGCTTGAATGCCTGTATTAAACAGCAAAATGAGCATTAGCAACGCAGTCCATTGGCTTAGTTTCATGAGGCAAATATCCTTCGATGTACATACATTCGTGCAAAAATTGCGCCAATTCATGCAAGTTGAACTCATTTTAGCCGGAAAACCTCAGTTACCCTTTGCTGTAAAGGGCATTTCAATGTACCGAGAGCGCTTGAGTCCACTGCTTGGTTTTAAAGAGCATTTCTTGAGTTTTCCAAAGTCTTTTGGGAAATTGGAATTGAACCACCGCAAAGAAAAAGAAGCCGAGGCCTTTGCCAAGCAGTTGAAAGGAGGTTGGTGGCCTGTAAGGCTGGATGAAAACGGTAGGAGTTACAGCTCTGAACAATTCACTAAGCAGTTGGAGCAGTGGCACCTAAGAGGAGGAAAGGGGGTTCAGTTCTTCTTGGGCGGCCCCGATGGATTTGCACCTGGTTTTAAAAACCAAGTTCCGGAGGCATTATCGCTTTCGGCCATGACCTTTCCTCACGACTTGGCGCATCTGGTATTTATGGAACAATTGTATAGAGCCGCAACCCTTTGGCGCGGACACCCTTACCATCGCAGCTAAATCCAAATTAAGGAGCAGTAGACCACAGTGCTCTACGCTCAAGAATTCCGGTGGCACTGTCAAAATAGAGTTTCAAATGCTGATTGGGGTTGGAGGCGTTCACTAAAATAGCCACATAACTTTGGCTTCCGTTACCCTCGTCCAACAAGCGCACGTATTGTAGGTCGTAGGGACCATTTCCGTTTTCGCCGGTGAACCCCCGCTCCAAGAAAGTCTGAGCTTCGGCAGGCATAGATGCCAAATCGGAAAGAGAAGCCAAGCCTAAATAATTCCCTTGGTCATCGTACTCCGCATAAGCCGGTCCTTGATCGGCCTTAAATGTAGCCACATGAGTGTTGCCTTCCTGAGCCCAGGAAGCTTGATTGGTACCAAAACGCTGTGCAAAATCTTGAGCAGCAGAAGCGTTGGATTGAGCAAAAAGACCCTGCCCAAAAGCGAAACAAAGAATAAATATGGTACGTCTCATGTAAAAATACTTTCTACTAAGTTACAAAAAATCAAGATACCACCGCTTTTCTTAAACTTTTTAAAAATGCCATGGTGTCTATTCCGTCCGGATAATCCATCAATCCCGGCATTTGACTTTCGCCAAAGGCAAGGTTTTGCCGGTACCCTACGCCACACTGAATGTGCTCCTGATGCTCATGTGCCCAAGCTTCCACTTCCGAATAGTCTTGATATTGAGCCAAATGCACCACAGCGGGAGGGCTGTTTAATGTTTGAGAAGGCCTAAGCAAAAAGAAACCGCCTTCGTAAAAGGGCACTTGGTTGACCAAAAATGCTGCCTTTTGGTAGTCGTAATTGTTTCTGAACCTGCTAAAGTCGGAGAGCCAAGCATAAGATTGCAGGCCTTGAATCATCTGCTGAATATCGGCTTCTTTGGGAGCCCAAAGCAAAGAAACGTTGCGACAGCCCAATCCATAATAACGAAACATATCGTGGGCTAAGGCTTCTAAGTCGGTGGCATGCTCCTCTCCCGACAATACCGCAAAGCTTTGACGGTTTTTTCGCAATACCTTAGGATACTTTGAAAAATAATGTTCGAAATAGCGGCCTGTATTTCCTGACCCGGTGGCAATTACCGCATCAAAGTCTTTAACCGTTTCGCGGGTACACAAGGCCCAATCTTCTGAAATCCCGGCCTCGCAGAGCAGGTGCGGCAATAGTACCGAATCTTGATGGCTCATACGTGCCAGAAGTTGATGCCCGGAAAGCAACACCGCCAAGGCATCGTGAAAATTTACCAAAGGCAAATTTCCGGCCATAACCACCAAAACGCGGCGCGTTAATGGCGGAAAATCGCCTAAGCCATAGTGTTTGGCCAAAGTATGTAACCGATCTTCGCTTAGCCAAGGCCGCAGTGCCTCCAAAGCATGTACAATATCTTGCTTGGTAAACCATGGGTTTTGCGCTCCGGCCTTACGGCAAAGGCCATCGAAACCGGCATGGTCGGGAGCTAACCAAGCGTCAATGACCTCACCTATTTGAGCCAGTTGCCGCACCCTATCACCTAAAAAGGGGATATTTTTCATTATCTTTGCATGGATTTTTAAATAGAGAAAGACCACAAATATGGCCATAAAAATTACCGACGAATGCATCAACTGTGGTGCCTGCGAACCCGAATGCCCCAACAACGCCATTTACGAAGGTGGTGTAGAATGGCGGGTATCCGACGGGACTTCGGTAAAAGGTGACTTCACCTTATTTGACGGCAAAGCAGTGGATGCCGATGCCTCACAGGATCCTTACAGCATGGATGTTTATTATATTGTTACCGACAAATGTACGGAATGCGTCGGATTCCACGATGAACCCCAATGTGCCGCTGTATGCCCTGTGGATTGTTGCGTAGACGACGAAAACCACCCCGAAACAAAAGAGGTTTTGTTCGCCAAAAAAGACAAACTTCACTTATAACCTTTAGCGTATCATACCTAAAGCCCGCTTTTTACGTTCCTATGGTATGACAAAAGCGTGGATTCTTTTTGGCTTTCTGGCTTTTTCGTTGAACCCGGCCTTTGCCCAGCACAGGGACTCCGTGCGTATTTGGCAAGAAACCTTCATCGATGGAAGGATTCCTGCCCCGCAACGCATGCAGGCCTTTCATGCATTTCATACTTGGCTGGGCGACGCCTTGGAGGAGAAAGGTAGCTTTGCCAATCCACCCAAACCCTTGCCCAAAGTTTCTGTCCTTACCCCTACCGATCAGTCTTTTAGGCTGTACACTTGGCTTTACCTAAGCGAAGATGGTTTCAAAGCCGCAGGCTATGTGCAGCATGCTCCAAAATCCGAAGGCCAAGCGCCACGCGTGTTTGCATTGGAGGACCAAGGGCTAGACCACCGCTCTTTTTCTTACCGCTCCTTTAACGACGACAAATGGCCCGGTATGATTTACTACGAGCTTATGGAAGCAAAAGACGGAAAGGAACCCTATTATGTATTGCTTGGTTTTCATCCGGGAGATGGCATAGTGCAACACAAAGGAATTGAAACCCTGTATTTTACAGGAAACGGAAGCCCTAAGTTCGGGAAAAGGGTTATTGAACACGAAGAAAGACTCAAAGGTCGGTTGCTGTTCCACTATTCGGTGCAGGCCACCATGTCCATGAGCTATGATGAGATCAATAAACGCATTGTTTTTGATCACCTATCGCCCGCCGAACCGAACCTAAAATCACAATTTCAATTTTACGGCCCCGACGGTTCCTACGACGCGCTGGTGTTTAAAAAGGACCGCTGGCTTCTCCTCTCCGATGTGGACGTAAGAAGCCCCAACGAAGAAAGTGGAAAACCCGGCGAAGTCCGCATTATGGGACCCAAGATTCCAAAGCAGCGTCCCCTTCCCGACAGTTTAAAATCGGGTAAATAAGGTATTTGGGCCCCGGTTCCAATGATAATTTGCGCTCCGTGTGGGCTTCCGTTTCAGCCTCAGCCCCTAAGGTCGGGTTTTGCCAACCGTTCAGGCGGCGTTCCGCAAAGCTCCACACACCTTCACGGGGCAAAACACCACCCTTAGGTGCCGGGGTCTTCCACTCAAGCCCGGGGGCCACTTTCTTGAAAAAAATCTAAACAGGAGGGGACGATGAATGGTGAATGGTGGATGATGAATGATGAATGATGAAGGGCCATTGCCTGCGCCTTCCTCGGCTTAAACCTTTGCGCCTTGGCGTCTTTGCGTGCCACCTTTTCTGCGCTAATGATGGAATAATAATGGTGAATGATGAAGGGTGAATGGTGAATGGTGATGTAAAGACGGGATGCCTCCCGTCTCTCAATGGTGAATGGTGATGTAAAGACGGGATGCCTCCCGTCTCTCAATGGTGAATGGTGATGTAAAGACGGGATGCCTCCCGTCTCTCAATGATGAATGGTGATGTAAAGACGGGATGCCTCCCGTCTCTTAATGATGAATGGTGATGTAAAGACGGGATGCCTCCCGTCTCCCAATGGTGAATGGTGATGTAAAGACGGGATGCCTCCCGTCTCTTAATGATGAATGGTGATGTAAAGACGGGATGCCTCCCGTCTCTTAATGATGAATGGTGAGGTAAAGACGGTGCATGCACCGTCTCCCTTAAGACAAGGCATCCCATGTATCCAACCTTCTCAAGGTTGAGCGACATGTAAAGACGGTGCAAGCCCTGTCTCAGCCCAGGCCAAAAAAAAAGGCTACACGGTAAGGTGTAGCCTTTTTAGAAAGGGGCGACGACATACTCTCCCGGGTGTTACCCCAGTACCATCTGC
>JAUHWY010000036.1 GCA_030427255.1 Bacteroidia bacterium | reverse complement strand
CGTGGCCAGTATTTATTCCTGGTGAGTTGCTCTCCAGCAGAGCTCACTTCCGCTTCAATACTGACACTGCCAAGGTCTCAACTATTTTTTTTATTTTCAACATGTCCAGTTTAGGGGAAGCCTACATTTGGGTCTGCGCCGATATAGACTTCGTTGGGCGTGTAAATGCCTAAGGCATAATGCGGTTTGATGAAATTGTATTCATGCACGAGCTCTTGAAACCGAAGGGTCAATGCCTGAAGATTTTGTATGGGTTTTTGGTATAAGTATCGATACTTGGCTGTATGATAGAATGCTTCCATCATGGAGTTGGATTGTGGAATGTCGACTTGCGCGATGGAAAGTTGCACGCCTGAATTTTGGAGGAATTCCTTTATTGTACTGCTGTTGTTTTCCGGGCCTGCATCGGTAACCAATTGAAGCTGTGGAGGTATTTTGGAACCGAAGGCAAAGTTAAGGGCATTTTTGATGGAGTTGAGTCGATGCTTTGCCAATCGAGGATGCGTCTCTTATGGCTGTTGTTTTGGGGCGTTCCCGGGCCCTTACCTTTACTCCTCGCCGCCACCGCACGGAGCGCTAATGCCCAAAGGAGCTTCCTGTGGTCGCTCTTTGTGCCTAAGCGCTCCGGCGGTCGCTGCTGTGGGGTATCGGTGCGGTCCCTACGCCAAAAGCAGAGTGGGTTTGAGAGTGAGAGCGAGGAGTGAATCTCCTTAAATCCTCGCAGCCTTTAAGAATATCTATATTTTGAAGATCCGGGAGCCCCCGCCCCGTGGACAAGTTACGGAATCCCATACCGGAAGCCGTAAATTAAACGTTTATAAACGGATAGTCTCAGGATTTTTCTAACTTGAGGTATGCAATCGCCCATTCAAACCAAAAACTCCAAAGAATCAAGCGTAATTTGCTTTTCAAGGGAAGACAAGGCGGTGGCTGGGCTTGGGCCCGCAGCACACTGGAGGTATGTGAGGAGTCCAAGGTCAGGCACCAACGCAGTATGCCACCGAAGCTGTACGTTCGGGACTGTACGCCCGCCAGAAAAAAAATTCCGCAACCCTGTGGCCGAGGAGATTGACAGCATCGTCTGGACGGCCTACGGCAAGGTTCTAAGGGTGGTGCGTTCATCGGTGAGCAGCAAGCCGGATTTGCATTTTGCCAGGCGGCATCCACAGCTTTCTCAGAAAACCCTTACGAATTTTCGTAAAGCCTTGCGGCTGTTGGTATTCGTAATTTTTCTTGGTTTTGGGGAGCCATTAGGATTTCGGTGTGGAAAGTAAGGGATGGAGTACAGGAGTGGGTCTTTCATATTCTACTTTTGTTCAATAATTCAATGGACAGTTGGTGTTTTTGTTGGTTTTTCGGCGAATTATTGCGGCTTGGACGTAGGTTCCCCTATGAGAGGTGTTTGGGTCTGCGCAGGTAAAAACAGACCTTATGGGTCATCATGCTTCGGAATTACAAGTAGAAGGGAGCAACATCTGCCGGAATGGCAAACCCTAAGCCCAGTGAATGCGTTGTGTGTCGCTTAATTTCTCCGCCGGATTGGTGGCGTCAATATGTTCCGGTGTATCCAAATAGGACATCATCCAATTAAAAGGGCTTTGTTATTATAATTACGACCAATAAGCAGGTAAAGCATAATCATGATCAATTTAACCATTTTGGTTACTTAAGGCTGATTTCGTAAATTAGCTCAAATGATTTTACTTCTATGAAAAATGAACATTTACAACAAGGGAACCATCTTAGCGTTTCAAAAGAAGTATCCTGAAACGAAGAAAGCATTGAGCCTATGGTACCATGACATTAAAGCAAAGCATTGGAAAAGCCCAAATGAAGTGAAGAAAGATTTTGCAACGGCTTCCGTTCTTAAAGGAGGGAGGGTTGTTTTTAATATCATGGGTAATAAATATCGTCTAGTGGCTGAGATTAACTATAAAAAAGGTTGGCTTTTTATAAAATTTATCGGAACGCATCAATCCTACGATAGAATAGATGCCAATACAGTTAACCAGTTTTAAGGATGAAAATTTTTTAAATAATTTAAAAAATCAAATAATTATGACTATTAAAGTAATAAAGACAAAGGAAGATTATTTCGAAGCCCTTTCAAGGTTTGAGCAGATTTTTCAGGCAAAGGATGGTAGCTCAGAGGAGGAAGAGGCGGATATTTTGGCTATTTTAATTGAGGACTATGAACAAAAGAAGTTTAGCATAGAAGCTCCTCATCCTTTGGATGCCATTAAGTTCCGCATGGAAGAGCAAGGATTAAGCAATAAAGATTTAGCGAATATACTTGGCCACAAAAGTCGAGTGACCGATATTTTCCGAAAAAACCGCAAGCTGAATCTGCAAATGATTCGCCGATTGCATACCGCTTTAAATATTCCTTTAGAGACCCTAATTAAGGATTACGAGTAAAGATTGGTTTTTGACCTTCGAACCTCTACCCTTGAGAAAATAGTGTTTTTTGGGGCGTTCCCGGGCCCTTACCTTTACTCCTCGCCGCCACCGCACGGAGCGCTAAGACCCAAAGGAGTTTCCTATGGTCGCTCTTTGTGCCTAAGCGCTCCGGCGGTCGCTGCTGTGGGGCACCTTAGAGACAGACTGAGTTTGGGTGTGAGAGCGGTGAGTAGCGATGCATCATCATGCGTCGCTATGGTTAATATCTATGAATTAAAAAAAATGACCCCCGGAAAAACAGAGTGGGTGTGGGAGCGAGAGTGAAGAGGAAATGCCCGTAGCGACGCATTGCCATGCGTCGTTAGGGTTAAGATTTATGATTTAGGTAAATATTGGCCCCCGGCACCAAAGGAGGACCCGCCGTGGGCTACGGTGTTGTTGGGAGCAGGGCGAGGAAGCGACCGAAGGAAGCTACCACAGCCCGCTCCCAACCACCGGAGCCGAGGCTGGCCGGAACAAGTGCCGGATAGAATAGTAAAATTTGCTATGGGCAAGGCCCCGAAAAAGCAAGAGGGTAGAGACGCATTGCCATGCGTCTACCGCAAGAGGGTAGAGGGAGGGGTAGAGACGCAATATATTGCGTCTGTAGCGACGCATTGCCATGCGTCGAATTCCAACGCATTGCCATGCGTCGAATTCCAACGCATTGCCATGCGTCGAAATATGGCGTTGAAATATCAACAATGTAGCGACGCATTGCCATGCGTCGAATTCCAACGCATTGCCATGCGTCGAAATATGGCGTTGAAATACCAACAATCTAAAGACGCATTACCATGCGTCGTATATTATATCCCAAAATCAATTCCCTTGGCGACGTCCGCGGCGGTTTTTGGGCGCATTGCCTTGGCGGGCCTGCTGTTGTTTGGCTTTTTGCGCCTCTTCTAATCGACGCATGAACTTGCTTTTCTTTTTGGGATTCTGTTTGTTGGCCTCAATTTTGGCGCGCAACTTGTCCTCGTCAATAAAGAATTTACGAATGGCCAGGGTAATGCCTATAGAAACCACGTTCGACAAGAAATAGTAGTAGCTAAGGGCCGAGCTGTAATTGTTTAATACACCAAGGAAAATCAAGGGCATAACATACATCATGATTTTCATTTGTTGCGCATTGGCGCCGGTTTGCATTTGGCCGCTGGTCATGCGGGTATACAAAATGGTGGTTACCGTCATGAGCAAGGTAAACAAGCTTACATGGCTTCCGTAAAATGGAATGTTGAAAGGCAGTGCCAGAATGGAATCGTAGGTCGATAAGTCTTCGGCCCAAAGGAATCCTTGTTGGCGTAGCTCAATGGCGGAGGGGAAAAAGCTAAACATGGCCAACAAGAAGGGCATTTGCACCAGCATGGGCAAGCAACCGGCCAAGGGGTTTACGCCTGCCTGCCGGTAAAGGGTCATTACTGCTTGTTGCTTTTTCATTGCCTCTTCGGGCTTAAATTTTTTGCTTAGCTCATCCACTTCAGGCTTAAGAATCCGCATTTTGGCAGAGGAAACAAAGGTTTTGAAGTTTAAGGGCGAAAGCAGCACCTTAATGATTAGGGTAAGCAACAGAATAATCAAGCCATAGCCTAAACCCAGTCCGTCAAAGAAGTTGAATACCGGAATAATAAGGTATTTATTGATCCAGGTAAAGATGCCAATGTAGCCTAAGTCAATTTGGTCTTCCAGTCCAATTTCGTAGGTGGCAAGGGTTTGGTAATGCAGAGGTCCCAGGAACCAGCGCATGGACACCTGCTCCTGTGGCTGGTAGCTGTAGGGTAGGGAAAGGTTGGCCCAAAAAGCCATATTAACCGTTGAGTCCTCCTCGTTAGGCACTCCGGCTTTGGCGGTAACGGGGCGTTTAAACAAGCCGTCGTTTAGGATAAGGGCGTTGCAGAAAAATTGTTGTTTAAAAGAAATCCAACGCAGGGATTCGTCGATTTCTTCTTCGTTGGCGCCTCCGCGGCCTATGCGGCTAACGCTTTCGTCCTCGGTTTGGTAATAAATGGTAGTTCGGCTGCGCTCGATTTCCACATCCAATTCTTGACTAGGCGCCAATTGAGACCAAGCCAAGGGCAAATCGGCCTGCCCGGGATCGAGTACGCGTTCCAGATTATGAAAATGGACAGAAAAGTCCAGCATTCGACTTTCTTTGGGTAGGAAATAGCGCCATTCCAGGTAGCTGTCCGGTGCGCCGGCAAAGACTTTAAAACTTAAGCCTTGCGCATCTATTGGGCTTGCATCAAAATACAAGTCGCCGGTATTGATTTGCCTTCCCTCGGTATAAAAGCTAAGGTCTAAGAACGCAGCTGCCTCGTGAATTAAATCAAGCGCTTCTTCGCTGTTTTCGCTAAAATGGTCGTGGTAGGTTTGGTAGTCTTTGAGTTTTGCAGAAATCAGGCGGGCTCCTTTGCTCAAAAATTCTAGCCTCAAAAATTCGTTTTCCAATACAAAGCGCTCGGCTTCGCCTTGCGCATGAGCGGCAAAGGCACCGAACTGCTGTTGATTTTGGGTCGAAAGCAGGGAATCGCGTTTCGCCAAGGATACCGAGTCGGTAGCGTTCAATAAGCTATCGGGAAGGACTGCGGCCAATTCCGGGGTTTTTTGTGCTTCCTGCTTTTGCAGCGAATCCAAGCGAAGGCTGTCGGCAACACGTTGCAAACTGTCCAACCTAGCCCGTTCTTGTTGTTGGGCTTTTACGGTGGCTTCGTCGGGTTTATTGTAAATGAAGTAGGCTACCATCAGCGCACTGATGAGCAGCAGTCCTAACAGTTGTTTCTTATCCATGTGCCGGTCTAAGCATGTATTTAAAGCTTCTTAAAGCAGGGCGCAAAGTTAGTGTGCTGCGGACTTTTGACCAAAGGAATTTGGTTTTGTTCCGATAAACCTTAAAACTTGTAGCTTGATTATTTGCTCAAGGAAAATACCTTTGTGCTATCATGATACGACCTATTGTTCTCTCGGTTGCCCTTTTTCTTGTGGGCGCAACAACTGCTTTTGCGCAACAAGCAACCCTCAAAGGGATTGTGGAACAAGAAGAATCCAGAGAAGTCTTGCCCTTTGCCTCGGTTCAATTGGAAGGAACTCGATACGGTACCAGCACCGATCAAAATGGCTTTTTCTCCATTACTCAATTGCAACCCGACACCTACAAGGTGGTTATTTCGGCGCTAGGCTATGAGGCGTATCGCGCCGAAGTTGCCTTGGAACCGGGACAAATAAAGCAGCTTAAGGTCCGATTAAAAAGTTCAAGTAAGGAGTTGGATGCTTTTGATTTTGAGGCCGATAAGATTCAAGAAAAACGAGAGAACACCAACGTATCTACCATTTCCATAACCCCGGAACAAATGGAGCGTTTGCCCAGCTACGGCGGCGAGTCCGATGTGGCGCAAATCATGCAAGTGATTCCGGGGGTAACCACCACCGGCGACCAAGGTGGACAGCTCTTTATTCGTGGTGGTCCACCCATTCAAAATAAGGTGCTTTTGGATGGTGCCATTATTTACAATCCCTTCCACTCCATAGGGTTTTTTAGTGTTTTTGATACCGATTTGCTCAATAACTTTGAGGTGTATGCCGGAGGCTTTGGTGCCAACCACGGGGGGCGTATCAGCTCCATTATGGACATTAGTACCCGCGATGGCAACAGAACACGCCTGGCAGGAAAAGCCAATGTGAACACCTTTACCGGAAAATTCATGTTGGAAGGTCCTTTGGCGCCTAAAAAAGACGGTGCCGCTCCGGTTACCTTTATGCTTAGTGCCAAAGGGTCTTTCTTGGAACAATCTGCCGATGTATTTTACCCCTACGCCGATAGCACCGGCCTGCCCTTTAATTTCTTTGATGGCTATGGCAAAATCACTGCCTATACCGGAGACAATGGTTCTAAGGTGAACTTCTTTGGCTTTAGCCACAACGATTGGGTCAATTTCAATCAAACTTCGGATTTAAATTGGCGCTCAGCAGGCGGTGGAGCCAATTTCTTTTTGATTCCGGGAGCCGCCAATGTAAACATCGATGGGGTGTTTAGTTACTCCAACTACCTCATCAACTTGGAAGAAACCGCCGCACCCCCGCGTTCTTCCGAAATCAATGGCTTTAATTTCAATGTGAATTTCCACCAGTATTACGGCATCAATCGCTTGTCTTATGGCATTGAAGCCAACGGATTCAGCACAGATTTTCGTTACGAAAACGGCCAGGGAAGAACCATAGCCCAAACCGAGAACACCACCGAATTCGCCACCTACGTGCGCTATAAGTTTTTGGCCGGAAGGTTTGTATTTGACCCCAGCGTTCGGGTGCATTATTATGCTTCGCTCAACGAGGCCTCCCTTGAGCCACGCCTATCTATGAAAATGAACATAACCGAACATTTTCGTTTGAAAGCAGCCGGAGGATTATATAGCCAGAACCTTATTGCGGCCAACTCCGACCGGGATGTGGTGAATTTGTTTTATGGCTTTCTTTCGGGCAGCGAAAACCTGCCGGACGAATTCAGAGGAGAAGAGATTGGGAGCAGTCTCCAAAAAGCCCAACATGCCATTTTTGGTGCTGAATTTGAATTGTTCAAATTCTTAGAGTTTAATATCGAGGGCTATTACATGAATTTCAATCAGCTCATCAACATCAACCGCAACAAGCAGTTCGACGATACGCCCGACAATGGCGCAGTACCCGATTACCTCAAAAAGGACTTTATCCGTGAAACCGGTTGGTCAGCCGGCCTGGATGTATTGGCCAAAGCGGAGTACAAGAATTGGTACCTGTGGGTGGGCTATTCGCTTATGGCTATTGGCCGCTCCGATGAAATTCAGGACTACACCCCTCACTTCGATAGGCGACACAACGTAAATGTGGTGGCCTCTTATCAATTTGGCAAGGACAAGGCTTGGGAAGTAAATGCACGTTGGAATATGGGTACCGGATTTCCCTTTACCCAAACCCAAGGCTTTTATGAGTTCTTAGGATTTCAAGAGGGCATTACCACCGATTATACCTCCGAAAATGGTGAGTTGGGCATTGAATTGGGCGAAATCAACACCGGACGCTTACCGGCCTACCATCGTTTGGATGTGAACATCAAGCGCAGGTTCAATTTCGGCAAGTACACCAAACTCGAAATCAATGCGGGGGCAACCAATGTCTACAACCGAAACAATATCTTCTACATCGACCGCATTACCTTCGATCGGGTAGACCAATTGCCCATCATTCCTACCGTTGGATTGAACCTGAGTTTTTAAAGGAGGATTTCCACGCAAAGAACAGGGTTTTAACCCTGTTACCTTCAGCGCGGAAAAGGGCATTATTATAAGAGCCGGGAAGCATCCCGTCTTTACTGCGGTTTGAGACGCAAGATATTGCGTCTTTACTGCGGTTTGAGACGCAAGATATTGCGTCTTTACTTACCATTGAGAGACGGGAGGCATCCCGCCTTTACTGCGGTTTGAGACGCAAGATATTGCGTCTTTACTTACCATTGAGAGACGGGAGGCATCCCGTCTTTACATCATTCATCATTCATTATTCACCCTTCATCATTCACCCTTCATCATCCACCTTCCACCAGTCTTCAATGGATTCGGTACTCTCCCGCCCCTGATGGAAGCAGGTAGCTGACGCGGCTCGGGCCCCGGTATGCGGCCAAGCGAGAAGGCTGAGGCACGAAGACCCCGGAGCGGCCGCAGACCGTGGGCCGGAGACGGGGCACTACCGCTGACAGCAGGATAAGGCGGCCAAAAAAAGCCCCTATTGATTCTTTATTCATCATTCAGAGACGGGAGATATCTCGTCTTTACATCATTCATCATTGAGAGACGGGAGATATCCCGTCTTTACATCATTCATCATTCACCATTCACCATTCACCATTCACCATCCACCATCCACCATCCACCATTCATCATTCACCATTCATCATTTATCATTCACCATTCATCATTAATCACAGCTCTATCCCCTGCAACTTTCTATACCAACGCATCGCTTGCCGGTCCGAAAAGGAGGCCAAAAAGTCAATAACTTGTCGTGCCAATGCATAGACGCTTTGTTCCGGATTACAATCCACGGGTAATAAGGCCGTAAGGTTTCGGTTGCGCGCGCTGCATCCATTCCCATGCTCCCACCGATCCAAGCAAGCCTCCATAAACATATCCATAAGTTTCGGCAGCAATTCAAATCCGGCAGCCTGAAGCTCCAATACCCGCTCCGATTGATAAATTTGTTTCCTCGAAAAGCCTTGCAGGGCCTTCATGGATTCACTTTCAGGCAAAAGCTCGTCCAGCGAACGGTCCAAAGCACCCGAAATATAAGCTTCTGCATTGGCAACATAGGTATCTCCCGCCGACCGAATCAATTGTTGAATGGCCATGGCACGGAGCAATCCGGCTTGATCTGCCAAAGGCCTTGTCCAAAACCTTGGATCAGGCTCAAAACCTTTGCCTAAAATAGGTTGAACCAATTCCAACATGCCGGTTAGGGGCACCACGCCCATCAAAACCGCGTCTTCTAAGTCCACCAAGAGGTACGAAATGTCGTCGGCGGCTTCAACCAACCAACACAGAGGATGTCTGCCAAATGCGCCCAAGCTTTCATCGGCCACCGGTAAACCACAAGCTTCAGCCATGGCACGGAAAGCCTGTTCCTCGCTTCTAAACCATCCGTATTTTTTTTGGCTGCGTTTGCTTTTGTCTCGTTTGGGAAAATAGGCAGGACAAGGGTATTTGCTAAAGGCTCCCAGCGTGGCAAAGGTGGGCCTAAGGTCTTTCCTGCCTACCAAAAGCCGAAACCCTTGGGCATTTCCTTCAAAGGCTTGCAAGTCTGCCTGTTCTTCCACAGTCAATCCCGGCAAATGATTTTTTTGAAACCAACGACTTATAGCTTCTTCTCCGGCATGTCCAAAAGGAGGATTTCCCAAATCATGGGCCAAAGCAGCGGCGGCGCAGACTGCTCCCCATTGAGGACTTAAGTAAGCCGCATCCGAGGCCAACAGGCCTTTTTCCATTAAGCCTTGTGCTGCTTGCCGACCAAGACTTCGCGCCACACTCGAAACCTCCAAACTATGGGTTAAGCGGGTATGCACAAAATCGTGTTCGGGTAGGGGAACTACCTGTGTCTTATTTTGCAAAGACCTAAAAGGACGCGAAAATATTATCCGATCCAAGTCCACCTCAAACTCCATGCGATGGGCATCGGCACTTCCTGCTTTGGAGCCTCGGCTGTCCGGCCTTTGCTCACTAAACCATTGATTCAGTTGTTTCATTGTTGCATAGCATCTTGATCCAAGCCTTGCGCTTGCATCCATTTTGCGGTCATCAAAAGCGCCGCAGTCTCTGTTCTCAGCCGTGCCGCACCCAAGGGCATCATCTCCGCATGATGGGCCTGCAGCATTTCCACTTCCTTTGCCGTAAAATCTCCTTCGGGACCAATAAAGCCGACGGCCACGGCATGTTGTGGTGCAGCCTCTTTAGGCCAATCGAGCTTTGGGGCTTGTTCTTTGCAATAGGCCAGACGCCAAATACCCGGAGGAGCCAAGCGCATGCAGGCCTCCAATTTCATGGGCTCAGCCACTTCCATCAGCGTAAAACGTCCCGACTGCTTCATGGCCGATTGGGCAATTTTCTCTAATCGGTGCATCTTTATCCTCGAATAAGGCGATCGCTCGGTCAACAAAGGATAAAGCTTTTCAACCCCCAGTTCCGCGAGTTTTTCCACCATCCATTCAAAGCGATCTGCTTTTTGCAACATACCAACGGCCATATGCAAGGGTAAATTTGGTTTTGGTAAGGGCGCTAAATCTTCCAGCCATTCCAATGCCTCACCTTCGGCAATGCTGCAAAGCGCCCCTTTGCCCTTGCCGTCGCAAACCCGAATGCTGCTTCCTACCGGCAATCGTAGAACCTTTAACGCATGTTTCCACTCCTCAGGCGGTAAGGCCCAGCCCTCCGGCCCATGCGCGCCAAAAAACAAACCATCGTGGGCGGTGTTCTGCATAGTGCGAAGGTAATAGAAATGGTATTTGGGCGGTGGCCGGGCTATCCGCTCACAGTCCTCATGTCAAAATTAAGGGCTGCTCCACGTCCTGCGGGGCTTCCAAGGTCGCCCGCAGGCCTCGGCATCCCTAAATTTTGCCATTCCGGGCTGCCGCTGCTATCCCTACCGCAAGAGATTAGGGTGCAATGACCAAACTGGTGGTAAACTTCCTTCCTCCTCCCCGAACTTCTACAATATACGTTCCCGAAGCCCATCCCCGAATGTCCAAATCCATCTGAACCAATGGAGGGCTAAATTCCATCTGCTTTTTCATTACTTGCTGGCCCAAAATATTGTGTACCGTCAACTCGTACCAGCCGGTTTCAAATACCGGTATTTTAAGTCGTGTGGTGTTTTTGGCCGGATTGGGAAACAGCTGCATTTGTGCCTTGCTGGTTTCTTTTATGGAGGTGGCCGCACATTCCACAAAGGGAATGCCCACACCCACCCAGTCGGTAAAGCCGGTCACTTGCACGGTTTGCGCATCGGCACCAAACCAGTCTTGAATCACCGTAGCCATAATCTGGCGGTAATCAATACCCATAGGAATGTTACCGTTCTGTAGGGCACTTAAATTGGCATTATTCCCAAATACATCGCCTTCCACACATGGGCCAAAGGCCATAAGCGGCGCTCCATTGCCGTGGTCGGAACCAAAACTGCCGTTTGATTTAACCCGGCGACCAAACTCCGACATGGTGAGCGTTAACACGCGTTGGTCAAGCCCCAATTGTTCCAAATCCTTATAGAATGCCCGAACACCTTCTGCAATGTGGTACAAAAGTGCAGCATGGTGCCCCATGGTGGTATCGGTTTCCTCTACCTGATTCGCATGGGTATCAAAACCACCAATGCGGCAAAGGAAGATTTTGGTTTTGCAGCCACCACTCAACAAGCGCGCAATAATTTTTAGCTGGGGTGCTAGCGGGTTGTTTAGTGCTCCTTGCGGCGCCAAATATGGATATTGCTGAGGGTAGGGGGTATTGCTGTTGGAACCTTGAAGCCAAACATCCCGCAATCGACTGGCATATACATTGGCTTCTTCTTCAATCTGCATAATATACTCCAGCTCATCTCCGGCATGGGTGTCCGGAAGACTCAAGGGAGCCGATCCTCCCACGGAGTTAATCAGATTATAAAAGCCCACCGGATCCGAAATGGACAAGCCCAAAGGAATGCCATTGTCTCGGTGAAAGGCCAAAGAAACTCCTGTACCTATTTCAATGGCCAAAGGATCTTCCATTTGAGGATTGGGATAATCGTCGGGATAATTGGGGAATTTATGGTCCAAATAGCGTCCCATCCAACCCGAAGAATAATAGTCGTCGTAATCGCCACCCATAAACCAAACATCCCTGCTCCTAAAGTGGCTCCCGTTCATATAAGGATACGAAACGTTTTGAATCACAGCGGCGCTTCCTTCTTGAAACATCTGCCGAAAGGCATCCATGTCCGGGTGGGCACCCAAGGCTCGGTTCGAAGGCAAACTATTGCTTAGGGGAATTACCGAACGGGCCCCTGTTTCCGGTAAGGCCAAATTGGGTCGATGGCTGTAATATTCCGGATATTGGTCTAAAGGCACAAGGGTATTTAAACCGTCATTTCCTCCATGCAGCTGAATGAAAATTAGGACCCGGTCGTTGGTGCTGTTTGCGGCAGCGGCTTGAAAAACGCCCTGTGGTGACAGAGCACGCACCGGAACGCCTTGAAGAGTGAACGCCGCACCGGCGGCTGCCGTACCTGATTTACGTAAAAACGATCTGCGGTCCATAATCAATAAATTTGATATTCAGGAGATTGTAAAATTCTTCTAAAGAGCTTCTGCAACTGGGTATTTACCGTTGTGGAGGTCCCTCCTTGGGCATAGCTGTTCCACTCTGTGGACCAAACAGCTCCTGTGATGCCATCCAACAAGCCTTGATCTCTAAATTCTTGCCGGCGTACCTGATCCAAATCAATCGGCACCAAAAAATTGCAAACCTCCAAAACCAATTGATCCGCATCCGAAGGATTGCTGCAATGTGTACTTACCCATTGTTCGGGCTCCAACTTAAACAACAGGTTGCCCATCATATCTGCTACCCCTGTCAAAATGGTTTCTCCATACTTGTAACGCATGGCCAAATAATTGGGAGTAATCCACAAACGGTTAAAGGATGGGAATTGAAAGAAAGGATCATAACCGGCCACATCGTAGGGCTCATGAAGCTGCAAACCCTGACCGTCCATAAAGCCTACCAAGGAATTGCCATAGGCTCTATAAAAAGCATTCAAATCCACCGACTCCGAAGGCATCACAACTTCCATGCTTCGAAGGGTACCCACCGTAATTTCTAAAGGAGATTTAATAATGGCTCCTACGTTGTCGTTGTTGCTTATTTGATCGTCTACATCGTAAAAATGTTCAGAACTCAACAAGGTTTGAAGCACAGGAACAATTTCATAATTGGCCTGCATCAATTGCTGCCCCAATGGTTCAATAATGTCTTGTTCTATTTCCGGAGTAATGTCGTAATACACAAAAAAGCGGTACAACTTGCGGCATATATACTTGGCCGTGTGACTGCTTTGAAATACCATATCTATAAAGGCATCCAATTCTGCTTCCGCATCAGCTTTGGAATTTCCGGCCGGCGTAATGCTGGTATTGTTAAATGCGGGACCAAAATTCTTGGTTCCGGCATCGTGTTGGGTCGCTACCTGACCATTGCCTTTAAGTTTTCCTCTTGGAATTCCGGTAACTGCATCTACGGTGCCGAAGGTATGGTCAATATCCCAACCGGTAAGCAAACGCGTAGCCTCTTTTACATCGCTCTCGGTAAAGGTGGTATAGTCGGTAGGACTTACCTGAGCCCCTTTACCAACGGTAAATAATTCAAAGAATTCACGAGCAAAGTTTTCTTGAGGAGAGGCCGCAACATTCAGCTTTCCATCCAAATGCGCCAACATCGCATTGTCTACGCAAATAGCACGAGTAAGGGTTTTGTAATTGCCTAAGGCGTATTTTCTAAACAATTGATGTTGGTACCAAATGGCAGCAGAGTTGGTGACTCTGCTCGAAATGGTCGGAAAATGGTTGTGCCAAAACCAGACCATGCGCTCGTATATGCTGGTAGGATGTCTATGCACATTGGCCATCCACCATGCCATGAAATGACCGCGTAGATCGTCGTCCATGCTGTTGCCGGGGCCGGGTGCCGGGCTTACCCAACTGCTGCCCGTGGCCGGATCTACAGGTGGATTTACCGGTGGATCCGAAACCAACACGTTGGCCAAAATTTGACCGGGCGTTTGTCCCGTGGCAAATTGTATTTCGGATTGACTTGGACCTAAGGTCACTCTTCGCATTAAGTGACCCGCTAATCTGGGGTTGAGCGGCTGGGAATACGGGGCCAGTGATGCCATAGTTTCGCACACTTATAAAACAATTCAGGCGTGTTGCCTGCTTTTGTCGTGGTTTATATAGCTAGTATACGAATAATTACACAAAAAACCCTCGTCGACTTCGCTTTAGTTTATCCCGGCTATGGCCAAAAGCCACCATTCTTTATTTTTATGCAATGAAATCACAAAGGCCTACCTATCCTTTGGTCGTGAATGACCAACGCAAGGTCCACCGGATTACATTTTCTACCATGATGGCTACCTTGCTGAGTGCCTTTAATGTAGAAAGGGGTTTTGTTTATACCCTCAAGTTGCTGCTCCTTAGGCCGGGACAACTCATGCAACTGTACCTCTGGGAAGGTCGCTACATAGTATATAGCCCGTTTAGGCTTTTGCTGGTGACTACCGCCCTGAGTTTGTTTTCCGTTTATTTATTCGACTGGGGCGAAGGTTTTCAAAACTTTCAAAAAGGAGTAGAAGAGGGGCAAAACATGGGCCAGCTCGAGCCAAATGCCGTCCAAAACTTGGTCCTTGAATGGTACAACTTATTATTATGGCTCTTCATTCCTATTATGGCGCTTTTCTCTTGGGCCTTCTTCTTCAAAAGGGGCTACAACTATGCCGAACACTTAGTGTTTCAAACGTTTCATATTTGTCAAATGAATGTGTTGACCCTGGTGTTTGGAATGCTGGTTCCTTGGACTTCTTCTGGCCCCGTTTACTTCATTATTATAGTTGGAAGCTCAGCCTATTACCTCTTTTCTCTGTTGTCGTGGATTAAGCCTAAACCTTTGCCCGGATTTCTGCTTGGTTTGCTTGGCTATGTGGCTGGTTATTTAGTCTATTTCTTTTTACTATCCATGCTGATAGGCATAATATTGGTCTTCTCTCAAAAATATTTTGCGTAATTTAGTATTGATCCCTCGCCCGTAATTGGCATAGCTATGCAGCATATTACAGGCAATTGGAATCAGTCCTCCTATGTATTGGCCGGTGCAGGAACCGGTAAAACATCTTACCTGCTCAACACCGCCTCTTCAGCCCCTCCCAATACCTCCTTACTTTTTTTAGCTTTCAACCGTAGGGTAGCCCAAGAAATTCATAGTCGATGGAAAAGCAAAACTTCCACCTCGGAGGGCTCCTCCCTGCCACACATGGAGGTAAAAACCATCCATGGCTTAGCCTACCAATCTTTAGGTCTTAGCCAAAAGTCCAGGGTAATTCCCAATTGGACTCCCGGTCTCCTGGAAGAGGTGGATGTGTTGAAGTTTTGGCGCAAAAAATCGCTTGGAAGGGCAAAAAAACTCCAAGCCATTCGTTGGGCCGAAGCTGCTCTAAGGTTTGGAGCTTCTCCAAGCGCACTTCCGGAACCAGAGCAGTGGCTTGTTCCTTCGCCTGCGCTGGATTTTTTATTGGCCAACCGCACCGCCATTGAATCTCTATGTCAGGAATTATTGCTGAACTTGGGCCACCACAATATGCCTCTTTGCCATGATGCCTACCTACATCTATGGCTTAAACAACAACACAAGCTTCCACACCAAGCCTTGTTTGTGGACGAAATGCAGGACCTCCAACCCCAAATCAGCCAATGGCTCCTAACTCAAAGCATGCCCATGCATTGGGTGGGAGATCCCGCCCAACATATCTATGCCTGGCGTTTTGCACAAACTCCGCCTCCGCCTTCTCACTTTGAGCTTAGGCATCTCAATCAAAGCCACCGCTTAAGCCTACAACCTAGCCAACTGGCCAATAAGGTGCTTTTTTGGCTGCAACCCTATGGCTTGTACTTAGATGCCCTTAAACCGCAAGGCCCTCCAAACAAAGAATTGGTGCCTTTAATGCATCTGTTTCGCACCAATTTAGGCTTGTTGCACCGCCTTTTGGAACTTATGGATGCCCGACATTGTCCCTCCATTGGCATGGAAGGTCAGTCCGGCGATAAACTTTGGCGTCAAGAAATTCAATTGCTTAAAGATTTAATAGCACTTAGGAATGGCAAAAAAAGGGGATTTAAAAATGCTTGGCTCAATGAGGTTGCCGATTGGAAAGCCCTTGAAACCCTGGCTAAAACTTCTTCAGACCATACGCTAGCACAATGTATGCGCTTGGTCAAAGGATATGGTAAGGCACTGCCCGGACTGTTGCAGCGACTTAAAAAACGTACCCTTCCCGAAGAGCATCGATACCAAGCAGATTGGCTTGGAGCTACCGTTCATTCCGTAAAGGGACTGGAGTACAAAAAAGTTTCTCTGGCCTCTGATTTCCCATTATTGTCTGATGTTCAGAAAACGCTCCACCTTTCAGAGGAAAAAAGTTTGCAATGGCAACTTGCACGTGAGGAGGCGCATATTTGGTATGTGGCCTTTACCAGAGCCGCAGCAAAAGTGTCCGGGCCGGGACTTAGCGCCTTTGAAAAGGACTGGCTAAGGTCAAAGGAAAGGGAACTTACCGCTTCTTCTGCCGATCCAGCATAATCTCCATGATTTGGATGGCATTGGTGGCTGCACCTTTTCTAAGATTGTCGCCCACAATCCAACAATGAAAACCATGGGTTTGGGTCGGATCTCTACGAATCCTTCCTATAAATACTTCATCGTAGCCCGCAACATCCAAGGGCATAGGATAAGTCATGGATTCCGGCTTGTCCAGCAGGTTCAAGCCCGGTGCCTTATTGAAAATTTCCAACAATTCCGGCATATCAAAGGGGCGAAAGGTCTCCACCACTACCGATTCAGAATGGCCAATGGCTACCGGTACCCTGGTGCAGGTGGGAGCAATCAATATATGGTAATCGTTCAAAATCTTTTTGCTCTCTCGAATGAGCTTCATTTCCTCCTTAGTAAATCCCTCTTGCTCAAAACTATCGCATTGCGGAATCACATTGCCATGAATGGGGTGGGGGAAACAGTCGGTTTTTTCCTCCTTACCCTGGACCTCATCTACCCACTGTTGATAGCCTTTTTGACCCGCACCCGAAACGGACTGAAAGGTGGTTACCACCATCCGACGAATGCCCAAGCTCTTGTGCACAGGCGCCAAAGCTACCATCAATTGTATGGTAGAGCAGTTGGGATTGGCAATCAACCGCTCTTTGCCGGTCAGCCAAGCACCATTCACCTCCGGAACAATCAAAGGAGTATCCTGATCCAAACGCCAGGCCGAGGAATTGTCAATAACAACCGTTCCCGATTCAGAGAACTTTTTAGCCCAAGTCTTACTTAGCTCTCCTCCTGCCGAAAACAAAGCAAAGTCCGGAGATGCTTCCAAGGCTGTGGCAATATCTACCACCGCAAACTCTTTGCCTCCAAAGGGGATTGTCTCACCCACCGAGCGTTCAGAGGCAACAGGCACTAAGGTCTCTTCGCCAAAACCTCGCTCTTTCAGTATATGTATCATGTGCCGGCCTACCAGACCTGTAGCACCTACCACAGCAATTTTCATCTTAATTCTTTGGTAATCAAAGACAGCTCCAATCCCAAAAATAGTATAATTACCTTTACATTCGCTTTAACAGTTCAATCTACCTCATGAAAGGACTCTATCTTTTTTTAAGTTTTGCGCTGGCTCTGCCTTTAACAGCCCAGTATTCCGACGATTTTTCTGACGGTGACTTCACCAACAACCCCACTTGGCTCGGCGATGCCGCCCAGTTTCAAATTAGTGTGGGCAATGCGCTTTGGCTAAACGACGGTGCAGCACAATCCAGCAATGTCCGCTATTTGGCAACGGCATCCAATGCCATCGATAATGCCTCATGGGAAGCCTTGGTCCGCCTGGAATTCAATCCATCTTCAAGCAATTTTGCACGCTTTTATTTGGTCTCCGATGTGGCCGCACTCTCCGGTAACTTAAATGGCTACTTTATTCTTGTTGGCGGCTCCAACGATGAAATTGGATTGTACCGACAAACCGGATCCACAACCACTCCATTGATTCTGTCTCCCCCCGCTTCGGTAGACCAAGATCCGGTGAATGTGCGCGTTCGTGCTACCCGAGACAACAGCGGAAACTGGGAGCTCCTTTGGGACGCCACCGGAGGAAGCAATTTTGTCAGCCTTGGCACAGCCATCGACAACTCCCATACCTTTTCGGCCTTTTCCGGAGTGTATTGCCGATACACCACCACACGTGCCGATAAAATGTTCTTCGACGATTTTGTGGTGACCGGAACCGGACAAAGCGATCAAATCCCGCCAACCGTTAGTGCGGTGGCCGCTGAGTCTACCACTCAAATTCGGGTAAGCTTTTCAGAACCTGTGTCTCCCGCTACCGCCTCCACCACCTCCAATTATTTGATTTCCTCCGGTATAGGAAACCCCAGCGCCGCACAACCCAATCCACAAGCCGCCAATGAAGTGGTTTTGACCTTGGCCAACCCCCTCAGCACCTCCACCTTATACAACCTGGACATTACCGCCGTTCAGGATTTTTCGGGAAATACCATGCAAGACACCAGCCTCCCTTTGGCCCTGGTGGTAGCCACTTCCGGCGATATTGTCATCAATGAAATCCATCCCGACCCAACACCCGCCATTGGCATGCCCGAGTACGAGTATATTGAACTCTACAACCGGACCAACCTTCCCATAAATATCGACCAGTTTGTCCTTAGAGTGGGCTCCTCAGACCGCGTTCTGCCTGCCGCCACCATTCAACCCGACAGCTTTTTGGTCCTTACCGATATCGATGCCCAAGGCCTATTCCTGCCCAACACACCCATAGCTTATTTGAACTCTTGGCCATCCCTTACCAACAGCGGTGCCACCATTGAGCTCGAAGATTCCACCGGCACCTTGCTCGATCGGGTAAGCTACGACTTAGATTTCTACAACGACGCTTCCAAAGACGATGGAGGCTACAGCATGGAGCGCATCAATCCCAACGAGTTTTGCGGTGGCTCCGGAAATTGGGCAGCCTCCCTCAACAGCTCCGGTGGAACCCCCGGTCGATCCAACAGCGTGTTTGACCCGACCCCGGTGGCCCCTGCACTTACCTTAGTTGAAGCCGAAACCGCAAGCCAAGTACTTCTGGAATTCAATAAAGAATTGGATGCCGGCTCCATTAGCCCTTCCAATTTTAACATTTCAGGCGGTATTGGAGCTCCTTTGTCTGTTGCACTTGTGGAACCAAACCAACTAAGGCTCCTACTTGGGGTTGCCCTTCAAGTAAACACCACCTACACCCTTACTTTTGTAAACGACATCAACGACTGTGCCGGCAACAGCTTTGGCGCAGGAACGCAAGAAGACCTGTTGTTTTATGCACCAGAGGCTTTTGATGTGCTCATCAACGAGTTCATGGCCGACGAAGCCCCGGCCGTATTGCTGCCCGAAGCCGAATACATTGAACTGTACAATACCAAAGATTTTCCCATCAATCTGCGCGACTGGACCATTGAAGTGGGCAGCAGCAGCTACACCATTCCTTCCGGTGTAATTCCTCCCGATAGCTTTGTAGTCTTGGTGGATGAAGACGAGGCCGCCCTGTTCAGCGGAATCAATGTGGTTTCCATGACTTCCTTAGGTTCCTTAACCAATACTTCCGGAACCATTGCCCTTAGAGCGCCTAACGGCTCCCTGCTGCACAGCGTGCTCTATTCCGACGACTGGTATGGCAGCAATGCCAAATCCTCCGGCGGGTGGTCGCTCGAAATGATTGACCCAAGCAATCCCTGCGGTGGACGCAACAATTGGACGGCCAGTACCAACACCCAAGGAGGAACGCCCGGGGCTACCAATTCCGTACTCGGAACATCCATAGATGCCTCGGCTCCACGCATGTACCGCAGCGGCTTTTTAGCCCCCGACACCGCTTACCTTTACTTTAGCGAACAGCTACGTCCCGGAAGCTTGGACCTTTCCGACATCACCCTAAGCGCAGCCCCTGGCTTGCCCATAGATGTTCGATTGATCCAACCCGAGCTTCAAGTAGCCCGCATCCTGTTGGCCAATCCCATCAATCCGGGAGAAGAAGTGTTGGTAACCATTAGCGGAAACGTAGAAGACTGTGCAGGCAACGCCATGCCTCAAGACAGCGTGCGTTTGCGCAATCCGGATGCCATTTTGGATCAAGACCTCCTAATCAATGAAGTATTGAGCGACCCCAAAGATGGCGGTATAGACTACCTTGAAATTTACCACAACGGCACCGAGGCGGTAGATCTATCTCAACTGTATTTAACCACCTTGGATACCCTTACCGGCGAATTCGAAACCACCTACCAGGCATCTCCCTTGCCCTTGTTGCTCTTCCCCGGCGAGTACCTTTTGCTCTCCGAAGATCAAGAAATTGTAAAATCTCAGTACCTCACCGAAGATTCCCTCGCCTTTTGGGACGTAGAGGACTTGCCTTCCCTCAACAACGACGACGACGCCATCACCCTGGTGAACATAAGTCTGCAAGTAATAGATCACCTCAGCTACAACGCCGACGAATTCCAGTTCCCCTTATTGGAGACCACCGATGGCGTGGCCATGGAGCGCATCTTGTTCAGCAATCCCACCCAGGACCCCACCAATTGGAATTCAGCGGCCCAGGCCAAAGGCTTTGGCACTCCGGGCTACCGCAACTCCCAGGCGGGAATATTGGAACCCATCACCGAGGACATCGTATTGGATCCCGACATCTTTTCGCCGAACAGCGACGGGTTTAAGGACCAAATGTTCATTCGTTATCAGCTCAGCGAGCCGGGCGCTTTAGGCACCGTAACCATTTACGACGCGGCGGGGCGTTTGGTCCGCACCTTAGCCAACAACGTATTGTTGGAGGCCTCCGGACAATTCATATGGGACGGCATCGACGACGAGGGCAACAAAGCCCGAACGGGCATCCACATCGTAGCCTTTGAAATCTTCAGTCCCGACGGCAGAACCGAGCTATACAAAAAGCCCTGCACCGTGGCGGCCCAGTTTTGACTTGGGCCTTCCTTCCATAGGCAAGTTAAGCTCCGTATCCGCCCTTTGCATCGGTGCTCATGACCTCGTGCCTTAGACGCGGATGGCAGCTAGCGTCCCCGAAGTTTTGGGGCAAGCCACCATTTACCAATAGAAAAGGAGGGGTTTGAGGCTGTTGATGCGTTGCGTTTTCAAGGCAAATTAAGGCGCAGGCAAATCGAAAGGCCACTGACGCCGCGGTCAGGGCAGGCCGGAGTTTACTAATGGTAAATGAGGACCTTGAAATTTGACTGCAACGCAAACCCTGACGCCTTGGTCAGGGCAGGTATGCCGCCAGAAAAGCAGCGCATCAACAGTCTCAGATTTTTATTTGGGCGCCTTATCCATCTCCGGCCATTAGCTGCCTTGTGGGGGGGTACGCCGCTCTGCCCACCTAAGGAGCTTCCTGTGGTCGCTCTTAGTTGGGCAGCGGCTGTGCCCCCCCACATCGGCAGGCTAATTGGCCTGCGCCGGGGCGCTTAAGCTCCGTTTGGTCATTTTCTTTAAAGAAAAAATCTCTACATCTAAGTCATTAACTATTTGATTATCAATGGTAATTTAAAGCGGAAATCTCTACATCCCCATGTTGGCTGTAATTTTTGCCACGAGGCTTATCTGGCAAAAGAGAAGCGCAAGAGCGTGCACATTTTTGTTGGTTTAAATCCGCTTTTTTTTATTTTTATGGTTGCAAACACCGCCCATGCATTTATCCTCCATCCAACATAGAAGAGAGAAACGGATTGCTTTAGCGTATCCTAATCACCGGGTTAGAATCAGTGAGATAGAAAGACCTTTCGATGATTTGAAAATGGCAAATATTCGTTACGAATACAGCGTATTACCCGGTAGCGGGAGATGTATGTGGGTAAAATTTGCGGGGATAAAAAAGTTGGGAGTCACACAAAAGAATAAAGTGATATGAGAATAATACATCTAAGTGATTTACATCTTTCCAAGGACAATCTAGAGTCATTAAAACAATTCTATCTTGTCGCTTTATTGAAAGACCTACAAGAATTTAATAAAAAGAAATCGGTTGACTTAGTCATTCTTACAGGAGATTTAATAGATAAGGGTGGGACAAGTTTTGATGAAGGTGAAGATTTTTATGATATTGTTGAAAAGGAATTTATCACACCTATTTTAAGTATTCTTTCACTTGATAAAAGCCGTTTCATTTTTATTCCCGGAAATCATGACATAAATGAATCGGAAATTGACGATATTTCTGAAAGTGGAATATTGAACTTTGATAATATTGAAAGAGTAAACAAATACGTAGCGGCCAACAAAGAGAATTTTCATGATGGAATCAAAAGAATCAAAACCTTTACTGAATTTGAAAAAGGATTTTATTCTGGAATACCAAATTCATATCTAACCAATTTTGAATCTTGCTTTTGTTTAGAGATTAAAGGTGAAAGGGTCGGTATTGCAGCGTTCAACTCGGCATGGCGTTCTTCACCAAATTTAGGTTACGATAAACTTCTATTTGGAACTAAACAAGTCCTTGATGCAAAGGATTTTTTTGAGGAAAATTCCACTACATTAAATATCGCATTAATTCATCATCCTTTAGAACACATAAGTGAGATTGATCGCCACGAACTTAGGCGATTTCTTCACCTCTCTAATTTCAACATTTTATTTTGCGGCCATACGCATAGAAGTGACAATGTATTTTCCTTCGGGACAAGGAACAAATTGTTTTATTCAGTAGCGAAATCTGCATTTAGTAATCCAAGAGAAAAGATAGATGCCTTCAAACCAGGTTACTCCATATTAGATTTTAATAAAGAGCTCACAGGTGATTATGAAATTAAATGCTTCTTTAGAAAATATGTACATAATAGAGTCGAATTTGATAAGGACGTTGATACAAGCCCTGATGGAGAAAGTTGTGAGTTACTAAGGCTGTCTGCTAATGGCGAGGACTTCAACAGACATTTAATTCTTGCTGATAAAACTTGTAGAGCAAAACAAGAACTAATGGATACTGCTTTAGTTGTGCATGGAACAGATTCGATTGCTCCGAGAAGTCTCAATCAAATATTTGTTCATCCAAAACTGTCAGACAAACCAATTTTATTGAATGATATAGATGATGATCTAAGTTTGATTAATTTGAACGAAATCCTTACTATTGATAAAAATATACTGATAATTGGTGATAAAGAGACAGGAAAGACTACTCTACTGAATAAAATTTTTATTGACGCTTCAAATCTGTTCACGAAGTATCAAAGGCTTCCGGTTGAAATTGATTTTTCTGAATTAAAAAAGAAAGATTTTAAACCGCTCATTAATAGTTTTTTGAATGAGCCCAGCAGCACAGAGATTTCTGAATTACTTGAAGCTGGAAAAATTCTTATTCTGATTGATAATTATATTGAAGATGATGAGCATGTTCATGCTGTAAATAGATTTAAAAGATTTATAGATACCTATCCTAAAAACAAAATAATTGTCACTACACCAACTGAAATAGACACTTTACTTACATCAGAAAACACGGTTTTTGCAAAAAAGACTGGAGAAGATTATGAAAAGGAATTCAGACCGATTTTTATTGGAAATGTTGGGGTTAAGGAATTTAAAGAATTAGCAATTAAATGGTTTAGAAAGAAAGACAATGAATGGATTCAAAACAATATAGAAAAGCTCATTAAGGTGTTTGAGATACTTCGGATACCAAGAACTTTCTTTTC
Organism: Bacteroidia bacterium; assembly: GCA_030427255.1. Lineage (GTDB taxonomy): Bacteria > Bacteroidota > Bacteroidia > CAIKAF01 > CAIKAF01 > CAIKAF01. The sequence continues at coordinate 1,770 of JAUHWY010000036.1, read as the reverse complement.
TGTCTCTCTTTTCCTATGGATAATAGAAAAGCAAGAGAATTTCAAACCAATTAATAAAGCGAACCTTATTCAGCAATTTTTGACCTTTATCCTTGAGGGACTCAAAATTGATAATGCAAAGGCTGGTGCATATAATTTTGAAAAGAAAATTGAATTGCTTACAGAAATTGCTTTAGAAATGCACAAAAATGGTGACCAGAGTAACAATCTGGCATTACCTCAAACTGATGTTATTAGATGTGTTCAAAAAAATTTTGATTTGAATCAACTAAAAAGATTTTCAGCCTCCGAGAAAGTTAGCGAATTCATAGAAAAGGGAATTTTGAAAAAAGAACTGCACAATAACTGTGTAACTTTTCGATATGATGCGTTTTTTACATTTTTCCTTTCGCTTAACATAGACAAGAACCCAGAATTCAAGAGTGAAGTGTTTTCTGATGCTAAATTTTTATCCTTTATTGATGAGCTGGATTACCTGACAGGAAGGAAAAGAGATGATATTGATACGTTAAGGTTTGCAATAAAAAAACTGGAAGAGGCATATGAAGAAATTGACCAATTCATTGACAAAAATGTAGATAAATATTTTCCAAACGAATCATTCATTCTCAAACATGTTAACCCGACAAATTTTATTACTAAAACTCGCAACTCAAAGCTTTCTGATGATGAAATTGAAGACGCACTAGGTCAGCAATTAGAAATGCTTCCCGTGAATGATAGCATTCAAGTAAAACAAAAGGTTGACTTCAAAAAGAAATTCTATCATGTCTTAGAGTTGGCTGCTCGTGTTCTTAAGAACAGTGAAAACATAAAGAATCCAGACTATGTAAATGATAGTTTGGATATTATTGTTAATAAAGCAGCAAAGTACGGTGTTTATTTACAATCCATTATTGCATATAATCTTGCCAATAATAAGGAAGACGAGCTTCCCTTTCCTCCTGAATTTTTCATCACTATTGCGCCAATAATTAATCAGTTAATGCTTCTTACATGGATTGGAACTGAATTTCTAGACACTCCATTGGAGTTGAAATTGAAACGATACTTTAAAGAGGACCGAAAGGATTTATCTCAATATGAATTGTATCTGACCGGATTTATTTACTCTGACATGAAGCTAAATGATTATGTCAAGTACATTGATCGAGTCATTGACAAAATTGACAACAAGTTTATTATTGAATTGTGTTTCTTGAAGGTGTTTCTTTATTACATGTTCAGGCCAATGAATAGTTCCTTGTTGCCAGAATTTGAAAGACAAATGGCTGAATTGCTGGTCAAATCTCGTGGAGTAAGTAAGAATAAAGCTAAAAAGTATGTTGAGGAGGTTCTCAGAAAGCGAAAAAATGAAACAATGACTCAGATTAAACTTGATTTATAAAAGTACGAACGCCCAACATTGGGTATAAATCATGGTACGGATAGTGTTTTCAGTAACGTCTCAGGTTCTTAACAAAATATGTCTCGGCAGACAAGTACACTGCTCCTAAATGACCTACGTTTCATTCCCGAGGCTGTTGTTCGGCAAACAAGAAAAGTTAACTGAAGTGGTCAGCCAAAACTGGACAATAAAATCCTAATGCTTAATTTGTGTTTATGAGCAAACTATAAGAACATTCAGTTTGGCTTTTAAGCAAGGATAGCCCTTGAAGCCATTAAATGCATATTCCGGCGATACTGACCCCCCTTCCGGTGATATTGCCCCCCCTTTTTAGGTTTTGGTTTCAAAGAACATGACAGCCTGACAATTTTACTGTTTTTTCC
>JAUHWY010000049.1 GCA_030427255.1 Bacteroidia bacterium | reverse complement strand
CATTACCGGATATACTTGGGACTTCGGATCCGATAGCGTGCCTGCATCTTACAACGTGGACCCTGTAGTACAATACGCTGCCGATGGTACCTATCAAGTTACCTTAATGGCTACCTCAAACCGAGGATGTATCGACTCCATCACCAAGCCCGTTTCTATTTTCCCAAGACCGCGCATCAACTTTACCGCTGATCCGGTGGAAGGTTGTGCTCCTCTTCGCGTGTTCTTCGAAAACCAAACCACCATTCCCGGTGACAATACCGTAACCGGAATTACCTGGGATTTGGGCAATGGAAATACCTCAAATCAAGACGATCCAAACCAATGGTATATGAACCCCGGTTTCTATACCGTAAGCATGTATGCCATCTCCGATAAAGGATGCGACACCTCCGTTACCGTAAACGATATGATTCAGGTGCATGAACTTCCGGATGCACAGTTTAAGTTCACCCCGGAAGAGCCCACCATTGCCGAAAGAAACATCGAGTTCTTTAACCAAAGCTTGGGAGGCCCCACAGAATTTTACTGGGACATGGGCGATGGAAATACCTATAATTCCATGAATGTATCGCATGTATACCCTGCCGATACAGGTACCTATTATATTTATTTATGGGTAGCAAACGAGCATGGATGTTCAGATTCTATAATCCACCCTTTAAGCATTAATCCGGACTTCTCAGTTTATATACCCAATGCCTTTTCACCTAACGAGGATGGCATAAACGACCTCTTTAAAATTGAAGGCCGAGGATTGGCTGAAGCCGAAATGTGGATTTTTAACCGCTGGGGGCAAGAATTGATCTACCTAAAAAATTTGGAACCTTTAGCGAAAGGTTGGGACGGATCCTATGCCAACGATTTGGTAAAACAAGGAGTTTATGTTTACCGTATTAGGGTTAGAGACTTTTATGGCGAATGGTATGAGTATAGAGGAAAAGTAAACCTCATCCGATAAGCCATTTTCAGGTGGCTATTGCCTAACTACTCTTGCTGTGTTAAAGGTTTGTATAAGATTATGTGCGCACGGAAAATGCCATAAGCATATCTATGCCTTCCTACAGGGTTCCGGAACTTCCCAAAGGAAAACCTCTATGAGACCGTGGACACATTGTGCTATAGAGCCAAGGCGTCAGGGTGTTAAATCCTGACTCAAGGATACTGACCGTAAGCGTCAGTACGTAAGCGGCAGAGTCTCCCTCCCTAATGTTCGGGTCAGGGCAGGATCGATTGCGCCAGAATTGCAATGCGTGAACGGTTTTAAATTGTATTGCAGAAAGAACAATGAAGAAAGCTAAAAGGCCTCTTAACCAGGCAAGCCGCCGCTCAAGCTTCTAAATAGAAGTTAAGTATAAGACATTGGAAGGTTGAATGCTCAATGCCATCCTGCATCTAGGCTGCTTTCCACAAAAGTCGGAATCGATTTCCAAAAATTATTAAAACTTAACCTTAGCCCTATTGTGTACCCTTCAAAATAATTTATTAAACAAAAAACAAAGCCCTGCTTCAACCTAAAACTCATAAATACCACACCTATAGAATTTTACCCTATTTTCTTTTGTTTCAAAAAAGACTTAAATATTAAAGCACTTGCTGACCCAAAATTGGGAATTGGTAAATTTCTTTATTAGCTTTACAAGGAATTATAGCAAAAAATAGTCCCAGCAATTCTAGACTATGAAAAAATTTTTACCACGTATTGTTCTTATAACCCTTATTCTTGCATTCGGGCTAAATCCGGAGGCAAAGGCACAAGGAAACTTTGGGTGTCCTAATGCCGACTTTTCTTTTGGCAACTTTCAAAATTGGACGGGTGGTACCGGTATTTGTTGCCCAACCATCAACATAAACGTTCCTAACGTTATTGTAAATGGTCGCCATACCATTATGACCCCGGGAACGGATAACATTGTGCCCATGCTTCAAAGGGTTCCACCCGGCTATGGCCAATCAGCACGTTTGGGCAACAGCTCCGGAGGGCGCCAGGCAGAAAGACTAGCCTATTCTTTTGTGGTAAATAACCAAAACACGCTCTTCACTTACGAATATGCGGTTGTTCTTCAGTATCCTGCCGGTCACCCCGTACCTGATCAACCCAAATTTCAAATCCAAGTACGGAATCAAAATGGACAAATTGTTCCTTGTACCTTTTTAAATGTTTGGGCAAACCCAAATCTTCCCGGCTGGGGAAGCTATGCCGGGTATGTTTGGAAAGACTGGACCAAATCAGGTATTGACCTTTCCCAACTTCTTGGTCAAACCGTTACCATCGAAGCTCAATCAGGTGACTGTGGTTGGGGTGGACACTCAGGACATGGCTACCTAGTAGCCGAATGTAGGCCACTCCAAATCGATATTGCCTACTGCCAAGGAGACTCTTTGGCTACCCTTACAGCTCCTTCCGGCTTTGCCAATTATTTATGGAGCAATGGGGCCACAACACAATCTGTCACGATTCAAGACCCACACTTAAATGTAATTCCTTGGTCGGTTACTCTAACCTCTCAAACCGGCTGTAACGCCACCCTCTCCACCAACATTCAACCTATTATCCCGGTAGCCCACTTTACCACCTCCAACCTTTGCAATGGAACCATTCAGTTTACCGACTCCACCATTATTCCCAATTCTTGGCCATCCAACTGGTCTTGGGACTTTGGGGATGGAAACTCAGGAACCGGACAAAGCCCCATTCATCAATACCAGCAGCCCGGCACCTATAATGTAACCCTTATTGCTGAAGCACCCGCAGGTTGCGCCGATACAGTAACCCTACCCGTTACTGTGCCGCCGGTGATTCAACCCGGCTTCTCCGTAGATACGCTCTGTGGATTGAACAAACAGTTTTCAGACCTATCCACCATTTCAAGTCCTGGAAGCTTGGTGTCTCATGCTTGGGACTTTGGCGATGGAAACACATCAAATCAACAAAATCCAAGCCATACCTATGCCGCACCCGGAAGCTACAATGTATCCCTTATTGTGGGCGATAACGCCGGTTGTTACGACACCCTTACACAACAAATTAATGTAAATGCAATCCCTACCGCTGCTTTTACTTTCCAGTCTGTGTGTACCGGCAACAACCTTCCTTTTATTAACCAAAGCACCTTGCCCGGTTGGGGTAATATGACCTATACTTGGGATTTCGGCAATGGAAACAGTTCCTTTCAACAAAGCCCATGGCATAATTACCAACAATCCGGCACCTACACCGTTACCCTCATTGCTACCGGAGCAGGAAATTGTAGCGATACCGCCACACAACAGGTTACCGTGCACCCGGTACCTGTAGCCTCATTTACCCTTCCTCCTCCTTGCGGGCTTACCGGACAAATTACCAATACGTCTACCATTGCCTCCCCGGGCACCATTACCTCCAACCAATGGAATTTAGGTAATGGACAAACCTCCGGGCAACAAAACCCAAACTTTAATTTTGCTACGCCGGGAACATACCCCATTACGCTCACCACTACCTCTTCCAATGGTTGTGTAGACACCGAGACCCAAAACTTTACGGTGTACGCCATTCCAAACGCACAGTATTCTGCGCCGCAAACCTGCCATGGAAATGCCGTGCCTTTTACTAATACATCTTCCGTTCAAGGTGGTGGAAACCTTGCATACAATTGGGATTATGGCAATGGACAAAGCTCCAACCAACAAAGCCCCAATTACAATTACCCACAACCCGGAACCTACAATACCTCGCTCGTGGTTACCGGTCCCGGTGGATGTACCGATACCGCTACCCAAGTGGTGGTGGTTCCCCCTTCACCTACCGCTTCCTTTACCATGCCCGACTCCTGTGGGCTTAGCGACAGCTTCCTAAGCACCAGCAATGTGGCTCAACCCGGAAACATCAATACCTATCATTGGGATTTAGGCAACGGGCAAACACTGAATACCCAAAATGCCGCCTTTAACTACCAAAGCCCCGGTACTTATGCCATTACCCATGCCGTAACCACCGCCGACGGGTGTACCGATACCGCAACACAAAACTTTACCGTATATGCCATTCCGCAGGCTGCTTTCTCCGGACCGCAAACCTGTCATGGAAATGCCGTGCCATTTCAAGACCTTTCTACCATTCAAAACTCACAAATCACCCAGTGGGATTGGAGCTATGGAAATGGACAAAACGGCAATACACAAAATCCAGCCTATAGCTATCCCCAACATGGACAATATAATGTTACCCTCGTGGTAACAGGCGTGGGTGGATGTACCGATACCGCGGCCAACCCCATCAACATTCCTCCTACTCCCGTTGCGGCGTTTACGCTTCCTGATTCTTGCGGCTTGACCAATGCATTTTCCAACCTTTCTTCCATTGCTCAGCCCGGAACCATTACCTCCAACCAATGGAACTTTGGCAATGGACAAAGCTCCAACCAACAGAATCCTACGCACCAATACACCAATCCCGGATCGTACAATATTTCGCTTGTTGTGGTTTCTAATGAAGGGTGCAGCGATACCCTCGTACAACCCTTTACCACCTGGTCCATTCCACAAGCCGCTTTTAGCGTACCACAAACCTGCGACGAAACTCCGGCGCCTTTCTCTGACCAGTCTACCATACCTAATTCAACCATTGCTAACTGGCAATGGGACTTTGGTGACGGAAACAGTTCGAATCAGCAAAACCCTTCTCACCTGTATGGTACCCATGGACAGTACAACATCACCCTTGTGGTTACCGGACAAGGTGGATGTACCGATACCGTTACAAACCCCTTGTTGATTACGCCTAAGCCCGTTACCAACTTTGCTCTGCCGCCCTCTTGCGGTATGATTGCTCCATTCATCAATCAATCCTCCATTCCGGCTCCAGGCTCTATTGCCAACTGGGATTGGGATTTTGGAGATGGAAATAGTTCCTCCA
>JAUHWY010000035.1 GCA_030427255.1 Bacteroidia bacterium | reverse complement strand
GCATGGCCAACTCCAACTCAGGACTATTCGATCCTCAATTGGCAGGAACCGGCACTGCGCAGGTAATCTACCAAGTAACCGCAAGCAACAACTGTTCTGATGTAGATACCGTGAGCATTGTAGTAAACCCATTGCCACAAGTGGCCGTAAGTCCTAATGCGATTCAAAGCGTTTGTGCAGGGGGCAATGTAAACCTCACCGCTTCCGGAGCTACCAACTACCAGTGGTTCAACAACGGAAACCCCATCAGTGGAGCCAACCAGCCTAGCCTTAGTGCTTCCACTGCCGGTGCCTACACCGTAGTTGGTACCGATGCCAACGGTTGTGCGAATCAAACCGCAGCAGTTCAAGTGAACGTGCAGCCCAACCCAATCATCTCGCAAATCCTTGCCAACGATGATTGTCAAGGCGCACAAGTAGATTTCAATCAGAACTCCACCATTGGACAAGGCGGTGTAATTACCAACTATGCTTGGGACTTTGGTAATGGAAACTCAGGAAACGGATTCCAGGCTTCCGAAACCTATGCGAACCCCGGAAACTACACCGTGCAATTGGTGGTAAGCACTCCGGATGGATGCGCCGATACGGCTACAGCAAACTTGGTAATTCACCCCAACCCAACAGTGGACTCGGTAGACGTTACCAATGCCTGCTTCCCTAATCCGGCCAACTTTGCAGCCTTTGTTTCAGGAGCAAACGTGAGCAGCTACAGCTGGGACTTCGGAAATGGAGCTACAGGTAATGGACAAAATGTAGTTCATGGCTACAGCAGTCCCGGTATTTACTACTACACCTTAAACACAGTATCTGACCAAGGCTGTGTAGCTAGCTTCAATGGCAACGTTACCATTGGCGAAGAGCCAACGGCTGACTTCTTGGCTGATAAAGGTTGTCAAAACCAACCTCTACCCTTTGCAGATGTCAGCAACGGCAACATCACCAATTGGAACTGGAACTTTGGAGTGGGTACAGATACCATTCAAAACCCCAACTTCACTTTTGGACAAGCAGGTTACTTCCCTGTAACACTAACGGTAACGACAGCTCAGGGTTGTACCGACACCAAAACAGACCTAATCGAGGTAGTAGCTGCACCTGATGCCAACTTTACCAATCTAAATGTTGGCGTGAATCAAGTACAGTTTGGCCCAAGCAACCCACTTGGTACGGCAACCTACTTGTGGGATTTTGGAGATGGTACTACCTCTACTCAGGTTAGTCCACTCAAGCAGTACGCAATAGCAGGCACTTATCAAGTATGCTTAACCGTAGAAAACGATAATTGCCCGGCAACAGAATGTGTACTGATTGAGGCAAGAGACATCACCTCTTTTGAGGGGCAAAAAGCTCAGGAAATGGAACTAGTAGCTTACCCAAGCCCCTTCACCGAACGGTTCTTTGTTGGTCTTAATCTACCCAACGATTCAGAAGTGTCCGTTTCCCTATGGGATATTTCAGGAAGACTAATTACCAACCAAGACTTTGGTCTCTTGTCCGGAGGTACCCACCAATTGCCAATGGAGACTTCCTCTATTGGATTAGCAACGGGAGTTTATGTGCTCAAGGTCAATATCAACGACCAAGAATTCAGCACACGCATCACCAAAGGCAACTAACCGTTAGCCTATCAATAAAAAGCCCGGAAATTCCGGGCTTTTTTTTTGGCGCTAGTTTCTCTTTCAATGAGCTCAAAAATTCAAATCATAGGGATGTCCGTCCCATATCTCAATAATATGAGGAGTGAAAAAAAGATTTTTCAACAAAAAAAACCAATTAGAAAATAAGATTTTCATTAAGAATCAACCTTGAATGAAAAAAAATAGATCAAAGCCAAAGGCCAAAAAAGTTTAATCACTAATACGATTTTGTATATATTTTCTTTACCCGCACCACATCTTAAGCTCTGCAAAGAACTAAAAGCAATCAACATCAGGTTAAATTAAAATAACTGAAAATGTGCATTTAGCGACAAAAGATTTCAAGAGCCAATTGTTAAAAAAGCTTGTATTCACAAAAATATAATTCATACTTTAGCCTTGACATAGATTTAGTACACTTATTGACCACCCTTAAATTGTGTTTCATGATTAAATTGCTACGACGAGCAGGAGCTGTCCTTTTATTTGGGTCAGCCTTCTGTAGTTTGGGCAATGTGCCAACCCTTTCGGCACAGTGTCCCATTCCAAATGTGGTTAGCTCCTCTGCAACGTGCGGACAAGGAGCGACCTTAACAGCGAGTGGTTCTACCGGCATTTTTCGCTGGTACGACCAACCTATAGGGGGCGCATTATTAGGTACAGGAGCATCCTATACCACCGCTGCGCTTTATTCAAACCAAACCTACTATGTGGAAGCGGTTGACAACTTGTCTAACCCAAACTGCGTTAGTCCAAGGGCAGCTGCTATTGTGCAAAGCAATCCTCTACCTAGTCCCATTACCATTGGCGACTCTGTATTGTGCGGCACCCAAGGTACGCTTCTTGCATCGGGATCTTCCGGATCATTTAACTGGTACAGCCAGCCAACCGGAGGAACTCCAATTTTTCAAGGAAGTAGTTTTAACGTTCAATTAACCCAAACCACCACCTATTATGTGGAGGCTACGGACAACTTGAATCCAAACCAAACCGTAACCTTTAATTACACAGGTGGTCAGCAAACCTGGACCGTTCCCGCGGGGATTTTTAGTATTTCTGTGGATGTCCAAGGTGCCGAAGGGGGTAGAAATACCAATTACGGAAACCGCGGAGGTTATGGAGGCCAAGTTATTGCAGATCTTGCGGTTACTCCCGGGCAAACCGTCTACATTAGAGTAGGCGGATGGCCTAATACATCTACCGGCGGTGGATACAATGGAGGTGCTTCTACAAATGCATCGAGCAGCTACGCCCAAGGTGGAGGTGGCGCTTCAGATATTCGCATTGGAGGAACTGGTACCAACAACCGAGTTATTGTTGCCGGTGGCGGTGGCGGTGCAGGTTGGAATTGCGGAACCGATGGCTCACGCGGTGGTGATGGCGGTGGACTCACCGGAGAAACTGGTTACTACTGCAACAGCAATACCAATAACCCATCCTACCTTGGTCAGGGGGGCACCCAAAATTCAGGTGGAGCAGCAGGTACCAACTGGTGCTGCCCAAGCAGTGGCTCACTCGCCAATGGTGGCATGGGCTCATACCGTGGCGGCGGCGGCGGTGGTGGATACTACGGCGGCGGCGGCGGCTCCTACGGCGGCGGCGGTGGTGGTTCTTCCTATGCAGACCCTCAAGTAGCTACCAACGTTACCCACAACCAGGGCGTTCGTATGGGGCATGGAACTGTCATCATTTCATACACCTCCCCTTTCTGCTTAAGTGCTAGAATTCCTGTTACCTACCAGGCTGGACCTGTTACAAACCCTACAGCGCAAGCAGTGTCAGGCCTTTGCGGCGATACGCTTACAGCTACCGTTACCGGATCAACCGGTTTCTTTGAGTGGTTTGATGCCCCCACCGGAGGTAACAGTTTGGGCACCAACAACTCCATTACGCAAAACTATATGACTGCTTCCGATACCGTATACGTGGAAGCAATTACCGACCCCAACCCTACGGGAAGCGTTACCTTTAATTATACCGGCGGGGTTCAAAACTGGACCGTTCCATCCGGTGTATATGCTATTAACTTTGACGTTGCTGGTGCTCAAGGTGGTTCCAACTCCTCCAATCAAGGAGGACTTGGGGGCCGAGTTACTGGTTCTTTAGCGGTAACGCCTGGTCAATTGATTCGTATTTATGTTGGCCAACAACCTACCGGTAGCTCAGGCGGTTGGAATGGTGGAGGAAACCGATACAGCTATTACCAAAACGGTGGTAGTGGTGGTGGAGCCTCTGACCTTCGAGTAGGAGGCACTAGCCTTAACAACCGGGTGGTTGTTGCCGGTGGCGGTGGCGGTGCCGGTTGGAATTGCAACGGTAATGCCGAACGCGGTGGTGACGGAGGAGGTTCCGGAACTGCACAGTCCGGATGGTATTGCAACGGAAACAGCACCTCTTATGTTGGTCAAGGTGGCCAGCAGAACTCCGGAGGAAACGGCGCCACAAATGGTGGTGCACAAGCCGGTTCTCAGGGACAAGGAGGTAATGCCGCTCAATCAGGTTGCTGTGGACAAGCTGCCGGTGGCGGTGGCGGCGGCTGGTATGGTGGTGGCGGTGGCTACTACTATGGCGGCGGCGGCGGCGGATCAAGCTACGCTAACCCCAACTTGGCTTCCAACGTTAGCCATACGCAAGGTGATCGCTCAGGCCATGGTCAGGTTATCATTTCTTATGTGAAAAACTATTGTTCTAGTGCCCGTATTCCGGTACCTATAAACGTTTCCCCACTTTCTGCACCAATTACTCAGGGAGATAGTGTTACTTGTGGAACACCGGTAACCTTAACAGCTTCTGGAGTTACCACGCCCATCGAATGGTACGATGCCAATGCGGGTGGAAACTTAGTGGCCACCGGCCCACAAATTTCCCTGCCTCCTGTAAATGGAAGCGATACTTTCTTTGTTCAAACAAGGTCGTCTATAACCATTTCCGGAAACCATACCTTCAACTATACCGGTAGTCCCCAAACCTGGACCGTACCTGCTGACGTCACACAAATCCAAGTGGATATGTATGGCGCTCAAGGAGGAGGCATTTATGGTAACCCTGGACTTGGCGGTAGAGTACAGACCACCCTTAATGTCACTCCCGGAGAAGTACTTAACCTTTATGTTGGAGGACAAAACAGCAGCGCCCAAGGTGGCTGGAATGGAGGTGGGTCTGCCACACGCGGTTGCTACAGCGTCCGTGGACAAGGTGGCGGTGGTGCCTCAGATATCCGATCAGGTGGTACTGCCCTCAACAACCGCATTGTAGTCGCCGGTGGCGGCGGTGGTGCCGGATACGATTGCTCTTCCGGAAACCATGGCGGCGACGGAGGAGGACTTACTGGCCTTTCTGGGTCTCGTTGCAGCAGCTATGGCGATTGCTACTCCGGTAAAGGAGGAAGCCAAACTGCCGGTGGCCAACGAGGCACTTGTGGTGCAGATGGATTTGATGGCACTCTTGGCGTTGGTGGAGACTCCTACGACTGCGGCTATTCCGGCGGCGGCGGCGGTGGCTACTACGGTGGCGGCGGCGGTTCCAGCAGCTACGGCGGTGGCGGTGGCGGCGGTTCCAGCTATGCTGATGCCAACCGCACTTCCAACACTACACATACCCAAGGTACAAGAAGTGGAAATGGTCAAATTAACATCTCCTATTCCATTACTAAATCTTGCCAAAGTCCTAGGGTACCTGCTCCAATTTGGCTGGATTCTCTTCAAGCTCCTGTAGCCTCAGGCGATACCACATTTTGCGGCACAGGCTCTGCTAACCTTTCGGTAACAGGACCTCAAGGCAACTATGTTTGGTACGATACTATTGGCGGAAACATCGCTAATGTTGGCCAAAACTGGACTACTCCTCCATTGACCACTCCTACTACCTACTTTGTAGGCTACGATGTGAATGGTTGTCCATCCAAATACGATACCGTTCGTGTAAATGCCTTCCCAATACCTAGTGCTATTCTTTCTCCGGTACAAGGTACCTACTGCCAAGGATCTACTCCTTTGAACCTTGGCTTTGTACCTCCTGTATTGCAAGGCAGCATTACCTTAACCAATTGCGGTGCTCAAGGACAGTTTGGTCCCAGCCAAGGCGATGCCGACAATACCTACGGCCCCGGTGTGGTTTCCGTTCAAAACGGCATTCAATACTGGACCGTGCCCTTCACCGGAACTTATGAGTTTGAGGTAGCAGGGGCGGACGGCTCTCACAACGGCAGTGGATACGGCGGTGGTGGACGCGGTGCCATTATGAAAGGCAAAACCCAACTCACTGCAGGTACCGTACTTAAAATCTTAGTTGGTCAACAAGGCAAGCATGGAAACTCAGCCGGCGGCGGCGGTGGTGGAACTTTTGTTGCCGACGGCAACAATACCCCCCTCATTGTTGCAGGTGGTGGCGGTTCTTCCCGCTCCAGCGCTACCCTTAACCTAAACGTAATGGATGCCGCTACCGGCCCTTGCGGAAAAAATGGTACAGGTGGACCTGGCGGATGTGCCGGAAATGCAGCCCCATTTGGCAACCAAGGCCCCGGAGGCGCAGGATTCCTTACCGATGGCCCTCAAACTGCGGACAGCCGTAGCATGTGCCACAAAGAAGTAGCATTCTCCTTCTTGAATGGCGGTAGAGGCGGACGCCTACTTTACAGCTGCGGTAATGCGCCCAACGACCTAGTGCTAGGCGGATTTGGCGGTGGATCAGCTGCCGGATGGGGTGGCGCTGCCGGCGGCGGTGGCTATTCCGGAGGTGGCGCTGGTACCAACGGTGGCGGCAGCGGCTTCGGTGGAGGTGGTGGATCTTACTTTGATCCTTCCTTCTTTGATGTCTCTACCTCAAACGGTCAATACGACAACCAGTCTACCTTTAACAATGGACCGGTAGCCGACCTTGGCTCCTTCAACGCCAGCAATGGTTATGTAATCATCAATTACAACATTCCTCAGCCTTCGGATACCAACGGTACTTGGGCAGGCCCCGGAATTGTTGATTCTATCAACGGAATCTTTGATGCAGCACAAGCCAACATTGGCACAAACTATGCCGTGTACACCGTAAGCAATAACGGTTGTGCTTTCCAAGACTCTGTGGCCATTAATGTAGTTGCAGGCCCTGATGCCTCTATTACTACTCCACCTGCCAGCTATTGCGATTACAGCAGCACCGATACCCTTGCTGCATTAAATAGCGGTGGTACTTGGTCCGGAAACGGCGTTATCGATGCCAACCAAGGCATCTTCGACCCAACTGCTGTGGCTCCCGGTACTTATCAGGTATATCATACCATTGTTGATCAAGTTGCCGGTTGCACCGTAACCGATTCTGTTCAAGTAGTGGTAAACCCAACCCCTAATGCCTCTGTGGCTAATCCAGGTACGGTTTGCTCTGCCGACCAACCCTTCAACTTGTCTCCGGTTACTCCGGGCGGAACCTGGTCAGGCAGTGGCATTACCAATACCTCTAACGGTACATTTAGCCCCAACGCTAACCTTGTTGGTACAAACACCGTTGTGTATAGTGTAACTCAGAACAACTGTTCAAATACCGACTCTTTGGTGGTTACCGTGGTTACCTCTCCTGACGCTACCATTGCCAATGCGCCAATGCAAGTTTGTGCAGATGCTTCTGCCATGCTTTTAAATGCAGCGACTTCAGGAGGTACTTGGTCCGGAAATGGAATGGCCAATGCCAATTCAGGGCTGTTTGACCCTCAACTGGCAGGAACAGGCACCGCACAAGTGGTTTACCAAGTGAGCGGCAGCAACAACTGTTCGGCTACCGACACCGTGAACATTGTAGTAAACCCACTACCCCAGGTTAGCGTGAGTCCCAACACCATTCAGCAGGCTTGTGCCGGCACTCCGGTTACCATGTCGGCTTCCGGTGCGGTGAACTACCAGTGGATGAACAATGGCAACCCAATTAGTGGAGCCACCCAAGCCAATTATACCACCACTTCGGCCGGCTCATATACCGTTATGGGAACCGATGCCAACGGTTGTGGAGCGGCTACAGCTCCTGTGCAGGTTAATGTTCTGCCTAATCCCTCCATTTTCCAAATCAACGCGCCTGCCGTTTGTGAAGGTCAAGCTACGGCCTTTACCCAAAACAGCGGCATTGGTCAAGGTGGGGTTATCAGTACTTACCAATGGGACTTCGGTAATGGAAACACCGGTTCAGGATTCCAAACTTCCGAAACCTATGCAAGCGCAGGACAATACACTGTTCAGCTTATTGCAACCACGCCTGAAGGCTGTGCAGATACCGCTACTCAACAGATTACGGTTCATGCCAACCCTTTGGTGGATTCAGTTATTACCTCAGGTGTTTGCTTCCCAACTCCTATCGCCTTTGACGCCTACACTTCAGGGGCTCAAGCCGCAGGATACCAGTGGAACTTCGGTAATGGAAATACCGGTATTGGTCAAAACGTAAACCACGTCTATGCAACTCCCGGCGTATACTACTACGACCTTACCGTAACCAGCACCGAGGGCTGCGCCACTACCTTCAACGGAAGCGTAGCGGTAGATGCTAAGCCCAACGCAGACTTCCTAAGCACCAACGGATGTACCGAACAAGCACTAACCTTAGTGGATGTGTCTACCGGCAACATTACCGATTGGGATTGGAACTTCGCAGGTCAGGCAACCGACACCCTTCAGGCGCCGAGCTACAGCTTCAGTCAACCGGGAACCTATTTGGTAACTCTGCAAGTAAGCACGGCCAATGGTTGTTCGGACACCTACACACAAAATGTGGTAGTGAGCCAAACACCTGACGCAAGCTTCTACGGTACCAACACCGGTGTAAACTCGGTTCAATTTACTCCGTTCAACCCGGTAAACGGCGCCAACTACCAGTGGACACTGGGCGATGGCACAGCCAGCAACGACGTAAGCCCGCTTAAGAATTACACCAGCGCCGGCAATTACATCGTTTGCCTTACCATTGAGAAAAACGGGTGTTCATCTACCAGCTGCGACACCATCGAGGCCAAAGACATCTTTAGCTTCGAAGGACCCGACGCAGCGGCTCTTGAGCTCTCCGTTTACCCCAACCCATTCACCGGTCCTATGGTAATGTCTATGCAACTGGACAAAGCTGCCGATGTACAAGCCGAACTCCTCGACCTTTCCGGACGTCGTTTGGCCATGTACGATTTGGGCAACCTTAGTGCAGGACGCCACGACAAGACCATCGAAACCGAGCAACTGGGATTGGCCACAGGCATGTATTTACTCCGCGTTAGCATCGATGGAGAAATCTACACCGCCCGCGTGGTACGAGGTCAATAAACGGTTCCTTTTAAACCCAAAAGAAACGCCCCGATTTTTCGGGGCGTTTTTTTTTGGGCGCCCGGGCGGGCCCTCCCTCCTGCTCCGGTGCCGCAAAGCCTGCAAGTGCATATTACAGACGGCGTTTGTTAAAGCGCCACGCGTCTGCAATAGCACTTGCTAGGCGTTGCGGCATCCGGGGCATCCGTTCGGTCCCTGGCGCAACCCACCCGCAGGCCCTTAATATTCAAAACAAGTGTCAACCTTTAACTTTATGTGAATCTTAGGCTTTTCTGATTTTTGGCTGTATTTTTGAAAAAAACCAATCCCCATGAGGTATTTCTTGCTTTGTTCTTCTTTGTTTTTAGGATTAAACCAGCTCTTTGCCCAAGGTGTAACCATAGGTGCCAACACCCCTCCCGACCCTTCTGCAACTTTGGAAGTTGCGGGCAGTCAAGGAGGTTTCCTACTTCCAAGACTTAACACCACGCAGCGCAACGCCATCCAAAACCCCGCCAACGGTCTCCAGATCTACAATACCACCACCGAATGTGTCGAAACATGGTTTCCCTCCGGATGGAAAGCCCTGGAATGCGATTGCAGCCAAGCTCCTCCCCAACCGGCCGTTATCCAAGGGAGCACCGACCAATGTTTGGGGGCTTCCCAAGCATTGTTTTTCATAGCACCTGTTCCGGGAGCTCAATCCTACCAATGGACTATTGACAACCAAGACACTTTGGTTTCAGGCAACGGAACCGATTCTATTTGGGTGAGCTTTTCCAACCAGCCCGGCACAAGGAACATTTCGGTTACCGCCAACAATACCTGTGGCACATCGCCGGCACAAACCTTTAGTGTTTCTGTGGCAAACCCAACCGCAGCCTACACAGTTAGCCCCAACAGCCCTATTGTAAACAACCAAGCCACCTTTAATGCCACTACGCCCAATATTTCAAGCTATCAGTGGACCTTTCAAAACGGGACGCCAGCCAGTTCCATCATTCAAAACCCCGGAGTTACCTGGAGCAATACGGGGCAGTTTCAGGTGCAGCTAATTGTTACCGACAACAACAACTGCGTAGACACGCTTAACAATACCGTAACCGTAACGAATTGTCAGGCTCAAACTTGGAACTTCACAACCTGTGGAGCCATTGGCAGGTTTGGCCCAAGCCAAAGCCAATGCAATGCCACTTATGGTTCCGGCGTGGTTAATGTGAATAACGGCATTCAAGAATGGACCGTACCTGCTACCGGCACCTACGAGATTGAAGTTGCCGGAGCCTCAGGTTCCCATAACGGTTCGGGCTATGGCGGTGGTGGCCGAGGTGCCATACTTCGCGGTCGCTTAACCTTAAATCAAGGACAAACCATACAATTACTGGTTGGCCAAGAAGGCAAGCACGGTACCAGCGCCGGTTCCGGAGGCGGAGGAAGCTTTGTTGTCAGCGCCAACAATACTCCATTGATGATTGCCGGAGGTGGCGGCTCCTCTAGGTCAGGCACACAACTTAATTTAAACATTATGGATGGCACCACGAACACTTGCGGAAGGGCCGGCACCGGAGGCGGGGGTGGTTGTAATGGAAACGGCGCGCCTTTTGCGGACCAAGGCCCCGGTGGAGCCGGATTTTTGACCGACGGACCTCAAACCTCTGATGGTCGCTCGATGTTTGTAAAGGAAAACGCCTACTCCTTCTTAAACGGTGGACGAGGAGGACGTTTGATTTACAGCAGCTCGTATACCTCTTCCAACGAAATGATTGGAGGTTTTGGCGGTGGAGCAGCTGCCGGCTGGGGAGGATCGGCCGGAGGCGGAGGATATTCCGGTGGAGGATCGGGTAACAACAACAGTGGCTCAGGTTTTGGCGGTGGTGGTGGATCCTATATGGATGCCAATGCCCAGCAAGTGGCCACTTCGGATGGGCAATACGCCAACAGCAGCAACTTGAATGGCCCCATTCAAAACCTGAACCAATACAATGCAGGGCAAGGCTACATAACCATAACGCGGGTTTGTCCTTAAAAAAAATCTCTACATCAAAAGAGTTAATATTCTGATTATCAGAATTATTTAAAAACCAAAATCTCTACATAGGGCCCCGGACCTCAGCGGTACCCTGTGGGTTCCCGGCCCGTAAAAAACAGAGCGGTACAGGAGTGGAGCTTTAGCGAACTCCCTGTACCGCTTCTGTTTTTCGGGCCGGGGACCTACAGGTAAAGCGTGGGGCCGGAAAAGGCCTCCAAAAAAAAACACCGATTCAAAGAACCGGTGTTTTGTAGCGAGGACGGGAGTTGAACCCGTGACCTCAGGGTTATGAATCCTGCGCTCTAACCAACTGAGCTACCTCGCCAAATGGGAGTGCAAATATAGGGGATTCCCTGTTTTTTTCAAGGGGCTTGTTAAAATGAGCTCAAAATATGCTTGGGATAGGCAAATAAATTACTTATATTGTTGCTCTTATACGCCTAGAGCCCCTTATTTATGGCATCTACAGAAACTTTTGAACTGGAGTATATCGTTCGATCCAGTCCCCGAATTTTGTATAATTTCCTAAGAACCCCCAGCGGATTGTCCGAATGGTTTTCGGATCAGGTAGATATCCGCGACGATATTTTTACCTTTCGTTGGGACGGCTCCGAAGAGAAAGCGAAGCTGGTAGACTTTAAAGATCAGGAATTTGTGTGTTTTGAATGGGTTGAGGGAGAAAAGGAAGGAATGCGTTTTGAAATGCGGGTAAAGGTAGACGACCTTACCGGTGGCGTAGCTTTGCTGATTAAAGATGAGGCAGAGGTGGACGAAGTGGAAGAAACGCGCAGGCTTTGGGATGCCCAGGTTCAGGACCTGATGCAGGTATTGGGTTCCTGACCCAAGGAAATAGCTACCTTTGCCTTTAGGATGATGAGACGCCTAACTGCACTGGTTCTGAAATCGTATTTGGGGCCTTTTTTGCTCACTTTTTTCATAGCACTTTTTGTGCTTGTGATGCAGTTTCTATGGAAACATGTAGACGATTTAGCGGGCAAAGGCCTAGAGTGGAGTATCATCTTAGAATTGCTGTTTTATGCATCGGCAACCTTAGTGCCCTTGGCCCTTCCTTTGGCCATTTTACTATCTTCTATTATGACCATTGGCACCATGGGCGAGCATTTGGAGTTGGTGGCAGCAAGGTCCAACGGCATTTCCTTGCTTCGACTGTTGAGGCCGCTAATGGTATTTGTGGTTGGGGTGAGCCTGGGCGCCTTTTTATTTAGCAACTATGCCATGCCTGTGGCAAATTTTAAATTCAAAAGCCTATTTGCAGCTATTCGTTCCACACGTCCGGCTATGGATATTACCGAAGGGGTTTTTTATTCCGGGCTTACAGGGGTGACCTTATATGTGGGACAAAAAAGCAAAAACGGGCAGGAGATTTACGATGTAATGGTATACGACCATAGTCAGCATGGCATTGGAGATGCTCGGCTTACCATGGCCAAAAAAGGAACCATTCAATTCACCCCCGACGAAAGGTACCTTATTTTGGATTTGAAAGATGGCATACGGTACGATGGTGCCGACTTTTTTACCAAACAACATGGCACCAATCGATTTTATAGAGAAGCATTCAGCCGTCAGCAAGTTTGGATTGACATGTCGGCTTTTCAGATAGACACCGAAAACAACCGGGACTATTTGAAGAACTCTTACGCCATGATGAATGTGTTTCAACTCAATAAAGTCTATGAGGACATCCATAATGACTTTGCAGACCAAAGCAGAGGGGTAGGTCACCGGGAATTGGACCGCTTTTTATTTGCCCCACCAAGAGAGGTGACATTCGAAATGGAGCCTAGACAGGTCACCCTGCCAGAAAGCAATCCCAAAATGGAAGGTTCCAAGGAAATGGAACCTCAAAAACCAGCCCAAGTACCCACAAAGGCAATATCGATTGACTTAAAAGAGCAATCGTTATCGAAGGAATTGGCTAAAGAAGAAGCTCAAGAGGTGTATAGGCAAGCCGAGCAACAAATACAAGCCTTGCATCGGAGTTTTACCCAACAGCAGTCGAGTTGGGAAATGACCCAAAAGAACTTGGCAAGCAACCGAGTAGAGTGGCACCGAAAATTCACCTTAAGCTTTGCTTGTTTGGTACTGTTTTTTATTGGTGCACCTTTAGGTGCCATTATTCGCAAGGGCGGCTTAGGATTGCCCTTGATTTTGTGTATTTTAATTTTCATAACCTACCACATCATTTCAACCTCAGCCGAAAAATCGGTTAAAAGCTTAAATATGGATGCCGTTTGGGGCATGTGGCTATCTTCACTTATTTTATTTCCATTTGGCCTCTTTTTAACCTTGCGTATTTCTACCGACAACAAATGGTTTAGTTTGGAAACCTATCAAAACCTTTGGTATAGATGGCGCCAAAAAAGAAAGTAGTGCTGTGGTGCAGTAAACCACCCTACCCTGCGCAAGATGGAGGATCCCGCGCCATTCAATCTACCTTAAAAAGTCTTCAACAGTTAGATTTGGAGCTTTGGGTGGTTTGCTTAAGCACCTATAAGCATCCATTTTTGCCCGAGAAGTGGCCAAAAGAAATAGATCAAGAAAGGCTTTTAATTGTACCTGTACATACCAAAGTACACTGGTGGATGGGCTTTAAAATGCTCTGGAGCACAAGTCCGTTTCAATTGTGGCGCTTTGGTAGAACAGCAAAAAATCAAAAGGCAAAAGTCCGGGATTTTTGGGATGCCATTTCCCCCGACTTGGTCATTTGGGATGGACTCCCCGCCACTTGGTGGCGAAAAATGCTTAAGATTGCCCCTCAGGTTAAAGAAATCTACCGCAGCCACAATGTGGAGCATAGTGTATACGAAGCCCTTTGGCAAAGAAAAAAGAATCCTCTTCAAAAAGCCTTGCTCCTAAAGGAAAACCGACGTTTATGTGCCTACGAAGAAGAGCTTTGGAAAAGTGTGGATGAGGTATGGAGCATTAGCGAAGTCGACCACCAAGAAATCTCTCAACACAAAGGGGTAAAAAGCACCTATTGGCCTACGCCATATTATGGTCAATTCAGCAAGGTTTCCATAGGCGAACCAATTCGCTTTTTTCATTTAGGGGCCATGGATTGGAAGCCGAATCGGGCGGGTGTTGAGTGGTTGGTAAAGGAGGTTTGGCCCTTAGTAATTAAAGTCATTCCTGATGCCACACTACATTTAGCCGGAAAAGCCTTCCCGAAAGATGTAGATTGGGGGAAGCAGCCCGGCATTTCTTGTTATGGGGAGCTGGATGAAATTGGGCCATTTATTTCTCAAATGGATGTATTGATTGTACCCGTTTGGGAGGGTTCCGGGATTCGAATAAAAATCTTAGAAGCGCTAGATTTCGGGAAATTGGTTTTGAGTACACCGGTGGGTCTGGAGGGCCTTTCAGAAGAGCTAAAAGCAACCATTCCAAGCACAAACAAGCCAGAGGAGTTCGCTCATCTGATGCTCAGATTGTATCAAAACCCCAAGGAACGAGAGCACACAGCCACCCTACAGCAAAAAGCCTATTGGGACAATTATTCTCCTGAAAAACTAATGAATGCTCTAAAGATTATGCTCCATGCTCATTAAGCAAAGGCATTTGCTACTTGGCATTGAGGTAGTTTCGGTATACTTTTACTTTTGCGAACCAATCGAATAAAGGCTTTGGGCATCACAGAATGGTTTATTGTTCTAATTTCAGTCAGCTCGGCTTGGGGCTTTAAAAGCAAGGCCTGGTTTGACATGGGGCGATTTACAGCCTATGATGTGGTGCATAAAAAGGCCTATTGGAAGCTTATTAGCCATTTGTTTTTGCATGCCGATTTCATGCATTTGGTGTTGAATGGTGTTGTGCTCTACATGTTTGGCAAGGAGGTTGAACGCTATTTACGCATTCAAAGCAATTTTGGCTGGGCCATTTACCTTTTTTTACTTCTGGGAAGTGGAGTTTTTAGTTCGCTCTATGGATTATACAAATACAGAAACCAACCCAACTACCATGCCGTTGGCGTCTCGGGGTCGGTTAGCGCCGTAATCTTCTCCTTTATTGCAGCATATCCTGCTGAACCCCTTAGGTTCATTTTTTTGCCCATGATAGATATACCCGGATTTGTTATTGGGATTGCCTATTTGAGTTACAGCTGGTATATGGCCAGAAGAAAGCTTGACAATATCGGTCACGATGCACACTTCTTAGGCGCCATCTTTGGACTCTTGTTTATGTTCATTTACTTTCCCCGCCTGTTTGTTGAGTTTTGGGAAACCATAGGCAGCTTTGTTCCGGGATGATGAACGAGGTTTTTGTAAATGGCGCTTGGCGTAGCTTAGACAGCTTAAATGGAAAGCTCCTAGAACCTTTATGGACAGAGGGAGCCGGCCTTATTGAAACCATGCGGTGGGAGCATCAACGCTTTGCACTAAGAACATATCATGAAAAGCGAATTAATCAAAGCTTGGAACTTTTGCAATGGCCAAGCCTAAAGCTTTCGCTTTTGTGGGAACAAGTTTATGAGGCTTTAAGCCTTAAACGCCTAGCAAAACAAAGCTTAAGGATTAGACTCACCTTTTTCCCTTCTTCCCTTAAGCCCAACAACACCCATTGGTTAATGCAAGTTGGAGCGGCACCTGTGTTGGGCAAACCGAACAACACTTTTTTAAAAGTAGGTATTAAAACCATGCCGATAGACGGTATGGGTAGTTTCCTAGGTTTAAAAACCATGAATCGCTTGCCCTACCAATTCTTATCTCGGAATCAGGAGGATTTTGAGACACTATGGAACCATCCGGAATGGGGCTTGAGCGAGGGAACCATCAGCAATATCTGGCTTTGGATGGGGAAAAATCGTTGGTTTATTCCACCACCATTGGGTCAAGTCCGGGGAGTAATGCATCAGTGGCTCTTAGACTATAGCCACTCCCAAGGATGGGAGGTAGAGCAAAAGCACTTAATTGCAGAGATTTGTAAGGAGGCCAAAGGCTTGTGGCTTACAAATGCTCTTAGGGGGATTCTTGCTGTGGATGAATTGGACGGCAAAAAGCTGAACTCTCCCAATCCGAATGAGGTTCTAGAACGCTGCTTTAAACCTGCAGGGGTCTAGTTTTTTATAAGTAATTGTTCAAAGCTCGCCCACAAGGCGTAAGTATTTCCAAGACTGAGCATTTTTAATTTCCAGTCTTCCACCGAAAGGTTTCGGCTAAGCAAAGAGGCTAAAGGCTTATAATCAGGCACCCAAGCATGGGTAATCAATTCCTCTTCCAACTGACCTTTTGACCAACCGGAGTAACCTAGAAAAAAACGAACACGGTCCGGGGAAAGCACTCCTGAGTTAAGGACCTGCACAAGTTTTGAGAAATTGCCCCCCAAAAAAACCTTTCCTTGTATCAAAGTGGACTCAGGAATTAAGTCAGCGGCTTGATGAATAAAAAACAAACGGCCATTATCGACCGGTCCGCCATACCACACGGGTATCTGTTGGTTCAACGTTTCTTCCACCAATTGGTTTAGGTCTAAATTCATGGGCTTATTAAGAATAAAGCCCATGGCCCCTTCAGATGGCGAAAAACTGGAAATGGCCAGCATGGCCTTCCCAAAATACGGGTCGTCCATTCTAGGATCGGCATATAGCTGCATGCCGGGTTTCAATAAAACTTCCTTTGGCTGGGCCACTGAATTACAATTAACTTTGAACTCTTAAGTTACTAGTATACGTAAAAACGTCATTAGCACATGCATTGTTTCCAAAAAATTGCCCTTTACCCTTTCCTATTGCTCTTGTCCCTGCAAAGTATCGCCCAAGTTGGTAACGATAGTTTGACAGGCACAGGAAAAGGTGCAACGGGGCAGGAACACGGCTATTGGACCTACAATTACCCCGGAGGTGCCTTGCATTCGGAAGGAAATTTCTCCGGTGGCCAAAAGGTGGGGGTTTGGCAGTATTACTACCCTACCGGCCAGGTTATGGCTAAAGTAGATTATGGCAAAAAACAATCTACTTTGTTTTACTCGGATGGAAGTTTAAAAGCCAAGGGCACTTTGGAGGGAAGCGATGCCAGCGGAACTTGGGAAGAGTATTACCGAAACGGTCAAAAAAAATCACTTAAGCGGTTTTTAAAAGGAAAACCACACGGCACTTGGAAAACCTGGCATGTAAATGGACAAAAAGCTTCCCTCCAATATTTTAAATACGGAAGCAGAGTAAAAACTTGGAAGGAATATGAAGCCAATGGCCAACTTAGTTTCAAGGGTAGCTTCGAAAACGATAAGCCCATAGGTGTTTGGGAGTACTGGTTCGAAGGAGGAGAACCCAAAATGAGGGTTGACTACGAAAATGGCAAAACCGAAGCTTGGTACCAAACCGGCTTACATAGAATTGAAGGCGAAGGTACTATGCAAGAACCCCTAGGGAAATGGACCTGGTATTACGCCAGAGGTACCACCAAAGAAAAAGGGAAATTCAACAAAGACCACCTTAGAGATGGCCGGTGGTTGGGAGAATGGGAAAATGGAAAGCGTAAATATAAAGGCCAATACCAAGATGGTGTGGCCACAGGCCAGTGGGAAACCTACCACGACAACGGTCAACCCGACTCCATTATTCACTTAGATAATTCAGGGGAACCGACCGGAGTCTGGACTTGGCATTACCGAAGTTCAGGCAGCATTAAAAAGAAATGGCATGTAGATTCAAATTATACCGCCACTTGGTATCCCAATGGCCAAATGGAGTCACGGGGCTTAGGGTCAGAACAAAACCCCCAAGGCATTTGGGAGTTTTGGCATCAAAACGGAAGCCTAGCCGAAAAAACCGGTTTTGAAAACGGGGTACCCCATGGTACCAGCACCACTTGGAACCCCGAAGGCTCAATCGAAACCCAAGCCCAATACGCACATGGGCAACCAAACGGAACTTGGCTAATGTTCTATGCCACCGGAGACACCGCATCTATTCGCCACTTTGACCAAGGAACACCCTCCGGTGTGTGGAAATACTGGTATCCACAAGGCAGCCTCCAAGCCATACTACGCCAAGATTCCGACTCAAGCAGCTTTTGGTATCCTAACGGAGTCCTTAAAATGAGAGGGATTTACCGAAAAGGGAAAAAGGAAGGATTATGGAGACACTGGTTTGAATCCGGTCAACTGAAAGAAAAAGGTGCTTATTTGGCCGATTCTATGCATGGTGCCTGGGAGGTGTTTTTTGAAAACGGCACCTTAAAAGGGAGGTTCCATTACGAATCAGGCGTAAAGACAGGAAAATGGACTTGGTTTAACGCCGAAGGTCAAAAAGAACTGGAAGGACACTTTGAAGACAATAAACAACAGGGCGCTTGGAAAAATTGGCATCCCAACGGAAACCTCCATTACAGTGGCTATTATGCGCAAGACAAGCGCGACAGTTTGTGGACCTATTACTACCCTACCGGAGAAAAATGGAAAGAAGGAAGCTTTAAGGCAGACAAAAAAACCGGAAGATGGGAGTATTGGTACGAAAACGGAAAAACTGAACACTATGGAAACTTTGTCCAAGGCAAAGAACATGGCTTTTTTGAATCCTTTCATGAAAACGGGAAAACCCGCGATGCCGGCTGGTTTCGATTCGGAATAATGGACAGTCTTTGGCAAGGCTTTTCCTTTAGTGGCATGCCTACCTACAAAGGCAGCTACAAAAATGGCCTTAGAGTTGGCGAATGGGTTTGGTACCACCCTTTGGGTAACAAAGAAAGGGTCACTAACTTTATTATGGGAAAAAGGCACGGAGAAGAAATCGTGTACTACAAAGACGGACAAATTGAAAGGCAAGGAAACTATAAAAACGGGAAAGAAACCGGAGCTTGGGAGTACTTTTATCCCTATGGCAGTCCGGCCGGCATTTACCATAAAAAAGATGGACAACTGCACGGCAAATACATAAGGTACCATCCCAACGGAAAGGTATCTACATCAGGCGCATACAAGAACGGGGTAAGGCACGGCTCTTGGACAATTTTTAACTCCGACGGTGAATGGATTCAAAAAACCGAGTACAAAGAGGGGATTCAAGTGTTTTCTGAAACTCCTGCCCCATAGCGGGAAAGATTTGCAAGGGAAAGTGACAATATAGGGCTATGCTTTTTCATAATTTCGCCACCAAACCATAAAGAACACTTCATGGCAAGTTCTACAGCCAATGAAACAGGCATACGATCGTCTGAACTTATTCTTAATCCGGACGGCTCGGTATATCATCTAAAACTACATCCGGAACAACTCGCCGATACGGTCCTTTTGGTAGGAGACCCGGGACGCGTGGAAGAAGTCTCCCGCTACTTTGATCATGTGGAGTTTCAAATAAGCAATAGGGAATTTATTACCCACACCGGAACCATAGGAAATAAAAGAATTTCTTGCATCTCCACCGGAATTGGCACAGATAATATTGATATTGTCCTAAATGAACTTGACGCCCTAGTCAATATTGATTTAGAACACCGCACACCCAAAGACCTGCACCATAAATTGCAGCTTATTCGAATTGGCACCACCGGATCGCTCCAAGAAGAGATTCCCGTCGATGCCTTCGTTCAGTCCCGATGGGCCATCGGACTCGATAGCCTTTTGAACTGGTATGCATATCCTAAAAATCCTGACCAAATTCGCCTGGAACAAGAGTTTGTAGAATACGCAGGTTTTAAAGATGGCCTAGCCTTTCCCTACGCCTTCAAAGCCGGTGAGTCCTTGGCTGACGAATTCAACCATTTCTCTCATCAAGGCATTACCCTTACCGCCCCAGGTTTTTATGCACCGCAAGGAAGAAAACTTCGTTTAAACCCCTTGCTTCCTGACCTCAACGAACATTTACCCGGGTTTTCTTTCGAAAAGTGGAAAGTCTCCAACTTTGAAATGGAAACCTCCGGGCTGTATGGTTTGTCGAGCCTTTTGGGGCACGATGCGGTTACCCTTTGCGCTGTTATTGCCAACCGCCCACTGGGTGAGTACTCTCAAAACCCCCATGGGGCAGTAGACCAACTCATTAAAAAGGTATTAGAGAGCCTACGTTAAAAGGACCTCTTGCTCCCCTTCCTTTTTTTCCAAAAATCACCATTGGCTTTCGCGGCTCTAGTTGCCGCTAGGAAGGCAGTACCCTTTTGGAGTTTGCCAGTTGAGGCAAAACCTTGCGAAAAAACAAGGGCAAAATAGCTAGGTGAACAAAGCTCTCTATACCTTTGACCTTGGCAAATACAAAACCATGAATGATTCCCCGGAAATGGACTCTTTTAGCTATCCGGTTATGGAACAATTTTATACCGTTCAGGGAGAAGGTGTACACGCCGGTGAGCCTGCCTACTTTGTACGCCTAGGGGGCTGCGATGTTGGGTGCATTTGGTGTGACGTAAAAGAATCTTGGCCCATGGACAGCCACCAAAAATGCTCCATAGCCCAATTGCTGAATGAAATAAAAAAAACGCCTGCCAAACAAGTCGTTATTACCGGAGGAGAACCCAGCCTGTATCATTTAACCCCTTTGTGCAACACTTTGCAAGCACACCACTTGGCATGCTGGATAGAAACCAGTGGAACCGGCCAATTCTCCGGTGCTTGGGATTGGATATGCCTGTCTCCCAAAAAATTTAAACTCCCAAAAAAAGAGTGGCTCGAAAAAGCCGACGAACTAAAACTGGTCGTTTTTCACCCCTCCGACCTAACATGGGTGGAACAGTTTTTGCCCCTCCTGAAACCCAACTGCCGACTTATCGTACAACCAGAGTGGGACAAAAGGGAGCAAATCATGCCCCTTTTAGTAAACTTTGTAAAGGAAAACACCAATTGGAGTATCTCTTTGCAAACCCATAAATACCTTGGAATCCCATGAAATTACGGATGACCTTTTCATTGGCTCTGCTTCTTTGCATTCCCTTTGCTTTTTTGAATGCGCAACAAGACGTTCCCCGCAAGGCCAGAAAGTCATTTGAAGCGGCTAGAGAACACTACCTAAGACTCGAATGGGGAGCCATGGAGCAAGAATTAAATGAGGCCATTGAAGCTTTCCCCAACTTTGCCGAAGCACGAATTTTTAGAGCAGAATGGCGCATGGACAGAGGCAATTTAGTAGAGGCCATTCAAGATTATAAAATTGCCTACCTGGCCGACACCTCAGCCTACCTTGGCGTCCTTAATGTATTAGCTAACTTATATTTAGAACAAGGACTACCCGACTCCTCTCTGTGGGCACAGCAAAAATTCTTGGCCAAGGCGCGCTTGTCTCCCGATAAAAAAGCCCTGCTTCAAGAACGCCTCGAAAAAACCAAGCGATCGCTCGAATTAATGAAAGAAGCCATAGCGTTTGAACCCGAAAACCTTGGTGAAGAAATAAACTCGGCCGATGGAGAATACCACTGCTCATTTACGGTAGATGGCCTCGAAATGATTTTCACCGTTCGTGAAGCCTACCGGGGAGGCTGTCCCGCTCCCATGATGCGCCAAGAAGAAAATTTTTACGTGGCCTACGAAGAAAATGGCAACTGGGTGCGACGCAGACCCTTGGGATCTCCTATCAACACTCCCTGTAACGAAGGCGCCGGACGCATTTCACCCGACGGCAATTACCTCTTTTTTGCCGCAAGCCATGGGCCCAACTCCTTGGGGCGCATGGACATTTACTATGCCAAACGCGTTAATGGCAGTTGGCAAAAACCCGAAAACTTAGGACCTGCCGTTAATTCGCCACACTGGGACTCTCAACCCGCATTTGCACCCGATGGAAAAACCTTGTATTTTGTTTCTACGCGACCCGGAGGAGTTGGAAAAGAAGACATTTGGTTCTCTGAATTACGCCCCGATGGCTCTTGGACTCCTGCCAAAAACTTAGGCCCCACCATAAACAGCACCGAAAACGACTTTTCGCCCTTTATTCACGCCAACAACAAAGACTTCTATTTCGCGTCCTTTGGATTTCCCGGCCTAGGTGGCGCTGACCTATTCGTAGCGCAAAAAAATGCCGACGGCAGTTTTTCTGAACCTAGAAACCTAGGCTACCCCTTAAATACAACTAAAGACGAACGCAGTCTCGTAATTTCCGCCGATGGCCTAACGGGTTACTATGCCAGCAACAACCAAGAAGGTTTTGGAGACTTTGATCTGTTCAGATTCCAAACAGACCCCTCTTACCGTCCTACACCCGCCACTTGGATGGGTGGGGTTATTACTGCCGACGGAGGACTGCCTTCTACCAAAATTGAACTTATCGATTTGGAAACCGGTCAACCTACCGCCACCACCCATCCTGACCCAGTCTCCGGCCGCTATTTGCTTCCCCTGCCCACCGGACGAAAATATGGCCTAAACATTTCCTCTCCCGGATTTTTGTTTCATTCCGAACATGTACAGTTGGACTCCAACCACCAAAAATTTGAGCCTTTTAAAAAGAACGTCAAACTGGAAAAAGTAGATACCGGAAAATCCGTCGTATTAAAAAACATCTTCTTCGATACCGATCGATTTGAGTTAAAAGAAACCAGCTATCCGGAACTTCATAAACTCAAAAAATTCCTGACCGATAATCCTAAATTAAGAATCCGGATTGAAGGCCATACCGACAACCAAGGCGACCGAGCACACAACCAAACCCTAAGCGAAAACAGGGCCATTGCCGTAAAATCCTGGCTCCTGAATCAAGGCATTTCCGCCGACCGACTCATGGCCAAAGGCTATGCCGATACCCGGCCCATTGCCGACAACAACAGCCCGGAAGGTAGAGCTCAAAACCGTAGAACCGCCTTTAGAATCATTCCTTAAGTCATGCAGCTCACTTCTCCCGAGTTTCTGTTCAACCTATTCAATAGCTTAGTCTTACCGGCTTGGTTCTTACTCATCCTGTTCCCCGGCGCTAAGATTACCCATAGCTTGCTTTACAAAGGTTGGTTCCCCGGAACTTTGGCACTCGCCTACCTTCTTTTCCTTGTTGTGGCACTTTTTGGAGATCCACAAACACCTGACTTTGGCTCCATCGAAGGGGTTAAAGCCATTTTTAGCAGCCCTTGGGGAGTGCTTACCGGATGGATTCATTATTTGTGCTTCGATTTGTTGGTAGGCATGTGGATTGCCCGCCATGCCTTAAAAAATCGACGCAACCGGTGGATAACGGCCGGATGCCTTTTCTTTTGCTTTATGCTCGGACCGGTGGGATTTGCTCTGTATGGCTTTTGGAATCTTCTGGCGCCCAACGCTCCTCAATCCCAATACCCTTCGTAAAGCTCTCTAACCATTCTACGGTTCCCATGCATGGGCAAAGCCATAGAATTACCCACACTGTCTAGGGCATGCATAATCAATGCTGCCGAATCTACTGCACAGTTGGGCATGTAGCTAAGCCACTCCTTTTGTACCCAATGGTTCACCTCCAATTGATACTTCCCTTGCCTGCTTTCACCACATCTTCCACCCTCCAGTTTCCACAAAACCCTTTGCTCCCCAAAAGGAAACAGGGCTCCCCCGGTCGGAAAGTCTGCCAAACGCATTTGGTGCCTTCCGTATAAATAAACCAAAGCGCTTCGTCTGCCCGGAAAAGCTTCCGTGTGCACAAAATACCAATGGCCGGCATAGCGTTCCAGTCCCATTACTCTAAAAGGCAACCATACCGAATCCTGAAAAATACCTCGCTGGTCAAAACGAACCAACATCGAGTCATACCTTTGATACACCAACACATCCTCCCCGCTTCGCCCCGATCGAAAAACAAACACATCTCGCCCGGCATCGTAACGGTGCACACTGTCCTGCTCTTGAGCCATCAACCATTCCAAAGGGTCTCCAACAACTCCCCGATAACTTTGGGGAGCCGGCTTAGAAGCCGTTGCCGATTTGCTCTTGGTGGAGCCTGCAAACCAATGACAGCCACCTACAACAAAGCACACCGACGCCAAAATATAGCGCAAATAAAAGTCCTTCATAGTGGGACTATTAAATTAATAAAAAAACTTCAAAACCACGCTTCACAAAAATTTTGATCCCACAAATCAAAGCGCCCCTGCCGCCTAAGCCAGGCCCCCTCCACCAACCTCACCCCCTAAATTCAGCCAAAAAATCTCCCCGTTTTACTTACTTTGCAAAAAAGCCAATTTCCATGCATCAATACAGAACTCCCGAAAAATCTTGGGTAAACATAGAATCCAACAGCGACTTCTCTCTCGCTAACCTACCGTATGGCGTCTTTAAAACCTCTAACTCAAATCCTAGGGTTGGCGTTGCCATTGGGCAACAAATTTTAGACTTAAACGCCCTGTTTAATCTCGGTTTCTTTGCCGATTTAGGCCTCGATAAAAATCCTTTCGCCTCCCATAGCCTTAACGAATTCATGGCCCTCGGGCGACCCGTTTGGACCAAAACCCGACAACGTCTCCTTAACCTGCTCGACGCCCAAGAACCGGAACTAAGCCAAAAAACCGAAATCCACCCTCAGATCTTATTCCCCCAGGCAGATGCTCAAATGCTTATGCCTGTGCAAGTTCCCAACTACACTGATTTTTATTCAAGCCAAGAACACGCCACCAATGTGGGCAAAATGTTCCGCCCCGACGGCGATGCCCTACTGCCTAACTGGAAACACATTCCCGTGGGTTACCACGGCAGGGCCAGTTCCATCCTAGTTTCCGGAACACCCATCCGCCGTCCATGGGGACAACTCCTGCCGCCCAATGCCAACGAACCCATATTTGCCCCCTGCCGCTTGCTCGACTTTGAACTCGAAATGGCCTTTGTAGTAGGAAAACCCAATCCGCTTGGCGACCCCATTGCCATTGACAAAGCCGAAGACCACATGTTTGGCATGGTTATCTTCAACGATTGGTCCGCCCGCGACATCCAAAAATGGGAATACGTTCCCCTCGGCCCATTTTTAGCCAAAAACTTCGCCTCTTCCATCTCTCCTTGGGTGGTTACCCTTGATGCCCTGCAGCCCTTTCGCTGCCCCGCACCCGAGCAAGACGTGGAACCTCTTTCCTACCTTATAGAATCCGACCGCCACACATTCGACATAAACCTTAGCGTTTCCATCCTTCCCGAAAACGGCCAAGAAGGTCAGGTTTGCCAATCCAATTTCAAATACCTGTATTGGACCATGGCCCAGCAGTTGGCACACCACACCGTAAACGGCTGCAACACGCAAGTCGGCGACATGTACGCTTCCGGCACCATCAGCGGAAAAGAGCAAAGCTCCTTTGGATCTATGTTGGAGCTCAGCTGGAAGGGAAGCCGCAAAGTGGCCCTGCCCGGCGGCTTAGAACGCACCTTCATTCAAGACGGCGACACCGTCATCATGCGCGCCTTCGCCCAAAAAGAGGGACTCCGCCTGGGCTTTGGAGAGGTCCGCTCCAAAGTCCTGCCCGCACACACCGAAAAGGCCTGATTCAGCCTAAGAAACAGCACATAAAACCCCAAATTAAGCCCCAAATGTATTGGGGCTTTTTATTTCGGGCCTTTCTTCCAATGGCCACCCCACTATTCTTTCCGGCCCCGGCTCCGGTCGGCATTGCGCCTGGAGACCCTTGACGCGTTGTGTTTTCAAGG
>JAUHWY010000034.1 GCA_030427255.1 Bacteroidia bacterium | reverse complement strand
CCTGCAACAAAATGCCGCAGAACCTTCGAATCTAGCTTTTGCTGATTTGAAGCAAAGTTAAAGAAAATTGGCTATTTCCTTTTGGAAATTAACACAGAATCTCTGCGTGCAACCCATAGCGCCACAAAAACTAAACAAGCACCTTGTGCTCCTCCAGCCAAACAGCCCAATTCCACAAAAACAAGCCCGTTACCTCCATCAAATCTTTCATCACCACAGGGTTGGGCGTATTCAGCTTTTGAAAATGCTCCTTTTGGAATCGGTTTAGCTCATACTTGTGAAAAATGGCCAAACTCATGCTTTTAACCAACGATTTATGCTGCTGATCCAAACTGCGCATAAAGTCCAAATAATCAAACAAAATGCTGTTGGCAGTTTCCGGGTCTTTGCCCATAAACCGGCTGATTTCAGTAGCCAAAATTCCCTGAAGTTTACTGGCCTCTTCGGGGTCAAAATACTGCTCTAAATGCAGCAAATTTCCGGCATATACAATGTAGCGAAACCACTCGTTTGAGGCGGCTTCAATGCTGGGTGATTGTGCAAATTCCCTCTCTTCGTTGAGCATTTCCGCAATGAAAGGAAACCCTTCGGTACTGGCTTCATGCACTACTGCCACCAATTGAGGCGCCAAGTCGGCCGCTTTTACTTTCTTTTTTCCAAACCATCCAAACATAGACTTGCTAAGCTTCTTTAGTGACTAAATTAAAATGGGTGCGCGCCATGTCCCGAATTTGACTTCCAATGGCCAGTGCAGCAGTGGCTGCAGGCGAAGGAGCATTCAATACATGAATGCTGCCCTCTGTGTAGGCAATTTCAAAATCATCGATCATTTCGCCATCGGCGCCCAATGCCATGGCGCGTACGCCTGCTCTTCCGGGCTTAATGTCGTCCATTTCCAAATCGGGAATTAATCTTTGTAAGGTTTTTAAAAACAGACGCTTGCTAAAGGCGCGCCGGTATTCGTCCAAACCGAACTTCCAATGCTTGAAAAACAGTCGCCAAGTGCCTGAAAAGCCCAAAGCCTCCGCCGTATCTCTTAAATCAAAGTCGGTTTTTCCGTAACCTTCGCGTTTAAAGGTAAATACAGCGTTTGGACCACATTCCACGCCCCCTAAGGCCATTCGGGTAAAGTGCACCCCCAAAAATGGGAATGCGGGGTTGGGGACCGGATATATTAAGTGCTTCACTTTATGTAGCCCTTTTTCCGTTAAATCGTAATAATCGCCACGGAAACCCACAATGCGCATGGAATTTTTTATGCCGTCTTTTTTGGCCAAGCGATCCGATTGCAATCCCGCGCAAAACACCACATGTTTGGCTTTTATCCGGCCCCGATTTGTCTCTAAAACCCGAAGATCGCCCTCTTGGTGAATGCCCAAGACCTCAGTGTTGCAGCGGACCTCAGACTCGGATTGCATACCTTGCATGGCCTTGGCCATGGCTTCGGTGGCTCCTCTAAAGTCGATGATGCCCGTACAGCCTACATGAATGGCTTGCAATCCATGGCAATGGGGCTCAATTTCTCGAATTTCGTCCGGACCAATCATTTGTAAATTTTCGATGCCATTGGCTTTGCCACGCTCAAAAATACCTTCCAAACGAGGGATTTCTTCCGGTTCAGTAGCCACAATCACTTTGCCGCAGACTTCATGAGCCACTTGGTGTTGCTTGGCAAACTCCACCAGTTCTCTTCGTCCTTGAACGCAGTTTTTAGCCTTCAGAGAACCCGGTTTGTAATAAATGCCGGAGTGCATTACCCCTGAATTATTACCGGTCTGATGGTCAGCCAGTTTCGGCATCTTCTCCAAAAGCACCAAACGCAAATCCGGATAGGCTTCCTGCAAGCGATAAGCAGTCGCCGCACCCACGATTCCGCCGCCAACAATGGCAATGTCAAAGCTGTTTTCTACTGCATCCATAGCGCAAAATTAACAGGAAAAGGGATGCAAGGGTTTATTTGGGGGGCAATTCCGGCCCTTAGTGCAACGCTTCGTCCCAAGGGCAGGCTCCAAGGGCATAGGCCGCCCTTCGCTAAGCGCTCAGTGGCCCTAAGCCTCTTGGAGCCAAAGCCCTTGGTACTGCAGGGTTTCCCTGCGGTCCGGGCCCCAAGATTATCTTCCAAAGTTTATTGCTGACCATATTGCAACATGTTAAATAGCAGCTTATACGCTCCCGGAACTCCCGCCGGCAATTGCCTAAAAAAGGAAAGACCGCTATAAATCAAGGTTCCTTTTCCATAGCTTCTTACCATAAGCATGCCTCCCACTTCTTCCTCGCCAGGATCGGCACCGCGAAGCACATCGGCCCACTCCGGGCTCCATTTTCCGGCAAAATAGAGTCCTCGCTCCTGCACCCAACCCTCAAAATCTTGATCTTCTATAGGCAAGGGGCGCATGGTTATCATGTGGCGCGTTTCAGAATGACTCAAAGGAGCGGTTTCGTCGGTAATTCGGTTTCTACTAAGGCTTAGGCCTTCCAATATTTCGGGGTCGTCCAATCCCCAACTGGTGTTGTATTGCATAATTACAGTGCCACCTTCTCGTGCATAGTCCTCCAAGGCTCTTTTTAGGTTAGCCGGGTTTTCGGCTACATTCATGGCTCGAATTCCTACCAAAAGCACGGGCGCATCTACTTGCTTATCCAGCAATTTTTGGAGGTTTACTTCTTGAATTTTTAAGCCGGCTTTTTCCAAATAAGTAGCGGTTTCATCTCCTGCACCAGGCAAATATGCCACTTGAAACCAAGGCATGGTTAGGGGCAGGTGCACCAAACGGCAGGCCGCTTCCGGAAACCACTCTACCGGTCCAATATGGTCGTAAAGGCTGTATTCCAACCCTTGGTTAAACTTTTGACCCGTAGCGTCTTGCCAAGTGGCCTTTGCGGTGCCAATTCCTTGTTGGGCATCGCCTTTGGGGCGCACCTTTATACGAATCAAGCTTTCTTGGCCCGGAGCAAGGCTGAGTTGGGAAGACGTTTCGCTTTGTTCCCAGCCTTCGCTAAGTTCCAAACTTAGGCTGCCCGTTCTAGGCATTGAGCTGTGATTTTTCACCTTAAAACTGAGTTCTATATCGCTTCCAGACACATTCACATAGGCTTCTTGCTGGGCTTGTACACTAAGGGCAGGATATATACGAAATGGGTAGTTGAGTGCCCCTTTAGCTCGGTCGCGGCCCTCCCAACGTACTTCCAAAGGAAGCTTTATGGTTCTACCCTTGATTTCCAGACTGAGCAAAAGCTTTGCCACCGGGTCGTTCCAGGCTTTTCCAATATGTTCTGTTTGGGAAGTAAATAAGCCGGGGTTGTTCAAAGATTCTAACCAGTAAGGCTGCGAAATGGGGGCCTTGGGAAGCACTTGTACGGGAATGTGCTGGCTACTCAACCAACCTTCGAGGGGCAGGTCGGGAATGCTAGACATTCCCCTCAAGTTCAACGCTTTGGAGCTCAGGGTACTTCGTAGCACTACCTCGCTCAGGCTTTTAGGTGCTGTGGCCCTCAATTGTATGCTTAAGGTATCGCCGGCTACTGCAGTTTCTTGAGCTGCCAGGGCATCTACTTTTAGTCCTAAGGATTGAAAAATGAGTTGAGCACATAGCTCCTGCTTTTCTTTGCGGCATTCGGGATCCTCCAAATCGGCGAGGGCGTCGTAACATTCAAGCAGCAGTTCTAAGGATGCTTCACTACCGAAATTATGGGGCGATTTAAGCAGCTGTTTGAGTAGGGCGTCGGCTTTTTTTCCGCCGGGCAAATCTTCCAAACTTTGTGGAATTCCCTCGAGAAGGTCTTTAGAAACTCGACTCCCTTTTAAATGTTGAAAATATTCGAGGGTATCCGCAAAGTCGGCTGTGGTTCCAAATCCTTGGCTTTTGTGTTGACTCCTGGAATAAGCAGCAATTTCCGGGCAAGAAAGACCCAATTCTTCTACGTAATGTCCGGTGGGAACGCGTAAAAAGGTATCGGGCACAAAGCTTTGTCCGCTGCGCCTAAAAAACCACCAGGAGGTATTCCACAGCAGACGTTCGGTTGTCCAAGCCTTGCCACAATCCGGATATGCCTTAGGGTCTGCAGCCAAATCAAAGGCTTCCATAGCCAGTATGGCCGATGCTGTATGGTGACCGTGTGTGCCGCCAGGTTCGGGCGAAAATCGGGTTAGAATCAGATGGGGCCTAAACTCCCGAATGACGCGTACCACATCTTTTAATACCGCTTCTTTTTCCCAAATATCAAAGGTTTCGGTGTAGGTTTTGGAATATCCAAAATCCCGGGCTCTGGAAAAAAACTGCTTTCCTCCGTCAATGGCTCTGGCTTCAAGTAGTTCTCGACTTCTTATTAATCCCAAAGGAATACCTAATTCAGGACCAATTAAATTTTGTCCGCCATCTCCTCGGGTTAGACTTAGGTAAGCGACTTCGGCATGTCGGTGGTTTTCGAGCCAGCCAATCATTCGGGTGTTTTCGTCGTCCGGATGCGCTGCAATATAGAGCACTCTAGGGGTGTGCAGCAGTTTTTGTAGCTCATGGTGGATTTTGGAGGTGGACCATCGATCTTGGGCCTGTAACGCCGAGGCCAGGCACAAAAGGAGCATTAAAGGGAATCTCATGGTTCGAAAATAGTACGGATTGGGGGCTTTGCCAAAAGCAAGAGGAAAAGCCCTTAGAGGAGAGGGGGGATGTGCGACCCCTTCGGGGTCGTGGGGGGGTAACGGAGGTATATAAAGGCATGCGACCCCTGGCGGGGTCGTGGGTTAGTGGAGGTTAGGGGGGTAAGGGATGCGACCCCTTCGGGGTCGTGGTTTTTTTGGAGATTAGGTGGGTAAAGGATGCGACCCCTGGTGGGGTCGTGGTTTTAGGGAGGTTAGGGGGGTAAGGGATGCGACCCCTTTGGGGTCGTGGTTTTTTGGAGATTAGGTGGGTAAAGGATGCGACCCCTGGCGGGGTCGTGATTTTAGGGAGGTTAGGGGGGTAAGGGATGCGACCCCTTTGGGGTCGTGGTTTTTTGGAGATTAGGTGGGTAAAGGATGCGACCCCTGGCGGGGTCGTGATTTTATGGAGATTGGGGGTAAAAGGTGCGATCCCTTCGGGTGCGTTTTGAGCTGGTTGTTTTGGTGCTTTCTTCGTTTTTTGGGTTTATTTTCTAATATTTAGTTAATAAGAATTGGGTACTTTCGAATCAAATTGCCAAGCATGAAGTATCTGATCCTTGCTAGTGTTTTTCTTTTTCAAATCGCCCAAACCTTTGCACAGGGGGTACTTATTGGAGATACTGCACAAGCGCCACACCCTTCCGCTCGTTTGGAAGTCAGAAGCAACCAAGGCGGTTTTTTGCCTCCTCGGCTCACCACAAATCAGCGGGATGCCATCGTGAATCCTGCTATGGGTTTAACTATTTATAATGTTAGTACGGAGTGCTTGCAAGTGCATCATGGAACGGGCTGGAAAGATATTTCCTGCAAATGCAACTCCATTCCTACTGCTGCATTTACCTATAGCCCCGGTACGGTATTTTTGAATAGTACGGTTCAGTTTACCGCCAGCAATGGTGGACAAACGTATCAGTGGTCTTTTCAAAGCGGAACTCCTGCCAGTTCCAACGCAGCCAATCCTTCGGTTTCTTGGTCCCAGGCGGGTACCTACCAAGTAATTTTGACGGAAACCAACAGCCAAGGATGCAGTTTTTCGGATACTCAGCAGGTGGTGGTGCAGAATTGCCAATATCAACCCGGAAACCAGACCTTCAGTTTTACCGGCGCTCCGCAAACGTTTACGGTTCCTCAATGCGTGAACCAAGTAACCATTACGTGCCGAGGAGCTGCGGGAGCACAAGGGCATACCGGCAGTCAACCGGGCGGTCAAGGAGGTGTTGCCACAGGTACGCTATCCGTTAACCCGGGACAAACCTTGCATGTGTATGTAGGCGGCCAAGGACAACGCTCCAACAATAGCCCCATGCTAGGTGGTTGGAATGGCGGCGGAAATGGCTATAACTATGGAAATACAAGCTGGTTTTGTGCGGGAGGTGGAGGCGCGTCCGATGTACGCGTAGGTGGAACTGCCCTTAGCGATCGGGTGATTGTTGCCGGCGGTGGCGGCGGCGGCGGTGGCTCCGGAAGTTGGGGCAACGGTGCCGGTGGCAACGGTGGGGGCTTAACCGGTCAAGCCGGTTATGATAGTTCCAGCGGTGGATATAGCGGCCAGCGTCATGGGTTGGGAGGAACCCAAAGCAGTGGCGGAGCCGGTGGTGCCAATAACAACAACGAACCGGCAGGCCAGGCAGGCAGCTTGGGCCAAGGAGGAAACGCCTCTACAGGAAGCAATACTTTGGCTTCCGGCGGTGGCGGCGGCTATTACGGTGGCGGCGGTGGCTCCTACCACGGCGGCGGCGGCGGTGGCGGCTCCTCCTACATAGGTGGGGTAACCAACGGAAGTACTCAAACCGGTGGTCAATCCGGAAATGGTCAGGTGGTGATTTCTTGGTAAGCTCGATTTTTAGGAGGAGAGACCTTGGGTGCCTTTAAATTTTTGGTTTAAATCGCTGAACCTTAAATTCATGATGATTTACCATGCGTGAAGCAACCTCTTCCATTCGGCTACTTTAGGTATATTTTATTGTTCTGCAGGTGTTCTTTTGCCTGTTTATTGGTAATTTTACAGTCCCTCACCCGCAAATTGGTTTTTATGGCGGGTTATTTCGCTCAAATTTACATTCACTTGGTGTTTGTGGTTAAGTATCGTCGGCCCTTGATTGATGCTTCTTGGGAAGATGAACTTTACAAATACATTACCGGGATTATTCAGGGGAAGAATCAATGGTTGATTGCGATAAATGGTATGCCCGATCATGTGCATATTTTAATTGGTATTCGACCCAGTTGTTGTCTTTCGGATTTGATTCGGGAAATTAAGAAGGCTTCCAATGCTTTTATTCAAGAAAAGGGGTTTTGTAGGACGAAGTTTCAGTGGCAGGCCGGGTATGGTGCCTTTTCTTGTAGGTATTCCGATATTGATGATTTGGTTTCTTATATAAAGAATCAAAAGGAGCGGCATAGGCGAAAGTCGTTTAGGTCAGAGTTTAAAGAGATGTTGGAAGTTGGGAAGGTGGAATTTGAGGAGCGGTATTTAGAGGATTGGTTGGGGCCAAAAAATACACCTCACCTTTAAAGTTTATAAATATCTGCGACCCCTTCGGGGTCGGGGGTCGGAGGGGGAGGTTTTATAAAATATACGACCTCTTCGAGGTCGGGGATTATCTGCGACCCCTTCGGGGTCGGGGGGGGCGGAGGTGGAGGTTTTATAAAATATACGACCCCTTCGGGGTCGGGGAATTTATTCGACCTCTTCGAGGTCGGGGAATATATGCGACCTTTTGGAGGGCGGGGAATTTTGGAGAATTTGGGATTTGCGCCCCGGGGCGCATGGAAAGCCCGGAGGGGGGAGGGCAGGCCGGGCTTAGCGGGCGGAGGCCCCTCGATACTTCGGGGGCCCACGCACCGCTTAGCCCGGCGAGCCCTACCACCGAGGACTTGAAATAAGCACCGGATAAGGCGCCCAAAAAAATAACGTACCTATTTGTTCTTAAAATTGAAATTCGTATTTTAGTTGTTTACTAAATTTGGGGAAACATGTTGGTAAAAACCTATGGCGCAGCCTTGCAGGGAGTTCATGCTATGCTCATAACTCTCGAAGTGAACACGGTGGAAGGATTGCGGTTTTATTTGGTGGGTCTACCCGATAATGCCGTAAAGGAAAGCGAACGCAGAATAGAATCTGCTTTGCTTGAAAGTGGGTATCGAAAACCCGGTAAAAAAATCACCATCAATATGGCTCCGGCCGATGTTAGAAAAGAAGGCGCGGCCTACGACCTTCCCATTGCTGTTGGGATTTTGGCTTCCTCCGGGCAGGTGCCCTCGGAGCGGTTGGACCAATGCCTTATGATGGGTGAGCTTTCGCTGGACGGCAGTTTAAGGCCTGTTCGTGGGGTTTTGCCTATGGCGTTGTTGGCCAAAGAACGGGGCTTTCGCTACTTGCTGCTGCCTGAAGTCAATGCCGCGGAAGCCTCCGTGGTAGATGGCATAGAGGTGCTGGGGGCCGCCCATTTGGTGGATGTGCTGGATTGGCTAAAGGGTATTAAAGATTTGCCCAAAGGAAAAGGCAAAGAACCACTTCCCGAAGGTGCTACCCAAGGTCGACCCGATTTTGCTGAAGTGCGTGGCCAAGAAGGAATTAAACGGGCTTTGGAAATTGCCGCTGCCGGTAGCCATAATGTACTGCTTATTGGTCCGCCCGGAAGCGGTAAAACCATGTTGGCGCGCCGCATGCCCGGGATTTTGCCTCCCATGAGTTTGGAGGAGTCTTTGGAAACCACAAAAATCCATTCGGTGGCCGGGGCAACGTCGGTGCACGGGCTTATGGATCAACGCCCGTTTAGAGCTCCACACCACACCATTAGCGATGTGGCCTTGGTAGGAGGTGGCACCCATCCCATGCCGGGTGAGATTTCTTTGGCGCATAATGGCGTATTGTTTCTGGATGAATTGCCTGAATTTAAGCGGGCGGTGCTTGAAGTGCTTCGGCAACCTTTGGAGGACAGGGAAGTGAGCATTAGCCGAGCTCGCTTAAAAGTGACTTTTCCCGCCGGTTTTATGCTGATTGCAGCCATGAATCCTTGTCCTTGCGGGTATTACAACCACCCGGAGCGCTCCTGTTCCTGCTCCGAACAAGCGGTGGAACGCTATGTGAGCCGCATCTCCGGGCCTTTACTCGATCGCATGGATTTGCATGTAGAAGTTGTGCCCGTAGATTTAGAATCGCTCCGCAAAAAACCATCATCCGAAGGGAGTCAAGAGGTACGCGCTCGGGTGGTGCAGGCACGCCAAAGGCAACAATACCGGTTTCGAGATCTAAAAGGGGTACATGCCAATGCCCAAATGCCTCCGGGAATGGTACGTGAGGTTTGTAAACTCAACGATTCCGCAGGGCAAATGCTGGAGCATGCCATGAAACGCCTGCAGCTTTCGGCCCGTGCCTACGACCGGATTTTAAAGGTCAGTCGCACCATTGCAGATTTGGACGAAAGCCCAACGGTGGAAGCAAGACACTTGGCCGAAGCCATTCAATACCGGAGTTTGGACCGCAGCGGCTGGGGCAAACAAAAGGTGAAGCCCGCCACCCTTTAGGTAAAAAGCTTAAATGGGATTAATTTAAAGAGACCGTTGACGCGTTGCTATTCTGGCGGCGATCCTGCCCTGACGCTACGGTCAGGATTATAAACCCTGACGCTGCGGTCAGGATTATAAACCCTGACGCTGCGTACTGACGCTTAGAGTCAGGATTATAAACCCTGACAGGAACGTCAGGGTCTGCGTTGCGTCCAAATTTTAAGGCCCTCATTTACAAATAGTAAACTCAGGCCTTTCGATTTGTACGCGCCTTAATTCGAACCGACGCTGCGGTCGGTTTCAAAGACCCCTGACGCCTTGGTCAGGGTTATAAACTTGAAAACGCAACGCGTCACCAGTCTCTTAAAGGTTAGCCTGTCGCTTAGCGGTTGTCGCCGTCCAACATTCGGCCCAAACCGCCCAGGATGCTGCCTTCGCCTTTGCTTTTTCCTCCCATTTTGGGGGCAGAAGCAATGATGCGGTCGGCCAGACGACTAAAAGGCAAGCTTTGAATCCAAACCCTTCCGGGGCCGGTCATGGAGGCAAAAAAGACTCCTTCTCCTCCAAACAGGGTGTTCTTTAAACCTCCGACAAAGGAAATGTCGTAGTCCACTTGTTGCTCAAAAGCGACCAAACAACCGGTGTCGACCCTAAGGTTTTCACCGGGCTGCAATTGTTTTTCGATAATGGTGCCGCCGGCGTGTAAAAAGGCCAGGCCATCGCCCTCCAATTTTTGCATGATAAAACCTTCTCCGCCAAACAGTCCGGTGCCGATGCGTTTTTGGAACTCAATACCCACGCTCACGCCTTTTGCTGCGGCTAAAAATGCATCTTTTTGGCAAATGAGCTTGTTGCCGTATAGGTTTAAGTCCATGGGCAATACTTTTCCGGGATACGGGGAGGCAAACCACACCTTGCGCTTGCCGTTACCTTGATTGGTAAAGGCGGTCATAAAAAGCCCTTCGCCGGTGAGTACCCGTTTGCCGGCACTAAAGAGCTTTCCCATGAAGCTTTGATTTTCTTGGCTGCCGT
Source organism: Bacteroidia bacterium (assembly GCA_030427255.1). Classification (GTDB taxonomy): domain Bacteria; phylum Bacteroidota; class Bacteroidia; order CAIKAF01; family CAIKAF01; genus CAIKAF01. Next base: position 16,864 of record JAUHWY010000034.1, on the reverse strand, counting down.
CTCCAAAAATGGTTTGCATTTGGATTTGGTCTTCCATCATCATAAAACTCCCGGGTTCGGCAACGGCCGTTTCCATAGGGTCTAACTCTATGGCCAAGGCCTGCATTTCTTCACCTACAATGAAGTAGTCGATTTCGTGGCTGTTCAAGGGCATATTTTTTTGTTTTAAAAGGCTAAGTAGCTCCACCTGTTGAGGCTTGACTTAAAGGTATAACTCAAAAGTAACCTATTCAATGAAAGAAGCAGCAAAAAAAATGCTCACTTTGTGGGCTTAAGTTATGTAGCTTTGACTATGATTCGTACCATTTCTTTTTCGCTGATTTTGTTCTTTTTGAGTGTATCCCAAATGACGATGGCTCAGGTGACCATTGGCTCCAACAACCCGCCCAACCCCTCGGCGGTGCTGGATTTGCAATCGACCAACGGGGGCTTGCTTTTGCCTCGATTAAGCACTACCCAAAGAAATGCCCTTGCCAATCCTCCAGAGGGTTTGGTTATTTTTAATACCACCACCAAATGCGTAGAGTCTTGGTTTTTAACCGGGTGGAAAAGCATCGAATGCGAATGTACTACGCCACCCAACCAACCGGGTTCTATTCTAGGACCGGCACAGGTGTGCCCCGGACAAGATTCGGTATGGTTTTCGGTGGCTCCGGTGTCTGGGGCCTCTTCCTATTTGTGGACCATCAACAACCAAGATACCCTAAGCTCGGGACAAGGCAGCGATTCTATTTTGGTGCATTTTTCGGCTGGAACAGGGAACCGTGCTATAACCGTAAGTGCACAAAATGGCTGTGGGGTTTCTCCGGCCGCAAACTTGAGTATGAATGTGCAATTGTTGGACAATACTTTTTCGGTAAATCCGACTACGCCAAACGTAAATAATGCAGCACAGTTTACTGCAAATCAAAGCGGAGCCAGCTATGCCTGGACTTTTCAAAGCGGTACCCCGGCAAGTTCGGTGGTTCAAAATCCACAGGTAACCTGGACTCAAACCGGAAACTACCAAGTGCAACTTACGGTAAGCGATAATTTTGGTTGTTCTGTTCAGGGTAGCCAACAAGTAACCGTAACCAATTGTCAACCACAAACCTGGACCTTTACGAATTGTGGCCAAACAGGTCGGACCGGACCATCCCAAAGCCAGTGCAACTCCAGCTATGGCCCCGGTGTGGTGAATGTAAGCAGCGGAATACAGGAATGGACCGTTCCTTCATCCGGAACTTACCGCATCCAAGCTGCCGGCGCGGAGGGTGGTCGAGGCAAAACTAGCGGTACTTCGGGTTACAGCAGCGGCACTCCGGGCCGTGGGGCAGTTATTCAAGGCGACTTTAGCCTCAACGCAGGACAAGTAATTCGAATATTGGTAGGTCAAAAAGGTCAAGAGCAAACCATCAACAACCAATTGGGAGGAGGTGGCGGAGGTGGTTCCTACGTGGTCACGAATACCAACAATATACTAGTTATCGCCGGCGGTGGCGGCGGTTCCGGAAGGTATAACGGAGACAATGGCTCAGGCGGTCAAACCGGACCAAACGGAACCAATGGCTTGGGCGGTAATGGAGCTGCCGGAGGAACCAATGGAAATGGAGGTAGCAACTCCGGCTGCGGCTATGAAGGTGGTGGTGGGGCAGGATACAGTGGAAACGGCTCAAACCCGGCAGGGACAGATGCTCAATCCTTTTTGAACGGAGGCAATGGTGCTACCTGGTGCCTTTGCTGGTCCGCCGGCAACGAAGGCGGCTTTGGAGGAGGTGGTGGTACCGGTCCCCATGGCGGCGGCGGTGGTGGCGGCTATTCCGGTGGCGGTGGTGGCGGTGACATCAACTGCGGCGGCAACGGCGGCGGCGGTGGCGGCGGCTCCTTCAATAATGGCACCAACCAAAGCAATACTTCCAATACGCATTCCGGGCATGGCCAAGTAACCATTACCAGAATCTGCCCTTGATTTTTTTTGAACATTTATATATTATGATAAAGATTGTCCTTTTCTCAGCACTTTGCTTTCTTAGCTTGAGTGCTATGTCCCAAGGCGTAACCATTGGTTCCAACAACCCGCCCGACCCCTCGGCGGTCTTAGATTTGCAATCCACCAATGGAGGGTTGCTGCTCCCGAGGTTAAGCACGGCCCAGCGCAATGCCCTTCAAAACATCCCGGACGCCCTCGTTATTTACAACACCGACAATCAGTGCGTAGAGTCCTATTTTCCTAGCGGTTGGAAAGCCCTTCAGTGCGATTGCAACACCGCACCTCCTGCTCCTGTGCTTTCCAATGCCGGGCCCTTTTGTGCCGGTGCTGACTCGGTGTGGCTTTCCATACCTTTGGTACAAGGTGCTACCGGCTACACTTGGACCATCGATAACCAAGACACTTTAGCAACGGGTCAAGGCAGCGATTCTATTTTGGTGCATTTTTCCAATACCCCCGGAACACGTTCCATTAGCGTAACCGCAAATAATTTCTGTGGGACTTCAAGCCCAAGCCAAGCTACGGTTCAGGTGGTTGCTCCGGATTCCAATTTTAGCATCACACCCAATCCGGTGATTGTAAACAACGCGGCCTCTTTTTCGGCCAATCAATCCGGGGCCAGTTATGCTTGGACCTTTCAAAACGGTTCTCCTGCCAGCTCGGTGAGCCAATCGCCTTCGGTTACCTGGACCCAAACCGGCAGCGTTCAAGTACAGCTTACCGTGACCGATAATAATGGCTGCGTTAGTAGTTTAGATAGCTTGGTTACTGTAACCAACTGCCAGCCGGGTACTTGGACCTTTACCACCTGTGGACAAACCGGCCGTTTTGGTCCGAGTCAAGCTCAATGCAACAGCAGCTATGGCCCGGGGGTAGTTAGTGTAGTCAATGGGTATCAGTATTGGGTGGTTCCGGCTTCCGGATCTTACCAAATTGAAGCTTGGGGAGCGAGCCCTCCAACGCAAACCCACCAAACACCTTATAATTATTTTGGACGCGGGGTTAAGGTTCGGGGAACGCTTTCCTTAATGGCCGGAGATACCCTCATCCTTTTGGTAGGTCAACGTCCCGCTCAGTCCAATTTTAACGGAGGCGCCGGAGGAACTTTTGTTACTACCGGTACCAACCTCTCGAATGCACAACCCCTCATTATTGCTGGCGGCGGTGGCTCTTACCGGTGTGGTTTTAGCTGGCCCAATTACCAAAGCATTATTGATGCAAGCACCTCAAATTCCGGAAAGGCCTCCAATGTACCCGGAGGTAGCAACGGAAACGGAGGCAGCTGCAATGGTTCCGGAGGAGCTTCCGGAGCAGGTTTCTTAGGCAACGGTTGCGGCAGCGGTACGCCTCCGCTTTCTTTTAGAAACGGTGGAGTCGGCGGCTTTCGAAGCCAAAGTGTGAATACCGAAGGCGGCTTTGGCGGCGGCGGACAAGGCGAATGGGGCGGTTCCGGCGGCGGAGGAGGCTATTCCGGCGGTGGCGGCGGAAACAACAACCCTTTTCCTCCGGCAGGCGGCGGTGGATCCTTCATCGATCCGGCAGCAACCAATGTGGCAACCACCGATGGCCAATACAACAACAGCAGCAACCTAAATGGACCCATCACCAACCTCAACAGCTGGAATACAGCGGCAGGCCAAGTGGTGATAACCAGAGTTTGTCCTTAAATTATCTAACTTATTTGTTCTTCTAATGCGTCATTTCATACTTTCCGCTTGCTTTGGATTGCTGGGTTTAGCTTTGCATGCCCAAGGCGTAACCATTGGTTCAAACAATCCACCCGACCCCGCTGCGGTATTGGACCTCCAATCCAATTCTCAGGGGTTTATGTTGCCTCGACTGAACACCCAGCAAAGAAATGCCATTCAGAATCCGCCTGAAGGGCTTATGATTTTTAATACCGATAACAAGTGTGTAGAATCTTGGTTTCTTACCGGTTGGAAGTCCATCGAATGCGAATGTACCAATCCACCTACCCAACCCGGTGCCATTGTTGCCCCGGCACAGGTGTGTCCCGGTCAAGATTCCATTTGGTTGTCGGTACCTTTGGTCTCCGGAGCAACACAGTACCAATGGACCATCGATAACCAAGATACCTTGGTAACCGGTCAGGGTACAGACTCTATTTTGGTGCATTTTTCGGGGCAAGCCGGCTCACGCTCGATTTCCGTGCTTGCTACCAACGGTTGCGGAAGTTCTTCGGCCTCCAATGCCACCCTTAATGTGCAGTGGTTGGACTCTACCTTTACGGTTACTCCAAACTCACCCATCATCAACAATGCGGCACAATTCTCGGCCAATCAATCCGGAGCCACTTATGCGTGGACTTTCCAAAGCGGAACTCCTGCCAGTTCGGTCGCTCAAAATCCTCAAGTTACTTGGACCCAAATCGGTAATTATCAGGTGCAGTTAAGTGTTAGCGACAATTTGGGTTGTACGGTAAATAGAACCCAACAAGTTTCGATAACCAATTGCCAACCGGCTACCTTTACCTTCACCAATTGTGGCCAAACCGGACGCACAGGACCTAGCCAAAGCCAATGCAACAGCAGCTATGGGCCGGGAGTAGTTACAGTTAACAACGGCATCCAAGAGTGGACCGTTCCTCCCAACGTAAGCACCATTGAAATTGAAGCCTGGGGTGCCCAAGGGGGAACCTCAACAGTATACAACAATGCCGGAGGAAGAGGTGCCTACGTGAAAGGCACTTTTCAGGTAACTCCCGGACAAGTTCTCCGCATATTGGTTGGCCAGCAGGGTACCAACAACAATACAGCCCCCTCCGGTGGGGGAGGCTCCTTTGTGGCGACCTCCAACAATACGCCACTGATTGTAGCCGGCGGCGGCGGTGGAGCCGGTTCTTATTACGACGTCAACTATGCCAATGCCAAACTTAGTGACCCGGCCAACCGCGGCTACAATCCGAATAGGACAGGACCTACCAATGGGGAGGCTCCCGGCGGAAACAACGGCAATGGAGGAAATGCAGGAAGATTAACGCCCGGCGGCGGTGGATTCTTTACCAATGGAGCCACCACCAATGCCGACGGAGGTAGTTCCATTCCCGGACCGGGACAGGCCTTCGTAAATGGAGGTGCCGGTGGAACCACGGCCAATACCACAACATGTTCCGGAAGCAGTTTTAACCCTGCCCCCGGAGGCTTTGGGGGTGGTGCAGGTGCAGCCTATGCCGCCGCTGCTCCCGGTGGTGGATACAGCGGTGGTGGCGGTACCGATGGGTGTAACCCCGGTACCGGAGGAGGAGGCTCTTCCTTCAACAGTGGAACCAACCAAACCGGAACGGCAGGTCAACGTACCGGCCATGGTCAAGTGATTATTACTACCGTTTGTCCTTAATCTAAGCAAGTAAACCCATGAGACTTCTCAGCACCCTATGTTTTTTTGGTTTAGCCATACTTTCTCAAATTTCCTATGCTCAAGGCGTAACCATAGGTTCCAATAACCCGCCCGACCCGGCGGCGGTACTTGATTTGCAATCCAATCAGTCCGGTTTGTTGCTCCCAAGGCTAACCACGGCCCAACGGAATGCCATCCTTAACCCTCCCAATGCCTTGGTGATTTACAATACCGACAACCATTGCGTGGAAACCTATTTCCCCGGCGGTTGGAAAACCGTGCAATGCGACTGCACCAACCCACCTGCACAACCGAGCATTTCCGGGCCAAATGTGGTGTGTACAAGTGCCGATTCCGTCTGGATTTATACCAATGGAGTGCAAGGAGCATCTACCTATACTTGGACCATCGACAATCAAGACACCCTCGTTTCGGGTCAAGGTACCGACTCCATTTTGGTGCACTTTTCCGGCCAAGGCGGCAGCCGAAACATCGGTCTGGTGGCAGGAAATGCCTGCGGAAACTCAAGCACAGCAAATTTTTCCATCCAAGTAAGCCCGGCGGATACTTCTTTCTCCATTACGCCATTTCCCGTAAATGTAAACAACCAAGCCACCTTCTCGGCCAATGCCAACGGCGGTAGCTATGCCTGGACCTTCCAGAACGGAACCCCAGCCAGCTCCGTGGCCCAAAGCCCGCAGGTAACTTGGTCGCAAACCGGACAGGTACAGGTGAGCCTCACGGTGACTGACGCCAACGGTTGCACCGGAACCAACGACTCCCTCATTACCATCACCAACTGCCAAGCCCAAACTTGGACCTTCACCAATTGCGGCCAAACCGGGCGCACAGGACCCAGCCAAAGCCAATGCAACAGCAGCTATGGGCCGGGAGTGGTTACGGTGAACAATGGCATTCAGAATTGGACGGTTCCTGCCACAGGAAGTTATACCATTCGTGCTGCCGGAGCCGAAGGAGGCGATAAGCAAGACTATCAGAACAATGGTGGCGAGGGGCAAATCGTGGAAGGCATCCTCACGCTCAACGCAGGCGACGTGTTGAGCATAGTGGTTGGCCAGCAAGGAGGACGAGCCATTGCCCCCAACCAATCCGGTGGTGGCGGCGGCGGCGGTGGAAGCTTTGTGTACAACGCCAATACACAGGCCCTGTATGTTGCCGCAGGCGGCGGTGGAGGCATTGGTGCCGGCAACAGCACCCGCAAACCCGGAAGAACTGCTTCTACTCCCCAAGCTGCCGGCTCTCAACAACAAGACAACAACAACGGCCCAAGCACCTACAATTACAATGCGCCAACCGGAAGCGGAGGAGGCAGCTATGGAGGTGTAATTGGCCAAGGCGACTATGATTCAGGTGGCGGAGCCGGTTGGAACGGCAACGGAATGAATGGAATTCAATACTCCGGTACCGAAGGAGGACGTTCCCGAAATGCTGGTTGGCTTGGCGGGAATTATGACAACTCACGAAATCCTTACGTTGCCGTAGGCGGCTTTGGCGGAGGAGGCGGAGCTTCCGATGGCGGTGGCGGCGGCGGTGGCTACACCGGAGGAAACGGTGGCCGATGGAACAGCCAAGCCTCAGGCGGTGGCGGTGGCACCTGCTTCGTTATCAACAACGCAAACCCTCCTTCCTTAGGCACCAAAACCGGCCATGGCCAAGTGGTGATAACCAGAGTTTGTCCTTAAGGAAAGTTTTTTTGGGGGGCTAATCCGGCTGTCTCTGCAAGTCCTCATGCAAGGGCTAAAGAAAAGCTGGGCTGCGGTGGCTTCCTGCGGTCGCCTCCTCGCTCCGGCTTTTCCTAAGCCCCTGCATTCCGGGCTTTCCGTTCCATCCGGGCCCCGTGCTCCGTATTAGGGTGTTCGGCTTAGGCTAAAGGAAAAAGGCTCTATTTTGCTCCATGGAATAGAACTATAGACCATTTGGTTTGGTCTTGAAATCCACTATAATTGGTTTTTGGATTTCGCCGATCAAGTCAGTAATTCTTGAACCCGCTTTTTCAGTTCGGGCAAAACCTCTTGCCCAAACCAAGGATTTTTGGCCTGCCAAATGTTGTTCCTTGGCGAAGGGTGGGGAAGGGGAAAGTATTTGGGCAAATAGTTTTTAAAATGCTGTACGGTCTCGGTTAAGGTGGCTTTTCTTTGTTCCCCCAAATAGTAGGTTTGGGCATATTGGCCAATCAATAAAATGAGGTCTGCCTGAGCCATTAAGGTCAACAGTTTGTGGTGCCACAAGGGAGCACATTCGGCCCTTGGGGCTAAGTCTCCGCTTTTTCCGGTACCGGGATAACAAAACCCCATGGGCACCAAAGCAATAAGCTCGGGATTATAAAAGCTTTCTTTGTCCAGGCTTAACCAATTCCTAAGATTGTCTCCGCTTTTATCGTTCCATGGAATTCCGGTTTGGTGCACTATGCGCCCGGGTGCCTGCCCAATAATGATTAATTTGCTTTTTAGACCTGCAGAAATTATGGGACGCGCCCCATCTGTCAGGTGCGGTTCACATACGGTACAATTTCTAATTTGTGCCAATAGGTCGTCCACTGCCTTAAGATAGAAAAATTTGGGTAGGCTTTTGGTGGTTTTTGCTCAAGGTCATAAAGAAGACCAGTTGCTAAGGAACATGTTTTTAAAAAACTTTGAGATAAACACTCCACCAGAGAATCACGGCACTAAAACCACTATTTTGATATTCTGAACCAATGTTCTCCCAATTTTTTATTCCGTTCCGGATTAGCCGATTGAATTTTTCTTTCTATTTCACGGATTTTTAAGCTGTCCGTGGTGAAAACAAAGGCAGAATAATGATCCAAAGAACCGCGGTCAACATAAAAGGTTACCGTGGTTGCTCCTTGAGCATTTCTATCGACCATTATTTCATTCCCACCATTGGAAATCGGTGGAAAACAATCCAGTTTTATCGTTTCACCCTTTAGTTGACCAGATAAAACCTTTTCAACAATCAAATTTCTTTGCGGTTGCCTTAATTTCCAATCCATTCTTTCCATTATCTCCGAACCATAGAAAAAGGAAGCAGTGGCAATTACCATGGCAATAATAACTCCCGATTTATGGAAGAGGGTCACCTTTTTTCTTTGAATTATAGGAACCAATAAAACCGTGGTCAAAATCAACAAACAGCCCACGTAAGTTGCAATTATAAACAGGGCTAAGAATCCTGAAGTATAATAATAGAAATATGGGGCTTGTAGAACAGCAAAAACCAAAGCTATCCCTGTACCCGCTTGGTAAACTTTGTTTTGAGCGTGAATGCCTTTTTTGGTTAACAAAGTACCTTTAAGAAGCAGGTTTATTAAAACCAAAATGAAAAAGAAGAAAAGCACTAAGGCCATACAAGAGAAATTATGGAAAGAATCATTCTTTCAATAGTAGAAGGGTTTAAGCTTCCTTTTTCCTGGAGAACATTTTGAAAAGCAACCAGCCAATCAACCCTAGGAAACCGGCCAAAGCTGTCATTATTACTGCAGTGGTTAGCCAAACGGTGGTTGATGCTGTGCTAGGGCTGATTTCTGCATTCGCTCCCAATAACTCCGAGAGCTTCCATCCTATGGTGGCATCAAACAGGCCCAAAAGACTTGTGAAACCAATAACCTTCAATAAAGAAGTATGCTTGGAAAGAAAAGTGGCAAACCCTATATATACTGCAAGGGAAATAAGAGAAATCCACCCATAATTGAAATCCCATTGCTCAGAGGCTAGGGCTCCTATAGCGTTTACAGCACAGAGGGTAACCATACCAATCAGAAGAAAGCGAATGGGGTTTCTCATAAGAACCATGGTAAGGGTAGGTTTAAGGTTTTTGGATAAAAGAATGGGCATTTTTATCGAAGGATTGGAGCCTTGCGCCTTCTGCATTTTTCTTAATATGCATCAATACCCTTTCGTGTATTTTATGAATGATATAATCGCTCCACAGCCTCCAGTAAATGGCCGGCCTAATGTTGTGGTAATACCAAGTGGTTCCCTCCAACAAAGTGTTGCCGTTGGGGAGTTGGGTTAATTTGAACTGCCCTTGTTTTGACACAAAATAATCGTGCAAATGGGGCGCATCTATATCCCAAAAGCTCAATTCTTTCATGGGGGCAGGCTGCTCCAACACATCAAATTTGAGAAGACGAGGTTCGTCCCACACGGTGATGGGCTCTACAAAACTTCCGGTGGTGAAGTTGCAATGCCGAATTGCCCCAACTCCGGTGCCTTCAATGTTTGCGTTTATGGGATAGGCAATGCCTGTCTGGAAAATAAACTCGGAAGGTTCTTCCAGTTGGGGAAATTCTACCACATGCTTCCAAACCGTGCTTGGATCGGCTTCAATTTCAATAGAGCTTACCACCGAGGTCAAGGTGGGAGGAATGTCTTTTTCTAACCAACCGGTAGTGGGCACCAAGCCAATCAAAATCAACATGGCACCCGGTGCTTTTCCGGGTTTCTTGTAAATGATTAGGTGACCGATGGTACTTCCAATTAAATTGCAAGCAAACCCTATAGGGGAAGCCATGGCAATACAAACAAGGCCCTCTATGGCATTCAGAACGAGCAAAAAGGAGTAAATGACCATGGTAAAAAGGCCCATACCAAGTGCTTCCCTAAGCTTCAAATTACTTCCTTTTCCATGTAAAATTGTAGGCAAGGCTCCCATAAGAAAGGGGATAATAAGAAATAAGGCTATGCCATAATCCTGATTGATGTAAATTCCCCATAAGGTGAGCAAAATGACAATAATAAGGGTTATGCTTATGCAAACCAGGATGCGCTTATTTTTGGATTCCGGAAGGTATTGATGGAATTTTTTCAAGGAGTTTTGGGGTTTGGGTGAATTTCAAGATAAAGATAGCCAAGCAGGTGAAACTAAACAGCTACTCAAACCTAGTCAAGGAATTTTGGCGTTAAAAGATGAATTAAACCCAAGGTGTATAATTGTGTATTTTAGGTGCATTAAAAAGGGCCTTAGGTTGAATAAAAATGCTAAAAGTAGCTTAACCACGAATATCCAAAAAAATCCAACAAACTACAGCCCCAACCCACTCCATAATATGGCCTCCCGCCCCCAAAGGAGGGGCCGGCCGCATTCCCAAGCTAGCCGTACTTGGGCGAGGAGGTGGTCCTTGGGGTAAACCCCCGCAGCCCTAGACCGGCTTGCTTGGGAAGCGGACGCACCGACCCAAAGGGGCGGATTTGGAGCGTATACTTCATTGGAACTGAGGCCCCAAAACCAATCTTCTCCCCTCGTTTCCATATGCGCCTCCGCTCCTTGGACTGCTTTTTTGCCGTTGTCTCGAATTTGCAAGGCTCGCTTTTTTTAATTGTGCTACTTAGGACTTGAAAAAATATTCCGATATTACCCCGGGTTTTCAACCAGCATCCATGCATATTGAACATAGAAAGTTTTTTTTGCCGGTTTTCGGTGGGTTTTGGCCTCAGCGCTGTGGCATTGAGGGATTCCGGTCTCTGACTCTTTCCATGTCGTCTACTCTTGTTCCTTTGCCTTAGCCTATGGAGTTTTTTGAAAGCTTAGATACCTTGCTTAAAACCTTTTGGTTTGTTGCACTTCCGGCCAGTTTGATCTTTATCGTTCAAACCATTATGACTTTTTTGGGCGCCGATGCCTCCGATGGGGTGGATGCCGATTTTGACGGCGATTTTGACGGCGGTGAAGCTCCTTTTCAGTTGTTTAGCCTCCGCAACCTGATCAATTTTTTGTTGGGTTTTAGCTGGACCGGCATTTCCTTTTACGATAGCATTGGCAATAAGAATCTCCTGATTGGGATTTCCGTCCTCGTTGGGGCTTTGTTTGTGTATTTCTTCTTTTTAATCATCCGCCAAATCCAAAAATTGGCGGAGGACAACAGCTTTCGCATCGAAGAAACGATCAACCTGCTGGGCGAAGTGTATTTGACCATTCCCGGAAACATGAAAGGAAAAGGTAAGGTGATGGTGAGCGTGAGGGGCGCCGTGCACGAGCTTGAGGCCCTCACCGAAAAGGACGCCATTGCTTCCGGTGCTATGGTGCGGGTGGTCCGCATCGAAAATAAAAATCTTCTAGTTGTAGAATCTCTTTAAGCTATACTCTATGCCTTCTATTTTAATAGTTGTAGTTGCTGCTGTTGTTTTTTTCGTAACCATTGCGGCGCTGGTGGCGCGGTACAAGCGCTGCCCCTCGGACAAGATTTTGGTGATTTATGGACGCACCGGCGGTTCCTCGGCCCGATGCATCCACGGAGGTGGCGCCTTTATTTGGCCCGTAATTCAAGATTATGCCTACCTAGATTTGAAGCCACTGTCCATTGAGGCCAACCTAACCAATGCCCTAAGCCGGCAAAACATTCGGGTGGACGTTCCCTGCCGCTTTACCATTGCCATTTCTACGGAGTCCGACAATATGAATACCGCCGCCGAAAGGTTGCTGGGACTTACTTCCGAACAAATTCAGGAACTGGCCAAAGACATTTTGTTTGGTCAATTGCGTTTGGTGATTGCCACCATGACCATTGAAGAAATCAACTCCGACCGCGATAAGTTTCTGGAAAACATTTCTAAAAATGTCGATAGCGAGCTAAAGAAAATTGGCTTAAAACTCATCAACGTTAACGTTACCGACATTAAAGACGAGTCGGGCTATATTGAAGCACTTGGAAAAGAGGCAGCGGCCAAGGCCATCAACGAAGCCAAAATCAGCGTTGCCGAGCAGGAGAAAATCGGGGAAACCGGAAAGGCTCTGGCCGATCGGGAAAAGGACACCCAAATTGCCGAAACCCACCGAGACCGGGACGTGCGGATTGCCAATACCCAGAAGGATCGGGAAATCAGCATTGCCACGGCCGTAAGGGACGAAACCATTGGAAAGGCCGAAGCAGAACGCGATACGCGGGTTAAGACCTCCGAGGCCAACGCCCTTGCCATCCGAGGAGAAAACGAGGCCAAGATTGCCATTGCGCAGTCGGAGGCTAGCCGTCGCGAAAAAGAAGCCGAGGCCCTGCGTGTGGCCATTGCCTCAGAGAAAGTCCAACAGGCCCGCGCCCTGGAAGAGTCCTACCTGGCCGAGCAGAAGGCAGAGACAGCCCGTTCGGAACGGGAGCGCTCTACCCAAATTGCCAATATTGTGGTGCCGGCAGAAATTGCCAAGCAACGCGCCATCATCGACGCCCAGGCTGCCGCCGAAACCATCCGAGAAAACGCCAAAGGCGAAGCCGACGCCATTTATGCCAAAATGGAGGCCGAGGCCAAAGGTTTGTATGAAATACTAACCAAGCAAGCCGAGGGTTACAAAGAAGTGGTTGCTGCTGCCGGCGGCGATCCCGGTCAGGCCTTCCAATTGCTGTTGATTGAGAAACTGCCGGAGCTGATTAAAACGCAGGTAGAAGCGGTGAAAAACATAAAAATCGACAAGATTACCGTGTGGGATTCCGGCAATGGCCAAAGCGACAACGGACAATCCTCCACCGCCAATTTTGTTTCGGGCATGATGCGGACGGTGCCGCCGCTAAACGATTTGTTCGACATGGCGGGATTAAATTTGCCCACCTATTTAAAGGGGGCCGAACCGCAAGACAAAGACAGCAAGCCCGACAGCAAAAGCAGCGACCAACCGTAGGGACGTAATATATTACCTCATATTACCTCTGCTTTGCGAAAGCAAAGTCACCGGTTTTGATGTATTTTTGATGTGGAAACACATGATTAATTCATCGAAGTTTCAAGCCCCTCATGAGAAATATCGATAAAAAAAGTTTGGAAAATGCTTTTCGCCTTTTTGAATCGGGCGACATAGAAGGCATAGAGGTTGGTTCACTAAAAGGACTGAGGTCAATCCACAAATACCTGTTTGACAATTTGTATGAATTTGCCGGTCAAATTAGAACGGCGAATATTTCAAAAGGCGGCTTCCGGTTTGCAAATGCCTTGTATTTGAATGAAATACTTGTGAAAATTGATGAAATGCCGGAAAATACCTTTGAGCAAATCATTGCAAAATATGTTGAAATGAATATTGCTCATCCTTTTATGGAAGGAAATGGAAGAGCGATGCGTATTTGGTTGGACATGGTATTAAAAAAAAGGCTTAAAAGGGTAGTAAACTGGCAGTTTGTAGATAAGACGCTTTATTTACAGGCTATGGAGAGAAGTCCGGTGAATGATTTGGAAATTAGGACTCTGTTGGGAAATCATTTAACGGACGACATAAACAACAGAGAAATAATTTTTAAAGGAATTGAGCAGTCCTATTATTATGAGGGGTATAGAAAGGAAGATGATGTTGAGTAGTTTGCGAAAAAATGATAAGTTTTTTGACTGCACATGCATGTATCGTTTGCTCTTTCAGGCGGATCGACGGAATGGAAAGATAGACTTATCCCTGCGCCGGATTACAACAAGAGGCTAAAGGCGGGAAATTTTGCGTCTGCGCCGGCAAGCGTAAATCCACCCCGACCTTTTTTAAGCCTTCGGCCCGTTTTTCCGAATCCTCTTGATGAACCTTCAATGGCCCGGTTCCTGGTTCAGAGTCAGCCTGTTTTGCTCCAGCAACAATTTGGGAAAGTAATACAACCTCAGCACATAATGAAACACCTGAAGAAAGGCCGCAAGGAACACAACCAGGTAAATAAGCCAAGCATCGTTTAGAAAATATAAGAGGTACAAAAGGAGCGAAACCCCAAGTTCAATCCACAGCTTTTTGCGGAGATTGCGTATAAGTCGTATACCTTTGGTAGAATTTTTGAGCTCTTTAACGTAAGCCGAGGCCCGGTAATGGAACCACCAGTTTTCATAAAGTTCATAGAAAAGAAGGAAAACAGCGGTAGATATAAAAAAATCTCCGGTTTTAATGGCAATAACCAGGTAGGCAATAAACAAAGCAAATCTACCAAGGGCAGGTAAGAAATCGGTTTTGAGCCAAAGCTTTTCGGTGGTACCGGCAACCACACTTTGATTCCACCAGCCCTCGATTCTATCGGTGTCGAAATCTGCCAAGGCCAATTCATTAAACAGCCGCTTGGAATGGCTGTATTTTCTGTTGTGATGAAGCCCGCGACCAAGTTCGAATTTGGCCTCAACTAAGGTTGGGGAAGGGGGCAGTTTGTTTTCAATGGGCAGATAACCGGACAGATACAAATAATATACGGCGGCATACTGCTCTTTTTCATTGAGTGATTTGGCCAGCCGATGAATGATTTGGGTGGCAATTTCAAAATCCGATTGTGCCGTTTTTAAGCGATCCAGAATGCTCGATTGCCGCCTTTCCCAGTAGCCCAAAACCTGGACATCGGTGGTCAGCCCCTGAACATCGGCCCATAGGCTATGCAATCTGCTCATAAGCTTTGGCTAAGCATGTTTGGGTTTGGGACATGGCAGGATCAATGAAAGCCTTTTAAACTCAACCCTTGGTTGATAAGGGTTGGAATAGGTATCGTAAATATATGGAATTGTTTTTTTGGGGGGCTAATCCGGCTGTCTCTGCTAGTCCTCGTGCAGGGGCTAAGGAAACGAGACCGCTGACACGCTGCTATTCTGGCGGCGACTTTGCGTTACGGCCAAATCTCAAGGTCCTCATTTACCATTAGTAAACTCCGGCCTTTCAATTTGTCCGTGCCTTAATTCGCCTTGAAAACACAACGTGTCAACGGTCTCGATAAGCAGGGCTGCGGTGGCTTCCTTTGGTCGCCTCCTCGCTCCGGCTTTTCCTAAGCCCCTGCACTCCGGGCTTTCCGTTCCATCCGGGCCCCGGTGCTTCGGGTGGGGTTTTTTGTTGGGAAAAGGATTTTTTGGGATGGAGTTTCCATTCCATTACCCATAAACGTATATTTTTTCATTCCTACACCCACCGGCAAATGGGGGTTGGCCAATTAGGATATTGAGGACTAAAGGAAAAAATATTCCATCTTCATTAATGGGTAATTGGTTAGAAAAAAAGCAAAAGAATTGCCGTAGTTTGTTATTCCCCTGCAATTCCATAAAACTGATATTGAAAAAAGGGCGCTACTTGCAACGCATCAAACCTATATATCGGAACACCACTTAGTATCGGTCGAATGAGAGGTCTCAAATCGAAGGGTGAGTAATAGAAAAAAAAGTTGGCATTGGAAATATGGAAAGCCCGCCTTCGGTCCACCGGCGAGTCGTCGGAAATATCATAGCTAAAAATAGGATTGGCTATATCTACTTCCAAATCAAACGCAATGGGGCCTTTGGGATAGTATGGTTCAAAATCCCAAAGGAGAGCCATTGGAACGCAACAAGGACAAAATCTGGGCATGTAATGCCGGGCTGGTTGAACGAGTGAATCACAATCACAGCTTAGCCGAAATTTTGCAGACCCAAATTTCTTTTCTAAACTACAAATGATTTTTGTCACCATTCCTTCCGGGATATACCTTCCTAAGATGGAACCGCTGCTGTCTTCAGAATATGTACCGTGGCCTGTACTTGTGAAAAACATTTCCTTTTCAGGTAGATAATGAATCCCATCAAAGTTCCTAAGGGTTGATGGTGTGTAGGTAGTATATCGGTCAACATCGGGTAAAACCAAGAGTAAATCCGATTCCAAAACTTGTTGGTTGGCCAAGGGGGTTGCGGAAATGATTTCAATATCTTCATGAGAGAAGCTGTTTGTATCCAATTGGATTAGAATGTAGGTGCGTCGAAGTAAAAAGGTATATTGGGGTAAAAGTGGGGAAATGGGTTTGTTGATGTTTGATTGTAGCTGTATTTCATTAGAAAAGCTAATAGGCCCCATATGGTAAGTTGCTGATGTAGGATAGTCTTTAAACCAAGCCTCTACTCCTTCGGGTGGTACTTTTCCCCAGGGAAGTTCACCTTTATATACCCAATAAGGCCCATCTTCTTGGGCTTCTATGTATTTATTAGAGAAACAAAAACCAAAAAAAAGCGTCAAAAATTTAAAGGAGGTAAACAATTTTATTTTAGGTAAGCGAAACTTCATGGCTTGAATTAATCATATATAAAATAAACCTTTCTAAACTTAGGCGACGAAGTTTCTTTTCTATTGAACTCAATATTGGCTCTTGCCTCACCCTCACCAATAGCTCTCAGTTGGGAAGAGGAAATATCAAAGGAATTTTCCAAATAATTTTTAATGGAAACTGCCCTTTGCTGAGACAATGCCAAATTCGCTTCTTCTTTGCCTACATTATCTGTGGTAGCACGTATTTGAACAGTAGCCTCTGGAACCATCTCTAAATACAAGGCTAAAGCTTGCGCATTTTTGTCTAAATTTTCCTTGCCTTGGCTAATGTCAGCAATACTGAATTTTCCGCTTGGCCATTGCACCTCAAACCCGAAAGGAGGGTAGGCTGGCCAAACAGAAGAAATGCCGGCTGCCCAATTAGGATATTGAAGACCAAAGGAAAAATATTCCATCAGCATTAATGGGTAATTGGTTAGAAAAAAAGCAAAAGAATTGCCGTAGTTTGTTATTCCCCTGCAATTCCATAAAACTGATATTGAAAAAAGGGCGCTACTTGCAACGCATCAAACCTATATATCGGAA
>JAUHWY010000033.1 GCA_030427255.1 Bacteroidia bacterium | reverse complement strand
GTAGTATAAGAAGCCACTGACCCAAACCCGTCCAAGGTCGTCCTCATGGCGGACGGTCACCGTATTTGGGAGTCCTAAGGTGTCCCCTTCATGAATATAGTAGCTATGGACAAAGGGTGGGTTGAAAGCAGAGTCCACCAGCCCGGTATGGGCAGATATTCTACCGAGGCCATTTCTTGGCAAGCCGCAAAGGGAATCGAACCTGCCGGAGATGTAGAGGTGGTCTTCTTTTTCCCAAAAGATTTCAGAGCCGGCAGAGTGGTGGTTTAGGGGCACCATAAAGGAGGTATCCCAAATGCCGTTGGGGTGCATGCGGCTTAGGGTGCGTTGCCCCAGCGGAATGGGAGGCAAGCCTTCGGGAATGCAGGGGGTATGCACCCTAGGAAAAACCACAAAATAGACCATGGAGTCCAGACCTAGACCATGGTTCCAAATATAACATCCTTTATAATTACCAATACGCCTATTGGCTAAGCTGTCCCAGGAATCGTCCCAAACCCCGTTATGGTAGAGCTTGGCCAATTCATTGCCGTTCCTCCAAATGTAGCCGTCTTCGACGGCAATCATATCGGTACCCCCCCCCCCATAACCAACTCGAGGAATAAGGCTGGAATCCGGACTTCCATCCAAAAAGAAGCGCACCCAACTGAACCAATGCGCTTGTCCTCCACGGGTAGGATCCGAATAATATTGCTGCCAGAAGTCTCCATTGATTAAAATTTGATTGGGGTTTGGACCAAAGAAAAAGCTAAGGATATTCGAACTTCTATTCCCGTTGCCTTGATCGGAATTGATTTCCATCCAATGCACATTGGTCATAAAGCTAGTGTCAAGGACAAAGCTTTGGGCCCTTATGGGCAGGCTTAGCCAAGCCATGCCCAATACCCATAAACCAAGCTTTAATCCTTTTTTCATTGAACCACTAATTTTCCGGTGCACAAGGGAAATCCCAAGAGCCTTGGTGCAGCCCCAAAATTGCGCCACGGTGCCATGCAAATTACCAAGGAAGGATGGTTTTTTAATCACGGTGTAATTTAGGGTTTTTTGGTGGAACGGGCAAAACCCACGATTTAAATCGTGGGTTTTGCCGTGGGCTTGTCAATCTCCAAAATACCCCGTAACTTAACCCAAAATTCAATCCATGCCATTTAAAGTAATTGTTTTGCTATCCTCCTTGTTGCTGGCTTTTGCGTGCAAGGGAACTGCTCAGAGTTCTAATTTTCAACCCTTTTTGGGAGATACGCTTACCCGCTGGGAGGGGCTGTTGTCCTATTTTGAGCCTTATTATCCGCATCCTTATGAGCCACCCACCACCATTAAAAAAGGGTGGAAGGTTTTTGGCCATTTTGAGGTAGAAGCACGTCCCTGGGGTATGGTTGATAGCACTATGCTGCATGCCGTTCGCTTTCGCTATCCCGGGAAATCCGACTGGGAATCCGATGGATTTTTCTTGTACGAAGACACCAACCACTATTTTCTTGTACAAACACATATCAACATTTCAGGGTATTCAGGGGGTGGAAAGGCCTTTACAAATAACGGGCTAATGGACTCCACAGAAATCGCCGATGCTATTGAGAAAATAGAAATCATGTGGTTTGATAATTCATACAACACGCCAAGGCTTTTCTTAGAATCTATAGGAGCAAAACCATCGAATGATGATTCTCCGGAACTTCAAGGCCATAGTTTTGGTAACCATTACATTTTAGGGAATAATTTTACTTCGCCGGGAGTGGTTTTGCAGGGAACTTCCATTGATTCAGTAGTCTATTTTAATAATCAACGGATTGCTTATACTTCAAACGTTAAAGGCGATTTTCATACTTTTTCTGATTCGGCTTTCTACCCTATGCTTTTGAACCCGGGGCCTGATCCCAAGGAGTCGTTTCAATACATTGAAGGTGCCGGAAATAATTTTGTGCTTAGTGGATTAATTAAAGAGGTCATAATGCCTTCTTTTGAAAATCCATGGGGCCCAAACTATAAATCCTATAAAGGTCATCTTCACCTCTCCAGCCTCTCCTGCTATTGGCGCGACGGCAACCTAATCAGCACCCATGGCTTGTATCCGGTATATGGTTGCGGCTCCCCTCTGGATTCCGCCTGGCAATTTACGGGCATGCAACAGGCCCAAGAAGCCACCGGAGTGCTGCTTTATCCCAATCCAAGCCAAGGCATGGTGCGCATTGAAGCCCAAGAACTGCACTCCGAAGCCAGCTTTTTCTTCGTATCCATGTCGGGTAAGGTGGTATATTCCATTCAAGACATTGATCCTCAACACCTAAACACTCAAAGCCTAAGCAGTGGGCTGTACGAGGTTTTTTTCAAAAATCCGGATGGACAAACGTATCGGGTAGGACGGTTGGTGGTTCCATGACCCTGGGTTGAAACCCTAGTTGTTGGTTTTGTGCTTTCTTGGCCCTTAGGAATAATGGGTAGGCCATTTTTATGATTTAAAATTAATATAATGGTCTAAAATATCGTTTAGGTAGATTTTTCTTTTGCACCTTCTAAGGTTTGGGTGATAGGCATCGTAAACCAACACTCTTTTAGACTTGGAGTAGCGGATGTTTAAATTGGACGGATTTTTGAATTCACAGGACTCCAAAGGGTAGTACAGTTGTTCCAGCTCCTCAGATACTATGTCATAGGTTCCACCACAAACAATAATATTTGGCTGAAAGGCCTCCAATTGCTGCTTTAATATTTCCTTGTACGTTTCATACTTCTTCTTAAGTTCCCTTTTTGAGGTTTTGCTGCCACCGGGTGATTTGCTTACGTTGATTATTGCTATTTGCTTTAACACTTTCAGAATTTCCGAATTGTCCCTTATGTAAGGAGTTTCCTGATCAAGCTTTTTATTTAAAAAGCCGTAGGTCAAATACACAATATTTGAAAATGTCCGAGCAAAGGGTTTGAAATCACTGTCATTTTCTGCTAAATCTACCATTGCCTCACGCCAATTGAACTTTTGCGCTTTCTCATCCTCTAAAATGTTTGGTTCCTTTAAAATCCAAAGGATTCTTGGATTGCTTTTAAGGTAATTCATGATATCAACAATGCCATCCAAAACGGCATTTACATCTAAGTTTCTGGTCTTTTTGTCCAAACTGGCTTCAAAAGCCTCAAGGCTTTTTTGGGTTAAAGGGGGTTCGGTTGTCATGGTATATGGGTGTTTGAATTTAAAATTACACATTTTTCGGGTCATTCCTTTTCATATTTCAAGGACTGCCCTAGTTTCGCCCCCCGGCCCCAACGGAGGGCCGCCCGCAGCCCCGGGCTAGCCGGCTTTGGGCGAGGAGGTGGTCCCTTTTTTGGGTAAACCCCCGCAGCCCTAAGCCGGCTTGCCCGGGGCAAGGGAGACCGCAGTCAAGGGCCGGACACGGAGCTTACGCTTCCTATGGAACCGGGGCCCACAGCCCACAAGGGCATCGTCCCCGCACCCTGCGCTCAAGCATTCCTCCTTTTTTCCTAAAAAAAGCTTAGTATTGGCCATGGTTTCTTTCTACAATTTGTCCAATGGCCGTTTGGAAGAGGCGGCTTCGGCACAGCGTTTGCCGGTCGAAAATCCGGCCCTGGCGCAAGTTTGGGCCTCCATTCCGGATTCTGATGCATCGGACGTGGACGCTGCTGTACAAGCTGCCAAAGCGGCTTTTCCTGCTTGGCGTACCCTTAGGGCCGAAGAACGTGCAGCCTGGCTTTTTCGCCTGGCGGAAGGCATTCGCAACAATTTTGATGCCCTTGCCGAAGCCGAATCCCGCGACACAGGAAAGCCGCTTTGGCTCACCCGAAAGGTAGATATTGACCGTGCTGCCCGCAATTTCGAGTTTTTCGCCTCAGGGATTCAGCATTTTGCGAGCGAAGCACATCCCACCGACGCCCAAACGCTCAACTATACCCTGCGCAATCCCTTGGGTGTGGTGGCCTGCATCTCGCCCTGGAACTTGCCCCTGTATTTGTTTTCGTGGAAAATTGCGCCTGCTTTGGCTGCCGGCAATTGCGTAGTGGCCAAGCCTTCGGAGGTTACTCCCGCCACCGCCGCCATGTTGGCTGAAATTTGTGTGGACATTGGTTTTCCCGCCGGAGTGCTCAACATCCTGCATGGCAAAGGAGCCAAGGTGGGCGAGGCTTTGGTAAAACATCCCGACATAAAGGCCATTTCCTTTACAGGCGGCACGGCTACCGGAAAGGCCATTGCAGCATTGGCCGCTCCGGAATTCAAAAAACTGAGTTTGGAGCTGGGTGGCAAAAACCCGCATTTGATATTTGAAGACGCAGATTTGGAACAAGCCGTGGACTCTGCCGTCCGCAGCAGCTTTACCAATCAGGGCGAAATATGCCTTTGTGGCAGCCGTATTTTGGTTCAGTCTTCTATTTACGAGGCCTTTAGGTCTGCCTTTGTGGAAAAAGTGAAAGCCCTTAAGGTGGGGCCACCCGATGCAGAGGACAGTTTTATGGGCGCGCTGGTTTCAAAAGCTCATTTTGAAAAAGTGCAAAGCTACTTGGCCCTGGCCAAGGAAGAAGGCGCCCGCGTTTGGTGCGGCGATGAAGCCCTTGACTTGCCCCAAGCCTATCAAAAGGGCTATTTTATGCGTCCGGTGGTGATGGACGGCCTTTCCGGCGATTGCCGCATTAATCAAGAAGAAATTTTTGGGCCGGTGGTTTCCTTAATGTCCTTTGCTAGTGAGGCCGAAGGCTTAGCGCTGGCCAACGATAGCCGCTATGGACTGGCCGGGCAGGTGTGGACACGCGATCTTAACCGAGCCCACCGAGTGGCGGAAGCCTTGGAAACCGGCATTGTTTGGGTAAACTGTTGGATGGTACGCGACCTACGGACGCCCTTTGGAGGCATGAAGCATAGCGGAGTGGGCCGAGAAGGCGGCTGGGAAGCCTTGCGCTTTTTTACGGAACCCAAAAACGTTTGTGTGCAGCTCGGCAAGGATTAGGACTAAGGGCAGCTGTAAATTAACCTAAACTTTACATCGCATTACGCTTGGGAATACCTACCTTTTTGCTGAATCAAAGCATTATGGTTTATGCCCAGAGCCAAGAAAAGTCCGCCCAAGATTTTTGTCTTAGACACTTCGGTGATTTTGTACAACCACGCAGCCCTTACTTCGTTTGAGGAACACGACGTGGTTATTCCCATTCCGGTTTTGGAGGAGCTGGATACCTTTAAAAAGGGAAATGAAATCAAAAACTTTGAGGCCCGAGAGTTTATTCGCATTATGGATAGCTATTCCAAAGGCATTGCCCTAACGGATTGGATTCCATTAAACGGGAAAAAGCTGGGAAAAATGAAGGTGCGCATGGACGCAGTCACCAGTCCGGATGCCTGTAAGATTTTTGGCGCCGACAAGGCCGACCACCGCATTTTGAACGCTGCCATAGGCATGCAGCAGGAGTTTCCGGACCGCAGAGTGGTTCTGGTTACCAAGGACGTGAATTTGAGGATAAAAGCCCGTTCCTTAGACATTGCTGCCGAGGATTTTGAAACCGGAAAAGTGCAGAATGTTGAGGCCCTCTACAACGGCAAAACGGTGGTTGAAGATGTGGACCAAAGCTTGATCGACAGCTTGTATAACGAGGGGCGCATTCCAAGGAGCGCCCTTTTTGGAAAAGAAAAGCCCTTGCCCAACCACTACTTTATTTTGCGCAACATAAAATCCTCCGTTTTGGCATTTTACCACGAGGAGAGCGATTGTGTTTTAAGGGTAGAAAAACGCTCCGCCTTCAATATAAAGCCCAAGAACGCCGAGCAGGTGTTCGCCTTACATGCCATGCTCAATCCGGAAGTGCAACTGGTAACGGTGCAAGGGGTAGCCGGCACGGGTAAGACCCTTTTAGCTCTTGCGGCGGCCTTGGAACAAAGGCGAGAATTTAGGCAAATTTACCTGGCCCGTCCCATAGTTCCACTGAGCAACAAGGATATTGGGTTTTTGCCCGGCGACATCAAAAGCAAGCTCAATCCCTACATGGAACCCCTGTACGATAACTTAAAATACATTCAAAGCACCTTTGAGGAAAAGGAAAAGGAGGGTCGGAAAATTCAAGAAATGCTCGACAACGAAAAGCTGGTAATCACGCCCTTGGCCTACATTCGGGGCAGAAGCCTTTCGCAAATCTTTTTTATTGTGGACGAGGCCCAAAACCTTACCCCACATGAAATTAAAACCATCATTACCCGTGCCGGCGAAAACGCTAAAATCATCTTCACCGGAGACATTTACCAAATCGATACCCCCTATCTTGATACACAAAGCAACGGTCTTTCGTACCTAATCGACCGCATGCACGGGCAAGCTTTGCATGCGCACGTTACCTTAGAGAAAGGGGAACGCAGTCCTTTGGCAAATTTGGCCAACGAACTACTTTAAGTGCGCTTTTGATTCGACAAAAAGGAGAGGAGTGTTTTTGGGGCGCCTATTCCGTCTCCGGCTGCAACTCCTCGCCGGGAGGTCATGTGCCCCTAAGTCGTGCGGGGTCCTCTCGGCCTCCGCCGACCAAGGGGCACAAAACCTCCCGGCTGTGGGGTTTCCGCCTGCGCCGGGGCGCAAATGGATACTATGACAAATCCTCTAAAGGAGTTACTTCAGCTACTCCGGCAATAGTAAATGCTCGTTGGCTGTGCACTTCTTTGCACAAATACCGGGTTCTGCGTAGGGGACCTTTTTCAAAGGTGCGTCCATCAGGCAAAGAAAACAATGCGCCCATAGGAAGGTCGTCTAAGTGAATTACCTGAACCTCGTCGTATTTCTTTAAGGCTTTGTAAAGCATAGGGTCGCTGCAGGAGGCGGCTTTCACTTGCAGCAGGGACGCTTCAATAACTTCCGATAAATCCTTGGGAAATGCATTGGTTTTAAGGACTTCTCGCATCAGTTGAGCATAGGTCTTTTTCCATTCAGGACCGTGGGGAGCCGGCCCAAGACCATGCGCTTTCCACACCAAATAGTGTGCATATTCATGGGTGAGGGTCACCAAAAAAGCATAGGGATTTAGATTGTGGTTTACGGTAATTTTAGCCAGCACCCTGCCGCTACGCTCCACCGGAGGTCTAAAATCACCTAAACGGCTGCTTCTAGGTCTTTTGAGGTGAAGCGCCAGTGGCTCGCCTTTAAACCAGCGCACCACTATATCCAAAGCCTGATCCGGCAAATATCCCACCAAGGCCAAACGAAAGGACTGAACTTTTGAAGACATGGTCAAAAATACAGAGTTTTTAAATGCTTGTCGGGGGGCATTTTTCCCCTTGGAGTCGGCTGCATTCCAACAGCCCATAAAAGTAAAGGTCAACCTTTTAGGGGTCTTTTTGGGAGGTTTCGGCTAAAAAAGATAGATTTGGGCTTAACCTTATTTTATTACAGCTATGAAACTGCTTGCTATTGCACTTGTTTGGATTTCTTTGGGGTCGCTTTCAGCACAAAATTTGGATAAAGAAACCCTACAGCAAATCTTTTTGGCCATGGTAGAGAAGAAAGATATGGAAGGTCATATCGACGAAGACGGGGATGTGGTTTTTAAAAAAGGGAAGTTCACTTATTTCATTAACGTAAACCCTGAAGACGAAACCTATTTTCAGGTGGTATTGCCTAATATTTGGCCTATTGAGTCAGAGTTTGAGCGCATCAGCGTATTAAAGGCCTGTGATTATGCCACGGCAAATACCAAAGTTACTAAGGTGTATATGGTACGCGACAATGTGTGGGTAAGTGCTGAAATTTATTCCGATGATCCGGGCAATTTCGAGCGGCATTTTATGCGCATTTTAAGCTCTATGGAGGTGGCCAAAGATAAATTCGCTGCCAAGATGAAAGAAGATTAATGCCGCAAAATTGTGGTAATTTTACCGCATGCAAGCATTTAATCTTAAGGGCAAAGTGGCTCTGGTAACAGGAGCCTGTGGATTGATAGGAAGGCACCATTGCCAGGCTCTGGCAGAAGCTGGGGCACAGGTGGTAGCTCTCGACCGGGAAGCCGGTTCAACAGAAGAGCTGGCCAAAAGCTTAGGGGAAGGACACCTGGGGCTTGCCCTAGATGTCTGCAACGAGGAGGCGCTCAAGGAGGCTAGGGATAAAATTTTGCAAGCCTACGGAAAAATCGATGTATTGGTAAACAATGCGGCCATCAACGATATGTTCGAAAACCCGGCACTAGCCGCTGAGCAGTCCATGTTTGAGCATTATCCGGTAGACATGTTTCGCAAGTCGCTCGAAGTAAATGTTACCGGCGTGTTTTTATGTGCCCAAGTTTTTGGTACCGTTATGGCAGAGGCAGGAGGCGGATCCATCATTAATGTGGCCTCCACCTATGGCATGGTTGGTCCCGATCAGTCCATTTATATAAATCCAGAGGGAAAACAAACCTTTTATAAATCCGCGGCCTACCCTGCCACCAAAGGGGCGGTAATCAACTTCACCCGTTTTTTGGCCGCCTATTGGGGGGCAAAGGGCGTGCGGGTAAATACCCTTAGCCCCGGCGGAGTAGAAAATGGTCAAGAGGACTGGTTTATTCAAAACTACTCCGCCAAAACCGTTTTGGGACGCATGGCACAGCCCAAGGATTACAGAGGAGCTGTGGTCTTTCTGGCTTCTGAAGCCAGTGCCTATATGAGCGGCGCAAATTTAGTGGTCGACGGAGGCTGGACAGCCATGTAACGATGCAAAAGAAACGGGGCATAGCAGGTTGGAGCCGACGTTTGGTGCGTTGGTTTTTTCAAGGGTTGTTGGTAACTGCCCCCGTGGGTATCACCATC
Source organism: Bacteroidia bacterium (assembly GCA_030427255.1). Lineage (GTDB taxonomy): Bacteria > Bacteroidota > Bacteroidia > CAIKAF01 > CAIKAF01 > CAIKAF01. Next base: position 19,118 of record JAUHWY010000033.1, on the reverse strand, counting down.
TACTTGCTGGTACTTTCGTTTAGCTTTCTCGATGGGCTGTTTCATTACAAATTGCCCGGACTTGGATTGCTTTTGTTGCTCATTGGCATTACCCTAATCGGTGCTTTAGGCTCTACCCTTTTGGCCAAGCCCTTGCTGCGGTACTTGGATCGATTGCTGGAACGTGCTCCACTCATTAAGGTAATTTACGGAGCGCTAAAAGATTTGCTTACCGCATTTGTAGGGGAAGAAAAGCGTTTTAATAAACCTGTTCGAGTAAAGTTTGGGCCGGAAGGCGCCTACCGCTTGGGCTTTTTAACAGAAACCCATACCGAGCCCTTTGGCTTAGAGCAAGGGTTTGTTGGGGTGTACCTTCCTCACTCCTATAATTTCAGCGGTAATTTTTATGTAGTGCCCGAATCTTGGGTGGAACCGCTAAATATTCCTTCTTCGGAACTTATGAAGTATGTGGTTTCCGGGGGAGTGATTTCTTTTTCCGAATTAGAACGCACTCAGTCCAAAGAAAACCGCACCGAAAACACATAGGTACGGGGAGACAAAGGTCCGTAAACATATCCGGCGTCTCGCTCGGCCCCGCTGTCAAAGTCCGATTGAAAACTGTTGAACAGATTGCGCACGCCGGCTTGTAAGGATAGCTTCGCCTTTTTGCTTAAGGCAAAGCTATAGGCAATGCTGGTTTGCACATCAAAAAACCAAGGCGTGGTTTTAAGTTCGGTATATTCCGATGCAACATCTACCACATGGGGCACCAACATGGGACCTGTCCATTGACCGGTTACTACCCATTCCAGAGGTTTAATGGGACGCCAGGCTCCGGAAAAGAAGCCAAAAAAGTCAGGAGTGCGCAGCCAACGGCGGGTAGACACCAAACTGTCGGTATTCCCACTTTCCGGTGCCCAAATTTCTTCCTGTTCGTGGTACCTCGCCTGCAAATAGGTGCCTCCGATGCTCAACTCCAGGTTTTTTCGTGGCATCCAGGCCGCCTCCAAATTAAGGCCCATACTATGTCCTCCTGCTCCGTTGCGCTTGGTAATTATGGCCACACCCGAGGGTAGCTCCGTTTGTCCGCTCAAAATAAAAGGATTCACCAATTCCGTATAAAAGCCTTCGGCAGTGAGGCTAAATGCTTTTTTGGGGTCTTGAGGCATCCAGCTTAGGCCGAGGGTGAGGTTGTTGGACCGCTCGGTTTCTAAATCCGGGGCAAATTGGGTGAAAAGGGCGGCACCACCTACGGTTTCGATATGCAGGTCTTCATCAAAGGCCTGTGGCGCTCTATAACCTTGCGCAAAGCCTCCGCGGACTGTAAAGGCCCGGTGAAATTGCCAGCGAAACGAAGCCCTGGGAACAAGCACAGGCAACTGCTCGTTTTGGTCCACAAGCCCTAGGTTTTGCCCAAATCGATAGCTTCCCAATATGCGCACATAATCAAACCGAGCCCCGCCAATGAGTGAAAAGCCCCGTAATGGCTTCCATTCCAGTTGAGCGTAAGAACCCAACACCTGAACTTCTTGGTCGATTTGCCTTTGATACCCCGGCATGCGGTCTTTTACTCGGTTTCGTTGAAACTCCGCTCCGGCAATAAGCTCCAAAGCCTTGGCCAAAGGCCCGGAGTATTGAGCGCCGCCTACCAAACTCAAATCCTCGCTTTTTCCATAGGCATTTATGGCCAAGAGGTCTGCTTCGGTTAAGCTGTCGCCCGGCTGCAAAACCCTACCTCCACCGCCATAATAACTGTCGCGAAACACACCCTGCATAGAAACATAGGCCGAAAACCGATGCCTAGGGTCTTTGAACAGGGTTTCCCAAGCCAATTCGCCTCCAAAAATCCGGTGATCGAGCTGTTCGGTAACATCGGTTTGGTGCGGCTCCAAGTCGAATTGACTCCCCCCTCTTCTAAACTCTTTGGTAAACCAAGCCCTTGCCTTTAATCTACCGGACTTGCCGGTTCGGTAAAATGCGTCTAAGCTTGCCGTTTGGCTGTTCCACTTTACCAACTCAGAGATGCCGTCTCCATTGGCATCCCAATAGTCTCGGCTGCGGTTCATAAACATTAGGCGCACGCCTCCTTTTCCGTCCTGAGCAACCAAATCGGCAAATCCGGTTGTGGCGATATCCGGAACCACTCCATGAATGAGCCGTACAAATTGCTGAAGCTCCACGCGGTTTTGTATGGGCTCTTGAGTAATGATATTCACCGTGCCAGCAATGGCATTTCCTCCATACAAAACAGAACCTCCCCCACGGACCACCTCTACCCGGTCTATGAGCGACACCGGCAGCATATCTAAGCCATATACGCCGGCGAGTGCAGAAAAAATAGGCCGATTATTTATTAGGATTTGGGTGTAGGGGCCATCTAAGCCGTTGAGGCGCACTCCGGTGAATCCGCAATTTTGGCAATTGTTTTCCACCCTAAGTCCGGGAGAAAAGGCCAAGCCTTCTGCCAGACTCAAGGCCTGCGCTCTTTGCAATTGTTCGGCATTGGTTTGACTGACCCATACCGGCGCCTCAGATTGGTTTATTTCATTCCGATTACCGGTAACGACCACCGGATTCAAAAACCTTGCCTTTGGCTTAAGAGAAAGATTAAGTGAGCCGATTTCAGGAAAGCGCGTAATGAGCGTATCCAGCTTTTCCATAGACAAGTGCTCCACCACAATCCGACAGGGGCAGGCGTCCACCAGTTCCTTGGGAATATTTAGGATACCCGAAAGTCCGGTAACTTCCTTGAGCAGTTCTTTTCCACTAGTTTCTGACCGGATGCTCACCTCGGCCAAAGCCAAGGGGTAGTCTTGCTCTTGGATCAAAATGCTGCTTTGGCCTCGGGTCAACATAGGAGAGAGCCAGAGCGTAAAGAAAAAAAGCATGGGGCGCAAGCGCACCAAATACTGGAGCATTTTTTAAAAATATTTAGCCAAAGGTAGCTAAATTTTTAGATGAGCCAAAAAATAACTTTAGAAGGAGCGGCCTTTCGGTGTCTGCTATACCTAAAGCGCACCCTCCGTTTTTTAGTCCTCTATAGCTTCTATGGCCGCTTCCCAATCTGCCATGGCCTTCTCCAACTCCTTTTTTAGGCCGTTGTAGCGTTCAAAATAGCCGGCATCTTGACTGCGTTCTTTGAAACGTTCAGGGTCAAGCAACTCTGCGTCCATAGCGGCAAGCTGGGCTTCTAATTTTTGTACTTTCTCCTCTGCCCGTTTTACTTGGCCCTGAAGTTTACGTTGCTGCTTCTCGGCTTCCTTTTTTTGGTGGTAATCCGAAGGCTCCGAAGGGCTACCCTTTTTGGTTTCGGCGCTTTGCTTTTGTTGTTCCATGGTCCGGAACGAATCCAACTGCTTTTTGCTCAAAAACTCATCGATATCTCCCAAATGCGTTTTGATTCCCTCCGGCGTAAATTCCAAGGTCTTGGTGGTGAGCCCTTGCAGAAACTCCCGGTCGTGGCTAACCACAATCAAGGTGCCCGGAAAATGCTTTAGGGCTTGCTTTAAAACATCCTTCGAAATAATGTCTAAGTGATTGGTGGGTTCGTCCAAAATCAAAAAGTTGATGGGCTCGAGCAGCAATTTTGCCAAAGAAACCCGGGCTTTTTCGCCCCCCGAAAGCACTTTAATTTTTTTCTCAACCTCTTCGCCACTAAACAAAAAGGCGCCTAAAATGCCTCGAACCTGACTAAACCTATCCGTTTGATTGGCCGCCATTTCCATTTCTTCCAATATGCTGTGCTCGGCCCTTAAGCGCTCCGTTTGGTGTTGGGCAAAGTATCCCAAAGCCACATTATGCCCCAGCTCCAAGTGCCCTTGATTGTAGTCCAAATCGCCTGCAATTATGCGACTTAGGGTAGTTTTTCCCATGCCGTTTTTACCCACAAAAGCAATACGATCTCCGGAGTCTACACTAAAGGTAAAGGGAGCAATGACTTTTTTATCGCCATAGCTTTTGGCGACTCCTTGGGCCTCAACCACCACTTTTCCGCTGCGGGGAGGCTCCGGAAAACGAATTTGCATAGAGCGGATGGCCTCCTCATCTATTTCTATGCGCTCGGTGCGGTCCAGTTTTTTTTGCAAGCTTTGAGCGAAACTGGCCTTGGAAGCTTTGGCTTTGAACCGCTCTATATTGCGTTCCATGCGGGCAATTTCTTTGTCTTGGTTCTTTTTGGCATTCAACAGTTGCTCCCTTCGCTCTTTCCTCAGCACCAAGTATTTGCTGTAGGCCGCTTTGTAGTCCTCAATTTTACCACCGGTAATTTCTATGGTTCGATTGGTTAAGGAGTCCAAAAACTGCTTGTCGTGCGAAATCATCATTATCGCCCCCGGATAGGCCGCCAAAAACTGCTCCAACCAAATGATGGAATCCATATCCAGGTGGTTGGTGGGTTCGTCGAGCAACAGCAAATCCGGTTGAATTAGAAGCAATTTGGCCAGCTCTACGCGCATTTGCCAGCCCCCCGAAAAGGAACTCATGGGCCTGCCCAAATCTTCTTCCAAAAAGCCCAAACCCTTGAGCACGCGCTCTAAGCGCTCCTCAATTTTATTTCCTTCCAGCAGGTCAAAGCGCTCCTGAACGGTGTTGAGGTCTTCAATTAATTTTAAGTACCCGTCTGATTCATAGTCCTCACGGGTTTGCAGCGCTTCGGTAATTTCTTTCAACTTGGCATCCAGCGCCAGTACCTCAGCGAAGGCTTCTGCGGCTTCCTCTCGAACCGGTTTTTGCGATTGGTGTGCAAACTCTTGCGGCAAATACCCAATGCGAAACTCTTTGGGCTTGTTCACCGAACCTTCGCTAGGAACTTGAATCCCGGCGATGATTTTCATTAGGGTCGATTTTCCCGCCCCGTTTCTTCCCGCCAAGCCAATGCGGTCGTTGGTGTTCACCTGAAAGTTGAGGTCCTCAAAAAGTATGGTTCCTCCAAAATACACCGAAAGTTGTTGTACGCTTAACATGCCCCAAAGGTACATATACCCACGTTTCCGGCGCAGAAATCGGCACCCGCAATCTTCAATTAAGCACCCGACGGCCAAAGCCGAGGCCACATGGCCAAAACATGCGCTCTGAACATCCTCCGCCCTCGCAAAAATCCCCTATCTTTGCACCATGAGTAAGGCACACATGGACGACGCGCTCCTAGACCACCTGAGCCATTTGGCCCGTTTGCGCTTTTCCGGAGAAGAGCGCAACCTCATACGGCAGGATTTGGAACGCATCCTTGACTTTATCGACAAACTCGAAAATGTAGATACCGAAGGGGTGGAGCCACTGACCTATCTCTCCGACCGAAGCTATGTGCTGCAATCTCCGGAAGACCAAGTGCTGCGTCAAGACCGCGTGGAGCAACCGCCCTCCATCAGCCACGAAGAAGCCCTTAAAAATGCACCGGGCAAAGACAGCGATTACTTTCGAGTACCCAAAGTCCTCGACAAATCCTCATGAGCAGCAAGCTGCGCATCGCCTTTATTCAAAGCTTCTTGCACTGGGAAGAGCCGGAAGCCAACCGCAGCTTGTTCGACACCCTATTGCCTGCCCCAGGCACCTGCGACCTGGTTTTACTGCCCGAAATGTTTGCCACCGGATTCAGCATGAACCCCGAACTCAGCAGGCACAGTCCGGACATGGTGCAATGGATGCAGCAGCGCGCGGTCGAAGGAAATTATGCCCTGGCGGGAAGCCTGCCTTGGCACGAAAACAACCAACGCTTTAATCGATTCTTTTGTTGTACGCCCAGCCAGCAGCAATTTACCTACGACAAACGCCATCTCTTTGCCTTTGCCAAAGAAGATCAAGTGTTTAGCCCGGGAAACCAAGCCCTTTGCTTTGAATTCAGGGGTTGGAAAATCGCGGCATTTGTTTGCTACGACCTGCGTTTTCCGGTCTGGATGCGCCGTCGCGCGGAATTGAATTACGACCTGGCCCTGGTGCCTGCCAACTGGCCGGAGCGACGTTCCGAGGCCTGGAAAAGCCTGTTGAAAGCCCGGGCCATAGAAAACCAAAGCTATGTGTTGGGCCTAAATCGTGTCGGCTACGACGGCAACGGCGTACTTCACAGCGGCGACAGCCTCCTTTTTGACGCCCTCGGCAAAACCCTGGCCGCCGCCCGCCCCTTCCACACCCAAACGCTAGGCGCAGAGTTGTCCAAAGAAACCCTGGAACAGCAGCGTCGCCAATTCCCCTTCCAAAACGAGGCCGACGGCTTCGTCTTGATTTGATTTTTTTGGGCCCCGGCTCCGTTTATTAATTAAGTTCCATGTCCGTCCTCCTTCCTGCTCAAACCAGTAAAGGCTAGGCAGGCCGGGGCTTTGGGGTCTTCCCCGAAAAGTCGGGGAAGCCTCCGCGCTCCACGGCCTGCCAAAGCCTTTACAGGTTTGGAGCCTCCGTTCCGGCCGGGGGGGCTCAAAAATGGGGTGCAGCTAATCTACTCGAAGTTTTTTATTTGTCCGGGCACTTCGCCGCCATCCGGGGCCCGGACAGCACGGAAAGCCCGCAAAACCCTAGGCTTAGGCTCCGTGAGACGAGGAGGCCCGCCCCCAATTTGGGCGGGACCCCGCAGGCCACTGGAGCCTTAGCCTAGGGTTGCGGACTTGCAGTAATGGCCGGATAAGCCCCCCAAAAAAACCAACAAAAAAAATTACAAATCCCCAAGGTAGGCGGTCCATTGTTCCACCTCAAAACCCGAAAGGTCAATGATTTGGTATTTGAGGGACACTGGGGCGTTCCAGGAAATGGTTAGCAGTCCAAAATTGCGTTGGCAATACGGACCAATTATGGCCGCTTTTTCAGGGGTTCTTCCCAAGCGCCAGCGCACCTGATTGAGGCCGTTGGTTTGGAGTTCTACTACGCGCCGCTTTCCCGCGTCGCCAAGGGCCACCGCAGCGCAGGGATGCGAGCCGGAAACCAGCAGTAATGGGCCTTGTGCCTTTTCCAATAAAGCGGCAAATCGTGCCCTGGCCGGCGGAAAACTGTGCCAGCTGTCGCCCTTGTTTTGCTCCCAAAAGAAGGATTTTGCGGTAAAAATGAGCCGTAATTTTTTATGGGGTTGGGCCAGTGCTTGTTCCAGCCAATTCCACTGCTCCTCGCCCAACAGGTTGTTTTCGGGTTCGCCGGGGCGTGCAAAGCGCCAAGTGTCTAAGAAAATGCATTGCACGGAGTCTTTGCCAAATACCAGCCATTGGGTCCAATAACTCTTGCCCGGCCAGGCATGGTTGGGGCCCTGTACAAAGGAAAACCACTTGCGGTGCCAATCGTCGAGGCTGTCGTTGGACACCAAGGGCGGAGTGGTCCAATACCAGCTTCCGGAAATGGGGATGCTGTCGGCAAACAATCGGTAATGTTTGTTTTCTGCTTGTTTTTGAAGCAATCTGTCTAAGTCGCGTCCCGACACCGGAGAGCCGGGGCTAAAACTTCCTGCCCAAAAGAAATAATTCGGCGAGGTTTCCAATACATTCAACCAAGTGCTTTGGCTGGCTCCCGGGTGATTTCCGGCGCCAAAGGCGAAAACAGAGCTGCGCTGCTGAGGGTGCACCAAGCTTGCCGTACAAAACACCCAGGCCAAACCTAAAAAGCATTTCCAATGCAACATAGCAGCAATATAGCCAATTTCCTGTGCTCTGCTCCCTGCCTTTTTCCGTACTTTGACAAAAAAAAGCATGGCAGAAACCGAGGCAAACGACAAGCGCTTGTTTTTATTGGACGGCTTTGCCCTCATTTATCGGGCCTATTTTGCATTCATCAAGAACCCACGAGTCAACAGCCAGGGCATGAATACTTCGGCAGCTTTTGGCTTTACCAATCTGCTGCACGACCTCTTAAGGAAACAAAAACCCAGCCATTTTGCCGTGGTTTTTGACCCCATGGAGACCCCAACCGAGCGAATAGAGGCCTTTGCCGAATACAAAGCCAACCGGGAAGCCATGCCCGAAGACATCCGGCAAGCCTTACCTTATATAGCTCGGATTGTAGAGGCTATGAATATTCCACTGTTGGTTGTGGAGGGCTACGAAGCCGACGACGTTATCGGCACCCTGGCCCGCAAAGCCGAAGCCGAAGGGTTTACTACCTATATGGTTACTTCCGACAAAGATTATGGGCAATTGGTAACCGACAAAGTGCTTTGGTATAGGCCGGGACGCATGCAAACGCCGGACCAAGTGCTCGGCCCCAAAGAAGTGTGCGAAAAGTTTGATTTGGAGCGTCCGGAGCAAGTAATTGACCTGCTTGGGCTCATGGGCGATGCCGTAGATAACATTCCGGGAATTCCCGGTGTGGGAGAAAAAACCGCCGTAAAGCTGCTCAAGGAATTTGGTTCTATGGAAGCCATTTTGGAGCGGGCCGATGAAATCAAAGGCAAGTTGGGCGAAAAAGTGCGCGAAAACAAGGAACAGGCCCTTTTGTCCAGACAGTTGGCCACCATCATTACCGATGTACCCATCGATTTTGATCCCAAAGCCTTGCATGTAGACCCTCCGAACGAGGAAGCCCTGAGGGAAGTTTTTACCGAATTGGAATTTCGGAATTTGGCCGAGAAGATTTTAGGCACCAGCATTGCACCTCGCCAATTGGATCTTTTTTCGAGTCAAGAAAGTCAGGAGGGAGAAGCGCAGTCCTCAGGCGATGTGCAAGCACCCAAAACCTTAGAAGATTGGCCCCACCAATATTTTACGGTGCAGGACTCCCATTGGATAGAAGACCTTTTGGCCTTGCTTCACAAGCAAGAGCGCATTTGTTTTGATACCGAAACCACGGCCTTGCACATAATGGATGCTGAGTTGGTGGGCATGGCATTTTCCATAAAACCGGGCCAGGCCTATTACGTGCCGGTGCCCGAAGATAAAATGGCGGCAAAAGAATTATTGGCACAGTTTCGTCCCCTTTTTGAACGTGAGGACCTGGAGTGGATAGGCCAAAACCTTAAGTATGACCTTTCGGTGATGGCGCAGCATGGCATGGCCATCAAGGGCAAGTTGTTCGATACCATGCTGGCGCATTACATCATGCAGCCCGAACAGCGCCACAATATGGACTATTTGGCCCTTACCTATCTGGGCTATGAAGCCATTCCAACCAGCGAATTGCTGGGGCCCAAAGGGAAAAACCAAAAAACCATGCGGGAAGTACCTTTAGAAAAGGTGGCGACGTATGCCTGCGAGGATGTGGATGTAACCTTGCAATTGGCCCAACGCTTTGCTCCGGAACTGGAAAAAGTGAATGGTCAAGAGGTGTTCTTAAAAGCAGAAATGCCCTTAATTCGGGTACTGAGTTCTATGGAGCAAGAGGGCGTTGCTTTGGACAAAGAGGCCTTGGCCCTAATGTCCAAGGAATACCAGAAAATCATCGATAACACCTATGTTGAAATTCAGGAGTTGGCCGGCATGGAATTCAATCCCGGTTCTCCCAAACAATTGGGCGAGGTGTTGTTTGATCACCTCAAGCTCGACGAAAAAGCCAAGAAAACCCGAACCGGCCAATACAGCACCAATGAAGAAACCCTCAAAAAGTTGGAAGGCAAGCACCCCATTATTGCCCATATTTTTGAGTGGCGCGAGCTTCAAAAGCTCAAAAGCACCTACATTGACGCCCTTCCTGAGCTGATTCACCCACGCACCGGCCGAATCCATACCAGTTATAACCAAGCGGTGGCCGCTACCGGACGCCTCAGTTCGCAGCACCCCAATTTGCAAAACATTCCCATACGCACCGAGCGGGGAAGACTCATACGCAAGGCCTTTGTGCCCCGAGGTGAGGAGTATAAATTGCTGGCGGCGGATTACAGCCAGGTTGAGCTACGCATCATTGCCGAGCTAAGCGGCGAAACCCACATGCTCCAAGCCTTTAGAGACCAAGTGGATATCCATGCGGCTACGGCAGCCAGAGTGTTTGGGGTTGGACTGAATCAGGTGGACAAAACCATGCGTTCCAAGGCCAAAATGGTGAATTTTGGCATTATTTACGGCATTTCGGCCTTTGGTCTTTCTCAACGATTGGGCATTGCCCGCAAGGAAGCGGCCGAAATCATCGACGCTTATTTTGAGCAATATCCGGGAATCAAAGCCTATATGGATCGACAAATTGAGTTTGCCCGCAAGCATGGGTATGTCGAAACCATTTTGGGACGCAGGCGCTACCTGCCCGACATTCAATCGGGCAATGGGACCGTACGCGGGTTTGCCGAAAGAAATGCCATAAATGCTCCCATTCAAGGATCTGCTGCCGACATAATAAAGCTGGCCATGATTCGGCTTTTTGAAGCCATGGAAGCCGAAAAGCTCAAAAGCCGCATGGTGCTTCAGGTGCACGATGAACTGGTTTTTGATGCCCATGTAAGCGAGTTGGATGCCTTGGAAAGTCTGGTAAAGGAGCACATGGAACAGGCCTATGCCATGGAAGTACCCTTGGTGGTTGAGGTGAATTCCGGCAACAATTGGCTGGAGGCCCATTGATGGTTTTGGGGCTTAAGCTCAGACCATTTTAAGCGTTGGAGTAAATGTTTTAGACGGTGCTTTGGGTTTTTTATCTTTGATGGAAACCCATGCTTGGGGGAGGCTCAGGCAAAAAAACGAATGGAATTAAGCAAAAGGTAGCCTGTTTATGGGAATTTGGATGCAAGGTCTTGCTTTTTTTGTAGCCTGTGGCTTGGGAGGCTTAAGTCGTTGGGGCATTCAGCACCTGGTTTGGAGCTTGGCTCCGCTTCAATGGAGAGGCTTTGGAACCTTAACGGCAAATATTTTGGCTTGCTTTTTGGCCGGTTTGCTGGTGTCTCTTCCCTGGGTTCAATCCAATCATCGATTGTTTTTGGTAAGTGGTTTTTGTGGCGGGTTTAGCACCTTTTCTGCTTTTGCACTAGATCACTTAACCTTAGGTAAAGGCCAGCTGTTGGCGGCTTTTGGACTTCTTGCGCTTCATGTACTATTAGGTTTGGCCTCCGCAGCCTTGGGACTTTGGCTGGGAAGGCAGGTCTAAGCGCGGAATAGCGTATTTTTGTAAAATGACACAGAAACGATGGAAACTGGTCCCCCCGGTTGCCCAAGAAGATGTGGAACAACTGGCTTCGGCCATTCATGTGAACCCTTACTTGGCCCAAATATTAGTGCAGCGAGGCATAAAAAGCTTCGACGCCGCCAAAGCATTCTTTAGGCCGGCTTGGGAGCATTTGCATGACCCCTTGGCCATGAAAGGCATGGATAAAGCCCTAGAAAAACTCCATGAAATCATGGAGAATAAGGGCATGATTCGCTTTTATGGAGATTATGATGTAGATGGAACCACCTCGGTTTCTATGATGTGGTATCATTTTAAACAGCATCTGGGCTACGAAAACGTAGACGTCTATATTCCTGACCGTTACAAGGAAGGCTATGGAATTTCTATGCAAGGCATTGACCATGCACTGGATTCCGGAGTGGAGCTCATGGTAGCGCTGGATTGTGGCATAAAGGCAAAAAAAGAACTCGCCTACGCAGCCATGAAAGGCCTGCCGGTGATTGTGTGCGACCACCACAACCCCGGCGAGCATTTGCCTCCGGCATTGGCCATTTTAAATCCAAAGCAAAGCGATTGCCCATACCCTTTTAAAGAACTCAGCGGTTGTGGGGTGGGCTTCAAATTAATTACTGCACTGAACCAAACCTTGGGTTTGGAAAAAAAAGGACTTCATGAAGCCCTCCAGTTTGTTGCGGTTTCTACCTGTGCCGATATTGTAGAAATGCAGGGCGAAAACCGAATCCTTACTTCACTTGGTTTAGCTGAGCTTAACCAAAATCCCTTGCCGGGTTTTAAAGCACTTATGAACGAATACCCCAACATCTCCCAATGGAGGGTCAGCGATGTGGTGTTTCAAATAGCTCCTAAAATTAATGCTGCCGGACGCATGGCCCATGGCTTTGGTGCGGTGCAATTGCTATGTTCGGAGGAGGTAGATGAAGAAACCCTAAACCGAACCAAGGAGATTTTGGAGCAAAACAAAGACCGGCAAAGCTTGGACAAAAGCATTACCGAGGAGGCCTTGCAACAGTTGGAAAGTCCCGAAGAGCAAAAAAAGCTTAGCACCGTGGTAGCCGGCGAAGATTGGCACAAGGGAGTGGTGGGCATTGTGGCTAGCCGACTTATAGAAAAAGTGTACAGGCCAACGGTGGTTTTAACCAAACACAACCATAAGCTCACAGGGTCCGCCCGAAGTGTGGAGGGCTTCGATTTGTATGCTGCATTGTCGACCTGCTCCGACCTGTTCGAGAGTTTTGGTGGGCACCGCTACGCGGCAGGTTTAACCTTTGACCCAAAGCATTTGGAGGAATTCAAGCATCGCTTTGAGGAGGCGGTTGCCCAATCCTGGCCGGAAGAAAATCGCCAAGCCACACAATATATTGACCTAGAAAGTCCACCCCAGCATTGGACCGGAAAATCATTTGCGGTTTTAGACCAAATGGAGCCTTTTGGTCCAAAAAATTTACGCCCTGTGTTTAAAAGCGGGCCGCAACGAATTTACCCGAATTCTGCCCGAATTCTAAAGGAGCAGCATTTAAAATTCGTTTTGGAGCATCCCAATGCCGATGGGGAGTTTATGGAGGCCATTGCTTTTGGTTTTGGCAATATGGAATCTGCATTAAATGAGGGAAAATCATTCGAAATGGCTTATAGTTTGGAGCAAAACGAATGGAATGGTCTAAAAAGGCTGCAAATTTTTGTTAAAGATTTGGTTTTATTGACCAATTAAATCGTATATTTGTATTGTTGTTAATGAGAAACCAAATTCTCACCCGTTCTCAACATAAACCGAAGAAATTCGGTTGCCAAACGAAACAAAAATTCAACCGAAGCGTTTAACAAATAGGTTGATTAAGATATTTAAGATTTGGATGGTTAGGGTTGATTAAGAAGCAGCCTCCCCGCTTGGGGAGGTTGTTTCTTCTTTTATACCTACCGATATTTGACTATGAAATTTGTTTGGCTAAACGGTCAGGGCGCTAAAAAAGCCGCCATTACCACAGGAGCAATCCTCATTGTTTTCTCTCTCCTTGTCTTTGTATTCCCGGAGTTTTTTGCCTTCGTCTTCGCTGGTATTGTCCTCCTTGTGGGCGTTGGGCTATTTTTTGCCGGGCTAAACATGCCCCAAAAACCTCCCCAATCTTTCCACCAATCCTACAGTCAGCAGCAACAACGACAAGATACCGAAGATGGATCCTTTGAAGAGCTGCCTTAAGTCGCTTGCCCTCCTTTGCTTATTCGGGGCTTTGTGGCCCTTAAGCGCAAGGGCACAGAATAGCTACCGCCTAGAGTGGGGCAATCCCATGCGTTTTTCCTCGGCCCAAGAGCTCGACAGAATGCTGCTGCTTCCAGACTCCAGTCCTGCATGGATTGTGCTCAAATACCCGACCCTCGGCTACCATTCCGCCACTCTATACCGCTTCCAAAAAAACAGCCCAAGCCTAAAAAGCCACTTCAGGTTTCATCATGGCAAAACTGTGCGCAAAGCAACCCAACTCTACAAACCCAAGTATGCAGGGATTTCCGTTACCGGCGACCACCTAAGCTTTTTTTATACCGCCTACGACCCAACCCGTGACCGAACCATGGCCTTTGCTCAAAGGTTAGAATCTTCCGGCGAGGCGATTGACCGACCCCAAACCCTATCTAAAGAAAAGTCGCCTTCGGCACTGCTGGCTGCAGATTACCTTTTTGTACCCTCCAACAACCGCACCCAATTTGCACTAATTAGCCGCAGAAGCCCCGAAAAATTTCAAGGCGAAGTATGGGAAATTACCGTATTCAACGCATCCATGGAGCTTTCTTGGACCAATACCGTTCAGGTGCCTTACCGTAGCGAAGAGTTCGATGATATTGAATTTAGCCTCGACTCCCTCGGAAACCTGCGCGCCTTAAGTCGCATTTTCCCCGGACGCCAACAGCGCAAGTCTTTGCAGCTTAACCAACGCCACCCTTTTTATGCGTTCTTTAGTTTCTTCCCTCAGGACTCCTTAGGCAGCTTTCACCACACTCGACTCCTTTTTGAGTCGCCCTGGATACAGCAACTACGCTTCTTTACCCAAAAAGATCAGTCCCTGCGCTTTGCCGGCTTTTACGCTCAAAACCCCGGCGACCCCTCCGAAGGACTCATTACTTTTGAGCTTAAGTCCAAAGACACCCTTCCTTCCAATATGCTTAAGCACCCTTTTGAGTTTGGGTTTTATGAAGCACTTAGGCCTCCCGGACTTTCCCTGGCCAACGGTCAAGACGAGTCCGCTTTAATTCCCCGAGCCTTGCTTCCCCTCAGCGATGGAAGCGCCGCTCTTTTGGCCGAACAAAGCCTGCTCACCGAATCCTGCCATACCGATTACCGCACGGCGCGCCAATACTGCAGCTACACCTGGTTCTACACCGATATTTATCTCTTTTACTTGTTGCCCGACGGGAGCCTCAAATACAAAGTAAAGCTGCCCAAACGACAAATGACCACCGACGACCAAGGCGCCTTTTCCTCTTTCTTGTATTTTAGACACAATAGCGCCCTCCACCTGTTTTGGCTCGACCACCCCAAAAACAAACTCAGCGAACAAAATGATTTGCGCTATATGAACAACCCCAAAAAAGCGCATATCGTGCATTGGACTTTGCCCTACAAAGGCATCCCCAAAACCCAAACCTACGCCCTCCCCGAAAAATCCGGCAAAACCATTGTGCCCATGTTTCGCGAATTCTTGCTTTTGCCTGGCGGCAAGGTATTCCTCAATGGAGTGCACCGCAAAAAACTGGTTCCGGGCATGCTCTTGCCGGAAAAAAAGTGATGGGCCCTGCTTTTTTAGAAGATTAGAAATTCTATCCGCCCCATGCCTGCGGCCTCCTAAGCCCAACAGGCGGGAGGCTAATTGGTGCCGGGCGTTCCGCAAAGCTCCACACCGGCAACAAAAGCCTCCCAAGCCTGCTGGACTCAGGGGGTCCTCCGTCCGGGCGGGGGGCCATTCTAAAACAAAGGTCTAATTTCTGAGGGCCTTTATTTCGGCGGCAGGGGAATATCCCAAGGGTCGGTCCAGGTTTTATCGCTTAAGGGGTTTCGGGTGCGCGCGTCAAGCAATTTCCATGGGCCTGTTGCGTTCCGTTGGTCCTTAAGGTAAAGCACTTTTTTCATACAATCAACACCTGTTCAAGGCATTGTCGGATTATATAGAAAGGCTTCCTTATTTGTAGGATTGCTTAATTGGTTTTTACAAACAGTGTTCGCTTTTCGCCCGAAATAAACAAGTAGGCACCCGGAGCCAAAGTTTCGGAATATACCTTTATTGTTTCGCCTGTTCCAATACCTTGCAAGTAGGTTTTTCCGGACATATCCGTAACAGCCCAGGAGGCATCTTTCTGAAGACCGGACACAAAAAATGCAGAGGTATTTGGGTTTGGATACAACAAAATAGAGGATTCTGCCGGGTTCGAGCAATCCAATGCAATGGGGGAGAAAGCTTCAAAACTTCCGTCATAATCGTATTGTACCAGTCGGTAAAATGGGCCCTTTGCCCGACTTTTCGGCAACTCTTTTTTGTAATGGGTTAGTGTGGAGCTATAACCTACCCCATCCAAAGTGGCAATTTCCTCCCAAAATTTCATATCGGCGCTTTGTTGCAAAGAGAAATAGTGGTTGTTGATTTCTGAGGCGGTTGACCAATAAAACGCTTTATAATCTTGGGTACACACGCCACGAAAATCTACCAACTGTATGGGCAGTGGGCTGTTTTGGTCACCAATGGCAAAGGGTGAGAACGAGCCGGTGTAACCGGTATATTCAAGGCCTTCCGGGATTTTGGTGAGGTTGCCTGTAAGGACTTCTTGCCATCCTGAGCCGTCTTCGGCATTGTGGAACAAGGCCCAATTAGAAATAACGCTGTCCTGTTCGCCGGGGTTCCAATAAAAGGTAAGGTCTATGCCTGCGCCAGTGTTTGGGGCAACTTTACCAATATCCCAAGTTCGTTTTACTCTTGGCGTTTCGTCATGTATTGCACCCGTGGTGCCAAAGCGGTACACCTCATCCAAAACACGTAGGCTAAAGGTGTCCAAAGAGCCGGTATTGTTTTTGATTTCTAATGGATTGTAGCTGGACTTGCCCATAGGAAACACCACACTAGAATCGTGGGCTATCGGCATTATTAGCACGCCAAGGCTATCTGTTTTTACAAAATTGGAACTACCAAAGTTCAAAAGATTAAGGGCCGTTAAGTTACTCCCATTAAGCAGCACATGACGGTTAGACCCATTAAAATCAAGGGATCCAACTTCACGATGCTGATCCAAAGAAGCGTCGTTAGAGGCGGTATTGGAAAAAGAAATGGTTGCATAGGGCACCGGTATTTCATTGGGTGTCCAATTGGATGCATTGGCCCAGTCCTCACTAACGGCTCCGGTCCAAACAGGACAAAGCATCGTGTGTCCCTCCCAACTTAACCAAGGATACCCGGAATTATCGGTGGTGTTGCGTCCCCAATAATCGTTGGTGCCTACCCCTACTTCGCATTGAAAATCCCAGTTGGCTTGCGTGTAGTTGAAGGTGGACTTCATTACCGAAGTACTGCATGCTGTTGCGGTTCCTGCCGTGCTCGATTGACCGGTTGTTTCCAAATCAAAAAAGCAGTCGTTGGTACTTCCTGATAATAATACCCCTAAAAAGCCTTGACCACTGGCCACGGCTCCCACAGCATAGCAGCGGTTTATAGTAGAGAAAGAGCCACTTAAGGCACCGGCAAAGCCACCGGGGTCGTATGTGCCTGCACTGCCGGTAAAACCAACATCCCCCGTAGAGTAAGAGTCGAAAATATCAGCGCCGCCTTCAAGCAGCCCTACAAAATTACCCAAACCAGTTCCGTTCACGCTGGAAACATTGGCGCGGCTAAAACAACGATTGATTTGACAGACATTTCCTACCCGTCCTGCCAAACCTCCGGTGAGCGTATTGGCCAAACTGCCGGTTACTTGCCCGCTCATAATTCCGCAAGAAACAATACTTCCCAACCATTGTTCGCCCACCAAACCTCCAACATCCGAAGCGCCACTAACGCTTACGTTGTTAAGCAGGATATTTTTCAAGTCGCCTCTAGAATAACCAAACAGCCCTACATTGGAATGCGCCCCTCCGCGAACATCCAAATCCAGGTTTTGTATCTCATAAAAACCCCCATCGTATTCGCCGGAGAACGCCGTTTCCACATCTCCAATGGGAGTGGCGCTATGGCCACATACCACAGGAATGGAAGAGGCATCAATAGTGGCGGTTTGTTCAAAATCAAAGGCCCACCGCTTGCGGTCTATCATCAACCAATAGAGCTCGTTGGTATTGCTGATTAGAAAGGGGCTGGCGCCGGAGCCGTTTCCGGAGGGCTCGCTTGTTTGGCTTAGGTCAATGTTTTGCCAGCGCAAGGAAGGGTATCCGTTTTGGTTGCAACTGTCCAAATGCCACACCGTTAAAAAGTTCCATCCGCTAAAGGTGCTTTGGGTTTGCATTTGGGCGGTGGTTCTTCCTAAACCGGTTGCCGAACTGCTCTCCCCCGAACTTTGGGTATCCCAGTAACTGGCCGTGGTAGAGCCCGAATAATTGCCCACCAAACCGCCAATATACGTGTCTGCCCGGGATAGACTGCCGGTGCTGTAGGAGCGGCGAATCACCATGCCGGTTCCGGTGGCCTCGCCTACGAGTCCACCTGCGTAATCGTCGCTAACCGTAACATTTCCCTGGGCATAGCAGTTTATAATGGAGGCCGAGGTTAAATGCCCTGCCAGTCCACCAACAAATCGGTAGCCGGTAACGTTGGAGGTAGAGAAACACTCCTCAAGGCTAGTTCCGGTACTTCCATCTCCCAAAATACCTCCCACATGGGTGTCACCGGAACTTGTTCCGGCGCTTATGCTCCCTCCGGTGCTTTTGCAGCGGTAAAAATCGCTGCTGCTTGTATTCCCCAAAATTCCCCCAACGTAAATGCTAGAGCCCGTGATGTTTCCGGTGTTTGAACAATATTCAAAGTATGCGTCATTCACTTCACCACAAATGCCGGCCACACGAGAGGCGCCCGTAATATTCCCCGTGTTTTCACAACGTTTAAAGGTGGGGCGATGGGCTCCCGTCGTGTAGTTTAAACGACCAATCAAGCCTCCTACATACAAAGAGTTGGTGGTACTTCCAGAGCCAGTGATGGCGCCGCTGTTGCTGCAATCGTAAAAGTGCAGGGGAGCGTTAGATATTCCAAAGAATCCCCCAACATGATTGTAACCGGAAACGGCAGCGGTGTTCGACTCATTCACCAGTACTATGGTATCGGTGTAGGTGTGAAAGCCGACCCAGCCCCCGGCATAAAGAGAGTTGCTTCCGGTGCCCGTATTGATGGTAATTGTGCCCACACTGCAGTCGTTGATGTAGGTGTCGGTAGCTTCCCCGGCAATACCTCCTACATAGCCATTGGAGCCGGTAATGTTGCCACTGGCACTGCAGTTGCGAATGTCGACAAAGGCGACACTTCCAAAAAGCCCACCAACATTTCTCGCCCCGGCGATGGCCCCCGTATTGCTGCAGTTGCGTACGTTTCTAATACTAGGGCCGGCGTAGGCAGAATTACCAATGAGGCCACCGGAATTAAAGGAGTTTGATAGGTGTCCCGATGCGGTGATGTTGCCCGAATTGCTGCAATTTTCAAAGGCAATGTTGGCGTTGGAAAAGCCAAAGAAGCCCCCCGAGCTGTTGAACCCCGAAACATCAGCAGCATTGGCCTCGTTGACCAGCCTTATGGTATCGGAGTAGGTATGGTAACCAACCCATCCTCCGGCATACCAAGAGTTGCTTCCGGACCCCGTGGTAATGGTGGTTGCGGTCACGCTACAATCGTTGATGTAGGTGTCGGTAGCTTCTCCGGCAATTCCTCCCACGCGCCCATTCGTACCGGTGATGTTCCCGCCGTTGCTGCAATTTCGAATGTCTGCATAACTTATGTTCCCAAAAAGGCCGCCCACATAGCGTGCCCCGGAGATGGCCCCGGTATTGCTGCAGTTGTGTACGTTTCTCATGGCAGGCCCGGCATATGAAGAGTTGCCAATAAAGCCACCCGCATAATAGGAGTTTGTGGTACTTCCCGATGCCGTAATGTTGCCGGAATTGCTGCAATTTTCAAAGG
>JAUHWY010000003.1 GCA_030427255.1 Bacteroidia bacterium | reverse complement strand
AGGTCCTGCAACAAAATGTCGCAGAACCTTCGAATCTAGCTTTTGCTGATTTGAAACAAAGTTAAAGAAAATTGGCTATTTCCTTTTGGAAATTAACACAGAATCTCTGTGTGCCCTTATACCGCTCTAAGGGTTTCACGCAAAGTCGCCAAGCCGCAAAGGGGCCTTTGACGGCGACATCTGTTGCACGCCTAGTTCCTTCCGGCTGAAACCTTGGCGCCTTTGCCTGCCGCCTTTTCCGCCCTGATGCACCGCCTCGCCAAAGATAGCCTTGGTTTCAGCCCTGTCAATGGAAATAGGAAGTGGCAAGCACAGCTAAAACTACCTTCAACTTGAAAATACAACCTTTTCGGAATAGAATCCGAAAATATCATAACCTTTTTGGAATGCATTCCAAATTTATCGGTTTTTTCACCGCAATCTCCACCTCTATTCAACCTAAAAGAGAGCCGGGGGTGCGCAAAGGTTGTGGAAGCCGATGCCTTGTATATACTGGGTTGAAACCCTCACCCGCCCCTACTCCAAAAACCCCATCAAATCTTCCAAACGATTCGCGTCCTCCGCTTTTTTGTCCTGACGCCAACGCAACATCCGCGGAAACCGCACCGAAACCCCCGATTTATGTCGGCTGCTGGGCTGTATGCCCTCAAAACCAATTTCGAATACCAACAGAGGCTCCACCCTGCGCACCGGCCCAAACGATTCCAAACTGTGCTTCTTTACAAAGGCATCCACCTGCTTCATTTCTTCGTCGGTGAGGCCGCTATATGCCTTGGCAAAAGGCACCAATTCCTCTCCCCGCCAAACCGCAAAGGTAAAGTCCGTATACAAATTCGCCCGACGGCCATGCCCCCGTTGCGCGTAAATTAGCACCGCATCTATGCTCCGCGGATCCAATTTCCACTTCCACCAATCGCCTTTTTTGCGTCCCACACGATACGGACTTTGCTTGGATTTAAGCATCAAACCCTCCGCTTTATGCTCCCGAGCGGTGGCCCTCCGGGCCTTGGCCTCGTTCCAGTCTTTTATGGGCAAAACCTCCGAAGCAAGCAGACCCGGAGGCCCCTCCTGCACCAAAGCTTCCAATACCTTTCTCCGTTCCGCCAAAGCTTGCCCACGAAGGTCTTTGCCTTGCCATTCCAACACATCGTAGGCAATAAACCGCACCGGATATTCCTTCATAAGCTTTTGCCCCGGCTTTTTGCGGCCCAAACGATGCTGCAATTGATGAAAAGGCCCCACTTCTTCCTTTTCCCAAGCCACAATTTCCCCGTCCAGCACCGTACCCTCCGGCAAGGCATCTTTCCAAAGACCGAATTCCGGAAATTGATGGCTCACCAATTCCTCCCCGCGACTCCATACATACACCTCCCGGTCGCGCACAATAATTTGACCGCGAATGCCGTCCCATTTCCATTCCACCTGCCAATCTTCAGCAGCTCCCAAAGCTTCCGGGGCTTCTTCCAAGCCGTAGGCCAGGCAAAAAGGGTAGGGGCGACCCTTAAGCCCCTGGTCGGAATCCGACTCCAAAAGCAATGCCCAGCTGTGCGCCTCGGGCGTCCAATTGCCGGCCAAACGCAGGCTGATTTCATCTTCGGGCTTGTCCAAATGCAGGGCAATGGCTTTAATGGCCGATTTGGCCGAAACGCCCACCCTAAAACCTCCCGTCAATAATTTATTGAATGCAAAGCGCTCCACGGCTTCCAGTTGCCGCCAAGTCGCTTTAATCCAAGCTTCTTTTTGCTCCTCAGGCATGCCTTGTAGCTCAGCCAAGTCCTTCATCCATTGCGCCAAGCCCTGATCTTTATGTCCCTGTGCCGGGGGCAATACCAAGGCCATGGTTTCGGCCAAATCTCCGGCCACCTGATAAGAAGCCTCGAACAACCAGGGCGGCAATTGCGCCTCCTCTGCCGCCCATTGCCTCAAAAGCGACGATTTCACCGGCCGCCGACGCCGTTTGCCCATGAGCAAAGCCACCAACCAAAGCGCATCTTCGGGACTACTTTCTTCAAAAAAGCGTACCAAAGCCTGAATTTTTTCCTTGCTGCGTTGGGTTTGATCCAATTGCTCGTAAAGGGCTGCAAAGCGTTTCATGCATCCGCTTCGGCCTCCTCTCCGGCAAAAGGCGTTTCCAGCACCGAGGCCTCATAGCCCAGATCTTGCAGGTGCCGCACAAACAATTCACGGTAGCCGTGGGTCACCCAAATATGTGCCGCCTCGCTGGCCTCAATGGCCTGATGCAACTCGTCCCAATCGGCGTGGTCCGAAAGCAGGAAGCCGCGGTCCAGAGCCTGTCGGCGGCGGGCTCCCCGCAGCGCCATCCAACCCGAAGCCGTGGCTAGGCGGGCCGGCCCAAAGGCCTTGAGCCAAGTACCCCGAGCGGCGGAAGGAGGCGCAAGAACCAATGCCCCTTTCAAATCCTCTTTTTTTCCTTCCGAGGGCAAAGGCAGCTCCGGAATGTCCCAACCGTCGGCCTGTAGCGCTTGGTTGGTTTGTCGAATGGCCGAGTGCACAAACATCGGTTCGCCTGCCGGATTCAGGTGCTTAATCAGGCGCTGGGCCTTACCCAGGCTGTAGGCAAAAAGAACCGTCGAAAAACCCTCCCTCCGATTTTGTTCCCACCATTGGTGGATGTCTTGAAACACCTGTGCTTGCGGTGGAAAGCGAAACAAGGGCAAACCAAAGGTGCTTTCGGTAATAAAATGATGGCAGCGCACCGGTTCAAAGGCCGGACTAAGCCCGTCGTAGCGCAGCTTATAGTCGCCGGAAGCCACCCACACTTCGCCCTTACATTCCACACGCACCTGAGCCGAGCCGGGAATATGCCCTGCCGGATGCAAGCTGACCCGCACCCCCTGCAGGTAAAGCGGTTCGTTATACCCCAGCGTTTGCAAAGGAATGTCCTTGCCCAGGCGCAGCCGAAGCACAGAAGCCGAGGATCGGTGGGCAAGGTAGAACCGCGAGCCGTAACGCGCATGATCGGCATGGGCATGGGTCAGCACCGCCCGGTCCACTGCCCGCCAAGGGTCAATATAAAAGTCCCCGGCAGCGCAATAGAGTCCTTTGTCCGTAAGTTCCAGCAAGGCCATGTACAAAGAAACGGTTTGGCCGGCAAATGGTTGGGCACCGAAGGGAGAAGCTGCAAAGCCGGGGTTAAGCCCGTCCGAATACCAAGATTTTGAAGGCCAAAGCGATTTTTTGGGTTAGGGCCTTCCTTCCATAGGAAAAATAAGCTCCGTATCCGCCCCTTTGCGTTGGTTCCCAAGACCCCGCACCCGGAATAGCACCCCATCCATGGTCTCAGATTAGCATAGTCCCCAAGAAAAAATTATTTTTAATCCAAACGAGTATTACCCCATATTAGAAAGGGGTAAAAAGGATAGAACGAGAGTTGTATAAATCGGGTTCTTATAATGAAGGAAGGGAATAATATTATCATTTACAACACAGCAGACGGAAAAGCTTCCGTTGCTTTGTATGCAAAACATGGCAATGTATGGATGAATCAAAATCAGCTTGCTGAACTTTTTGACACCTCCAAGCAAAATATTGGACAGCATATTGCAAGTATATTGAAGGAAAGGGAGTTAGAGGCTGATGCAGTTGTAAAGAATTACTTTACAACTGCCGCTGATGGCAAGCAATATGAGGTAATGTTCTACAGTCTGGAAATGATTTTAGCGATTGGTTTTCGGGTAAGAAGTAAGCGCGGTACGCAGTTCAGAATTTGGGCTAACCAAAATTTGCGTGAATATATGGTCAAGGGTTTTATAATGGATGATGAACGCCTAAAAAACCCAGATGGTCGCCCAGATTATTTTGATGAATTATTAGAACGTATTCGAGAAATACGGGCCTCTGAGAAGCGATTTTATCAAAAGGTCAGAGACTTGCTGGCATTGAGTTCCGATTACGACCCCACCGATAAGGCAACACAAATGTTTTTCGCAGAAACTCAAAACAAATTACTCTATGCGGTAACCCATAAAACAGCGGCTGAACTTGTTCTAAGTCGTGCCAATCCAGAAGCACCCAACATGGGGCTAACTTCATGGAAGGGAAATAAAGTACGCAAACAAGATATTATCGTGGCTAAAAATTACCTTTCTCAAGACGAACTAGATACACTTAACAGGCTCACTATTATTTTCCTTGAAACTGCCGAATTACGGGCAAAGGATAGAAAAGAGATACACTTGAATTTTTGGCGGGAAAATGTAGATCGCATTCTGCAATTCAACGACAAAAACATCCTACTAAATGCAGGTTCAATCTCAAATGCACAAATGGAAGAAAAGGTGAAGCAGATGTACACACAATTTGACCAAAAACGTAAGCAATTTGAGGCAGAGGAAGCAGATTTAGAAGACCTAAAAGCATTAGAAGAACAAATCAAAAAGAACAAAAAGAAATAAACGACAAATCTTAAAGGCACATCAAACAGCATACGCAAAATCAGGTGGCTAGACACCGGACTCAACGGAGACGCTCAACGTATGGCCCAGCTAATTTCGGAGTTCAAGAACATTCCTAAAACCAATAAGGATAAATAGCGAAAAAGTTGGTAGAGATTTTAGAGACTGTTGACGCGCTGCTATTCTGGCGGCGACTTTACGTTACGCCCCAATCTCAAGCATTTTGCCCTGACCCGTGCGTCAGCGGGCCCTCATTTACAAACAGTAAACTCCGGCCTTTCGATTTGGGCGTGCCTTAATTCGCCTTGGAAATACAACGCGTCAACGGTCTCTTTTAGATAATGTCAACTATTTACACCCCTTCAGAGAAGATGGAAGGGCTCAAAGAGAATTTTTGAGGTTATTGGCCTTAGAAAAAGGCTTGACATTAAATCTCAACCCGCCAGACAACGAAAGTGTTTTCGAAAGGTCTCCTTAGCCGCTCTAAGGCTGCGGGTTCCTCCTCCGTCGGAATCCTCGCCCAAGAGCGCCTAAGGGCCACCAAGTGGCGGCCCCTCCGTGGAGGGCGGGAGGCGCAACAAAAACAAACCCGAACCTTAGCCTGCCGGCCCAACCACCCCGAAAAAAAACAGAAGCATGCCAACTATAAAGAGTTTTTTACGATATTGTGGAGACCTAACCAATCGATAGTGCCATTCCTCCAAATTGAAGCTCCTAGTTCCGGAACACAAAAGCTGCTTCCAATTAGCGTTCAGGAATTAGACGCTTGGTTCGGGAAGGGCAGGACATTGGGGGATTACAAAAAAAGAGCTCCCGAAAACCGAGAGCTCTTTAGACTCTTACACTTGATTACGTTCTCAAAAAATGAGAAGAGGCTTTATCAAGCATTACAATACAAAATTAACGCTAACCTTTGAAAAATACAAATGGTTTGGAATACGCAAAATTAGAATATTACCTTTCACAGCCTAGACTTCAAAGGTTTCTTCGGGCTTCCGGAAATTCAAAAGAAAGAGCTAAGAGCTTGTATAAAGCAAACCTTAGAGTATCTCAGGCCTTTTACCCCATTTTAAACCTCTTTGAAGTCTTCCTGAGAAATACGTTAAATCATCACATTTCAAGCCATTTCTCGAATCCTAACTGGATAATTACTGAAAAGTCAGGCTTCATGAGTGATCCAAGTTTAGCTCGCTCTCGCTACTTTCTAAGAGAAAGCATTCAAAAGGCCGAACAAACTATATACAGAAAAGGAGGCAGCATTTCTGCAGGAAAGGTCATTGCCGAACAGTCCTTTGGTTTTTGGACCAGTCTCTTTGAAACGCATCACTACCGCCTAATAGGGGGCTCTCCAATTCATTCCTTCCCTTATAAGCCGGCACAGGTTAATCGGAATGCAATAAATCAGCACTTGGATAGGCTTAGAAAATTTAGAAACCGCATTTATCATAATGAGCCCATTTGCTTTAATGGACTAAATATGGACTTTTCCGAGGCTCAGGATATCCACAACCAAATATATCTTTTGCTCGAATGGATTGACCCAAGCCTAACGGCTTATGTTCAATGCGTTGATGGGGTTCAATCAAAAATAGAAAAGGCGCAAAACCCATAAAGGATATGCACTTTTGGCGCGGCACCTTCAATCGTAGGTGGAAAGAATGGAAATGAAACCATACACTATTTGAAAGCCCATAAAGACCGGCATTGGGGATTAAGTAACAATACCATTAGTCTAGTCTATAACTCCAATACCGCCCCAAGCTCCAAAAACATTTTTTTCCGATATTGTAAGGGTCAAATCAATCGAAAATGCCACCCAAACATCCTCTATACTCGCCTTCAAAAGCACAAAATTCCTCTGAAGTGGGGCTTGCAGGTTTTTTGAAATGCAAAGTAAGTTCTATAGCAAACACTTTTAATAGAACTTACGGACCTTTGGAATACTGTCAGTATATTTAAGCATTCGTAATAATTACGGGTATTGTTTTGGTACCTTCCATTAGAAAATGAAACAGAAAATTAGAATATGGACCATCCTGACAATCTTCATTAGTTGCACTTCAACAACTGAAAAGACACATGTTCCAGCTGAAATGGTGGATTATGGTGAAATGATTGATGACTACTTAAGTACAAAATCAATCAAGCCAACGGTCATTTTTAACAACGATGGACGAAAGGAGGTAGATTTATTGGAGTATAAAATCATCTGGAGAGAATTAGAGAAAGGATTAGAAATTATAGTGGACAACCACAAAATTACAACTTCAGACAAAGTAACCACGAATGATGTTTGGGGCCCTGAGACTGACAGTGTAAATTATGTCAACTACTTACATCAAGTTAAAATTTATGAATTGGACTCGTTGATTGGATTTGTCCTGACCAGTCATCCTTGCGTCGGACTTGGGTGTAGTGTGAATTATCAAATCATTTATGATCTTAAGACAAGAAAGCAAACCTACTTTGGTCGCTTTCGGACAGGATTTGAATTTGAACTGTATAACTTCAACTCCGACAACCGACCGGATTTTTTAAGCAAAACCTTCTATGGCCGAAATGCCGAAAGAATCGACACAACAGAATTCGTCTTATACAGTCAGACCGAAAATGGGAACTTTGAGCAGTTTGAAACAGACCAACAGAAAAAATTTTGGTTTAAACACATTTACACTGAGTTTCAAGCTGATTTAAACAATGAAGCCTTTGAAGAAAAATGGATAGAAAAGATAAATAGAAGCGGCAGGTAAAAGCATCTCCCTAAAAATTACCGGTCAGAGGCTAATACAAGCTTTTTTACCACCACAAACCGGACTTTGGTTTTCTCGGTCGCACAAACAATTCCCTCCAAAACCTTACAATAAGACAAGCGACAAAGCGATTGTTCCCTCAAATCTCAAAAGCCAGTACGCCTCAAGAATGGGGTGTTTAAAGATTAGGGCCTTCCTTCCATAGGAAAAACAAGCTCCGTATCCGCCCCTTTGCCTCGGTTCCCAAGACCCCGCACCTTAGATGCTGACTTCGGTCAGTATCTAAGCGTCAGGTCCCAAGACCCCGCACCTTAGATGCTGACTTCGGTCAGTATCTAAGCGTCAGGTCCCAAGACCCCACACCCGGAATAACATCGCATCCATGGTCTCAGATTAGCATAGTCCCCAAGAAAAAATTATTTTTATTCCATATGAGAACTACCCCATCTTAGAAACATTAGCCGTTTTGATAAACGAGGAATAATGACGGACCATAATGGCCTAGTTTCCCCAATACCCAAAAGGTGGAAATCAAAGCTTCCCTTAAATCTTCCTTTTTTTGGTTAAGCAGAAACCTTACAATACCTCAGCCCCCCCCTCTAAAGCCTCAAACCGCAAGCAATGACCCGAAAACAATTCCTCAACATTTGCAGCCTTTTTGGAGTGGGCATCGCCTTTGACAAGCGGCTCCTTGGCCAAGACAACACCTTGGCAGCCCCTACACCCCGCAGCCAAAAGGTAACCGTAGTCGGTGCCGGTGCCGGAGGCCTCTCCGCCGCCTATTTCGCCAAACAAAGAGGCTACCAAGTGCAGCTCTTAGAAGCCTCTTCCCATATAGGTGGCCGCATGAAAATCAATACCCAATTCGCCGACTTCCCCATACCGCTCGGCGCCGAATGGATCGAAACCCAAAAAGACATTTTTAAAGCACTGCTCAACAACCCTTCCCCGCCCATCCACATCCGCACCATTCCAGACCCTCCCGACAAAAAATTCCTAAACTATTCCTGGTATCAGTTTTTTCAAGACCACATCCTGCCTTCCATAGCCGAGCATATACGCTACCAAACCGTGGTGGAGGCCATCGACTACAGCCGTCAGCCGCTGCGGCTGCACACCAACCGGGGCATCCTGGAGACCGATAAAGTCATCCTATCCGTTCCCCTTAAGGTCTTGCAGCAGCAACGCATCCGCTTTGAGCCCCCACTGCCCAAGCCACAGCGCAAAGCCATCCAAGAGGCCGAAATTTGGGATGGGTTCAAAGCCTTTTTTGAATTTTCCACCAATTTTTATGGCGACAAAGAGCATGAGTTTGAGGTGCGGCCCAAGCGCAGCGGACAAAAAATCTACTACAACGCTGCCTTAGGACAGCCCACCGCCAAGCACATCCTGGGACTATTTGTGGTGGGAGCACCCGCGGCCGACTACCTAAAGCGCAGCGGCGAGGAGTTGAAGGAATACCTATTGGATGAATTGGACCGCCATTTTGCCGGACAGGCGCGCGCGCACTATCTGCAACACATAAGCCAAGACTGGAACCGGGAGCCTTACATAGGCGGCGGCTATTTAAGCGACCATGCCGACTGGCGCGCCGTAAAGACCATAGGAGCTCCGGTGGGCAACACCCTCTATTTTGCCGGCGGCGAGTTCACCGACGGCGAAGACTGGGTATCGGTGCATGCCGCAGCCCAATCCGCCAAACGCGTGGCCGCCCTGCTTTAATCCACCCGACCATTTTAAAACAACCGGCACCGCCTCCCAAAGCTTAGGGTTTGGGCCTTCCTTCCATAGGGGAAGTAAGCTCCGTATCCGCCCCTTTGCGTCGGTACGCCACTGTTGCCCCACGGAGACCGATGATGCGTTGTGTTTTCAAAGTCCTTAGATGCCGACCGCAGCGTCGGTGCGAATTAAGGCACGTACAAATCGAAAGGCTCCTGACGCTGCGGTCAGGGCAGGCCGGAGTTTACAAGTGGTAAATGAGGACCCGCTGACGCACGGGTCAGGGCAAAATGCTTGAGATTTGGACGTAACGTAAAGTCGCCGCCAGAATAGCAACGCATCAACGGTCTCCTAAGCC
Organism: Bacteroidia bacterium; assembly: GCA_030427255.1. Taxonomy (GTDB): domain Bacteria; phylum Bacteroidota; class Bacteroidia; order CAIKAF01; family CAIKAF01; genus CAIKAF01. The sequence continues at coordinate 200,355 of JAUHWY010000003.1, read as the reverse complement.
GCTCTAAGGCTGCGGGTTCCTCCTCCGTCGGAATCCTCGCCCAAGAGCGCCTAAGGGCCACCAAGTGGCGGCCCCTCCGTTGGGGGCGGGAGGCGCAACAAAAACAAACCCGAACCTTAGCTTGCCGGCCCCCGGCCCAACCAACTCGAAAAAAACAGAAGCATGCCAACTCCAAAAAGTTTTTTTTTACGATATTGTGGAGACCTAGATGTCTAAAAAATCGGGTATTATGTTTACTCGGGAATGGGCTGGAAGTTTATAATTGAGATGAGGAAAGAATGAAATCAACTTACAACAGCCAATACGTTTGGCTGCGTGTTTAGCTTTCTTGGATTGCCTTCAATTCCCTTTGGATGCGCTGCAACTTTAGGTTTAAATCCACTTTTTCATTGAACTGTTTGCTTTTGGATATTGCGGATTTGAGTTTACTAATTTCTTTTTTCAAGCGTCCTACCTCTTGCTGGTTCTTTAAAATTGAATCAAAAGACACTTTGCCCAATTCTGGTTTGCCTGTTAGCTGAACGCATAAATCTTTGAATACTGCATCTAAATTGCCTTTGAGGTTAAACTTATAGCGGTTATCAGCTATATTGAACCAATCCGAAGTAAATGTCCAATCAATTACGGCAGCATCATCATAGGTGGGGTGTGGGTGTTTTGAAGCTGTTGAAATGTAGGCTTCCTGATGGTGCTCTACCCAAAATACAAGGTGGTAGGGAATGGCCTTATTAATGATTTCAAGAATTTTAGGGATATCGGTCCTTTGCTTGAGCTCTACCTTGAAAACTTGTATTTCATTAATATCCTTTGTATCCAAGTTTGTCGTGTCTGCAGAAAGCTTATGAGTCCAAGTAATGCGCTGAATACAATCCGTAAAAAGCTTCTTCTGCTTGGTGTTGGTGTACTCGTCAAATGTATTTTTAGGAACAACACGTCCAACTTTTGTTCTTGCAGGAAGGTTAAAGAAATCCATTAGCGCACAATTAGGAATGATACTAATTTAAAGTCTTCAATGCCCTTAATTTTCCGTTGAAGTGCAGTTGTTCCCCCTGATTTGAAAAGACTTAGAACATCTTTCTCTTCTTCCTTTTGTAGAATGGTACTAATTGCTTGTTTGAGCAGTGTTGAGTATTCATTCATTTGGTGGTAATCATCCGTTTCTTCTGCCAATGCTGCACATACATCTGCAATAGGTGCGGTTCTGCCTTTAGCCAGCATTCGCATGGCATCCAAAATCTTCTTAGGTTCTACATGGTTGAGAATTAATTCACCATTCATTTTTATGTATACTAAGTAGTAAGGGTGTAGTCTGTTTAGCTTATTTATATTGACACTTGAGTTCACATTTTTGAGCACAAAGATTACACCGCTTTGGAGTATTGGGCTGGATTTTACCACTGCATGCAGACCTTCTGGTATGTTCTTTAACTCACCATATTCCTTTATCATATTTGATAAGTCTACTCTGAAATCATTCAAGCCAAGGTCTGTTATGCTAACACCTTCTCTCAAATCTTCCAAGTCAATGACTTCTTCTTGAAGTCTTTGAAGCTGAATTTTCCGATACTCTAAGTCTTTTTCCTCGGTATTTAGAATGTTGTCATCACCTGTGCTCGCCATATTGCTAATGAGCATTTTATTCTCAACGCGCTGCTTAAGGTTGATATAATTATCAAGGGTAACGTCGGGCCAAAAGTTGACCATGGTAATACTTTCGTTCTTGGAACCAATTCTATCTACCCGCCCGAAGCGTTGAATGATTCTCACAGGATTCCAATGAATGTCATAGTTGATAAGATAATCGCAGTCTTGTAGGTTTTGACCTTCTGAAATACAATCTGTAGCGATTAGTAAATCAATAGAGTCTGAAATGCTTGGATAGAGTTGTGCTTTGTCTTTGGATATGGGAGAGAAGCAAGTAAGAATAGCATTTAGATCTGCTGGAATCTTTTTAGTAGTACATAACCTTCTCGAACCTGTGATAATTGCTGTATTCAAGCCATATTGCTCTTTCAAGTGCTCGTGAATATTCTCGTATAGATAATTGGCCGTATCAGCAAAAGCGGTGAATACAATAGCTTTCTTGTTCCCTGGATTAAATGGCTCTTGTACCTTCTTGTCTAAAAGACTTATAAGGTGTTGAAGCTTGGTGTCTTTTTCGCCCCGTATGTCAACGATATTACTCCAAAGGTGATTCAATACAACAAGGTCCTCAGTAAGGTCTTCACGCCATTTTGTGGTATCCATATCGGCAATGTGAACCTTAATCTTTTTACCAATTACTTGCTCTTCATCCGCCCAATTTGACTCAAAGTCATAGTTCTCGTCACTTAGGATTTTGTGGATACCTTCATAGTCATCCGCATCACCCTTGTCAATTGTTTTAATGGCGTTTTCAATCTGACCAATGATGCCTTCCAAAGTGAGTCGGAAAGAGTCTACAGAACTCTCTAATCGCTTGAGTAAATTGATTCGCATAAGAATACGCAAACTCAATTCTCTATCTACCTGCGATAGCTTACCTGATCCTGATCGTACTTCTTTGTCATACAAATCCGCATACGCCTGAATCTTGCTAGGAAGAATGTAATTCAATGGTGTGTAAATGGATAAATTGAGCAGAGTAAGCTTTTCAGCAATATCTACATAAGTAACATCGCCAGAATCAGTTAGCGGACTTTGAATAGATATGGGCTTATTGCGCTTCGGAAACTTACCAATGGCTGTGGTGTCATAATAAGTAGTGATGTGGTTCCTTGAGCGTGCTATAGTTAACGAGTCCAATATCTCAAAGAAGTCAAAATCGAGCATGTCCAAAAGCTTCTCAGTGGTACGCTCTTTAGTTTCATACCTACTCCAAATATTAAACGCTTGCTGAGCTTTTCTGAAAACTTGGTCTATTCCACTCTGAGTATCTAGTTTTTGATCAATGTTCTCTGCATCCCCTTCATAGGCTAATGCCAACTGGTTGCGCAGGTCATTGAATCTATTGTTAACCGGAGTTGCGGATAGCATCAAAACCTTTGTTTCAATGCCTTCTTGAAAGACCTTTCTCATTAACTTTTGGTAGCGATTTTCTCTACCAATGACAGTGCTGTTGTTTCTGAAATTATGTGATTCATCGATGACAATGAGACCATAGTTACCCCAATTTACATTGGCTAATTCGCGACCATTACTGATACCCCGCTCGCGACTTAAATCTGTATGGAATAGCACATCATATCTGAATCTATCAGCAGCTAATATGTTATTCTTGTCGTTGTGGCGGTAGGTATTCCAATTGGCTTCTAATTTCTTGGGGCAAAGTACCAACACGTCTTTATTTCGCATTTCATAGTACTTAATTACCCCTAAGGCTGAAAATGTTTTACCTAAACCAACAGAGTCAGCTAAAATGCAGCCCTTATATTTCTCCAACTTGTTAATAGCGCCAATTACTGCATCCTGCTGAAAGTTGTAGAGCTTTTTCCAGACCAATGTGTCTTTAAAGCCAATATGCTCATTGGGTAAATGGTCTAAAGAGAGGTCATCTAAAAAGTCATTGAAAATATTATAAAGCGTAATGAAGTAGATAAACTCTGGACTATTTTCTTTATATGCACTTTCAAAGTAGTCCTGAACCTTTTGGGTTACGTCTTTTAGGTCTTCTTCATTCTCCCACACCTGATTGAACCAATCTAAGTAGGCTTTGCTATCAGGGTATTCCACTTTTTGGATTAGTGTAGGAAAGCCTTTTTTGTGCGTTATTCCCAAATCGGATGTGGTGAAACCGCTGACGTTTGAATATACCTGTGCGTTCTGATTGCCCTGGTTCACGTGAATCATCCCGTTGAGGGGTTGATTGTTGAGTTTGTTAGATTTAAACGTGACTTTCTTCTTTACCCACTTTGAACATTCTTTGGCAATGGCTCTTTGGTTGAGTTGATTCATTAATCTCAATTCAAATTCACCTCCGCACAGTTCTGATTCCCTTACTATGTGTGGTATATAAAACTTCCTGGTTTCCTTCTGAAACTTCTCTTCAATAAAGGTAGGTGAGCTAAAAATGAAACGGAGTTCTTCAATTTTACCCAATTCCTTTTTGAGTGCTTCAAAGGCATAGATTGAGAAGGTAGAAGCGGCAATGCTGAGTTTGCTGCCCTTTCTTATGGTCTCCTTTAGGTCATCACCTAAACGTGTATTAACGTTGTCGATTAGTTTCATGGTTTATTCATTAGTCCGTTCCAATGAAGACCGTCCTCTTTCTCAATATAGGTTAAAAGGTCATCTATCGCATCATCTATTTGCAAAAGTTTATCATCATGTTGTTGAACCTTTTCAAATTGTAATTGATGAGAAAACCAATGCAGTAGCTTCACTCCATGCGGGGTTTTAGAACCATTGTCAAAAACTAATTTTGCTCTTACATCCACTGAATCATGGCTCGATGGGTATTTCATTGCCGTATATAACTCGATGAACCTTCTAACAGCATTTGGTAAGAGAACAGCATACTGGAAATCTTGCTTTGAAAGGTTTTCTTTGTAGTCCCTTAGTAAATGAAATAATGCAACGTATTCAGATTTATATTCGCTAAAAGTTTTAGGCAGTTTTTCGATCGTTGACGTGTTATCATCCTTCCTTCTAACCCAAAAAAATGGTCGTTTTTCTTCTTTGTCTAAACCTCTTACATTTTTAAAAAGATCAGAATCCCGCATTACAGAGAAAAACTCAAAGTTGTGGGTCGAAATGAAAATTTGAGCGTAATCATCCCCTTTAAAAAAATCCTGAATTAAAGACCTAATTTGGAATATGTGATTGCTGTCTAAACTTGAAATTGGGTCATCAATAAAAATCACCGTCTTTGGAAGCAACGATGGTTCTTCAGTTCTTAAGGATTTTAACTCCGTAAGGAAATATGCAAAAGCAATCGCTGATTTTTCTCCCTCACTTAAATTTGATGCCGGATAACCTCCGCGTTCTAAAGTAAACTTATCGTCACTAATTTTAATTTGAACATCGTTCCTGTGTAATAGGATAGACAAAGTTGCATTCAGCTCTTCTTGACCTTTAACAAGGCTTTTAAGCTTCGCTTCAAGCTTTGAAACCTCAATTTTATTGAAATCCACTAACGCATCTATTTTGAAAATTACCCTGGAAGCTCTTTGACTATTTGCCTCTTTATCAAGATATGAATCAGATAAAAGATATTCAGCTACATAATGGTCCAGCAACTTTGCTAATGCCTTGCGTTTATTATCATCAAACTCTTCAATCCATGAATTGTGCTTTTTTACTGACTCATTAATTTTTTGTAAAGCTGTTTCAAGTGAAACCAACTCAATAGATGTTGCCGATATAGAGGAGAAGTAGCTATTTGGTTTTCTTTTAAGGTCATTTTCAAGAATTTTTAACTGATTTGCGTATTGTTTTGCAGCCTTACTAAATGCTTCTATTGCTTTTGAGTAATCATTTTGGTAATTATCTCCAAGATTCTTTTTATCTGGAAACTTAATTTTTAACTTTTCTTTTTCGCTTGCAATTTCACTTGAAGCAGTTTCAATGAGTGCTTGTATTTCCTTTAACTTTTTTGAATAGTAGGAGTTTAAATCTTGTACTCTTTTTTTAGGTAGTTCTTTGGTACAAAACTTACAGTTTGTTTCGTTTTCATGAAGTTTAACACCAGTTTGTACCCACTGAAAAAGCTCTTGATCGTCATCTAATTCTGGAAATTGAATCGCTTTAGGAGCTGTATCTTCCAAAATAGCCTGTACTTTATCCGAAAGCTGTTTTAATCTTTCGGTTAGATTGTAATCATCCTTCTGAAGTTCAAATTTCTTTTCGGAAGTAGCTTCGTTTTTTATTTTATCACGGTCCTCATTTGAAAGTATATATGCTGACAGATCTTGTTTAACTTTTTCTGCAATAGTCCGAAAATGAGACAAATTAAAATTATCACTATTCAAATTTCCATCTAGGTAATTTTTTCGGATTTCTTTTGCTTTTTCACTGAATTTACTTCCAGTCTTCTTGTCGTACTTCTCAAACTCGTCTATAAAAAAAGTCTTAATTTTTCCTTTTCTGGCAAGGAGTAATTCATTGTAGTTTACTAAACTCTTTATTTGTTTATCTAAAACTCCTGATTCATCACCGAGATAGAAGGAGATGGGTTGAAAATCCAAATCCATATCGTCCGAAATGAACACGTCCTTAATGTATTGTGAATTAAAAACCTTAAAAAAAAATGGCGCTTCTTGATAATTGGAGTTAGTAATCGAACCTATTACATTTCCGTTATTGTCAGAATATTCAAAAGAAAACTCTGGGTTTGAAAAATATTGTTTGGAACCTTTAAACTCAAGGATTTGAAATAATTTGGACAAAGTGGTTTTACCGGAATAATTCCATCCATAAATAATATTCTTTTTCTTGAATTTACCTAAGTCTTCATTCCATGAAAAGCTTTTGTAAATCCCGAATTTTTTGAGTTTAACAAGTTTCGTAATCATAGGGCAGATTAACTGAGTTGCACAATGTCCATTAGATTCTCGTAACTACTTACTTTCTCAAATTTTACTTCCATTCCGCTTATCTCTTTGAAGTGCTCCGTAGCACAATGAATTTTTAGTTTCTCTATTTCTCGCAAGTCCATATCAGAATCAGAGCCTTTGGTTTCGGCTACAAAGTAAATATGGCGCACTTTGTCTTTATCAAATACAATTGCCCAATCTGGACTGTAATTGGCTACTGGTGTGGATACAAAAAAGCTTTTAGGAAGCTTAGCATAAACCACAACTTCAGTACTATTTTCTAACGCAGTGGCAAAGTCTGATTCAATCTTAGAGTCGCAAGTAAGGAAGTCGTAAATGTGCTTTTTGAGCAATTCAGACTTGCGCAAGGCGAACTTATCATTCGTGAATACGGTCTTTGCATCATGCCTTTCCTCGGTTTTGTGGTAGACTATGTTGTTGATAATGAGACTTGCTTTTACTTCATTAATCAGCTTGCTGCATTTGCTAATGAACTCTTCTGGATTCTTACGAATCAATAAGAACTTCCCTTGCTTTATCTTCTTAAGTATCTCTACAATGGTTCTTCGAGTTAGGTTTGTTTGCACTTCAATCTCCCCGACTATATCATAATGTGCATTGGAATGCACCTCACTATCGTGTTTCAATCGTACCCTTTGTGTTTGCCTGATTGATTCTCCATCCCTCAGCTGCTCTGCGGTTCCACCCTGCATTTCTCCCTCCACAACTTCGTAGGCCCGATCGCCAATGTTTAGCTGCGCATCAATTTTTATTTTTGCATCTGAAATGAGCTGTTCGGTGTCAAATTTCACCTCATAAATGGTCTTTAGATTGATTTTCTCCCAAAGCGCTTGGAACTCTTTTCTAGCAAAGTTTTTGTTTGTCCGAAGCACCACCGTCTGACGTTCATCTTCGGGTTTGAAGTTTTCACCACTAATGATACCCTGCAAAAGTTTGCAAATCCCACTTCTGTATTCTAATAGTCCTTCAGGCAAGTAGAAGGAGCAAGCGTCAACCGGTTCCCTTAAAACAATTTTATTATTATCATCAATGATGTCCTCTTTGTAGAGATTCTTATTGATAAGCTCTGCATCTTTTCGCGTAAGTCGGTAAGTCTGGCCAGTTTCGTTTGTGACCATCTTACCTACAAAGAAATCAACTTCTGCTCGTTGTGGTCGGTCTTGCAGAGTGTCTGCAATTTCTTTTTGCAGTCCTTTAGCAAACGATTCATAACTCTCAGAGGCAATAACAGTGAGCTTATTGATTTCATGGACCCGTTCGCCAACCACCTCAAAATCTTGACGGATTCCATTCTTATCTACACACAAACGCATACCCCGCCCTACTTCCTGCCTTCGCCTGGTTAAGCTGCCACTTTCTGCATGTTTTAAAGCACATATCTGAAATACATTAGGGTTGTCCCAGCCTTCCTTTAGAGCAGAGTGTGAGAAGATAAACCGGGTAGGTTCTTCAAAGCTCAGCAACCTCTCCTTATCTTTCATTATCAAGTCGTAGGCTGAAACATCTTCTGATTCTTCTTTGCCTTGTTTTACTGTTGGGTCTATGGTTTTGCCTTTCTTATCTATCGAAAAATAGCCATTGTGTACTTGGTCAGCAGAATCTCTTTTGAGATATTCTCCAAAGTTGGTAGGCATATAGCCCTTATGCAGCTTACTCGGGTCTGTATCTTTTAGATAATCGTTATACTCCTGTTGAAATAGGTCTAAGAACTCGTATTTGACCTTATTGTACTCTTCTTCAAAAATCTGAGCGTATTCACCCAATTGTTGTTCTCCTAATTCATCATACACTCGGTATTTCTCCACGGTATCGATGAAGAATAGCGAAAGGACTTTTATGCCCTGCCCAAAGAGTTGCTTTTCTTTTTGCAGATGAGAGAGTATACATTCCCTTATCTGCACCCTTCGGAAAGCATGTTCATCCTTATCATTTAGGATATCCCCTGGATAGACGTCTTGGCCGCCCACTACAATTTTATTGAGGTAGCCATTTATTTCGGTTATCGTTTGATTCTTGTAGGCAGGCATATTGCCTGACTGCTCATAAAGATTGTAACCTTCTGCTGCTTTAACCCTCTTTTTGCTTATTGAGCCTGAAGTTATACGTATTTCATGCTCAATGACTGCAAAAGGTGGTTTGGTGGTGCTGAGGCTTATATTTTCCAAATACAGGTAGCCATTGGTGCCTGTTGATCCCTTTAAGTGGATACCCTTTACTTGTATTTTCTTGACCAAACGCTTGTTGTAGGCATCCAAGGCATCTAAACGATAGACTTTATTGTATTCCACTTTGTGCGTAGCTGAATACCGCAGCGTAAAAAGTGGGTTAAAGTCTTGCATGCTCTCCAAAGTTCTTTCACCATCTACAGACTGTGGTTCATCTATGATTAAGATTGGGTTGGTTTGGGCAATGATTTCAATAGGCTTGCGTGTGCCAAATTGATCTAACTCCTGATAGATACGTCTGGCATCTTTACCACGCGCATTGAATGCTTGGGTATTGATAATCATCACGCTGATACGACTATCAGAAGCGAAATTCTCAATATCCTGTGGGCGTCCTGAATTGTAAATGAATGGATTGATTTTGTGCCCATAGAGTTCTTGAAAGTGGTCTTGTGTTACTTCAAATGATTTATACACCCCTTCACGAATGGCAATGCTCGGAACAATTACAATGAACTTACTCCAATCGTACTTTTTATGTAGTTCATACATGGTACGGATGTAGGTGTAGGTTTTGCCTGTACCTGTTTCCATTTCTATGGTTAGGTTAAAACCCAACTTTACACCTCGTGGACGCTCTATTTGCTGACTTTCATGCAGGTCGTTTTCCTTTTGAACTTCCTGTATGTTTTTTAGCATCTGCGTTTCTGAGAGTTGGATGGCAGCGTTTCGGTAGCCAATTTCTTCTTCTATTTCAAAGTCTATGGTTTGAACCCCAGCTGCCGCTTGCTTGGCCTTTCGTATGAGTTCCCTGCTGCGCTCAAGGGTAAAGCGATTGGTTTTGAGCGGTTGTCCTTTAAAACAATTTACCACAGCCTGAACCGCATTGACCTGAAAGTCTTGTTCTTTAAACTGTAGCTTCATTCTTGCTCAATTAATCTTTTTAGTCGCATACCTGAGTTTGTAAGCTTGTATCGTTGCTTTGGATGGGTTGGAGTGTCTGGATACTCCATTTCAATCCATCCAATTTCGATAACCGGATCTAAGTATTTTTTTCGATTTGTAGAGTGATTGGTTAGTTCAATGCTCGAAAAAAGGTCTTCACGACTAACCCATTCTACAGCACCTTTTATGAGACCTTCAACTTTTTCATGCAAGGCAGCTGCAAGAATTGTCTTTACTTCGTCACTAGCTCTGTCACTAGCTCCGTCACTCACTCCGTCACAAAAAGCTATTACATCATCTAAATCCTTGAAAACATTGATATTAACTTGGTCGCTAGCTCCGCCACTAACTTTTTCATTAGCATGAGCTGGAAGAGTTACAAGTACATAACTGATATCATCAGTTTCAAAAGAAGGTTTAGGAGATCCATTGTTCTCAAGGGCTCTATAAATAGAAGGGAAGCCAGTTCCTCTACCTTCAGTCAGTTTTAGTTCTTTCAGGAAGTCGCCAATCCTACGGTTCCTGTATTCACGGGCAATTATCCTCTTTTGAGTTAAAAGAACTTCTCGATTAACAGGGGGTATGGGAGCCGGATGGCTCAAAATGGTCATTTTATCAGGGAACACTTGAATCTCTATTGGAGCACCATGCTCATAGCTCTTATGGTACACAGCATTAGATAAGGCCTCCTCGATGGCTTCAAAAGGGTAATTGAAGAAACGCTCCGACTCAGCTTTATCAGCGTGTTTTATCACTTCTTCTGAGATGATATTACTCTTGATATAGGAGAGGGCCTGCCTCAGCTGTTTGTGTAAGGCGCCCTTAAAATAGACTTCCTTAAAATTCTTACCTGTATCATCTTTGTGCCAAACCAATTCTATCCAAGCCCTCTCGAAGAATCGATGGGGTTCTCTAGAAAAGAATAATAAGCCTACATTTACGGGTCTTATATCTTCATTTGGACCTTTTGCAATTAACATGGTTCTGCACAAATCAAGGAATGGCATTGTCGCACTTTCTTCGAGTAAACCGCTCTTAATCTCTTGAAGGTATTCACGGATTAGCCCTAAGTCTAAATCATCTAAGGTTGCTTGATTGTTTATTCTATCATCAAAAGGAATACGGGCTGCTAGTTCTTGTAAGCGCCTTAAGTTTTCATCTCGGGCTATTACACTTCGGGATCCAATTCTCACATAATGAAGTCTCTGCGCCCCATTACCCAAGGTGCTAGGTGCTGAATAGGGTCGATTATCACCAGCTGGACACCATATTACCATAATGTGTTGCTCTTGCAGTATATACGGCTGAGTTATTGGGAAAAAGTTAGGTTGAATTCTATTCGCTATACCAATTATTTCACCTTGAATACGATCTAATTGACTTTGTTGTAGCCCTGCGGGAGGCAGGACGGGTTGTCCATTGACTTCAGCAATGCCAACTATAATATATCCGCCTCCCCAATTATGTAAATCATTGGCAAAGGCACACATGGAGTGGATTACATCTTCAGGATTCCAGCCTTGTTTAAACTCCAAGCGCTCCCATTCAATGGTATTACCATGAACTAAATCTTCTATGTTAGTAGGCAAAGCCATCCTAGATCACTTTCATTTCCGTTTTTGGACTCAGCTGCTTGAGTAGCTGCTTCACATTCACCTTCGCCGTGTCATCCTTAAAACCACTATCACGGAAAACAACACGCAGTGGCGCATCTTGGGCAATGGCTTTGGCAAAGTCCTCATCAATACCATTATCAAAGCAAGCATAGAGTGAGTTCTCGGCTACTTTAAATATTTTTTTGCCTGCTACATCTACCTGCTCAATCTTTAGTGATAGAGGTAAGCCCCAATCCAACATCACTTGTGCCAACAAATCGTCTGCGGTACGGTCTGGCTTTACATTGTCTGCAAATAGGTCTAGGTTTGCTTGCTGGTACTCCTGTGGCTTGTAAAATACATCTTGCATATTGCTGCTGTCTAAGCGATAGACACGAAAGCCATAATCTATATTTGCATTGGTTTCTTCTTTAATTTTCTTGGCTGCTCTGCGGATGCGTTCTTTGCCAATTTCGCAAATATTTTTGAAGCCAGCTTTAAAAGCCTCACTCTTTTCATCTGTTTTTTCGGGAAGTTGAACCTGGATAAATTTTCGTTTACCAGAATCTTCAGAGTTCAATTGGAATGTAGCATGAGCAGAAGTTGCTGAGCCTGAAAAGAAATCGAGCACAATTGAATCTTTTTCGGAAGACATTTCCATAATGAGTCTTATTAACTCTAAAGGCTTTGGGTTCTCGAATATTAACGAGTTAAAAGTTTGTTTTTGCCATCTCGTATCAATCGAATTGTCTATGTACCAAAAACTATCGGGTACGGATAAGTCTTCACCCGTTAAATATGATTTGATACGTGGAGGTGTAGAAGGGTCTCCAAAATAAATCATATCATCCTCAAGAAGCTTCTCGAGTTCATCTTTTGACTTAGCCCAACCACGAGGTGGTATTGGACAAGGTTTTCCTGTAACAGGATTTATTACAGTATAATCTTTAGCCCCACCTTCTCTGGAAAGGTTGTCATCCATAAAAACCCCTTTTTCATCAATCTTATTCCATCTACTTAAATGGGCGTATTTCGGTCGTTTATATAAGTCCTTTATTTCATCAAGAACTTCATCTAATTCAAGTCCTTGTTTCTTTAATTGATTAAATGCCTTTACAATGTCTTTAGCACCCTTCTTCTCAATACGCCAAATTTCTTTGTTTAAAACATCTATGACTCGAGAATAACACAAAAAGTATTCGCATGAAACACTCACAAGGTTTGCCTGATTTTTGTTGGAGTTGTTTTTATGAATGAATTGAGCCACGAAGTTGTACTCTCCAAAAATTTCATCACATACCTTTCTTAAATGGTGCATTTCATTGTCATCAATAGAAATAAAAATCACTCCATCTTGAGTTAAAAGATTCCTTGCCAACTTCAATCTTGGATACATCATGCTGAGCCAATCCGAGTGATAGCGGCCAGACGTTTCGGGGTTGGCTACCAAGCGTTGGTTGTACTCGTCTTTTTGTCCACTTTCAATGAGTTCTTCTTGAGCATCTTTGCTAAAGTTGTCTTTGTATACAAAGTCTTTTCCCGTGTTGTAAGGAGGGTCTATGTAGATCATCTTAATCCTACCCAAGTAGCTTTCTTGCAGTAGCTTAAGTACTTCTAAGTTGTCGCCTTCTATGTAGAGGTTTTCGGTATTGTCAAAATCTACAGAGTCTTCCCTTACAGGGCGGAGGGTTTTGGTAGTAGGTAGGTTGGCGGTCACTATGGCTTCTCGTTTACCCGGCCACTCCAATCGGTAACGCTCTTTATTGCCTTCTACCACGGCATGGCTTAGCTCTTGTTTGAGAAGGTCAAAATCTATACTTCGACGGAGCTCAGTACCAGTGGCTGTTTCTATTTTGCTTTCAGTAACGCAGTTGGGGAAAAGGGCTGCTAACTTTTCAAAGTTTTCGTTGACCAAGTCGGGTGTTTTAAGGTCTAATTTTTCTGTGTCCATCGTTTTTGGCTATATGTTTTTACAATGCTTTTAAATCAAGCCCTAAGACTTTTTTTGGGGCTATTCATTTTCCGTGGTCTTCAATATCTTATGGGCAAACCAAAGGGCAGGCAAGTCTTTTTGAGATTGTTCGCGTATTTTAGTAGGTGCAACTATATCTACCTTTCTAATAAGGTGGTGTCTATGTTCCATTTTGCAGAGAATAGGGGTATTCATATCTGACAGAGCGGTCGTATGCCGAGGCAGTATGTTCTTATTTTCAAGTAGTTCTCGGATACTATCATCAATCATGCTTGTTTATTTTTTTGTGACTTGGCAAATTTGGACAATACCAGAGAGTCGATATTCATGCAATACTGACCCTCCCATTTAAGTTTAAGCTTAAAAGAACATGACAGACTTACAATTTTACTGTTTTTTCCTAAGATTAACTCCGTTTAATTCGATTTGAAGTGAAGAATGTAACAAAGGGCCAAGAACGGCATGGGTGTAGGAGCAGCCTTAAACTGGACAACTCCCTACCTAACTTTACGGGCAACGGATCCACCTTTCCCTACCTATACCAGTCCTTCATTACCATCCTTTGCATCGATCACCTCTAAATTGGACACATTATAGTCTTTAAGTACCTCCTCCAACAGCGCTTGGGTTATATCGCTGCTTCCTAAAAGGATGGTGCTGAAGATTTCAATTCTATCGTCGGGAGACAGCTCATTCAACTTATCTTCATCCCTAAAGAACTGCATAAACGCTTCTCTGGTAATGGGTTTGTAGTCCTTCATGGGCTGGTTCTGTGTTATGGTTTTTGGGAGTTTCTTTTTGTTTTTCGCCAAAAGGGTTAGTTGTGGAACAAATTGCCATGGCCTATACCCAAAATTACTAACTTTAATTTTAAAGTTGTCTAAAGAGAGTCGACCAGCTTATCACCATTGTTGAATATTTGGATAGTTCCACAGCCTATGGAAAAGTACTACATAAAAGACGGATACTCTGAAAAGGGGCCTTTGACGGTTGAGGACCTGAAAAGGCTAAAAATCAACAAAACCACATTTGTCAGAAAAGAGGAAAGTGCGCAATGGGTTCAAGCCGAAAGTTTGCCAGAATTAAAAAGGGTATTTAAGAGCGATTTTCGATTGTTGAAATATTCTTCTTTGGCAATACTTGCCATTGCAGTTATTTCAGCAATTGTGGTAACGATATCAAACATCAACTTTAATTCACCCTCTGCTTACGTTCCAGCTGTTGAAATCGAGGATCCCATTCCGCCACCGCCAACTATTGAATTCACTGTTTCTAAACAGGAGAAAAGGTTTCTGAGGGATTTCTTTAAAGACTGTAATTTATCAGGAGCCAAAAAGCAGTTGGTTAAGGCATGCAACTTTTCGGATTCCAACTTAAGAAACACTGCAGTTTCAGTTGCAGGGAAGAGTCCGGGTCCTTTCAACCTCGGACAAGTATGCGATATTTTTGATTATTGTTACAACGGTTGGAATTACGTAAATGATCCAGAGGGCGTTGAAATTGTTGAATATGCTTCAACTACAATCGCTAACGGACTTAATGGAGATTGTGATGATTTTGCCGTTTTGGTTTGCTCAATGATTTTGGCTATCGGAGGCGAAGCAAGAATAAATTATGCCTACGGACATGCGGAAGGCCACGCATTTGCTGAGGTAAATATTGGCAATACGGATGTCGAGGAATACATTTCAAAACGCTATAAAAAAGTATATAACAGCGGAGGAATTTGGACTAGGAGTGACCAGCATGGAAACAAATGGTTAAACCTTGATTGGTTTGCAAAGCATCCTGGGGGTAAATATTTTGACTACACTCACGGGACAACTTTTTATATAATTCAGCGATATTGTATCGATTTTACTAAATAATTAACTTCACAAAATGGAAACAAACGAGAAAGTTCTATTCAGCAATTCATTTGGTACAGTGAGTGACAAACGAGTAATCTTAAATTACAAAAAGGGGGCCGAAGATTTACCTGTTGGACAAATTACATCTGTCAGCTATCAGCACAGGAGAAACCACATTTTTACAATTGGTAGTTTTTTAATGGCAATTGGAGGCCTAGTTTTGTTGTTTTTATCCTTAAATAACTTAACTGGTGCAAAGGCTTTAATTCTTTTGTTCTTCATAGTTGTAGCACTCCTGTCGGGTATTGCAAATTGGATTGGACACCATGTCATTATTATAAGTGCAGGGGGAAAAGACAGAAAACCATTAAAGGCGGAAATGTCAAAAACAAAAGAAGGCCGTGAATTTGTTGAAGCGGTTAAGCGAACAATAATAAGATAGCAACCGCTATTTCATCTTTTGAGAAGGGAGAAGGCTCATACTTCATACCTTGAAATCCAAGGCAATGCAATTGCTTCTTTAAAGCACATGTTTGTAGGTTCAATACCCGCCAAAACACCATCCAATCCCATGGTAAGGCAAAACCCCTTCTGGTCATTGGTTCTGCACTGCGCATTCCCGTGACCATAAAACAACAATTTATGTTTTGGAAGGTGCTCTCCGCCAGGGACTGAGGCGGTACCGCCGCGGGATTGGGAGCTTAGGCCGCCACCCTGAGCCGCGGCGGCGCGCAGCAAGCCCCGGCGATGAGTAGACGGCCTTGCTCCCAATACCGGGGAGTAAAGCCGAAGGCCCGGCCGGCGGCCTAATGCTTTTTCAAATTAATTAAATTAGCAAAAGTTTGTCTTGGGAAATCGACCCCCTCAACCCAAAATCCTGGTTTGCGATGAAGCAGTTTTTTGAAGTGAAAAAGGAAATTTTGGTACTCCTATTCCTACTATTCAAAGCAGTCGGTTTTGGACAGAGCGATACCCATGTCATGGTCCGGTCCTCATATACGCAAATGCTTTCGGAGAAGGAGCTTCTATTTGCCATTAACACCAAAGGCCAATTATCCATTTGGGATTTAACCACGCTGGATAAGAAGTTTGAAATGGAAGATACTTCCATTCATTTTTCTGCACTTGCATCCGATAAGCATGGAGATGTTTTCCTGGGAACACGTGGTGGAGAGATTTTTAGATACAATTATTGGAAGAACAGCTTTGAGCTTTTTCTCACGCTAAAAGAAAAGAAAAGGATAGCCTATATTTTGTTTAATTCAATGAATGAGTTATTCTTGATTGTCCCAAAGGCTGTTTATGATCCCATAAAGGAGGAGTATTGGGTTCACTTTAAGCAGAATAACGATGAGCTGTTCAGATCCGATGGGCCTGGCCTTTTCTTAATGCCTGAGTATGTATTTATGGACAGTAGGGATGTTCTTTGGATGACTTCTTCATTTGGAGAATGGGGGGGCACAATTCAACGATTTGATTCAAAAAACCGGAGAATAATTAATGATCCGCTCGATAGTTTGAGGTACGGGCTGGGATGCCTTAGATCCGTATTCGAAGGAGAAAGTGGGCATATTTATATTACAACAGGTTTACAACATTTTGTTAAAAGTGGTAATATATACTTGGTCAAAAATAACGTAGCGCAGAGGGTTTATGACCACGAACACTTTAAAGATACTACGCAATTTGCAGAAGTTGATTCAAGGGGAATTGTTCATATAGTAGCAAAATCAGATGGAGGCATATTTGTAGGGCCGGGGGCTTATAATAAGTCAAACAAGAGGATTTATTTTGCATCCTCCGAAGGTTTTTTTTCTGTCGCTGCTTCTAAAGGTGAAATAATAAGTGCGCAAGAATTTATTTTCAAGCCAAATTTGCTTTGGGAGAATGAGCCTTTAGCAATTGGGGTTGATATGACTATAAAGAAGGTAGACTTTACAGATGACAACAGGCTATTGTTTTTAACTTCTAACAATGGAATTGGAATTTATGATGGCGATACCCTAAGGATGCTGAAATAGCGTTGGTTTTCCAGAGTAGGCGGCAAAATTCGAACAACAAGCCCCCTACCTTCCTTGGTTACACAAGTCTACTTTCTTTTGTTTGCAAAGGATGCTTCGCGCCCATGGTAAGGCAAAACCCCTTCTGGTCATTGGTTCCGCAATGCACATATCCGGGCTATAGAACCATGGTTTATGTTTTGGAAGATGCTCTCCGCCAGGGACTGAGGCGGTACCGCCGCGGGATTGGGAGCTTAGGCCGCCACCCTGAGCCGCGGCGGCGCGCAGCAAGCCCCGGTGAAGGGTAGGAGGCCTTGCTCCCAATACCGGGGAGTAAAGCCGAAGGCCCGGCCGGCGGCCTAATGCTTCTACCAATTTATTAAATTAGCCTAAGCTTGTCTTGGGAGATCGACGAGTTCAACCATCTAACGGTAGCTGGCCCAATGAATACGTTGCTTTTATCCATAGCCCCTTTGTTTTTGTCGGTGGCCGCTTGTTTTGGGCAGGACACGCTTAAGGTGGAACCTAGCCGTTTTTACTCTAGTGTCCATGAACCTTTTCAAGGGAAAGATTTTGCCTTTAGTGTTCAGCGTTCCAGAGAGGATATTGTCTTTTCGGACTCCCACCAACGGATTGAGTATTGCTATTACTACGACACCCGGGGAATTTGCTTCGGCACCACTGTCTTTTTAGGCAGTGAATTGTGTTTTCGAGGGGGGAGAAAGAGAAACAGAAGGAGAATGTGAAGAGACGCGAAGGTTTCAGCGCGGTAGGAACTAGGCGTGAAATAGATGTCGCTTTCAAACGCCCTTTTGCGGCTTGGCGACTTTGCGTGAAACGGTTAGGGCGGTATAAGGGCACCCAGAGACGCCAAGGCGCGAAGGTTTCAGCGCGGTAGGAACTAGGCGTGAAATAGATGTCGCCGTCAAACGTCCCTTTGCGGCTTTGCGACTTTGCGTGAAACGGTTAGCGCGGTATAAGGGCATGCAGAGACGCCAAGGCGCAAAGACTTTAGCGCGGTAGAAACAATGCGTGAAACAGATGTCGTCCTCAAATGCCCATTTGCGCCTTTGCACGCCCTTTTCCTGTTGATTGAAGACCGGGTGAAACCTATTTTTTGGCTTCTCAATAGGTAATCACCACCAATCCATTCCCCGATCTGACCCCTTGGGCATTGATCAAAGGGCTGAGCCCACCAAAATAATTGGAGCCGCCGCCGCCTGCGCCGCGGTTGCAACCATTGTTGCCGCCACCACCGCCGCCGCCGTAATAGCCGCCACCGCCATCACCTCCGGTCATGTCGCCCGGACAACGGTCGCCGCCTTGCCCTAAACTTCCGGCAGTAGCCGACCCAAAATTGCCGGAACCGGCAGAGCCTCCGCTGCTTTGGCTGCCTCCACCACCTCCCGTGGCATTGGGTGCCGATGCGCCCGGAGCGCCCGTTAGGCCGCCTCCCGCGCCACCGGGCAAGGGGCTGGTATTGCCGCAAGGACCGGAAAGACCCATGCCTCCACCCCCTCCGGCTACAATAATTCGGTTGCTCAAGGCCGTACCTCCAAAGCGAACGTCTGAAGCTCCACCCCCAAATCCGGTGCCTCCGGTAGTGCTTAAACAACCCGACCCCAGCGTTGTGCTTTCGCCTCCATTCCAGCCTCCATTGTTGCCTGTGCCTTCTCCGCCAACAAACACATAATAGGTTTCGCCGGGATTTACGCTTCGCTGGGCTTGGGCATGCCCTCCTCGTCCTCCAAATTGGCTGTCGAAGCCTTGCGCTCCATAGCAATCGATGGTGATTTGCGTAACTCCTGCCGGAATAACAAAGCTTTGCATGCTGCCCGTAAACTGAAAGCTTTGCTGGCAAATGGTTTGGGCCAACAAGAGTTGGACTTGTCCGGTATCGCAGGCATTTACCGGCCAAACATAGAGGCTGTCGGCCTGGCAGGGCGTTAAATTGATTTCCAAAAAGGAGGTGTCGGAAACCAACTGGGCCTGAGATGCATTATTTTGGCCGGAAACCAAATATCCTCCGGCACCCTGCACCGGATGCCAAAACCAAACGATTTGGGTAGCGGAGGCCTGTGCATTGGCAGGCTGAATCTGAGTCAAGTTGGCGTTTGTTGGGTACAGGTTCACCTGTTGAGCAGGAGAACTGCCGCAACCGTTTTGAGCAATTACCGATACCATACCGCTGTCCGCCACTTGACCTGCCTGCACTCGAACGGTATCGTTGCCCTGACCGCTAAGGATGGACCAGCCGTTAGGAAAGCTCCATTGGTATTGGGTTTGGGGAGAACTTGCGCTTACCCAATAGAGGCTTTGGGTATCGCCGGCGCAAGGCTGAATGTTTCCAAAGATTTGATTGGGTTGGGGCGGAATGCCGGGCACACATACCCCACATAGCTCATGCCATGCCGAACCGTTGTAGTAATTTTCGCATTTGGTGTCGGTATTGTAAATTCTCAGTCCTTCGGGTGGGTTTTGGAGGGCGTCGCGTTGTGCATTGCTGAGTCTGGGTTGCAAAAAACCTGCGTTTTGGCTTTCGAGCTCCAATACGGTGTGCGGAGCAAGGTTGCTCACATTATTGCCGATTTTCACCTGGGAAAATATACTGTAAGTGGATGTGAGTAAAAAGAGGCAGCAAAAAATAAGGCGCATAATGGTGGGTATAATATCAATGAGGGGAAATATAGCTAAAAGAGAGGAAAGGTCTCTCAGCAAAAATCCTAAATAGGTCCCTGAGACAAACCAACAGATAGTTCAACTTGACAAACGCAGCAATTTGTAATAACTTTGTAATTACAAACGCAAGTCCATGGAAGTTTCAATCATTCAAATAGGAAATTCAAAAGGCCTACGGTTAACCAAAACCATCTTGGATCGATACAACATCACCGATAAAGTGGAATTGATACTTGAAAAGGGACACATCATTTTGCGACCCATTGCCGAACCCCGCAAAGGCTGGGATAAAGCATTCCAACGCATGCACGAAAACGGAGACGACCAACTCCTAATAAACGATGTGTTTGAAGAGGAAAACCTTGAGGAATGGGAGTGAAACAGTACCAAATTGTTTTGGTTAACCTTCACCCAACCCTGGGTAGCGAGATTCGAAAGACAAGGCCTTGCGTGGTGGTTTCCCCTAATGAAATAAACGACCACCTACGAACCGTGGTTGTGGCACCCATGACAACCACCTCAAGAAATTATCCAACCCGAATTAAGGTAAAACACAACAAGAAAGTAGGCTGGGTGGTCCTCGATCAAATACGAACCATCGACAAAATGCGTATTGTAAAAACTTATGCCTCGCTCAGCGATAAGGAAATCATCGCATGCAAGCAGGTAATCAAAGAAACTTTTGTAGACTAAACGACCGCTACTCCAGCCTGTTGATTCATTGCGTCTTTAGATGCGATGCATGTAAAAAGTTTGGCCCCCCGGCCCCCTACGCTGCGGTAGGGGTCTATGGACTAGGGAGGACCTGCCGAAACAGCCGGCATGCTATGGGCAGGGCGAGGAGGCGGTCCCGATCCTTCGGGAAAGCCACCGCAGCCCGCCCATAGCTGCCGGGTGTGAGGCCGGCCGGAACAAGGGCCGGAAACGGAGCTTATATAGCCTACGGAGCAAGGGCCCAAGCCCCAAATACTTCTCTTGGAAGGGTGCAATTAATGCCGCGCAATACTTTCTTGGCGGTGAAGCAGGTAAAGGTAGGGGCCGTGCAGGTGGTGAATAAAGGGTCGGTCGGGATCCTGCGGAAAGGCTTGAAAATAGGCCTCGTCGGCAAAAAGGTAACGGGTTTCGCCGGCGCGCACGTAGTTGAGGCCTTCTGCATAATCGGGAGGCTCAAATCCCGGGTATTCACTTGAGACGAAGCGTTCGGGAAGGCTTCCTAAAAAGAATCGATAACGGCGCATGGCCCGCTTGCCGGGAGCGTCGAGCAGGCCCACCAGTCCGCGGTAAATGAGTCCCCCGGGAAAAGGCGCACGCTCCTCCACAAACCGACTGTGCTTGAATGGGTTTACAAGGTTAAAGTCGCTGAGGGTTTGCAAGGTCACCGGGGTTTCGGGCACCCAGTCGGCGGTGAGGATGAGGTTCCAGGCCCAGCCGCCAAGCGTGAGTTGGGCGTAGCTATGGGCAAAATGCAAATTGCCGGGTTTGGGTGGTGCAGTGGCATAGGTTTTTATGCGCCAGTCTTTGGGTAAGTTGCCATCTGCCTGACCTATTTTGAGGTGTGCCGTAAGCAAATTAGCCAGGGCTCCACCTTGGCTATGGCCGGTTACAATGAGGTCGCGGAAGCCTGCGGCATGAAGGCTATCGATTACCGGCCGCATTTCGGGCCACATAGACAGCATGCAGTAGAGCCAGCCGGCATGCACCGAGGCTTGTTCATGATGGGAGAGCCGGTATCCGGTGCATTGCCCCTCTTCCATTACCATGCAGCCTTTGGCGGGCACCATGGCGGCGTAAAAATTGGCTACCCAGCTGGCCATCCGTTGGGTAGAGCCACGAATGGCAACCACGCAGAGGGAGTCGGGACCTAGCCATAAGTCCCAAGTATTGTCGAGGCCGGTGGTTTTGCTTCGGTAAGCGATTTCGAACCCTTTAGGAATGGGCAAGGTTCGGTAGTAACTTCCCATGCGGGAGCTGTGTGCAGAGAGTAAGAGCATTTTGCGTACCTCATCCACCTGAAATCCGGGTTTTAGGGCGGCTTCCAGAGGAAAATGGCAGGCCAGCAAGAACCATAATAGAAAAAGGCGTCCGGTCATGCTTGAATAAGCGTCTCTTCTTGGCGGTTGGGAATGGAGTCGAGCAGGTCGTAAAGCTGGGCCAGGTTATCGCTGGTGACCAGTTCCATGCGGGTTTCTTTAAAATTGGGCGTACCTTTAAAGTAATTGCTGTAATGCATGCGCATTTCGAGAATGCCCAGGCGTTCTCCTTTCCATTCCACGGATTTTTGGAGGTGCCATTTTGCAGCGCTTGCTTTTTCGGCCAATCCGGGTGGGGGGAGCACCAGGCCTTGGTTCATGTAGGCTTTTATTTCGCGGAAAATCCAAGGATTACCAATGCTGGCTCTGCCAATCATAACTCCGTCTACACCGTATCGATTGCGCATGTCCACTACTTTTTGTGGCGAATTGATGTCTCCGTTGCCAAAGACAGGGATGTGCATGCGCGGATTGTTTTTTACTTCGGCGATGAGGCTCCAATCGGCTTGGCCCTTATACATCTGCTTTCGGGTTCTACCGTGGATTGAAATTGCTTGAATTCCAACGTCTTGTAGTCGTTCGGCGACTTCTACTATAAATTTAGAATCTTCGTCCCATCCCAAGCGGGTTTTTACGGTAACGGGTTTGTTTACCGCCTTAACCACAGCCTCGGTAAGGCGCACCATTTTTGGGATGTTTTTGAGAATTCCTGCTCCGGCATCTTTGCAGACTACCTTTTTGACGGGGCAACCAAAATTGATGTCGATGATGTCGGGATTGGCTTCCTCGCAAATGCGGGCAGCTTCCATCATAGGTTCGGCTTCGCCTCCAAAGATTTGGATGCCTATGGGGCGTTCGTATTCAAAAATGTCAAGTTTTTGGAGGCTTTTGGTGGCATTTCGAATCAATCCTTCGGAGGAAATGAATTCGGTATACATCAAATCTGCTCCTTGTTGTTTGCACAAAGCGCGGAAAGGCGGGTCACTCACGTCTTCCATAGGAGCAAGCAACAGTGGAAACTCTCCCAGTTCAATAGAACCAATGCGTACCATGGAACAAAGGTAGGGAAAGTGGAGCAGTTGCATCCTTTGGCTGCATGGATTTATGGTGGTGGCCCTAAGTAGGGGAGGGCTGTGTTTGTGGATTAGGTTTTATCTTTCACTAATGCATATATTTATGCATGAAATGGACCTTTGTTATTGGTTTGCTGTGGCTTGGATTAAGTATTCAGGCGCAAGGAGTGCGTATTGGTAGCGGCAACAACCCGCCCCATCCCAGCGCCGGTTTGGATGTGGATTTTACCGATCGCGGCATGTTGCCCCCCAGATTAACTACGGCCCAACGCAATGGGATTTCAAATCCGGCACCCGGCTTAGTGATTTACAATACCAGCAGTCAATGCTTGGAAGTATACCTTCCTCAAAGCGGCTGGAATCAAGCCATATGCGATTGCTTGAATCCTCCATCTGCCGCGATAAGTTCCAGCCAAGGCACGAGTTTGGGATTGAACCAAAACAGCACCTTTTCTGCTACTCAGCCCGGCAATATCAGCAGCTATCAATGGAGTTTTCAAGGAGGAACGCCTGCTTCTTCGGTAGCTTCTAATCCATCGGTGTCTTGGAGTCAGGCCGGCACCTACTGGGTGGTATTGAACGTAAGCGACGCACAAGGCTGCTCGGACAGCGATTCCATTCAGGTTACGGTGAGCAATCAGGGCACTACGCTAAACACCTTTGATTATTTTACTTCCGGACAGCAGTACTTGTTGAGAGGCAGCCAATACAATCAGATTTCGGATCAGCAAACGGCCGATTGTTTTTGTCAAATGGCGGGCTTTAGCAGTGCTGTAAGCTTTACGGTAGCCAATTTAAGCACCACCAACTGCTATGGCTATGCGGCGGGTTGCCAGTATTATGCCACTTGGTGCAGCGGCTCCACCAACCGACACGTAATACCGACCGTTACCTGTCAGTAGGGTTGTACCCGTTCGATAAGGAAAAGCTGTACTTTTACCGACTATGGCCCTGAGCTCCTTACGGAATCTGGCCGGGCAAACGGCAGTGTATGGTCTGGGAAGTATTCTGGGCAGGGTATTGAATTACCTGCTCACACCGCTTTATACCAGCATTTTTGAAACAGAAGTTTTTGGCACCTACACCGAGGCCTATGCCTACATAGCCATTTTGTTGGTGGTTTTGACCTATGGCATGGAAACCGCCTTGTTTCATTTTGCGGAGCGCCAATCCAAACCACTTAGGGTGTTTTCCACGGCCCTGATTTCCCTTATTGCCTCCACTTCGGTGTTTTGGGCATTGCTGTTTAGCAACAAAGAAAGTGTGGCGCATTTTATGAATCATCCGGACCACCCGGAATACGTAGGTTGGCTGGGCTTAATTATAGGTCTGGATGCCCTTACCGCCTTACCCATGGCCTTTTTGCGGCAACAAAACCGTCCTTTTCGTTTCACAGGCATTACCCTGGCCAATATTGGGGTGAACATTGGACTGAATTTGTATTGGTTGTGGTATTGTCGCTCCCACTATTTGGCTACCGAAGGGAATCCAAATGCTTTGGTGGATTTAACCTACAATCACGACATTGGGGTAGGCTATATTTTCATTGCCAATTTGGCGGCCTCCGGCATTAAAGCCTTGTTGTGTCTCCCCCTTTTAAGAGGAATTCCGGTCTTTTTTGATTGGTCCTTATGGAAATCCATGATGCGCTATGCCTTGCCGCTGCTTATTGCCGGTTTGGGCTTTATTGTAAACGAGCGCTTGGACGTGATTATGCTCAGCAAGCTGTTGCCTATGGGCGAAGAGGCGGCTCGCCAACAAGTGGGCATTTATGGAGCCTGCTACAAATTGGCCATTTTAATGACCATTTTTATTCAAGCCTTCAGGTATGCCGCTGAGCCGTTCTTTTTTAGAAACCAGCACGAAGGAAATGCCCGCAGCATGTATGCACGGGTTATGAATTATTTTGTAGCCTTTTGCTGTTTGTTGTTTTTGGGGGTAAACCTGTACATGGATTTAGTAAAGCATTTTATCCAAAGCGAGGCCTATTGGGTTGGGCTATCCATAGTGCCTGTTATTATGCTGGCCAATATGTTTTTGGGCATTTACATCAATTTATCCATGTGGTATAAACTGTCCGGACAAACCTATTTTGGAGCCTTGATTTCTATCGTTGGCGCTTTGGTGACGGTGGGCCTAAACTACCTGCTGATTCCCTACTTTGGTTATGTGGGGTCTGCCTGGACAACCCTGTTTGCTTACGGAAGCATGATGATTATTAGCTATCTGCTCGGGCAAAAGTATTACCCAATACCTTATAATGTACCGCGCCTGGTCGTGTACATTTCTGTTGCCTTAGCTTTGGTTTGGACTTTTGAGCAATTGCCCCAAACCGCCATGCTGTACCGCATGATTTTGGCCACCCTGTTTTTATTGCCCTTTTTGGCCATGGTGTGGCGATTAGAATCCAGTTTACGCCGACAAATTTTGCAATGGATATGGAAAAAATAAAGGTGCACATCAAGCGTCATCCGGAATTAGAAGCTTTACCGGAATATGCCACTTTGGGGGCTGCCGGGCTCGATTTACGGGCTCGAATTTCGCAAGTGTTGGAATTGGCTCCAGGGGCCCGAACCTTAGTGCCCACGGGTATTTATTTGGCCATCCCTGCCGGATTTGAGGCGCAAGTTAGACCACGCAGCGGCTTGGCCTTAAAGCAGGGCATTACGGTGCTCAATAGCCCCGGCACCATCGACTCCGATTACCGCGGCGAAGTTGGGGTTATTCTCATCAATTTGGGCCAAGAACCGGTGCAGATTGCCCCAGGTGATCGAGTGGCTCAGTTGGTGTTTGCCTCGTATGCCCGTGCCGAATGGCAAGAAGTGAATGACCTGGAGGAAAGCGAAAGGGGAAGCGGAGGCTTTGGCAGTACAGGCTTGGGCTAACTTTATACACAGGCCGGAAATAGGATTTGGCATAAGCTTTGCTATACCCACTGTATGCTGCGCTTTATCTGCTTTTTTCTCTTTTTGCCTCTGCTAAACGTATATGCACAAAAGCCTGCCGAAAACTGCAGCTTGCGCATGTTCAAGCAGGCCAATGCCATTTCCGCCAAAGAATGTTGGGATGCCGACAAAAGATTCGGTTTTTTTGAGGCTTTCGATGGCCAAGGCAATTCCATCGGTAAGTGGAATTTAAGTAGAATGCATCAATACAGCAGCGTTCAAGTAAGCTACCACCCCAATGGTGCGGTAGCAAAAGTGCGCTATTCGAGCCATCCCGACGGCGGCATTCAATGGTACCGAAGCGAAACCGACTTTGATTCCACAGGGAAGCAAATTGCTTTTTGGGAAGACAGCCACGATAGAACTTCCACCCTTGTGGTTCCGGCCCCTCAAGCCCCCAAGCCGGGCGGTCCTCCGGTGCAAGAAATTGTGGAAGAGGCTCCACTTAAAGTTTCGGAACTTTGGTTGGTAAATACCACCCAAGACTCCCTGCACCTTTCCGTGGAAGGAGCGGGCCGTAACTTTGAGGTTCATTTAGCTCCCGGCGCTTGGCGCAAACTTTTGGATTGGCCCATGCCCGGTCATTTTGCCGACCCCAAACCCAACTTTCGTTTTAAGGCACTTTCGGGACGCGGCGAAATTTCCAAACAGGCTTGGATTCAAGAAGAGGGAGGGCGCAAGCGGTATTTATATACTTGGAGTTTGCCTTAACGACAATGCTCTTTGTGCAGTTGTTCCAGCTCAGGCCCGTACCTTGCCGTAAACCCGCGCCGCAAGCCTTCTTCAAAAGACGCACAAGCCTCTTTTCCTTTTTTCATCCTTAGATAAATGAGGCCTTGATTGCGGTATGCCCAGGAGTTTTCGGGCAACAGCTCAATGGATTTCTTAATGTCCTTCATGGCTCCTTTTAGGTCGCCCAGCATCATGCGGTTGTAGCTGCGGTTGCTGTAGCCTAAGGGTTCGTTGGGATTCAGTTCCAGCACTCGGTTGTAAAAGGTATTGGAAGCTTCCCAAGCGCTGTCTTGCTGCAATCGGAATCCAATATTTGCGAGGGCTCCGATATTATCGGGTTGCAATTCAATGATTTTATTCAACAAGGCTTTGGATTCCTCCATGTTTCCTAAATCGTCCTCAACGGCCGATAGATTAATCATTGCATCGATATGAGAAGGGTTAAATTTCAGGCAATTTCTAAAGTCTATGGCAGCGCCTTCAAAGTCTCGTAAAAAACTTTTGGCGGTGGCCCTAAAAAATAGCACATAGTGAAAGAGGGTATCGTTGGGTGCCATTTCGAGGGCCGTTTCAAAAGCCTCTAGGGCCGGCTGGGCTTCAATTGGGTGCGACAAGTAAAGCAATCCACCTAAAAAGTTGGTGCCAAAATGCGTGGCGTATAATTTCTTGTGGCGCAAATACCAAGCAAGTCCTTCGGCACGCATGTTTTGCCGGTACATGGATTCCAGTGCCAAACTGTGCAATTCCAATTCGGTAGAGTCCAGTGCAATGCCTGCTTTGGCTTTTTGCAAGGCATACTTGTATTTCTCTTGTTGAAATAACTTGAAGCCGTCCCTCAAATAATCTTGAGCCGTTTGTGCGAATAATCCTGCATGGATGCAAAACAATAGAATGAGGTGGTAGGATTTCATTTTGTATGGTTTAAGGCTGTTTATTTGCAGTATTCCTGTTTGAGTTTTTGTACTTCGTCGCCGTATTGGTTGGTGTAGCCAAGTTCCAAGGCAATGTCAAACTGGCGACAGGCCTCCTGAGTCTGTCCTTTGGCCTGTAAAATCAATCCCTTGTTTTTGTAAGCCCAACTGTTGCCGGGGTCCAATTTGAGCGATTTTTCAATATACTTTTCTGCTTTTTTTAAATCCCCCGTTTTGTAATAATTAAAGGCCTGATTGCTCCAGCCATAAGCTTCTTTGGAGTTTAATTCCAGTGCGCGTTCCAGCCATTGTATGGAGGCCTCATAGTCTCCTTCCTTTTGCAAAAAGAGCCCCATATTGTTTAAGGTGGCGTATTCTTCCGGACCCATGGCATAGGCCTTATTCAATAGGCGCTTGGCTTCGGCGGTATTGCCCAAGCGGTACTCCAACTGAACCATGTTGGACACAATACCCACATTTGTGCTGTCGAAGGCATAGGCCTTACGCATGTCGAGCTCCGCTTTCTTGACCTTGCCCGACCGAAAATAGGCCATGCCCCGATTCCCTAAGAAATAATGAAAAAGCGTATCGTCCGAAACCACGCCAAGGGACTGCGTCCAAGCCTCTGCTTCTTCTTCAAAACGCCTCATTTCCGAAAGGATTAAAGCCTTCAATTGTATGAGTTTGATGGATTTTGGGAAACGCTGAATGCTTGTATTCAACAAACCAAAGGCTTCCTTAAAATTGTCCAAGGCTATGAGGTTGGTTATGTGCAGCATCAGATATTCCGGTTCCACCTTGCCTTGGTCAAAAAGCAACTGCAGGGTTTCCGAACTCTTTTCATAGCGGCCTTTTTCCTGAAGTTTTTGAGCCTTTTTATAGAGAGGTTCCTCCTGCACAGGATTTTGCGCCTGCAAAAAACCTATACATAAGCTAGCCAACAAAACAAAAACAATGCGTTTCATAAAGCGAAGATTCTACTCAAAATTAATAAAAATTACACAAGCTATTTTAGGTTTTGGGCCCCGGTTCCAAAGGGGATTTTTCCTCCGTATCCTGCCCCTGCTCCGGTGCGTCGCACCCAAAGGCACGCGGAAGGCATGGCTTGCGGGGTCCCCCGAAGGCTCGGGGGCCTCCTCAGCCGGCCTCCGCGGCCCTTGGCAGCGCCGGCCCCTCCACCGGGCAGGGGGGCCATCTTTTGATGCTTCAGTGACAAAAGTCATCGTCCAAATAATGAGAGATGCCTAGCTTTGAACTATGAACGTCCTTAAGCTGCTTTTCGTACCTGCTTTTGCCCTTGGATTAGGGGCTTGCTCATCGGGTACTACTTCTACACCTAGCCCGGAGGCTTCTGTGGCTCCTTCTTCCGGTGGGCTTTTGGTGCAAACCAATTGTGCCACCTGCCATGGCTTGGGACAAGAGTCTACAGGCATGGCTCCCCGATTGGAGGAAGTGCGCCGGGCTTGGTTGACCGCTTATTCGAACCAAGAGGCTTTTGTGCAGCACATGGCGGACTTTTTAGCCAAGCCTAGTGCAGAAAAAAGCAAAATGCCGGAGGCGGTGGAGGCTTATGGCCTCATGCCTGCCATGGGATACAGCAAACAACAACAAGTGGACGTAGCCGAGTGGCTGTTTGCGCATTCGGCAAACGAAGCTTTGGCCTTGGCTGAGGCGCCGGCTTCCAAAACCGACCGATTGGACGAAGGGCGGCGGATAGCCTTAGCTACCAAAGCAGCTTTAGGCAAACGCTTGATGGCCAAAATGAAGGAAGGTGGCCCTTTGCATGCCATTGAATTTTGTACCCTGCATGCCCTTCCCATTACCGATAGCGTTGCCCAAGCCGAAGGAGTAGAAGTGCGGCGCATAAGCGATAAACCCAGAAACCCTTTAAATGCCGCCGACGAAAGAGAGCGCATGCTTTTGGAGGCTTGGAAAGTGCTCCACGCCGAGGGAAAAGAAATATCAGCCGAATTGCAGGTGCGCGGAAACCGAGTGCTGGGATATTATCCCATAATTACCGAAGAAAAGTGCATGGCCTGCCATGGAACTCCCGGACCGGAATTGGCGGCCCGCCTTCAAGAGTTGTATCCCCAAGACCAAGCCACCGGTTACGAGGTCAATCAAGTACGTGGCGCTTTTCGGGTGGGGTTTAGTATGGAGTAGTGCTCACTCCACCATTTCCTTCACCCGATCAAAAAAGGCCTTTTTGCCTTCGTAGCCCATCACTACTTTGGTGGGAAACCAAAAGCTGGGGGTTAGGTGTATGCCGTCTTCTTCCGATTGAATTTGAGCGGCCAAAACCGAACGGCGCACCGCCTCTTTTGCTATGCATGCCTTTAGCTCCGGACTTTGATAATTGGCCAGGGCATTCTCCGGCCATAGGCTGTCTCGGCTTTTCCATTCTTGCAAGGCTTCATGGGCTTCGGGCAAAAACTCCGGTGAAATGCATTGAAGGTAGCGCACGGCACGCAATTCATTGGGATGTCCCGGTCCGGGTATCAAACGCAATACCAAACATAGTTTTTGAGGCTCTACATAATCGCGGCGCAATTCCTCCCAACACGCTTCGTAAAACTCCTCGCAATAGGGGCACTGATAACTTAGGTATAGGCCAAGCTTGGGAGCTTTTGGGTTGCCTATGATTAAATCATGCGCATACTGCGGCATGCCTTCGGGTGGAGCTAGGTATACTTTGGGTCCCGGTTTTAGCCACCAAGCGGTTCCAAAACCTGCCGCAAAAATCAAAAGGGCGACAGGAATCCAAGCAGCTGTTTTGCTCATAAAATGAATTTTTTGCGCACTTCAGGAGAAGGAATGGGACAGGATTCATGCTTCCCAAACAAGCGGTAGCGCCTAGCCGCCAACTGATGGTACAACCACTGCCTGGCAGGAACCGGAAGAAGCCGGGCAGGAAGGGCCAGCACATGCCAGGGGAATCCTAAAATTTCAGCAAGTTTAAGGGCTGCTTCCGAGCCTCGGTAGCTTTGCCCTCCGGAGCTTAAAACCCAAAGACTTTCGGGGCTTTCCTCTCCCTTGGTAAATGGCATGAAACCGGGCCTTTGTGCACTTTGCCACGCCATGTAATGCAATCTATTTGCTCCTGGACGTTTTAGCAACCATTGCACGCTGCCGTTGCAAAAGCGGCAAACCCCATCGTACACCACCAATGGACATAATTCCTGAGGCGCTTGGTTTTTCGCTTGCTCTGCTTGTGTTTTTAGCCAACTCATAGCTGTATAAAGATACGGCTTTGGTTTTTTGCACGGCTTTTTGTACTCCAAAGCATTAATAATAATGAATTTGGCAAAAAAAGGACCACATTGGGTAATGTTTTAAATTGACACTAATTTTGCTTAAATAAACATCCTATTTTTTCAAGTATGAAACAGTTTCTCATCGCCCTTTTTGCTGTATCGCTTCTGGCTGCCTGTGGCGGTGGAGCAGATCCCGAAAAAGAAAGGCTGCAAGCCCAAATTGATAGTCTGGAACAGGCCAACTTAACCAGCAAAGAAGAAATGGACTCCTACATCGGAGACCTTACCTCCATTCAAAATGCCATGAACGAGGTCAAAAAGCGCCAAGGCCTCATTGAACAAGAAGCCAGCAATCCGGAGCTGGGCGATAATGCCCGTGAGGAAATTACCGATGGCCTCTTTCAACTCGAAACCATGTTGGAAGAGAATAAGGCAAAAATTGAAGCACTCAATCGAAGGGTACGTGGAAATGCCCGCGAAATGAAAAACCTAAACGAGTTGATCGCCAGCTTGCAAGCTTCCATTTTGGCCAAAGATGCCGAAATCGACGAGCTCAAAACACGTTTGGCCCAACTCAATATCCGAATCCAAGAAGTTACTCAATCCTTCGATAGCCTGGCGGTAGTAAACGCCAACCGTGGCCAAAAAATTGAGGAACAAGAAAATGAAATGAACAAGGCCTTTTATACCTTGGGTGGATTCAAAGAATTGAAAGACAAACAAGTCATCACCTCCGGAGGCTTGTTTAATGCCAAATCCGGTGCGCGCCTTAAAGACGATTTCAATAAGAGCCACTTTACCCAAGTGGACAAGCGCAACTTTACCGAATTGGCCATTAATGCTAAGAAGGCGCGTTTGGCTACTACGCACCCGGCCAGTTCTTACCAATTGGTGGAGAACGACAAAGGCGTCGAAAAGCTGGTGATTAAAGACAGCAAGGCCTTTTGGTCTTCCGGCGACTATTTGGTGCTGATTTTGGATTGATGGATCCGGCGGCGCAAGAAGCCAAGCTTCGGCTCATCAAGTCGCAGCAGAAGCTGGTAAAAGCTTGGTTTCGTGCGCTCAAAAAACAGCCTTCCGGTGCCTTGAATAGGCAATTTCATGAGGCCCACCGCCAAACCTTCGAAGCCATGGACTGTTTGACCTGCGCTCGATGTTGTTCGGAGGTGGGTCCTTTGTTTACCGACCGCGACATTCAACGTTTATCCAAACATTTAGGCCTTAAAGCTTCCGAATTCGAAAACCGGTATTTGCGCCTTGACGAAGACGGCGATTGGGTGCTGCAAAGCGTGCCCTGTCCTTTTTTGGGGGAGGACAAGCATTGCACCGTTTACGATTACCGTCCCAAAGCATGCAGGGAGTATCCGCATACCGATCATGCCCAAATGAAGGAAGTCTTGGATTTAACCCGCAAAAATGCTGCCTGCTGTCCCGCGGTAGCCGACATGGTGTTGCGAATGATGAATGATAAATGATAAATGATGACGTAAAGACGGAATGCCTTCCGTCTCTCATGACGCAGTAAAGACGGAATGCCTTCCGTCTCTAATAACGCAGTAAAGACGGGATGCCTCCCGTCTCTAATAACGCAGTAAAGACGGAATGCCTTCCGTCTCTCATGACGCAGTAAAGACGGAATGCCTTCCGTCTCTAATAACGCAGTAAAGACGGAATGCCTTCCGTCTCTAATAACGCAGTAAAGACGGAATGCCTTCCGTCTCTAATAACGCAGTAAAGACGGAATGCCTTCCGTCTCTCATGACGCAGTAAAGACGGAATGCCTTCCGTCTCTAATAACGCAGTAAAGACGGGATGCCTCCCGTCTCTCATGACGCAGTAAAGACGGAATGCCTTCCGTCTCTAATAACGCAGTAAAGACGGAATGCCTTCCGTCTCTCATGACGCAGTAAAGACGGAATGCCTTCCGTCTCTAATAACGCAGTAAAGACGGAATGCCTTCCGTCTCTCATGACGCAGTAAAGACGGAATGCCTTCCGTCTCTCATGACGCAGTAAAGACGGAATGCCTTCCGTCTCTCATGACGCAGTAAAGACGGAATGCCTTCCGTCTCTAATAACGCAGTAAAGACGGAATGCCTTCCGTCTCTAATAACGCAGTAAAGACGGGATGCCTCCCGTCTCCACCGCGCGCCTGAAGGATAGCAATACCATAAAGAATGGCCCCCCGCCCGGCAGAGTGGCCGGCAAACCCGGGCCCCGCATGCGCAGGATGAGGAGGCCCCCAACTATTTGGGGGACCCCGCAAGACTTGCGCAGGCGTGGGCTTGGGAAAGCCGCACCGGCGCATGGGCGGATAGAATAGACCATGTTCCTACGGAGCCGGGGCCCAAATTCCCCCTACCAACACATCCATTCCTTTTGTACCTTTACCCTTTATTTGCCTGCTGTGCTGACCTACGTCGATATTTTTATTTTGCTTTTTTCGATTGCCTTGTCCGCTTTTTTTTCGGGAGTGGAAATTGCGTATGTGAGCGGCAATAAGCTCAAGCTGGAGCTGGATAAAATCCATGATTCTCTGCAAGGTAGGTTGCTTGGGCGGGTCACCAAAAGTCCTTCTCGGTTTATCGGTACTATGCTTATTGGCAACAATATTTCGCTGGTGCTGTATGGTTTAATCATGGCCAAGTGGCTGGAGCCTTTGCTGGAGCAAGGGTTGAGTGGTTATTTTGGAGCATCGGTGCAGTTGCCGGTTTTGATTGCACAGACCCTGATTTCTACCTTATTGATTCTGTTTTTGGCCGAATATGTGCCCAAATCGGTGTTTAGCCTCAACCCCAACGCCATGCTAAAAAGTATGGCTGTGCCCATGGCCTTGTTCTATTACCTGCTCCATTTGCCGGTGACCTTTACGGTGGCTGTGAGCCGTTTCATTCTTAAATATATACTAAGGGTGGAAACCGAGGAGGAGGCCGTGAGTTTGGAAAAGACCGACTTGGGCTATTACCTGCGTCAAATCACCGAGGAGGCGCGCGAAGAGCAGGCAGAGGTAGAGCATGAGGTAAAAATTTTAAAGAATGCACTTGATTTTCCGAGCGTTAAGGCTCGGGAGTGCATGGTTCCCCGCACCGAATTGGCCGCCTTGGAAGTGGAAGACCCATTGGAAGAACTGCGGCGCTTGTTTATCTCTACCGGCCATTCCAAAATCATGATTTACAAGGAGGGCATCGACGAAATCATTGGTTTTGTGCACAGTTTCGATTTGTTCCGCAAGCCGCAATCCATTCGTGAAATTTTGTTGCCCGTGCTTATTGTTCCGGAAACCATGCTGGTAAAAGACATCATGACGCTGTTTATTCAGCAGCACCGCTCTGTGGCCGTGGTGGTTGATGAGTATGGTGGAACTGCCGGCATTTTGACCTTGGAAGACATTATTGAAGAAATTTTTGGAGAAATTGAAGATGAGCACGACAAAGAAGCGCTGGTGGACGTGCAATTGGGAGAAGGGCTGTTCCGCTTGTCGGGCCGCTTGGAAGTAGATTACCTAAACGATAAGTACGAGTTAGGCATTCCGGATAGCGAAGAATATGAGACTCTAGCCGGTTTTGTGCTGCACCACCATCAAGATTTGCCGCAACAAGGCGAGGAAATCCACGCCGCCGGCTTTGCTATGCGCATGCTTCGGGTGAGCAATACCCGAATCGATGAGGTAGGGCTGCGGGTAATAAACCAAGACTAAGGGGCCAAATGCCGCCCGGCATATACCTTGGCTAGGGCTAAATAGACTCAGGCTAAACAAAAGCGCATGGCAAATAAGCGGAGGCGCTGAGGGTTGCCAAATTCATTGTATATTCGTGCCCTTATATTAAAGACGCAAAGCAAGATACCATGGCAGTAATTGGTAGCATACGTAAGCGGGGAACACTCCTGCTGGTGGTAATTGGAGTTTCTATGCTGGCCTTTATTTTGGGAGAACTTATCCCCAGGTTGGCAAGCAACAGCTCCCAAACCGCTGTAGCTTACATAGACGGGCAAGAAGTGCACGTCAACGATTTTAGCATGCTCTACAATAGGGTGGTGAACGACTTTCAAATGTCTAACCCCTCGGTGGAAATGGACCAAGATTTGCAACAGCAATTGTCCAACCAAACTTGGAAGCAGTTAAAGGACACCCTCATTTTTCATCCGGAATACCAAAAGGCCGGTTTGAGGGTAACTCTAGCCGAATTAAAGGACATGTTGACCGGAAAAACGGTGCATCCTTTGATTATTCAATATTTTACCGATCCTTCTACCGGTCAGTTCAACCCCGACCAGGTGGCTTCGTTCAACAATCAGTTTGCCAATCCTCCGGCCGAAATGAACCCGGAGCAAGAGCGCAGCTTTTATCAAGCCCGCAGCCAATGGGCCGGACTCCAAGAAGCCATTCGTGAAGATCGGTTGAGCGGCAAGTACCTAAACCTCATCGAGAAAGCTGTTTATGTGCCCACCGGCATGGCCAAGCGTCAGTATCATGAAGGTAGCGACAATTTGACCGGAGCCTATGTGTTTCGTTCCTACTTTTCCCTGCCCGACACTGCGGTTACCGTTACCGATGAAGACATTAAAGCCCAATTCCGCAACGAAACTTGGAGGTATAAAATGGAACCGGGACGTTCCATTCAATACGCTGCCTTTCCGGCCATTCCTACGCCCGGCGATTCTGCCCTTTTGCGTAACGACTTGTTGGGCCTTCAAGCCGAGTTTGCCGCTACCGAAAACGATACCCTATTTTCGGTGAGCAACAGCGACGATAAGTACGCAAACCCTCAATACTATGCCGAAAACACCCTGCCGGCCTCTTTAGATTCTCTACTCTTTAATGCCGAAAACGGAACCATTGCCGGACCGGTGGTAGAGAGCGGTCAATTTGTTTTGGCCAAAAAGGTGGCCGAACGTTTGGAGCCGGACAGCATTTATATGCACCACATCTTTATTCAGCCCACCACTCAGGAAGAAGTGGAAGCCAAGCGGGCTTTGCGCGACAGCTTGGTGGATTTGCTTGATGCCGGCGCCGACTTTTGGACCTTAAGCAAGCAGTACAGCGAATTGCCCGAGGCAGCGCGCGACTCCGGAAACCTGGGTTGGATCAGCCGCAAGATGCCGGAAGTACCTGAGTTTTTAGACTCTGCCTATTTGGCCATCGAACGTCCTTACATTGCTGCAAATTCAAGCGGTGGATTCCATATTCTTAAGCAAACGCGCTACAGCGAGGCCAAGAAAAAGGTCTTAGTGGCACAAATAGTGCGCGAAATTGAACCCAGTAAGGAAACCCGCGACGCAGCCTTCAAAAAAGCCTCGGAGTTTGCTTCCGAAGCAGGCATAGAGAACACCGACGCCGTGCTATACTTTGAGAAAGCACAGCGCCTAGGTAAGGCCTCCATTCGTCCCGAAGACATTGATCCTTCGTCTCGCAGCTTGCGCGGCCTGGCCGAATCCGGCGAAATCGCCCGTTGGGCCTTGCAAAACGAAACGGGAGCCGTGTCGCCCGTACTGAGCGCCGGAAACACCTTTGTGGTTTGCTTGGTGAGCAATATCCGCACCCGTCAACCTTCGCTTGAGGATGTGTATTACAGCGCACGCCAAGACGCCATTCGCAACAAAAAGGCGGAGAAGTTTGAAGAAGAAATGAAAGCGGCCATGGCTTCTGCTTCAAGCATTGACCAAGTGGCTTCAGCATTGAGCCTCACAGTGAGTACCTTGGAGGGCATTCCTGCCAGCGGCTTCATTCCCGAATTGGGCATGGAACAAACCTTGGTGGGTCATTTGTTTGGCGCGCCGCTAAATTCGCTGCAGGGCCCTATTCGCGGCAATGCCGGTGTTTTTGTTGCCGTGGTAAACCAACGAAATGTTGCCCCGGATTTGCCTGATTATCAGCAACAGCGCGCGCAAATGAGCGGACAGCTGCGCATGGCCATTCCTCGTGCTGCGGTTACTGCCGTTGAGAATGCGTATCGAGTTGAAGACCAGCGATATAAATTCCCATCTTTTTAAGCTAAGCCGCCCAATAGGGCGGTTTTTTTTTGACTTTTGGGCGCCTTATCCCGCCCTCCCCTTTAGTGTTGTTGCCCAAGCCAAGCAGCCCTAAAGCCTACGGGGTCCCCTCCCTATTTTAGGTAGGGGCCTCCGTGGCTTAAGGCCCGCTAGGCTTGGGCTTCCAACAGCTATCGGCTCGGTCGGGGGCGCTTTGTCTTCCAAAAGAGCATTGGTGCAGGGAGGCATCTGGAGGTTTTAACGATTGCAATTGGCATCCATTAGAAAATTGCGTAATTTTATGGCATAATTACCACCATGAAAAAGAATCTGCTTTTTAGGTGCTTATGGGGCGTAGGTCTCTTAGTTGTGGTTGGGTTAAACGTTGGCATCTTCGGGTATTTGTTCAAAGGAGATGCGTGCAACAGTCAAAGCCAACTTACCAAGGGAAGCTATGTTTCTCCACTGCAACCGTCCTTGCCGCAAGATGAGGAAACCATTGCCTTGCGCATGATTGATTTTTTGATGGAGCTGGCTGCTAAGCGATAAGCTTTTTTGAGCTATATTTTTTCAGTAGACCAAGGTCTATCTAGGGTTTTTTATTTTCTATATTTTAGGCATATTTCCTCTTCTTTAGGTGGAGTAGCTCGTGGCGAATGTGGATTGATTCGTTTGTTGTCTGGTGAACAATCAGGGCCGTTCTGAACTTCTATGCTCATGAATGATCCTGTGCGCATGTTTTGGTTTCGCCGTGATTTGCGGCTGGAAGACAACCATGGTTTGTATCGTGCCTTGAAGGAAGGTCAAGTTATTGGCTTGTTTATTTTTGACCGGAACATTCTCGATAAGCTGGAAGACTCTGACGACCGTCGGGTGCAATTTTTGCATAAGCGGGTATTAGAAATAAAGAAACGTATTGAAGGTAAAGGTGGGCGCATGGAAGTGCGCTATGGCACCCCGGAGGAGATTTGGGAGAAACTTACCGAGGAGTATGCGATTCAGGCCGTTTTTGCCAACGAAGATTACGAGCCTTATGCCAGGGAGCGCGACACGCACACAAGCGCATTCCTCAAAGCAAAGGGGATAACCCTCCACTTGTTTAAAGACCAAGTACTCTTTGCACCTGAGGAAATTGCCTCGGGCAGCGGTAAGCCTTATGCCGTGTATACGCCCTATAGCAAAGTATGGTTGACTAAACTGGAAGAAGAAGGCATTCCGGAATATCCTTCACATAAAGTAGAGGGTTGGGCTACCATAAGTTCAGCTGAGATGCCTGAACTGAGCGCTATGGGTTTTGAACGCAGTGCCTTTGAGTTTCCCTCAACGCAAGTGAGCGATCAAATCATTAGAGATTATGCCGAAACCCGCAATACTCCGGCTTTAGATGCGACTTCGCATTTGGGAATTCACCTAAGGTTTGGGACCCTAAGTCCAAGGCAATTGGTAAAGCGGGCAAAAGCCTTAAGCCTCACCTTTACAAAAGAGTTGGCTTGGAGGGAATTTTTTATGCACATTTTGTGGCACAATCCTCATGTAGTGGAGGGTGCTTACCGTCCCGCTTATGATGCCATACCTTGGCGCAGCAATTCGGAGGATTTTGAGCGCTGGTGCGAGGGAAACACCGGATATCCTATTGTGGATGCAGGCATGCGTGAGCTCAAGGCCACCGGATTTATGCACAACCGCGTCCGTATGATAACCGCTAGTTTTTTGGTGAAACATTTGCTTTTGGATTGGCGTTTAGGCGAGGCTTGGTTCGCTCGATGGCTGCTTGATTTTGATTTGGCCAGCAACAATGGAAATTGGCAATGGGTTGCCGGAACCGGTTGTGATGCTTCACCCTATTTTAGAGTCTTTAATCCCGAAACTCAGGCACAAAAATTTGACCCCAAAGGAGTGTATATAAGGAAGTGGGTGCCGGAAGTAGACGGCTTGAATTATCCGAAACCCATGGTGGAGCATAAAATGGCACGGCAACGTGCAATCGATACCTACAAGCAGGCATTAGGAAAGGCCTAAACCTTCTCGACTTTTGGTTTTCTTTTAAGGAATAAAGCCACCACGGCAGAAGTAAGGATGCCCATGACCAAAGCTCCAAAAGCAGATTGTACCATATACGAACCTAAATTAAACTGATTTTTAGCTTCCTCCAGGGACATCATTCCTTGGCTTACAACATATGCTGTAACGTTTTGGAAATAGTCGGGGCTTATAAAGCTTGAGGTAATCCATTGACATAAGGGGCTTAATAGCGTAACAAATCCGGTGAGTAAAAGCCCGGATTTGAAACCGTCTTTCCAAGAAAAGGGAAAATGGTTTTTGCGCCGTTTACGCATGGCAAGCACGTAAATGGCAATGGCCGGAAAAGCCCAAAGAAGCGTTAGGTACATGTGAAGATGAATGCGTGTATCGTGGAGGCCGGCTAGCCGTTCCAAGGCCATCCACACCAATAGTGCTGCAGAAAAGACAAGGGCCCAACGCATTTCATGTGCGGTATTTTTCATAGCTAATACGCAGTAGAAGAGTGATTTGTAGGGGAAAGATACGACAAGAATCGGACAATATTTGAGAGCATTGAATTAAGTCTACTCTAGTTGCATCTTATGGTTTTAGAAAAAACAAAGTTTCTTGTTTGCATGAAGTAAAATGAGGTATTTTGAATTGTCCGTGCCTTAATCTGCCTTGAAAGGGGGCATGAATCAAGGGGGCTATTTTTTATTGGGAGGCCTAGGATACCGCGGGTCATTCCTAGACGTCTTGTATCTTTAGCCTATGGAAAACCAGTTCGATTCTTTTCCGAGACCCGAAACTGCGGCCTGGGCAGAAGCCCTTAGGGCCAGCTTAAAGAACGCCGAGGAGGCCTCAAAGTTTGTGCACGAAACCACGGACGGGCTAAAGATAAAGGCCTTGTATCGGGCCGAAGACTTGCCCGGAGTGCCGGATAGGGCAGTAGATATGCCCTCTCAAAATGCGGTTGGCCAATGGATAGCCCTCGAGAAAATCAGCGCGGCCAATGCCAGAGCCTTAGAAGCATTGAATGGTGGAGCCACTTGGCTTTGGTTTGAGCATGTGCATCAGCCTTCGGATGCTGAGCTGGATCGTTTATTAGAAAACATCCGACTGGATTGGGGCGTGCCCATGTATATGGATTTTGGGGAGTCCACTACGGCTGCCGTGTTTTTGATTCCCGATTATTTAGAATCCAAAGGATACGATGTACAGCAACTGGAAGGAGGTTTTGTATTGGACCCCATCACACGTGCTGCCCGGACCGGAAAGTTTGAAAGTTCAGCGAAGCAAAGCATGCAGGTGCTGCATCAAACCCTGCTTCATGGCATGGAGCGCTTGCCAAAGTTTCGGTGGCTCAACATTCAAGCGGGCTTTTATCGCGAGGCAGGAGCGGGGCCGGTTCAGGAATTGGCATTTGCTTTGGCTTTGGCCTCAGACTATTTGCATCATTTAGGCGATGCCGGCTTGGAAGAGTCTAGCTTGATTGAAGGCATGGAGTTTAGGTTTCATCAAATGTTGAGCGCCGACTATTTTTCTGAGATTGCCAAGCTGCGTGCCTTTCGGGTATTGTGGGCCAATTTGTTGGAGCAAAGAGGGCAGGCTTACCAAGCTCCTCTGGTACATGTGCAGCCGGGATTGAGAAACAAAACCCTATTTGATCCGCACAACAACTTAGTGAGAGCGGCTTTGGAGTGTATGTCGGCCTTTACAGGCGGGGCAGACCGAGTTTCCATGCAGCCTTACGATCATTTTTTTAGAACCCCGGATAAAGCTTCTTACCGTTGGGCAAGAAATGTGCCCCTAATGGTGAGGGACGAGGCTCGAATGGGCGGTTTACAAGACCCTGGAGCAGGGGCGTATATGCTAGAGAACCTCAGCCAAAAGATGGCAGAAAAAGCTTGGGGCTTGTTTTTGGAAATTGAGGAAAAAGGGGGCATGATTGAGGCGCTACAAGCAAACCACATTCAGCAAATGATATCCTTTAATGCAGCGCAAGAACAAGAGGCCTTTTTGAAAGGAGATTTGGTGTTGGTGGGCAGCAATGCCTATGTTGCTTCAGAGGAGAAGCGCAGTGGCGATTTCAGTCGAATTTTGGCATCTGAGCCTGAAGAGCCTTTGCAATTTTTAAAAATTAGGCCAAGTAGACTTAGTGAGGGATTAGAAATAGAGCGGCTTAAGAAGGAAACCGCACAAAGCAGTGAACAGGAATGAGACCAACGTATAAAAAACTTGCTACCAAGCCGGGAACTTCAGCAATGAAGAGAGGCGAGCGTACCTTTTCAAGTCCGGAGGGAATAGATATACCTTCCGGTCTTAAGGCTGAGGATTGGCAAAGTATGCCCCATTTGGATTATGTGCCCGGAATTGCTCCTTTTTTACGGGGGCCTTATCCGGGAATGTATGTCTTGCGGCCCTGGACCATTCGTCAATATGCCGGTTTTTCTACTGCAGAGGAGTCCAATGCCTTTTACAGAAGAAATTTAGCTGCGGGGCAAAAGGGGCTTTCGGTTGCCTTTGATTTGGCCACGCACCGTGGCTACGATTCCGATCACCCAAGAGTGGTTGGTGATGTAGGAAAAGCCGGAGTTGCCATAGATTCTGTAGAAGATATGAAGCTGCTTTTTGACCAAATTCCATTGGAAAAGATGTCGGTTTCTATGACCATGAATGGAGCGGTAATTCCCATTTTAGCTTTTTATATTGTAGCGGCAGAGGAGCAGGGAGTGAAGCCGGAGCAGTTAAGTGGAACCATTCAGAACGACATTTTGAAGGAGTTCATGGTGCGGAATACCTATATCTATCCACCCCAAGCCTCCATGCGATTGATCGCCGATATTTTTGGGTATACGGCTGCCCACATGCCTCGTTTTAATTCCATTTCCATTTCGGGGTACCACATGCATGAGGCAGGAGCGCCGGCAGATATTGAATTGGCCTACACCTTAGCGGATGGATTGGAATACATTCGTACCGGACTTGCCAGTGGTTTAGATGTAGATGCCTTTGCGCCCAGGTTAAGTTTTTTCTTTGCCATAGGCATGCACCACCACATGGAAATTGCCAAGTTACGGGCTGCTCGCTTGTTGTGGGCATCTATGGTAAAGCCTTTTGGTCCCAAAAGTGCCAAATCCTTAATGTTGCGTACCCATTGCCAAACATCAGGGTATAGCTTGACTGAGCAGGATCCTTTTAATAATGTTACCCGAACGGCAGTGGAAGCTATGGCTGCCGTTTTGGGCGGGACACAGTCTTTGCACACCAATAGTTTGGATGAGGCCATTGCCTTGCCCACCGACTTTTCAGCACGGATTGCGCGAAATACCCAGCTTATTATTTCCGAAGAATCCGGGGTGACCAAGCATATTGACCCTTGGGGTGGTTCCGCACATATTGAGTATTTAACGGGTAAGTTGGTAGAAAGAGCCAGGGTGCATTTGGAAGAAATTGAAGCCCTAGGTGGTATGACAAAAGCCATAGAAAACGGCTTGCCTAAGTTAAAAATTGAAGAAGCTGCGGCACGCAAACAGGCCAGACTGGATAGTGGAGAGGAGGTATTGATTGGGGTGAACACTTACCGGGTGGAAGACGCCACCGAATTGGAGTTGCTTGAAGTGGACAACCAAAAAGTACGTCAACAGCAGGTGGAGCGTTTGGAGCAGCTTAAGGCGAACAGGGATACCGAAAAAGTGAATCAAGCCCTAGACGCCTTGCGCCAAGGAGCAAAGGCTAAGGAGAATTTGTTGGCACTAGCTGTTGAAGCGGCACGTGCAAGGGCAAGCCTTGGAGAAATTTCTCAAGCTTTAGAAGATGTTTTTGGAAGGTATCAAGCGCACATTCAAACCATTTCAGGAGTATATGCTCAGGGTATGAAATCAGACGCGGGTTTTGAGGCTACACGAGCCAAAGTAGATCAGTTTTTAGAGCAGACCGGCCGTAGGCCTCGGATTTTGGTGGCCAAAATGGGTCAAGACGGCCACGACCGAGGGGCAAAAGTAATTGCCACCTCATTTGCTGATTTAGGGTTTGATGTAGATGTTGGCCCTTTGTTTCAAACTCCGGAGGAAGTGGCCAGAATGGCAGTAGAAAACGACGTTCATATATTGGGCGTAAGCTCTTTGGCGGCAGGTCACAAAACCTTGGTTCCTGAAGTTATTGAAGCCTTAAAATCTTATGGGCGCGAAGACGTTTTGGTGATTGTTGGCGGAGTAATTCCTTCGGCGGATTATTCCTTTTTATTTGATGCAGGGGCTGCTGCGGTGTTTGGGCCGGGAACCAAAATACCGGAAGCGGCGGCTCAAGTGTTGGATTTGTTGATGCCGGATTCCTCAAGTACTTCTTAAACCAAAGTTAAAAAAGGTAAAAAGGAGCCATTTGGAGAAATATATTGCCCGGGCAAGCGTTTCCTTATTGAGTTTGTCCGGAAGCAATCGACAGGATTCGTGGTTTGAACAGTATATGCTTCAGTGGGAGCGGGCAAGCTTAAGGGAGTCTCAGGACTCCCTTTTTTTGTGCTTGGCATGGCGGGTTTGGGGAGTAAAAAAAGAAGAAAGGAGATTAGGCAAAGAACTTAGATGTTTTTGAGCAAAGGCACAGTGTAGGAGGAAGAGTACAACAGCTTTCGGCATAAAGCATTGGAAGACAATGCGCCCCCGACCGATCCGATAGCTGTTGGAAGCTCAAGCTTAGCAGGCCTTAAGCCACGGAGGCCCCACCCAAAGCTTCGGGTGGGGACCCCGTAGGCTTTAGGGCTGCTTGGCTTGGGCAACAACACTAAAGGGGAGGGCGGGATAAGGCGCCCAAAGTCAAATAGACCTCAAAAATGGGGTAAAAAGCCTTGTATTTTAAAGGAATTGAGGTCGAAAGGAAAGGGTATATGTGCGTT
The DNA here is from genome assembly GCA_030427255.1 of Bacteroidia bacterium. Taxonomy (GTDB): domain Bacteria; phylum Bacteroidota; class Bacteroidia; order CAIKAF01; family CAIKAF01; genus CAIKAF01. The sequence goes on along the minus strand of JAUHWY010000003.1, from coordinate 156,810 downwards.
GAAAAAATCTTACCTTTGTAGGACTATTCATCATCACGATCGCCCCAGCAGCATGGATGACTTTTCGTATCTGAGCAATATGACCCCGGAGTCGGTGGAATCGCTCTATGAAGCATATCTAAAAGACCCCGACGCCGTAGACCAGGGATGGCGTAAATTTTTTGAAGGATTTGATTTTGCGCGTAAATCTTACCCGCAAATGCCCGGAAAGGACCAATTTTCCTCTGCGGAGTTTAAGGTAATGGCCTTGATTGAGGGGTACCGAGATCGTGGTCATTTGTTTACAAAAACCAATCCGGTACGTGACCGAAGAAAATACAGTCCTACCTTAGATTACAAGAATTTTGGTCTTGAAGACAAAGACCTGAACACGGTTTTTCAGGCCGGAAATGAGGTGGGCATTGGTCCTGCCAAGTTAAAGGATATCATTGCGTACTTGGAGCAGGTGTATTGCCATCATATTGGCATAGAATTCACCTATTTGCGTGATCCTGAGAAGGTAGATTGGCTTAAGGGGCAGTTTGACCGGCTTACCGACCAGCATCCATTAGACCAGCAAGAGCGCTTAGATATTTTGGAAAGTCTGAATCGTTCGGTTGGTTTTGAAAAGTATTTGCACCGAAAGTTTGTGGGGCAAAAGCGGTTTTCTTTGGAGGGCGGCGAGAGTTTGATTCCGGCTTTGACGGCGGCTATTTCGAGAGGCTCTTCCTTGGGTGCCTCTACTTTTGTTATGGGTATGGCCCACCGAGGCCGCTTGAATGTATTGTTTAATATTTTTCAAAAGCCGGCGGCTCAGATATTTTCTGAATTTGAGGGTTTGGCCTACGATGAGGCCAACTTTGACGGAGACGTAAAATACCATTTGGGCTACGATGCCAAGATTGAATTTAATGGAAAAGAGGTTAACCTGAATTTGTTGCCTAATCCTTCGCACTTGGAAGCTGTAGGTCCTGTGGCTCAGGGCTTGGCTCGTGCATTTGCCGAGCATCAGCATGGAAAAGATTGGAAGGAAACCGTTCCGGTGTTGATTCATGGAGACGCCGCCATTGCCGGACAGGGAGTAGTGTACGAAGTGGTGCAAATGAGTGGTTTGGAAGGGTACAAAACCGGAGGAACCCTACATTTGGTGATCAATAATCAGGTTGGTTTTACCACAAACTATTTGGAGGGCAGAACCTCAACCTATTGTACGGATGTTGCGAAAGTTGTTCAAGCTCCTGTTTTTCATGTGAATGCGGATAATCCGGAAGCCGTAGTTCGGGCCTTGCGTTTGGCCATGGAATATCGTCAGCGCTACAACGAAGACGTGTTCATAGATTTGTTGGGCTACAGGAAGCATGGGCATAACGAAGGCGATGAGCCGAGGTTTACTCAGCCCATATTGTACAAGAATATTGACAAGCATCCGGATACCTATTTGTTGTATAAGCAGCATTTGTTGGAAGAAGGGGTTTTAGACGAAGCTCAGGCTTCGTTGAAAGAGCAAGCCTTTCGCGAGAACTTGGATGCTGAATTAGAGAAGGCAAAGCAGAAGGATAGAAATGTGGTGCGTGCTTTCTTAGGAGATTTGTACTCGAGCTTTAGGCGTTCTGAATTGGAAGATTTTGCGCAAAGTCCGGAAACTGGGGTCTCCAATAAAGCGCTGAAGCAGCTGTTGGAAAAGCTGAATGGGCTGCCGGCCGACAAGAAGTTTTTGCGGAAGATTAAAAAGATATTTAAGGACCGTGAGGCCATGGTGTCGGAGAATCGGTTGGACTGGGCCTTGGGTGAAGCCTTGGCTTATGCCAGTTTGCTGGTAGAGGGTCATCCGGTGCGCTTGTCGGGACAGGATTCCGTGCGCGGCACCTTTTCTCATAGGCACGCCATTTTGCGTGTGGAGGATTCCGAGGAAGAGTATACCCCTTTGAATAACCTTAAAGATGGGCAAGCGGAGTTTACGGTATACAATAGCTTGTTGTCGGAGTATGCCGTAATGGGTTTTGAGTATGGTTATGCATTAGGCTGCCCCAAGGGATTAACCCTGTGGGAGGCACAATTTGGCGATTTCAATAATGGTGCTCAGATAATTATTGACCAGTATGTTTCTAGCGGTGAGGATAAGTGGCATACTCAAAACGGTTTGGTATTGCTGTTGCCTCATGGCTACGAAGGCCAAGGGGCCGAACATTCCTCAGCCCGTTTGGAGCGTTTTTTGAATTTGTGTGCAGAAATGAATATGCAGGTGGTGAATTGTACCTCGCCTGCCAATTTCTTTCATGTGCTCAGGCGGCAGTTGTACCGTCCTTTCCTTAAACCATTGGTAGTAATGAGCCCCAAGAGCTTATTGCGCCACCCTTCCTGTGTGAGTACTTTAGAGGATTTTGGTCCCGGCACCAAGTTCCAAGAAGTGCTGGACGATCCACATGTGGACAAAGCAAACCGTGAGCAGGTAAGCAGCTTGGTTTTTTGCAGTGGCAAAATATACTTTGAACTGGAGAAGAGAAAGTTGGAATCGGAGAGCAAGCATGTAGCTTTGGTACGTTTGGAGCAACTGTTCCCTTTTCCAGTAGAGCAGGTAAATGCCATAATTGACAGTTACCCCAACGCTTCTAAGTTTATTTGGGCTCAGGAGGAGCCGGAGAATATGGGAGCATGGAGTTATATTTTGAGGGTAAACCAAAAGAGCCGAGAACGTGTTTTGCCGCTTGAGGTAATTAGCCAAAAAGCATCGGCAAGTCCGGCAACGGGTTCACCCAAAGTTGCTGCGGAAAGGCAGCAAGACATATTGGACCGAGTATTTGAAACCGAAAAGGTATCCTGATCCGAATAAACAAGACCTATGGAAATTTCCATGAAAGTGCCCAGTCCGGGCGAATCCATTTCTGAAGTTGAGATTGCGGCCTGGCTTAAGGCGGATGGCGACTACGTATACCAAGACGAAGACATTGTTGAGGTAGACTCCGACAAAGCCACTTTAGGCATTCCTGCAGAAGCCTCCGGGAAGCTTATTATTACGGTGGCAGAAGGCGAAACCGTGCAGGTGGGAGAAGAGATTTGCAAGATCGATACTTCGGCAGAAGCTCCGGCAGAAGCACCTAAAGCATCTACTAAGGAAGAAAAAACTACAGCGGCAAAGCAAGAAAGTGCCGATAAAGCACCTGCCAAAGAAGCGGAGAAGCCTACACCACAGGCCCAAAGTCATGCCAGCGGTCATCCTTCACCGGCTGCTGCTAAAATGATGGCAGAAAAGGGCATGCAGGCTAAAGATCTTCAGGGAAATGGTCCCGGCGGACGCATTACCAAGCAAGATGTTTTAGCGGCCTTGGCTAAAGGGTTTAGTCCGCAAAAAGACAGTTTGAGTCGTGGTACGGAGCGCAAGAAAATGAGCATGCTTCGCCGCAAAGTGGCGGAGCGTTTGGTGTCTGTTAAGAATGAGACGGCCATGCTTACTACCTTTAATGAGGTGGACATGACCGCTATTATGGACTTACGTAAAGCGTATAAAGAGGCTTTTGGCAAAAAGCACGATATAGGCTTGGGCTTTATGTCCTTTTTTACCAAAGCGGTAACCCAAGCTTTAGAAGCTTACCCTGCGGTAAATGCTCAAATTGACGGCGAAGAAGTCATATACCATGACTATGCGGATATAGGTATTGCTGTGAGTACGCCCAAGGGGCTGATGGTTCCTGTAATTCGAAATGCAGAAGCCTTGGGCTTGGCCGAAATAGAAAAGAGCATTAAGGATTTGGCCATTAAGGCTAGAGACGGGAAAATTTCCATAGATGAAATGACCGGCGGTACCTTTACCATAACCAATGGGGGAGTATTTGGATCATTGATGTCTACGCCTATCATTAATCCTCCACAGGTGGCCATTTTAGGCATGCACAAAATCCAGGAGCGCCCTATGGTAATTGATGGAAAAGTGGAGGTAAGGCCTATGATGTATTTGGCTTTAAGCTATGATCATAGAATCATTGATGGTAAAGAGTCGGTAAGTTTTCTGGTAATGGTTAAGGATTTGCTAGAAAACCCAGAGCGCATGCTCTTTGGAGGCAAAAAGCCCGAAGAGGTGCTTTTGGACCTCTAATTCCTGTTTAGGGTAAGATAGCGCAGCTATTGCTTTGCATTAGAAGCTTAGTTTGGCCGAAAGATGTTCCTGTTTGGAGGAAGGTTTTTCGGCCTTTCTTGTTTTATTTTATGTTTCAATGCCCATCTTTTTCCCCATAAAAGAAGTTTTTTTGAAGAACGGGCGACTTAAGTATTGGATGTCCTGTCGTATGTCATCGCTAAAGTTGAACAATAAATATTAAGAATCAAATCAAAAACTTTCAATCAACCTTTGGTGGGTTTAGAATTAACTAAAAGTGTGGCTTAACCTTACATAAGAGTGCTTAGCCAAATATTTTCAGAAGGTTTCTTTTGTAATATGCTAAATACCAGATATTTTTTATTGAATAGCGTGTAGGTTTCAAAAAGAACAGACGAGTGGGGAGCCTGTAAACAATTGCGTATAGTATGAGCTGTAGGAGCCGTTTTTTTTGGTTTGAAATCAGCGTATTGAGAGCTGTTTAGATGAGGAATTGCGTCTAGATTCCCAGGAATTTGCTTGGGGTTTGTTTTTAAAGGACTGCTTTTAAGGCGATTGTGGGATTTTTTGGCCTTTTTATTTTGTGAAAACAAGCCTTAAAAAAGATTAAAGTTCAAAATTAGAGTATTTTATACAGTTGATAAACAATGGGTTATATTTTTCTTTAGGTTGAGGCTGCATTTTCGTCAAAAAATTAACCAATTCTTTCACTAATTTTAAATCGTTAATTATTTACTAGGTTATGTTGAAACGGGTACGATCGTTTGCAGCAGGAATAAGCTTCTTAGCTGCGAGTGTTGGATGGCTTCATGGTCAGTCCAACTATTTTACAAATGTTCCGCCATTGCAAGGTGGTAATGGTGCCGGAGGCATTACATTTAATTTGTCTGCCTTGTCTGCACCAATTATAGTGGACACCATTTATTGTGCGTTTTATACCAGCGGAACGGTAGAGATGTGGTATAATCCGACTCCCATAAATGGCTCACCCACCATAAATTTAGCCAATGGTTGGGTTTCTTTAGGAACGGCAAATATTACTAGTCAGAGTCCAAATTTTAGTACTCCACAGCCCCAAGCCATTCCTATTCCGGTTGGATTGTTGATGCAGCCCGGCCAAACGTTAGGTTTTGCAATTTCGGGCCCCAACTGTGCCTATACGACTTACTCAAGTGGACCCTCGTTTTATTCTGACCAGTATGTTGGAATAGAAACCGGTCCTAATGTAGGTTACGGTGGCGGCGGTGTGAATCCTACCAATCATCCCCGCCAATTTAATGGTGGCGTGGTTTATTCTCTTGCCAACCAGGGGGGCAATAATGCTGCTGCCTTGGGTATTAACCCCGGATTGGTTTGTCCCGGCAACAACGCCATGACCATTGACGTGGCGAATTTTGGCACCAACCAAATCAACAGTCTTACGGTAAATTGGACGGTGAATGGCAACCCTCAGGCGCCCATTCCGGTAAACCAACTTTTAGATACCATTGGAGGCAACGGAAGCAATACAGCTACCATTCCTTTGGGAAATGTAAACTTTGTGACCGGGGTGCCTACCACTATTGTGGCTTGGACCAGCGCACCTAATGGCGGCAACGACACCATCAACGGCAACGACACCGTATCGGTAACCATTACACCGAGTTTGACGGGTACCTATACCCTGGACGGGAACCAACCCACGGCCGGAACCAATTTCAATAACTGGAACGATTTAGCCAGTGCACTAAACACCTTTGGGGTTTGTGGACCTGTAGACATCAATGTAGCTTCCAATGCCACATTTACAGAGCAAGTTACCTTTAACTCGATACCCGGTGCGAGCATACCCAACCGAATCAACATACACGGCAACAACGCCACCATTCAGTTTAGTGGTTCTACCTCAGACCGTCAAGTAATTCGATTTAATGGAGCTTCTTATGTGACATTAGAAGACCTGAATATTGTGACCCAGAACACCACTTTTGGCTGGGGAGTGCATTATACGGGAGGTTGTACCAACGATACCATTCGGAACTGTACCTTAGATATTAGTTCGGTATCAAGTACTACCAGTTCGAATTCAGGAGGTGTCATTATTTCCGGTTCTAATACAAGCCCTACAACCAACGGGGCAAACTGCGACAATTGTGGCATTGTAAACAATACCTTTAATGGTAGAACCTTGAGTGGAGGGATGTATTATGGAATTAGCGCCATTGGCCAAAATGGTGGAGGTTCCGGAGCCCAAAACCTTTTGGTGCAGGGTAACGAAGTGCGCGACCCCCACTTTTATGGTATTTACATTAACGATGCCGAAGGGGCCAAAATATGGGATAACGAGGTGCATAGGCCAACCAAATCCTCTACCACCACCTTCTACGGTGTTTTCATAACAGGAGACAGCTACAGCAGTAGAATAGAGCGCAACTACATTCATACTCCTGAGGGAACATCTACGATGACCTCGGTTGCTTATGGTTTATATTCTGCAGCAGATGTATTGCAAGGTCAAGAAATACTAATGGCCAATAATGTGGTTTACGACTTTGGCAGCAACGGCACCCAATACGGAATTTATTTGTCATCGCCCGAGTATAATTTAGTGTACCACAACACGGTTTCTTTGGACGATAATAGCTTCACAGGAACCTCAGCTACCTATGGTTTGTATGGTACCTCAAATATGGTTGGAACCGAAATTCTAAATAACCTTATTTCGGTAACTAGAACTTCGACCGGTTTGTCTTATGGCATGTATTTTTCTACAACCAATGCCATATTGGCTGCCATGAACAACAACAACGTGTATGTGAATGCCAACGGTACCAATTACTATGGTTACTATAATACCCCGCATTTTACACGTGCCAGCTTTGTGGCTGCCAGCAACAACCAATACGAGACCTTAAGTCAGGATTTTGACCCCTTATTTACCAATCCCGGTGCGGCCAATTTTCAGCCACAATCGCCCGGTTTCAATAATATCGGTGCGAATTTGAATGTTTTGGTGCCCCAAGACATCACCGGCTTAGCGCGTTTAAGCTCCCCGGACCCCGGTGCTTGGGAATTCGACGGCGCAGCCAATGACGCCGGAATTAGCCAGTTTATTAATCCTGGTATTAATTTCTGCCCGGGCAACGACTCCATCTTTGTACGCTTAAATAACCCCGGTTCAAATCCATTAACCAGCGTAAACGTGGTTTGGAGTGTGAATGGCGTAGGGCAGCCTACCGTAAACCTTACCGGCATAAACCTGCCTGCCAACAGCGATTCGGTATTGTTCTTGGGGATTTTCCCTCTAACGGGTACCGGTCCAATCAGCTTTCAAGCGTATACCACGCAACCAAACAACACCACAGACGCTTTTGCCGGTAATGATACCACCACCATTTCTGTGTTTGGCGGCTTAGCCGGAAACTATACCCTCGACGGCACCCTGCCTACGGGTGGAACCAACTTTGCTACTTGGGGAGCCTTGGATACGGCTCTTTTCCTTGGCGGTCATTGTGGAGCTGTAGATGTGTTTGTGAATCCCGTAGATACCATTCATGAGCAAATTACAATCCGCAACTATGCGAATGCAAGTCCACAAAACTATCTGTACTTGCATGGTCAAGGTGGCGTTTTATCTGCTCAACCCATTTCGGCAAACCGTCACCTGCTCCGTCTTGAGGGAGCCAAGTATGTATTGGTAGATAGCTTAACCCTTATTGGAGAAGATGCTACCTTCGGTTATGGGGTGCACTTTATTGGAGACAACCAATTCGATACGCTTCGCTATTTGACGGTAGACTTAAGTGCCATCACCAGCACGAGTACGACCAACTCCACCGGGCTTTTGTTTTCCGGTTCTAATACCTCTACCAGTAGTACCGGTATTGTGGCCTCCAACTGTGCGGTAGAACACTCCAGCTTCTTGGGTGGACCGGCAGGTGGACCCTATTATGGTATGCGCATGAACGGCTTAACCTTTGGTGTAGGCAATTTCAATAACCGAATTGCCCACAATAAGTTTTACGATGCGTATGCGCATCAAGTTTACTTTAATAATGTGGACTCTTTGGTGTTTGTTGGAAACGAAATGGCGCGCCCAACCCGCACCACCCTTACTACCTTCTATGGTATTTACTCCACAGGAGACATGGAGCGTAGTTTGATTGACGGCAACATTATTACCAATCCAAATGGAGGTTCACCCGGTTATACCGGAACTACCTATGGTATTTACTTGTTGGGCGATGCTCAACCGGGTCTGGAGAATACCTTTTCCAATAACCTGATTTATGGGCTTAACAGCAATGGAACCCTCTATGGTACCTATGCTTCCAGTGCCATTGGAAACCGTTTTCTGCACAATACCATTAGTTTGGATGATCAATCGGCCACTACGGGAAGTACCACCTACGGTGCTTACTTTACCGGTACCGGAACTTCATCCTCCTTTGTGAACAACATCGTTACCGTAACTCGCGAGGGTAGCGGCACCAAATATGGCTTGTACATCAACAGTACCGCAGCCGTGGACAGCACAGAAAATAACGTGGTGTATGTAAATCCCCTATCGGGAACACCATATTATGGTTTCTATTCGGGCATTCAACCAACGCTCTTTGACTACCAAACCAATACTCCCGGCTGGGAAAGTAATGGAGTTTCTGCAGATCCATTATACTTCAATGCGGCTTCCGGTAACCTGCGTCCTACTGTACTTGCTGTGGACAATATTGGCGCAGATTTATTGTCGCTTGTTCCCAACGACTTCTTTGGTGCGGCTAGAACTTCTACCCCCGATCCGGGTGCCATTGAGTTTATTGTTCCAAACAACGATGCCGGGGTATTTGCCATCCTTAACCCGGGCAAAAACTACTGCCCAGGCTCTGGAACAGTGGAAGTAAACATTCGGAACTATGGTCTGCTGAACCTAAGCAACGTGCTTATCGATTGGGAAATCAATGGGGCGGCTCAGCCTCAAGTAGCTCTCTCGGGAATGAACTTGGCTCAAGGTCAGGATACCAACGTGGTATTGGGCTCCTTTAACTTTGTCTCAGGGCAAACCTACGTGGTGGAGGCTTACACAAGCCAGCCCAACAGTGTGGTAGATGAAGAGTTTAGCAACGATACCTCTGTTGTTGTAGTGAACGAAGGTTTGAGCGGAAACTTTACCATTGACCCCAACTTGCCCTCAGGAGGTACCAACTTCATTAGCTTTAACGAAGCGGCCGACACCCTTGAGTCTCGTGGCATTTGCGGTCCAATTGTAGTGGAAGCAGTAAGTGGAGTGTACAACGAGCAAGTAGAGTTTTTCGAAGTTCCCAACAGCTCTTCGGTGAACACGGTAACTTACCGTTCTCAATCCGGAGACTCTACCGATGTAGCGATTTCCTTTGGTCCAACCGTTTCTACCTTGAACTATGTAGTTCGCCTAAACGGGGCCAAGCACCTTATCTTCGAGCATTTGACGATGAAGTCCGAAGGGCCATCAAACTATCGAGTACTTGAGTTTATTGGTGGTTCTGAGCACAATAGAGTAGCCAATACAGAGCTTATTGGAGATACCTCTATTTCTACCACTTCTACCTTGAGAACGGTTATTTGGTCGCAAAGCGGAAGTGGAGGAGACAACTACAATACCTTTGAGCAAAACCGCATCCGCGGAGGCTCCTACGGTATTTACTGGTACGGATCTTCCGCTGCCGGTGGAAACGAAGTGGGGAATAGCTTTATCAACAATAAAATCGAAGACTCCTACTTCTACGGAGGTCGATTCCAACATCAAGATTCTTTGGTACTTCATGGAAACGATTTGATGTCAGAAAGCGGTTATACCAGTACCTCATTTGGGTATTATACTTCAAATACCGGTCCCGGTTTGCGTATCGAAGCCAACCGAGTAGTAGGTAACGGAGAATGGCCTAACTATGGTTTCTATATGACCTCCGGAGCCGGCACTAACAATGGTCCCAACGCGTTTTACAATAACGTAGCTATTGTGGGTGATTCCGGTGTGACCGACTTGACTTACGGTATTTTGGTGGACGATATGGTGAACCTACGCATGGCCAACAATACCTCCATCATTCGTGAAAGCGACGACTTGTCAGGAGCCATGGCCGTAACTTCAGGTACCAATATTGAGTCCTTCAACAACAACTTGGTAGCACGTGGAAATGCCATTCCGGTTATTTTCAACTCCTCTTTGTTTGTTGCGCCGCCTGATTACAACAACTACTTTACCTCAGGTCCATTCCTTGCTGCTGTAAACAATTTGGGTTATCCCAACTTGGCCATATGGCAGAACCAAACCGGTTGGGATGCCAATGCAGTTTCTGTTGACCCCGGCTTCTTGGCTTGGGACGACCACCACCATTGCTCTCCTATTTTGGATGGTGCTGCTTTGCCTTTGACCGGCCTTAGCACCGACTGGGACGGAGATGCCAGAAGTTCTGTTGTGCCGGATATTGGCGCGGACGAAATGTTCGAAGGAGCCAACTTTACCTTAGGTCCGGACATTTGGAAATGTGCAGGTGATACCGTCACCCTCAGTGACTTTGCCGTTGCTCCCGGAACCTATTTCTGGAGTACCTTCGAAAGCACCAATACCATTCAGGTGGTGCAACCCGGCGAATACTCTCTGTTTCTTGTAGGTACTTGCAGCTCAGGCACCGATACAGTAGAAGTATTTGATTACCCTGCACCTACAGCTGCCTTTACCTCTGTGGAGAGCTTCCTTACCAGCTCATTTACAAATGGCTCTACAGGAACCGCGCTTAGCTATACCTGGGACTTTGGTGATGGCAACGGCTCTACCGGCCAAGACCCAATCCATATCTATGGGGCAGATGGAAACTATACGGTAACCCTTACCGTAACCGACAGCTGTGGAAATTCTGCAAGTGCAACCAAGACTGTGGTTATAAGCACTACCGGAATTGAGGAAACCGTGCAACAGAGCTTGGTGGTTTACCCCAACCCCACCGTAGATTTGGTTCAGGTTTCTTTCCTCAACACTTCCGGTGAAGAAGTTAGCTTAAGGTTGCTTGACCTAACCGGCCGCGAAATTATGAGCAGCTCCGTAAAAGGAAAAGCAGGCATGCAACAAACCACGTTGAACCTTTCAGGACAGGCCAAAGGCGTGTATCTGGTAGAAATTCAATACGGCGAAATTAAGTCGCAGACCCGCATCGTTAAGATGTAAAACCTATAGCCATTGGCTAAAAAAGACCCGCTTCGGCGGGTCTTTTTTTTGTCCATTATTCGATGTAACTTTGTATAAATGTGAAATTTAGCTCTATGAAATCGTTCTTTACCCTAATGTGTGCATGTGCACTTGGTTCCTTAAGCCTGCTTTCAGGCCAAAACCAAGCCATGCTAGACCCTTCTTTTGCCACTCAAGGCAAACTAGTGCTCCCCCAAAGCCGTACCGGAGACTTGGTCGCCGCATTTCCCGATGAGTCCTTGCTCATGATTGGCAATCCAATGTCCAACGGAACTGCTCGACTTATGAAGCTTAAACCCGATGGCTCTACCGACGTCTCCTTTGGCAGCAACGGCAGTTTCACCTTTCAAATTATGGAGCGGGCTACCCGCATATACGATGTATTGATCCGACCCGAGGCCATTTACCTCTGCGGCTCTACTTCCACTGACGTAGGCGGAACCACGACTTTTGGATACATGGCAGCCCTTTTGCCCGATGGCTCAGGACTTAAAACCGATTTTGCCGACAACGGAATTAAAAAGTTTCAATCGCCAAAAGTTTGGTACTTCCGAGCTTTGCTTCAAGACAGTCAGGGCGATTTTTATTTAGGAGGAACCAAATCCATTGGCAAAGTTGTGGTAGCCAAATTGACCAACCAAGGACAGCTTGATGCCTCTTTTGGTACCAATGGACTTGCCGAGTTTGCGCCAAGCCAAACCGGTCATTGGTACGATGGAACCGATGCCACCTTAGATTGGCATCCCGATGGCGACATGCTCTTTGCGTTTAAATTCATGAGGGCAACTTCAGGAAGTAACGATCCCAATTTTAGCCGAATTGCCGTAGCCAAAATATCCTCCGGTGGACAATTAAACTCCGCTTTTGCTCAAAACGGCATAGGTTTTTACAACTATGACAGTACTTCATTGGATTTGGTGAGCCGTGTGCATGCACGGAACGACGGCCGTATTGTGGTTTCGGCCATGACCTGGACCGGTTTCGACTACGACTATTTGGCGGTAGGCCTGGATGCAAGTGGAAACCTTGACCCTTCTTTTGGTCAGCAAGGAAAAATCAAATGGGATTTGAACGGCCAGGGAGTTACCGAAGGTTGCTACAACAGCATTCTACTTTCGGATGGCAGGTTGCTGTTGACCGGCAATCACGGCTCCGGAGATACCGTTTATTTTGCCATGGCCATGCTCACTCCAAACGGACAAGCAGACCAAAGTTTTCACAGCGGGGGATACTTTAAGAACATTTTTAACGAGAACAACAACAGCTCTTCCAGTGGCGCAGTCTTAACGCCGCAAGGGAAAGTGGTGCTTAGCGGCTACACGCGCACATGCAGCAACGGAGTGTGTGGAATCCTTCAATGGGCCGCCGCCCGTTACACCATTCCCGAGTCTAATTTGTCTTTGCAAGACCAAGGAAACAAGCATTCAAAGCTCATTAATCCAAACCCCGGAGTTTCCGGCCAAAGCATTCAATTGCCGCAAAGCGGACTGTGGGAACTCAAGAACATGCAAGGGCAAAGCATCATGCGTTCTCAAATGTCTACCGACCGTTTGACCCTTCCTCAACATTTGTCTGCCGGCCTTTATTTTATCGTTTCTACCGAGTCCGGGAACACCTACTCCCTTATGGTTCAGAATCCCTAAGGGGACCGGTAAGCGCAAGAGTTTCGGGATCTCGGGTTAGGGATGGCAGAGGAAAGCCCGCGCAGGCAAGGCTTCGCTTTTGTTGCTTTTTGGGGTTGGCGCTTTAGCAAAACCCCCAAAAGGCTTACAAAAGCAAGGCTTGCCCATGCGGCTTGGAACGGACAGCCCGACCCCTCGGTGCCCTTAGGCCCGAGGGGAAACCCCCAAATTTCATAGCCAAACAACCATTCAGGCCGCTGCCTCGTTATATTGCCATGGAGCTGTTTCCCATTCTGTATTTGGTGGCTTTGGGCATTGTGGCCGACTATTTTGGGGCCTTTAGAACCATTGGAACCACGGGGGCTTATGTGCTTATGCTTTTTTTAACGCCGCTGCTTGGCGTGCCTTTGGTGCTGCTGTTCCCGCGTTTGCCCAAGGCCTATTGCTTGCAGGACTATAAAAATTTTCATGCCGGAATTGCGTACCGTTTTAGAAAAGTGATTACGGGAAATACATCTACCTATCTGATAGTAAACGATATAACCATTGGAATCAGCGAGTACGAATTTACCGAATACTTTGTTTTGGTCGAAAGTAGGCGTGCATACAAAAAACGCCGAAAAGAGGATGGGTTTAGGTAGCCGCCGAATCACTAACTTCGCAGGCAATGGCCGAAGAAAAAGAAATGTCCTTTTTACAGCACGTCGAAGAGCTGCGCAGTCATTTGGTGCGCAGTGTCTTAGCTATTTTGGTAGGCGCCATTTTGGCCTTCGCCTTCACCTCCGTGCTGTTCGATGTGGTGCTCTTTGGTCCTTTTCAAGAAGATTTTCCGACCAAAGTATTGCTGTGCAACCTGGCCGAAAGCCTGGATACGCCCAATTTATGCCTTGGCGAGCTCAAGATTGAAAAACTCCAAAACATTGTTTTTGCCGGCCAATTTACCTGGCACATTTGGGCCTGTTTTTTGGCAGGTGTAGTGCTGGCTTTTCCTTATATTTTGTATGAGGTTTGGCGCTTTATTCGGCCTGCGTTGCGCAAGGAGGAGAAGGGTAAAGTGCGCGGTATTGTATTCTATTCCAGCATCTTATTTTTTACCGGCGCACTCTTCGGCTACTATGTTTTATCGCCCATGACCATTCACTTTTTGGGTAATTATCAGGTGTCGGAACTCATCGAAAACCGCCCCACTTTTGTGAGTTATTTATCCACCATTTTGCACCTCACACTCGGCACCGGACTGGTGTTTGAATTGCCGGTATTTATTTTTTTCCTCGCCCGCGTGGGCATGGTAGGCCCGGCCATGCTCAAAAAGTACCGCCGCCACGCCTACGTCGGCATTTTGGTCTTGGCCGCAGTGGTCACCCCCCCCGACATCACCTCCCAAGTGCTCATCACCTTTCCCTTGATTTTTCTCTACGAAATCAGCATTGGAATTGCCGCACGGCAGTACAAAGAAGTGTAAGGTTTTGGGCGCCTGAACCGGGCCCTCCCTCCTGCTCCGGCGCCTCCAAACCACGGGCGGGCAAGGCTGTGCGTGGGCTTTCCCTAACTTAGGGAAAGCCTCCGCCAGCCGGCCCGCCCGGGTTTCGAGGCGTCCGGGGCATCCGTGCCGGTCCCTGGCGCATACCTTTTGTGCCTTGTTTTTGTGCGGTTTTTCAAAGCATAGCTTTTCTCTTCCACTGTTGGCCCTGTTTTGTTCCAATTCCAAGTAGATTAAACTTTTGGCAAGCCTGCCGCTAAAATGCTTTGTACTTTTGCCCAACATGGTTAAACAAATTCTTTATGTGCGGTATAACAGCTTGGATTGCTAAAGGCGCCGAACAACAAATAGAGCGAGCAACGGCGCGCTTGGCGCATAGAGGCCCGGACCATCAAGGCACTTTTTTTGATGCCAAGCATGGAGTGGCCTTGGGGCACCGCCGCTTAAGCATATTGGATTTGTCAGAAGCTGCCCATCAGCCGGCGCATAGCCATAATGGGCGCTACGTAATGGTTTACAATGGCGAGGTCTATAACTTTAAGGAGCTTCGAAACCAACTGCAGCAGCAAGGCCATAGTCCTTTTAAAACCCAAGGCGATACCGAAGTTATTTTGGAAGCTTTTGCCGCTTGGGGGCCGGACTTTGTGCAAGCCCTCAATGGCATGTTTGCCATTGCCATTTTTGATAAAGAAACCGGCTCTTTGACCATCTGGCGCGACCGGATGGGCATTAAACCTTTGTATTTCCGCAGCCTACCTCACCAAGGCTTTGCCTGTGCCTCAGAGCTCAAGGCCTTGCGTTTACCCGAGGATGAAGTGCATGCAGAGGCGCTCAAGGCCTATTTACACCTAGGGTATATTCCCGGTCCCGACTCTATTTGGAAGGGCGTACATAAGTTGGAACCCGGCCATTGCCTTACCCGAAGTGCCGATGGCTCTTTGAGTATAAGGCCTTGGTGGAGCATAGAAAAGGCCTTCGCGGGTCCAAGGCTAGGCCATGAGTCAGAGGCCTTAGATACGCTTGATGCGCTTTTGCAAGAAGCAGTGGGTCAGCGCTTGGTTTCTGACGTCCCTTTTGGAACTTTTTTAAGCGGAGGCGTGGATTCAAGTTTGGTTACCGCCCTAGCGGCCAAACATTACGGTCCGGGCTTGCGTACCTTTTCCATTGCCATGGATACCGACTCGCACGATGAGTCACCCTATGCCGAGCAGGTGGCCAAGGCCTTAGGAACCAATCATACCACCTTTAGGATTCAAGCTAAGGATTGCTTCCATTGGGTGGAGCGCCTGCCTCAAATTTACGACGAGCCTTATGGAGACGCTTCGGCAGTTCCTTCATTGGTGGTTTCTGAACTTGCCCGGAAGCATGTAACCATGGTGCTTACCGGAGATGGCGGCGATGAGCTTTTTCATGGCTATGGGGCCTATCGCTGGGCGGATCGTTTGCAGCAGTTCCCTTGGTCTTTGGTGCTTGCCAGGAGCATGGCTTCCAAACTTTTTGCTTTGGGACCGGACCGTTACCGTAGGGTAGGGCGTTTGCTCCGTAGGCCCGCCAAAGGAATAAGTCCACAAGCGCACTTGTTTGGTCAAGAACAATACTTTTTTCTCGCTTCGGAAGTAGCTCGCCTCACAGGAAGCCTGCCTTCTGACCGTGTAAGCGCATGGCAGCCTCCTGTTTGGCTTAGCTCTGCCGATCCGGCAACTTGTCAGGCCATGTTTGACCAGGAAGCCTATTTGCCCGACGATTTGTTGGTGAAAATGGACCGCGCTTCCATGCAGCATAGCTTAGAAGCTCGTGTTCCATTGCTTGACTACCGAGTGGTGGAATTTGCCGCTGCTTTAGATCCAAAGCTAAAGCGCAGGGATGGAACGGATAAGTATTTGCTAAAACAGGTCTTGTACCGCCATTTGCCCAGGGAGCTTTTTGAGCGGCCCAAATGGGGCTTTTCTATCCCTCTTAACCATTGGCTTAGAGGAGGACTTAAAGAACTGGTGCAGGATATGGTGCTTTCCGAGTCGGCGTATAGCCATGGTCTGGTAGACAAACAAGCGGCCTTAAACTTAGTACAACCTTTCTTTAAGCATGGTTCTCAAATTCATTATCAGCAGGTTTGGCTGCTGTTGCAATTAAACCTTTGGCATGCCCAACAATTTACATCCCACTGAAGCTGTTTTTTTGTCGTACGATGGTATGACGGACCCCTTAGGGGAGTCTCAGGTTCTGCCTTATCTAAAAGGCTTGGTGGAGCGGGGTGTCTCTATGCGCTTGGTCTCTTTCGAAAAGCCCGACCGAATGGCCAAAGATGGAGCGCGCATTCAGGCTTTTTGTACAACCGAAGGTATAGAGTGGCATCCTTTGGTATACCATAAGTCGCCCCCTGTGCTGTCCACATTATACGATGGGTGGAAACTTCGTCGGAAATTGAGGACACTTTACCGAGATAGACCGTTCCAAATGCTGCATTGCAGAAGCTACATTACTGCTGAGGAAGGCCTGCGCTGGAAAAAATCCCATGGCACCGGGTTTTTGTTTGACATGCGTGGTTTTTTCCCGGATGAGCGGGTCGATGGAGGGGTTTGGAACCTAAAAAATCCGTTATACAAAGCCATTTATACCCATTTTAAACGCCGCGAAAAGGAATTGCTTTTGGCAGCCGATCGGGTCATTAGCCTCACCCATAAGGGAAAAGAAATTATGGAGGCTTTTCCTTACCTAACGAACAAAAGCGATTGGTCCTGCAGCGTTATACCCTGTTGTACCGATTTGGCGCATTTTGACCCCGCAGCGGTTTCAAAAGAATCCGCTGAAAAGTGGCGTAAACAGTTGCGGTTGGAAGAAGCCGGAACCGTAATAATATATGTAGGTTCTTTGGGTACCTGGTATTTGGTGGACGAAATGGTGGCCTTTTTTGCCCAATGGCTAACACAGGAGCCGGATGCGGTATGGTTGGTAGCTACACGTGACGATGCCGAAGGATTATGGAAAAAGGCCAAGGAGCTTGGGATTCCTTCCGATAACATCCGTGTGCAAGGATTCAGTCGGCAGGACCTCCCTTCGGTGATTTCTTTGGCAGACTTTGCCCTCTTTTTTATTAAAGCGGCATACAGTAAGCAGGCCAGCAGTCCAACCAAACAAGGAGAGCTGATGGCTATGAATGTGCCGGTTATTTGCAATCGTGGGGTAGGTGACTCAGACTATATTGTGGAGCATTTTAAAAGTGGTATCCTCGTGGACCAATTGAACGATGCGTCCTATGCTAAAGCCATAAGCCAAGCCCTGGCGCTTTCGGGCACCCAAATGCAGCATTTGCGTGAGGGCGCCAAAGCGTACTTTGCTCTAACCCAAGGCGTGGAGTCTTATCTGGAAGCCTACCAAGAGGTGATTCAAAAAGTAGAATCCCGCCGCGCTTAGCTTCTCTGCTTGCCCAAATACCGCGCTAAGGGTTTCACGCAAAGTCGCAAAGCCGCAAAGGGGCGCTTGACGGCGCCATCTATTTCACGCATTGGGCCTACTGCGCTGAAATCTTTGCGCCTTCGCGTCTCAGCGAAAGTTGCTTGAATTGATGTACATCCTATTTAAGAATCAAACCAAGTATGAAGCCAATTACGAAGAAAAAAAGGTCCTGCAACAAAATGTCGCAGAACCTTCGAATCTAGCTTTTGCTGATTTGAAACAAAGCTAAAAAAAAATTGGCTATTTCCTTTTGGAAATTAACACAGAATCTCTGCTTGCCCTTATACCGCGCTAAGGGTTTCACGCAAAGTCGCAAAGCCGTAAAGGGGCGCTTGACGGCGACATCTATTTCACGCATAGTTTCTACCGTGCTGATACCTTGTCGCCCTAGCGGTTAAAATCGGGTTTTCGCTTTTGCAAAAAGGCTTCTGTGCCCTCCTTAAATTCCGGTGTGCCAAATAGTTGGCCAAATAGGTTTACTTCGATGGTATACCCATTTACGCCATCTTCGTAACCGGCATTTACGGCCTGGATGGCTGCGGACATGGCCATAGAGGAGTTTTTCATGAACTTTTTTGCCAAAGATTTGGCGGTATCTATGAGCTCATTTTGAGGAACCACATGGTTCACCAAGCCATAAGAAAGGGCATCTTGAGCGGACCACATACCGGCAGAAAACAGCCATTCAAAGGCACGTCCTTTGCCTATAAGTTCAGCCAAGCGTTGGGTACCGCCATAGCCGGGAATGAGTCCCAAGCTTAGCTCTGGCAGTCCCATTTTTGCATTTTCCGAGGCTATCCTCACATGGGCTGCCATGGCCAGTTCAAGACCTCCTCCCAAAGCAAAGCCATTGATGGCTGCAATTACGGGTTTGGGAAAGCGCGCCACCTTGTCAAAAAGCTTTTGCTGCCCTTCGGCCGCAAGTGCTTTGCCCTGCTGTGGATTAAAATCGGCAAATTCTGAAATATCGGCTCCTGCCACAAAGGCTTTTTCGCCACTTCCTGTTAGTACCAAAATGCGCACAGATTGGTCTTCTCTTAACATGTCCAAAGCTCCACTCAGCTCTTCAATGGTTTGTTTGTTAAGGGCATTCAACTTTTCCGGGCGAGAAATGGTAAGAAGGGCTATGCCTTCACTTTTTTCTAAAAGGAGCGTATTGAAGTTCATGGCTTTTTTTTTCGAAGATACAAAGCTTATTGGCATCGGGTGTTCACAGAACCTGCCGATATGGGATAGCGTATTGTCCAATAAGTAGAATAACACAACAATTTATTGACAATCTTAGCTTTTGATTTGGTTTTTTGTTTACTATTTTCATACATTGAAACTTAAGCACTATTCCCTTTTAGATTCCGGCATGATTTCCATAAGCAACTTCACATTCAAACGTTGGAATTCCTTTTTTGTGTTTAGCAAGGGAAGTGGTGTATGCTCTGCGGGTTCTCGTGGCCAATCTTTAAGGGGAAAAAGCAAAGGGCAAACCGCTTATGTATGAGCCCCCATTTCCATATTTCCCAAGGGTTCAAACCCAGGCCTTCCTGCTAAGGCAACCGGCCATTATGGATGCCCAGTTCTGGCAAAACGACCAGGCCGTATTTCTCAACCGAACCACCGAAAAAAAGAGCTTCCGTCAATTGATTCACCAACTTATGCGTGCCTACCACGAAGGGGAAGGGGTGTATTGGATGGCCATCGACAACGAAACGCGAA
The DNA here is from genome assembly GCA_030427255.1 of Bacteroidia bacterium. Classification (GTDB taxonomy): domain Bacteria; phylum Bacteroidota; class Bacteroidia; order CAIKAF01; family CAIKAF01; genus CAIKAF01. The sequence goes on along the minus strand of JAUHWY010000003.1, from coordinate 137,275 downwards.
GCGTTCAAGGGGTACTTGCCCTGGAAGGCGATTTTAAACAAGGCAGTTGCACGCTAAATGTCCTAGCCTATCAAGAACCCTTTGTTGCTGATGCCTGGGAAGAAGCCTTTCGTGAAATCTTACAGTTTTGTTTTAGAACGCTTAAGGTGATAAAAGTCTCCACCGACGCCAATACCTATACCGGCGGGTGGCAAGATTTGCTCCAAGGCTTAGGTTTTGCAAAGGATGGACAGTTGTTGAGTTGTTCTCTAAGTGCTGGCTCTAAGAACTGAGGGGTTGCTTGCCTACTGCTCTGTTCAGCCTGTCCTTAAGCGCCTCTGCATTTCCTATGCCCTCCGGAATAAGCTCCACCCAAATTTTCTTTAAACCCTGTTTGTCCAAGCTTCTTAAACAACCATACAGCCTCCGTGCTGCTTCTGTTAAATGCCCTTGCTCACTCAAAATTTCGTAGGCATGGCCTTCCGGTTTTTGTCTGCCTGAAAAATATAAGACTCCTTCGTTATTCCCCACAAGGTGTTTTCCCTCCATCCATTCCATGGGTGTTTTTGGGGAATAATGACTGCTCAACATGCCCGGAGCGGGCGGTCTTTCTGCCGGACTCTCCCTACGTTTGGGAGTGTAGCCAATTACTTGGGCAATATCTTCCTTTTGGATATGTCCCGGACGTAAAATCACAGCTTTTCCGGATTCAAAACCTACAATAGTGGACTCTAAACCTATGGTGCAGGGGCCTCCATCTAAAATATAGGGTATCCGCGCTCCTAACTGGTCTGCCACATGCGCTGCTGTAGTGGGGCTAATGTAACCAAATGGGTTGGCCGAGGGAGCCGCCAAGGGAAAGTCAAGCGTTTGCAGCAAACTTCGTAATAAGGCGTGGTTGGGCACTCTAAGCCCCAAAGTCTCCAGACCTGAGGTGACCTCAGACGGAATGACACTTTTTTTAAGCAATACCAAAGTCAAGGGTCCGGGCCAAAAGGCTTCGGCTAAGGCCAAGGCTTCGTTGGGAAGTTCTTTTGCCCAAGCAAAGGCCTCCTCTTTGGAGGCAGCATGCACAATTAGGGGATCAAAATCCGGTCTTCCTTTAACGCTAAAAATTTTACTTACGGCCTTGGAATTTAAAGCATTGGCGGCCAATCCATACACTGTTTCTGTTGGCACGGCTACCACATCTCCTGCTTCCAGCAAGGCTTTGGCTTTAGCAATATCATTACCGCACAACATGCCACAAAGATAGCTGCTTAAGCGGCTGCTTTAGCTTACCTACCATCGAATTTTAGGCCACTATGTAGCTTGCCTATTGTTTTAAATTCCAATAGTCCTCCCCTCCACAAGGGCTCTGTGGGTTTATTCTTATGGTTACCTTTGTAGCTTAGCTGTAGCAATTATACGCATGAAGATTTCAGTATCTTGGATAAACGAACTGTTGAAGTCCCATTTACGCCCGGAGGAAGTGGCCGACTACCTTACCTCTTCCGGGTTGGAAGTAGAAGAAATTGAGCCATTTGACCTTATTCCCGGCGGCCTGCAGCACGTGGTTCTTGGTAAGGTGTTGGAGGCGCTTCCACATCCCAATGCAGATAAATTAAGACTTTGCACGGTAGATATCGGCGAGGAGGCTCCCCGCCAAATAGTTTGTGGCGCTCCCAATGTGGCCCAAGGCCAAACCGTAGTAGTTGCCCTGCCGGGCGCCACCCTCTATCCTAACCAGGGCGAACCCTTCACCATTAAGAAGAGCAAAATTCGCGGTGAAGTTTCCTTGGGTATGATTTGCGCCGAAGACGAACTGGGCTTGGGCAGCAGTCATGAAGGAATTATGGTCTTGGAGACCGATCTTGCTCCGGGAAGCCCTGCGGCCCAATATTTCTCCCTGGAAACAGACCACATACTCACCGTGAATATAACCCCGAACCGACCCGATGGGGCTTCGCATGTTGGGGCTTGTAGAGACATTGTAGCCAAGGCCTTTACCCAAGGTAAAAGCTTTGAAATGCCGGATTTCCCGCGCGCTTTTCATCCCTTAACCGGCACCGGAACCGGAATCGGCTTTGAAGTTGTTGCAGAAGAAGATTGCGGACGCTATACCGGTATTACCTTGACCGGTCTACGCATGGGGCCTTCCCCAAAATGGTTGGCTCAGCGTTTAAAAGCGATTGGCCTAAAACCTCAAAATGCGGTAGTAGACGTTACCAATTACGTTATGTTTTTGTTGGGCCATCCTCTACACGCTTTTGATGCCGATAAAATTGAGGGCGGTAAAATTGTGGTAAGAAAAGCCAAAAAGGGCGAACACCTACGCACTTTAGACGATATTGACCGCGCTTTGAGCGAAGACGATTTGGTGATTGCCGACGCCCAAAAGGCCATGTGCCTTGCCGGGGTTTTTGGCGGAAAACACAGCGGGGTTTCTGAGCAAACCACCCGTGTTTTTATTGAATCTGCCTGGTTCAACCCGGCCAGCATCCGTAAGACGGCAAAGCGGCATGGCTTGCATACCGACGCCTCTTTCCGATTCGAAAGGGGCTGTGACCCGGCAATTACCCCTATGGCGCTGCGCATAGCTGCCCGTATGATTATGGAAATCTTGCAAGGCGAACCTGAGGGGGATGAACTGGACCAAAGCACCAAAGGAATGCCGGCTCCCAAGTTTGTGCCTTTTGAAATGCCTTATTTGCATCGCCTGGCAGGGGTGGAAATACCGGATACCGAAGCCTCGGAAATCTTGCGTTTGCTTGGCTTTGAAGGTGAAATGGAAAGGCATAGCTCTTGGCGTCTCAAGGTGCCCGGTTTCCGGCCCGACGTGCACCGCCCCGCTGATGTGGCCGAGGAAATCCTTAGAATTTACGGCTTTGACCGAATTCCTTTGGAAGGACACTTAGACATCCGTATCAATAGAAGCATGGTTTCTGAGCGGGACCGCTTAAAAGAGCAAACCGCGGCTTGGCTTTCGGCGCGAGGCTTTTCTGAGGCGGTGCATTTGTCCATGTTGCCCCAAGATTTGGCCGAAGCCGCTTACCCTGACCAAGCAAAGTATTTGGTAACGCTTAAGAATCCATTGAGCAGAGAGTTGGCTGTTATGCGGCCCGGCCTTTTACCCGGCTTGCTGCAAACGGTGGCTCGAAATGTGCATCACCGCAACCTCAACCTGCGTTTGTTTGAGTTTGGAAAAAGCTATTTGAGCCGAGAAACCGAACGCTTTCTGGAAGAAGAATACCTCGCGCTGGTGGCTTCCGGTGAATCCGGCCCCGAACATTGGTTAAAAGGAAGCTATTCGGCCGATATCTACGAAATGAAAGGTTGGGTAAAAAGCTTGCTCGACCAGGCAGGCATTCAAGGCCTCATGTGGGAAACTACCGATGCCCTGCCATGGACCGGGCATGGAGTGGCAGTACGCACCCGAAAAGACGGAAAACTGCTTGCTTCGCTTGGTTGGGTTAGCCCAGACTTGACCAAAATGTGCGGTATCAAGCAAATGGTGTACTATGCCGAAGTACATTGGCAGCTGCTAAAGAGTTTGGCTCCCCAAGGCAAAGCAAAGCTTAAGCCTCTGCCCAAATTCCCTGCCATGCGCAGAGATTTGGCCCTTTTGGTGCCCCAAGACATGCCTTTCGAAAAAATGGAAGCAGTAATCAAAAAGCAGGGAGGAAAGCAACTGGAATCTTGGCAGCTTTTTGATGTGTATCAAGGCAAAGGCGTTTCTGAGGGCTTCATTTCTATGGCCATTGGATTGGTGTTTAGAGATGCCCACCGCACCCTCCGCGACGAGGAAGCCGAAAAGGCTACCGATCGATTGCTCAAAGCCCTTAACGATGAGCTTGGTGTGCGCTTAAGGGCCTAAGGCTACCAGTCTAAAAACGCCTCGTTAAACACGTCTTGGATCAACTGCTCAGAAATTTCTTGCAGCAAGGTATTCTCAACACTCGATAAGGGTTGGCTGGCTTCAAAATCCGCAAACCGCGAAAAGCCCTTTTTGAAGCTTTTTTCCGGTTGCAGGGTATTGATGTAGTCTACTTGGATTCCCACCGTAAGACGGGTCAATGCCGCAGTTTCATTGCCGGAAACCGCTACAGGACTCGTGGCATAACTACTAATGGTGCCTTTAAATTGCAAATCGCCGCCGCCTTGCACCAATTGAAGCCGCGTTTGACTAATAAAACGAGTACGTAAATCTTCGGTGATTTGCTGTGGAAAGGCAGGATTGGTAAGCGCTGCCGTGTTTCCAAAATTCTCCACAGTTACCGTTTGTGCTTCTTCCGGTATGGCAATACCCGACAAACTGACCTTACAGCTCATCCAAATTCCCAACATGCCCAAAAGCAACACAAACCTCATGGTATAAAGATAGCGACAAAATTCATGCCTCAGCTTGTTCTAGTCGGGCCAACAAACTCGAAAAATAGCCGGGACTTTGCAACAACCGACTGCCATACCAACTAAACAAAGCACCGTCTACCAGCCAACTTTTTCCTCCCGGCTGCACCAACGTTTCCAGCTCTTCTCTGTGCTTAGTGCCAAAAGGGTAAGGCTCCGAAGACAAAAAATACCAGTCGGCATCTAAGGTGCTTAGTTCTGCTTCCGAAAGGCTTGGGTAGCGCCCCGAAAATTGCCTCCCTACGTTTTCAAAGCCTAATCGCTCAAGCATGGCATCTATAAAGGTGTCTCCTCCAACCAACATCCATGGCTTACGCCAGATAAAATAGGCTACTTTTTTGGGTCGGCTTAGCGGTTTCAACTCGGCAAAGGCTGCTTGGATTTCCTTTTGCAAAACCAAGCCTTCTTGCCCCTTGCCGCACATCTTAGACACCTGTCCAATCATAGCAAGTGCCGAGTCCAAGTCGCGCACATCGCTGAGCCAAACAGGCACTTCCTTTTTTAATGCCTCAATGGCAGCTTTCTCGTTTTCCTCTTTATTTCCTAGGACTAAATCCGGGGCAAGTGCCAAAATTTTTTCAATATGGAGGTCTTTCGTTCCTCCAATTCTGGCTTTTTGCTTGAACCAGCTTTCCGGTTCGGTGCAAAAGCGGGTAATGCCCACCACCTGTTTTTCTAAGCCTAAATAAGCCAAGAGCTCGGTTTGTGAGGGCACCAAGGACACAATACGCTTGGGAGGAGAAGGAACCTCCAACTCAAAGCCCATTTGGTCGCTCACCCGAACCATTAAATCAAAGCGTTCAGAATATCGGTACGGGTCATAATATAAGTGGTGCCCATGGCATCTTTAACCAACACCGCATGGGTTTCACGGTTTATTTTGGCAGCGACTTCTTGAATTTCATCGTCTTCTTCCATAAAAGGGAAGGGCTGACCCATTATGGTGCTTACCGGTTTGTCGCATAGGCTGGGGTCTTTTACCAAGGCAGCATACAGCAAGCTGTCCGTAATGGAACCAACTTGCCGACTTCCTTCCATCACCGGTACTTGAGACAAGCCATTTTCGCTTAGCAGATTAAACACCTCTGAAGCGCAGGTGCCGGCTTCCACCGATATGGCTTTTTGAATGGTTTTATTCAAAATGAGTTCCCTTAGGGTCGTTTGTTTTCTGTCCAAAAAGCCGCGGTCGCGCATCCATGCGTCGTTGAACATTTTGCCCAAATATCGGATGCCGTGGTCGTGAAAAATTACCACAACCACATCTTCCGGCTTCAGCTCTTTTTTGAGCTGATGAATGGCTGCCACGGCAGCGCCTGCCGAATTACCCACAAAAATACCGTCTTTCCGAGCAATTTCGCGGGTCCAAATGGCGGCATCCCGGTCGGTGACCTTCTCAAAATGGTCAATCAAGCTAAAGTCTACGTTCTTTGGCAAAAAATCCTCGCCAATGCCCTCGGTAATGTAAGGGTATATCTCCTCCTTATCGAAAATGCCGGTTTCGTGGTATTTTTTAAAAATGGAACCGTAAGAGTCAACGCCCCAAACTTTAATGTTTGGGTTCTTCTCCTTAAGGTATTTGGCCGTACCCGAAATGGTGCCACCGGTACCCACGCCCACTACCAAATGCGTGATTTTGCCTTCGCTTTGTTCCCAAATTTCCGGACCGGTGGATTGGTAGTGCGCCTGACTGTTGCTTAGGTTGTCGTACTGGTTTGGTTTCCAGGAGTTAGGCACTTCTTTTTCCAAACGAGAGGACACCGAATAGTAAGACCTAGGGTCTTCCGGATCTACATTGGTTGGGCACACAATTACTTCGGCACCCAGCGCCCGAAGCGCATCAATTTTTTCCTGCGACTGTTTGTCGGTGGTAGTAAAAATGCAGCGGTAACCTTTAATGATGGCTGCAATCGCCAGCCCCATTCCGGTATTTCCGGAGGTGCCTTCAATAATGGTTCCACCCGGTTTTAGCCGACCGTTGGCTTCGGCGTCCTCAATCATTTTAAGGGCCATGCGGTCCTTAATGGAGTTGCCCGGATTAAAGGTTTCTACCTTGGCCAAAACGGTGGCCGACACCCCTTCTACCACTTTATTTAGTTGCACCAAAGGCGTGTTGCCTATGGTTTCTAGAATATCTTTTGCCCACATAAAACTATTGTGCCTATTGCTTAAGCTGCGAAGTTAGGGATATTTCCGGCCTGAGCCAAGGCGTGTAGGGCGGGCCCCGGCTCCGATAAGCAATTCTGTATTCTAACCGGCCCCGGCTCCGGTCGGCCTAGGCTTTGGCTCGGTTGGCGGGCTTCCGGTTGCTCCGCAAAGCTACGCATCCTCAGCTGCGCCACCCGTAGCCAAAGCCTTCGGCCGGCCCTTTGCCCGGCCGGGGGGCCATTCTTTGCTGTTTTTGGAATGCTAGAGACGCAACATGTTGCTTCTCCGGTAACGGGAGGGGGAGGAGGGGGTAGCCCCATACCCCCTCGGGGGTGTGAAAAGGCAATTCGAGGGTCTTTTGAGGCAGTTCACTGGCAAAAAATGGCAGTTCGAGGGGCTTTTGAGGCAGTTCACTAGCAAAAAAGTGGAGTTCGAGGGTCTTTCGCGGCAGTTCACTAGCAAAAAAGAGGAGTTCGAGGGTCTTTCGAGGCAGTTCACTAGCAAAAATGGGGAGTTCGAGGGTCATTTTAGGCAGTGAATTGTGTTGGAAGGGGGGCTAGAGACGCAACATTTTGCGTCTCCGGTAAAAAAATAGAATAAGTGCATCTTTTTAAACAGTGAATTGTGTTGTGCAGGAGGGCAATTGCAGAATGAGAAGGAGAATGAGAATGAAGTGGGAGGAAAGACTCTAGTGGGCGGCTAAAACCGGACAACAAAATCCACAGAAAAGAGTAATTTAACCGACCCAAAAGAAAGTCTACTATCCATGAGGTCAGAACCCTTGAATCCGAGACAGGCCCTAAATAAAGCCTTTTTAAAAGTAAAGCCCAACCGGACTGATATCGAAGGTTTCAAGACCAACCTTATCCAATTGCTCGATGGGATAAATGAAACGGAATCCGAGGAGTTTCATAAAAACTTGGTCATTGATTTTCTTAAGAAGACCTATTACGACCCTAAGCATTTCATCAATACCAAAGGGCGAAACGATTTGGTTATCCATAATGGCGATAAGCCAAGTAGCACGGTTGGTGTACTAATTGAAGCCAAAAAACCAACCAATACCTCAGAAATGGTCACCACGGAAAAGCTGAACACCAAGGCTTTTCAGGAACTGGTATTGTATTATTTACGAGAACGAATTACCCACAAGAACCTTGAAATAAGGCATTTGGTGGTAACCAATATCAATGAATGGTTCATTTTTGACGCGGTTGACTTTGATAGACTATTCGCCCAAAATAGAAAACTGGTTGAGCAATTTAAGGACTTTGAAAATGGACGCTTGGCCGACACCAAGACCGACTTTTTCTACAAGCAAATTGCTGAGCCATTTATTGCAGAAATACAGGCTGAAATTAAGCCTACCCACTTTAACCTGCAGGAATACCAAAAACCACTTAGGAGTGAGGATAAAGGAGACGATAATAAGTTAATCGCGCTCTTTAAGGTACTCTCTCCGGAGCATCTTTTAAAACTTCCATTTACCAACGATAGCAACAGTCTGGATAAGCGCTTTTATTCCGAGTTGTTGCATATCATAGGACTTACCGAAACCAAAGCAGGAAGCAAAAAACTGATTGAGCGCAACAAGCCGGGCGAACGACACAGCGGAACCATTCTTGAAGACGCCATCATTCAGTTGGACAGTTTGGACAAAATCAGTCGTTTGGATAAGCCCGGCCGTTTTGGTAGTACCCAACAAGAAAGACTATTCAATGTCGCCTTGGAACTTTCCATCACTTGGATCAATCGAATTTTGTTCCTAAAGTTGTTGGAAGCCCAACTCATTACCTACCACAAGGGCGATGGCTCCTATTCCTTTTTGAATCTTAACAAGATTAAAAGCTATGATGACCTAAATAGCTTGTTTTTTCAGGTACTGGCAAAAAGGCAAATGGACAGGAACGAAGACGTAAGTCGGATTTTTGAGAAAGTACCTTACCTGAATTCTTCGCTCTTTGACCCGACCGAAATTGAGCAGGAAACAATTTTCATAAGCAACCTTAAGGACGACAAAAAGATTCCAATCCTTTCCTCTACCGTTTTGAAGGACCAAACCGGCAAGAAAAGGACGGGCAGTCTAAGTACCCTGGAGTATTTATTTGAATTTCTGAATGCCTACGATTTCAGCAGCGAAGGTTCAGAGGAAATTCAAGAGGAGAACAAATCCCTCATCAACGCTTCGGTTCTTGGCCTGATTTTCGAGAAAATCAATGGCTACAAAGACGGCTCATTCTTTACCCCGGGCTTCATTACTATGTATATGTGCCGGGAGACCATCCGCAAGGCAGTGGTTCAGAAGTTCAATGAGATCAAGCACTGGCAATGCAATGATTTGGATGCCGTGTACAATAAGATAGAGGATGCCAAAGAAGCCAACGAGATTGTAAACAGTTTAAAAATTTGCGATCCGGCCGTCGGCTCAGGGCACTTTTTAGTGTCTGCCCTTAATGAAATCATTGCCGTGAAGCATGATTTAAGAATCCTCCAAGACCGAAACGGCAAACGCCTGAAAGAGTATCAGGTAGAGGTCGTAAACGACGAACTTATTGTAGCCGATGAGGAAGGAGAGCTATTCGAGTACAATCCCAAGAATAAGGAAAGCCAACGTATACAAGAAACCCTATTTCACGAGAAGCAAACCATTATTGAGAACTGCTTATTTGGTGTGGACATCAATCCGAATTCGGTAAAAATTTGCCGCTTGCGTTTGTGGATTGAACTGTTGAAAAATGCCTATTACAAGAACGCCACCGAGCTGGAAACCTTACCCAATATTGACATCAATATTAAGTGTGGAAACTCTCTGGTTAGCCGCTTTGGCTTAGAAGCGGACTTGAAACAAGCCTTAAGGAAAAGTCAGTGGTCCATTGATGCTTACCGGTTGGCCGTTTCCACTTACCGCGATGCAGAAAGCAAGGAGCAGAAAAGGGAAATGGAACGGTTAATAGAGGACATTAAATCGGATTTCCGAAGCGAAATAACCCAGAACGACCCTAAGGTTAAAAGGCTTCACAAGTTGTCTGCGGACCTATTTGAAATGTCGCAACAACAGCGGCTGTTTGAAATGAGCAAAAAAGAGAAAGCCGCTTGGGACAAAAAGGCGAAGAAGCTAAGCGACCAAACCAAAAAGCTGGAAGCTGAAATTGAGGCCATTAAAGCAAATAAGGTTTTTGAGCATGCCTTTGAATGGCGCTTTGAATTTCCCGAAGTGCTGAATGATGAGGGAGATTTTGTTGGATTTGATGTGGTGATTGGTAATCCTCCATACGTACAACTCCAAAGTATTAGGGAAACGTCCAAGCAACTCCAACGCTTAAATTTCAAGACCTACTCAAGTATGGGTGACTTGTATGCGTTATTTTATGAGCTTGGTAACCAAATTTTACATCAGAGAGGAATACTATGCTTTATTACAGGTAGTGCTTGGATGCGAACAAATTATGGTCAATCGCTTAGGACTTACTTTAACGAAGAGACGCAGTTGTTGGAGGTAATAGACCTGTCCGATTGCGAAATTTTTGAAAGTGCTACAGTTTTAACGTCCATAGTTTCATTTAGCAAGAAACATGGCGAGTCAAAACCCATAAAAGCAATTCGGTTTACCCGAAACGAACAGGCTAAGCTTTTTAACTTGGCTAAAGAAGTGAGCCAGAACCACACCTTAATGGCAAAGTTCCCCGAATCCTCATGGATAATTTTGAATCCTGAAGCTAATTCAATTAAAGAAAAGATTGAAGCACAAGGAAAGCCACTTAGCGATTGGAACATCAAAATAAACAGAGGGATTCTAACAGGTTTAAATGAAGCTTTTGTGATTGATTCAAAAGCAAGGGAGAACCTTATTAAAGCGGACCCAAATAGTGCGGAAATTATTAAACCATTGCTTAGAGGCAGAGACGTACATAAATATTACTTTGAGAATTCAGGGCTTTTTTTAATTGGAACATTTCCTAGCCTTAATTTAGATATTGAATCTTATCCTGCTATTAAACGGCACCTAGAGGCGTATTTACCAAAACTGAAACAGACAGGAGAAGTTTTTACAAATGTTGCCGGTATTAAAGAAAAAACCAGAAAGAAAACGCAGGGTGAATGGTTTGAGACCCAAGATTCAATTGCCTATTGGGAGGATTTCGAGAAACCTAAAATCATATATCCTAATATGACAAAATTTTTGCCCTTTACCCTTGACAGGGATGGTAATTTCTTAAACGATAAGTGCTTTATTCTATCTGGGGAGAACCTTTATTACCTTTTAGCCTTTTTAAACTCCAAGGTCTTTCATTTTTGCTTTGCAGAGGCGTTCCCCGAGCTTCAAGGAAATTCTAAGGAGGTTAAAAAATTCATACTTGAAACGATTCCTGTGAAGGAAGTAAACGATGAAACACCCTTCAAGGATAAAGTAAATGAGATTCTGACGATAAAAGGCCAAAATCCCCAAACGTCCACTTATGAATTAGAAAGAGAAGTTGACCAAATGATTTATCAATTTTATGGCCTAAAGGATGAAGAAATTGAAACCATAGAAAACTCTATAAGCAATTAGAATGGCGAAGCATCTTTCCATTACCGAACAAATTCGACAAATAGCTTTGGAAACATTGGCTCAACGCCCGGAAGGTATTCGGTATTCCGATTTGAGAAGGGAAATTTTGAAGGTAAATGCTTCCTTTAAGCCGAATACCATAAGCGGTGCAACCTGGGATTTAGAAGCGACCTATCCCGACAAAGTATACAAGCCGGACAGAGGCATTTTTAGGCTAATAAGCTTTAAAGAGAACGTTGATGCGCAGCCCGATGAGCAGCCAACGCCCACACAAAGAAAGGCAACTACAACAAAGGCGATTAAGGAGGAGGATTTTTACAAGCCCTTTGCCGATTGGTTGGTTAATGATTTGGAAGAGTGCACCAAAGCCATTGGTTTGGGTGGGAATATTTTTAAGGACAAATGGGGTACACCGGATGTGATTGGTTTACGGGAATCCAAAAGAAGCGACATTATCCCCTTTCCCACAGAAATCATAGTCGGCGAAATAAAAACCGACACAAACGGGTTAATCACTGCCTTTGGCCAAGCCTGTGCTTATCGAATCTTTTCCCACAAATCTTATATTGTAGTTCCAAAGAATTCACAAATTGAAGACATAACTAGGCTAGACACCTTGTGCAGGCAATTTGGTATTGGGCTAATACTTTTTGACAACCAAAAAGTGGAAGACCCAAATTTCGAGATACGGGTACGAGCAATTAAACACGAGCCCGATATGTTCTTTGTAAACAAAAACCTCAAGCAAATTGAGGAGAGGTTGTTTAAGTAGACGGAGTTAAAGGGTATGGCGTTCAACCTCAATTCTATAACAATTCTCCATCCCTATTTCCCCAACCAATCAGCCAATCAAGTATCTTCAACCCTAAATACGTAGAAAACATTCAACAAACCCAAAGTTCTCAACCTTAAAGGTTCCGCGCAACATTGGGGGAATCCATAATGAGGGGCATTTTCAGCAGAGGGCTGGTAGTATTGACAGAATACCCAGAAAGGAAGTGCAGTCAACTGTATATAAGGATGTTAAATCTACTGTGCGCGTCAACTATCTCAGTAATCTAATTTCTTATATTTGAATAGCTTACATAAGAAAACCTCCTACACATTTTTTCAGACATTACCAAAAAACAATAAATTTGACATTCGAAATCCGATAAGCGTTTTTACAGAAAATAGAAAATTAGAACAAAGTAATACGACAAAAAAGATTAAGTTCCATTGCATATTTTGAGGAGGCAGAGGAGGCAAGTGAGGAGATTGAGGATTAAAAAGTAGTTTATGGCAAAAAAGAAATACACCGATAAAGAACTCATGCAACTGGCCATAGACGTAATGAATAGGAGCGTCAACGAGCCGAGACCTGATGGCAAGGTGCCACCCAAGGTGGGTGCAGTGTTGCTTTTTCCTGATGGTAGAATTGAAACTGCATTTCGTGGGGAACTAAGAGAAGGAGACCATGCTGAATACACCCTTCTGGAAAGAAAGTTGCCTAATGAGAATTTAGAAGGTTGTACCCTTTTTACCACGCTTGAACCTTGTGTGCAAAGAAATCCACCTAAAGTTCCATGTTGCCGCAGAACTACAAATGCGCGAATCAAAAAAGTTTTTGTCGGTATTGAAGACAGGGACCCAACTGTAGATGGCAAAGGAATCAAACATCTCGAAAATCATGGTGTTGAAGTAAAAATGTTTGATCGTGAATTTCAGCATATCATAGAATACGAAAACAAAGCCTTTTTAAAACAAGCTTTAGAAAGAAAAAGAGATAGCGAAGAGGAAGATTTACGAACACCCATTGAGTTACCCATTGAGAATTACGATAGCAGTAAATTTTCAGAACAGGCGTTACAGAAGTTTATCAAGGAGTCTAATCTTGATTTTAAGCCCACCGAGGAAGCCTTCTTGGAATACTTGGCAGATTTTGGAGCCATGGAGTGGAATAAGGAAAAGAAAAAGTTTGTTCCCACAGGTTTTGGAATCTTACTTTTTGGTAAGAACCCGCGAGCAAAATTCAAGAGTGCGGTTTTAAAAGCCCATGTAACTTATGGCAACCAAAGAATTGAACCTAAAGACTTTTCCGATGCCTTAGTCCTACTTCCTGACCAAGTTGAAGAATGGCTGAAGAAAGTATTGCCCCTATCAAAGGACACGAGTGCCTTTAAAAGAATGGACGTTCCTGACTTTCCAATAGAAGTTCTGCGTGAGGCCATTGTAAATGCTTTGGTGCATCGTGATTATGAAATTGAAGGTGCCAAGAGTGAAATTAAGATTGATGAGAATAAAGTAATTGTGACTAGTCCAGGCAAACCATTGCCAGCAATTTCGTTGGATGAACTAAACACCTTTGAAGCTCCTTCTCTAAGCCGAAACCCAATCATTACCTATGCTTTCAGTTTAATGGATTATGTGGAGGAGAAAGGATTTGGGATGAAGACTTTTAAGTCTTTGAAAGAGAATTTTGGTTTACCTATCCCAAAGTTCACTTTTGAGGAACCTTTTTTGACTTTGACTTTTCCTAGGACAGTACAAGGTGTTAAATCAGTCGTTAAGTTTAAAGGAATTGAAAAGCTTAGTGACGTGGAGCTTGCTTACTTTGAAATCTTTAGGGAGAAGAGCCTTGTTTCAAAAGCTGAATTTATTGAGTACACGGAATTAGCTGAAAGAAGCGCTCAGCGGTTACTTAAGAAGTGGGTAGATGGCGAATTGATTGTTATGGAAGGAGCTGGTCGAAGTACACGCTATAGGATAAATGATTAATCACGCCACTTTGGCGCACAAATGGCGCGATTATAAAAAGGCGCAATTTAATTTTGTTTATTCGTGCCAAATTGGCGAGGAAATGGCGCGGAAATGAAAAATGTCAAAGCTGAATTATTTCTATCTCGCTAAACCCTGTCAAACGAGAGCATAAATGACACGCAAAGGCCTTTCATCACTGAGAGACGGGAAATGTCCCGTCTTTGCCTCGTTTTGAGAGACGGGAAATGTCCCATCTTTACCTCATCATTTATCATTCATCATTCACCCTTAACCCTTCATCATTCATCATTCACCCTTCATCATTCACCCTTCACCATTCATCATTCACCATTCATCATTCCTTCCGAAGCGTATTTTCCAAAAAGATTGCCCCCAAGGCCAGTGGAGGGCCGCCCGAAGCCGGCGCTTAGCCGCTCTAAGGCGAGGAGGTGGAACCCCAATGGGGTGAACCCCCGCAGGCTCGGAGCGGCTTGGCGCCGGGGAGGGAGACCGGAATAAGGCCGACTAGATAAGATGCGCTCTCTAGCATTTAAGGGCCCGCCTTCTCAACTTGCCGCAACTAGTGGGAACAGTCTCCTTGTGTAGTTCGCTCTTGGTGTTGTGGTTTTAGAATCCAAACATTCCGTTGTTGTGTGCTAAGCCTTCGGTGGGGATTTCTTGAATCACATCCCAGTGCTCTACGATTTGGCCGGCTTCCATGCGGAACAAATCGTAAAAGACCTGCTTTTTGCCTCCGTTCCATTCGCCTTCGCTTACGGTGAGCACAAAGTTGCCCTCGCCCAATACTTTATGGATTTTGGTGTATTTGAACATGTTGTTAAGGGAGGTGAGGTACTCTACCGCTTCCACAATTCCGGTCAACCCGTCTTTGATTTGTGGGTTGTGCTGGTGGTAGGTTTCGGTGCTGATGTAGTCGGCGATTTTGCTGGGGTTTTTGCCCATCAACACATCCTCGACCAGGGATACCGCCAGGGCTTTGTTGGCCTCGGTTTTGTCTAGGTCGCTGCTGCTTCTGGGGCCGTCGGTTTGTGTTCTGCCGCTGGCCGTTTCCGTTACCAAGGGCGTCATGGCATCCCAGTGCTCGGCTACTTTTCCGTGTTCGTCTACGCGGATGATGTCGAAGGCCACCATTTCTTCTGCGCCAAAGGGTTGTGCGTTTTTCCAGATGTTGTGCATAAACACATAGTCGCCGTCTTGAAACATACGGATGTTTTCGGCATAGGTGCCGTGCTCTTTAAGTACGGGCAATAGGCCGATAAAAGGCTCCAGGCCGGTGGGCACAAAGGGATTGTGTTGGATGTAGTCGGGGTTTGCTACTTGGCGCATGGTGGCCGTGTCTTGCTTCATTACGGCGCCCAAGAAGGTGCCTACGATTGCTTTGTTGCTCATTGTTGAGGGGTTTGATGGATTTTGCTCGCTTTTGGATTTGTTTTTGTGTACGCCACAGGAAGCGAGCATTCCTGATAGTACCAGTAAAATGGCTATCTTTATTCGAGACTGTTGACGCGCTGCTATTCTGGCGGCGACTTTGCGTTACGGCCAAATCTCAAGTTTTTTATCCTGACCGAAGCGTCAGGGCTCCTCATTTACAATTAGTAAACTCCGGACTTTCGATTTGACCGTGCCTTAATTCGCCCCTGACGCTGCGGTCAGGACAAAAAGCTTGAAAACACAACGCGTAAACCGTCTTTATTCTTGTTTTTGCCATCGCTCGTTTATTATTACTTTTGTTTCGCAAGCAAAACTACTAAATAGCTTTCGATTTGCAAGTAATATAGAATATTAATTTTGTATTGCCTTCCAAAAGGAGGGAAGTTTAAGCCATGCCTTTAGATTTTAGATGTGACTGCCCTTTTACTTCGGCCTTGGATGTTCTGGGCGATAAGTGGATATTGGTGATTGTAAAGCAAATGCTCATTGAAGGCAAGGAGACCTTCAAAGACTTTACCGAAAGCGAGGAGGCGATTGCCACCAACATCCTTTCCACCAAACTCAAGTTTCTGGAGGAATTGGGAATTGTGGCAAAAACCCAACGCCCCGACAATCGAAAGACCAATTATTACCTGTTGACCGAAAAGGGATTGGCCTTAACGCCTATTCTGGTAGAGCTGGCTTCATGGAGCGACAAAAACCTTAGGGCTGCACATCCAAGTCTTGTAGATGGACCGGCTATGGAGATTTTAAGAAACGACAAAGCGGCATTTGCCCAGGAGGTAGAAAATAAGTATCGAGAAAAGTTAGCGGCAAGCTGGCCTAGAAAAACTACCGGCTGAGGGGACAGGCGCAGTTTAGGAATGGAAAAAGAGGAAAGGCTTTCTAAGTAATTGGTTCAAGCTCCTAAGTTTCGGGGTGGCTGCAGTGGTTTCTATAACCTGCCGTTTGGCCTACCATTGCGGTAGGAATAGAATCGCATCCATTGTCTTAATGGAGGCCACCCCGCCAAGCGATTGCCGACCAAAGGTTTTGGGCACATAGGGCGCTCCGAGGAGGCGGCGCGGCAGCAAGCCACCGCAGGAGCATGCCCAATGGCCCAAAACCAAAGGACGGCAGCAGCTCAGGCGGGATAAAGCATGGAATCCCAATAGGATACAGGCCCCATATCAAAAAAAAAGCTCCGCCTCGGCGGAGCTTTTTTTGTAGTGTTCAAAATGCTTAGTGCTTCATCAGCTTCATGGAAGCGGAGTTTTCGCCTAAGTGTACTTCCAATACATAGGTTCCGGTAGCTAACTGTCCCATAGGGATTTGCTGGCTCACCTTGCCTTGTACTTGGCCTGTTGTTTTGGTCCACAGCTCGCGGCCGGAAAGGTCCTTGAGGCTCATGTGTAGCTCTTGGAGCTGATCTGAGTTCAATTCAAGGGTTACCCAGTCGGTGCTTGGGTTGGGGAAGGCGGTGATTTGCAATCCGTCTACGGAGGCAATACCGGTGTTCGGGTCGTCAGGATTTACCGTTAAGTCGAAGGTGGATGTGCTTCCGCAGCTGTCGGTAACGGTAAGTTGTACGGTGTACTGTCCCTCGGCAGCGTATACATGTGTTGGGCTCATTTGCGTCGAGGTGTTGCCGTCGCCGAAGTCCCACAAGTAGCTGTTGCCGCCTTGGCTGGTGTTGGTAAAGATTACCGTTAGGAAGCTGGTGGTTTCGGTAAAGGAAGCTACGGGAGCAGGAATGTCTGTCACCTGAATGGTATCTTCAGAAGAGGCACAATTGCCTACCACCTGAACCACATACTCGTCCGGAGCGGTAACTGTAATGCTGGCGGTGGTATCGAAGGTGCTCCAGAAGTAGGTAGCTCCATTATAGAAACCGGGGTCAAGCGTTACAGAAGTACCGGGACACTTGTCGATGTCGGCGCCTAAGCTAATGTCGGCAGCGAGGAAGAACTCATCTGCGCCAATGTCGGGCATGCTGCTGCGGCTGTCGCCGTCAAAGTCAGCGGTTATGAAGGGCAGAGAAAGTCCGGCCATATTAAGTCCGGGCTCACAGGTGTGCAGGTCGTTCATATTAAATACGGGATCAACAAACACGGAGTTCAATCCCAGTCCTGCATTTTGCAAGTCGGTCAAGGTACTGTATATGGTGTTGCCAAATTCTGCCACTTCGGTGGAGTCGCTTTGGTACAAGTTGTTGTAATCGATGAGCAGGGCACCGCCACCATCTGCCACATACAAAGGAACGCCGGGGCCGTCCATGGCGATGTTGTTGTTTACGATATGGTATTGGAAAATGTCGGCATCGTCAGCAAAAATACCACGACTTGCAGCAACGCCGTCCATGATATGAATGGAGTTGCTCACCACATCCACGTTGTTTGAGGTTCCGGAAATATTGATGCCTCGTGCTTCGGGGCTGCTGTTTCCATCACCTGCGGTTACAAAGTTGTTGATGATGCGCATGTTGTTGCCAACACCTGCGTTCACGTCTACCATTTGCAATCCGTAGCCATCGTTTACGAAATGCACGTCGTTGTTTTCGATGCGTCCATTTCCTTCCGAAACTTCCATGGTAATACCTACGGAGAGGATGGTGCTTTCGGTGCGTAGCGTGTTGTTACGGATGATGGCTCCATTTTCATAAATGGCTGCAATACCAAAGTTGCCGTAGCGTTCAAAAGTATTGTGCTCAATGAGGGTTCCGTTGGTTACGTTTTGTGCCGAGGAGGGGAATGTGGCCAAGCCAATAGATCCTCCATCGATATGGTTGTGTGCAATATGCACGTTATCACCTACTCGGTTTCCATTGAATCGAAGTGCGGTACGGGCAAAGTTAAAGTTGGTGGCGGTAGTATCTGCAATGACTTGGTTGTGGGTGAATTCAAGGTCATTTGCATCTACGCCGTCAACTACTACGCTGAAGCTGGTGCCTTCGGTGCGTAAAGTAAGTGCGTGTACGGTATAGTTGTCGCCTTCGATACGGAACACATAGTTGTCCATGGAGCCCATAGGGTCATAGAAGAACTCTACGGAGTCAGCCTCCAGATCTTCCGATTGAATGATTACCCGGTCTGAGGGGGCATTTTTTTGGAAGTTTTCTAGAACATGCTGGCTATTGTAGCTTCCGGCACGCACATTAAAGGTTACGTTTCCGCATACGCCACGCAAAGCGAGGTCGGTAAGCGCAGAATCCAAGTCGGGGTAATCCGGAGTTTGTCCGCTTACGGTATAGGCACCCGACAAGGACGTGAACACCGTTAATTCCAGGGTGTCGTTCATGGCCAAAGAGTCGGCCACACCGTTGGGGTTCGATGTCCAAACCTTGATCACATCGCCATCGCTCAAAGGAGTAATTGCTGCTTGGTGCGTTCCTGTGGATCCGGAGGCAATGTTGCCGCTAAAGGTTGAGGTAATGGGGGTACCTCCGTTAATTTGGAGACTTACATCCGCAGAAGTTAATGGAGCAGTGCCCAGGTTTTCTATGTCAATAATTATGGTATCGTTCAATGCACAAGCGGGGATGCTTGGCTGTGCTAGGGCGGTAACCCCTGCATCGTTGGTTGGTGGCGTAGCAATAATTAAGGTATAGTCTTCGGTTTCGCCAAAGCTGAAGTTGCCACAAGCATTGGTGCTGCTGGTGCCATCTTCGCTGGCAATAATGCGCAATACGGTGGGTCCGGGTACAGCGTTTTGTGGAACGGTGAAGTTCAAAGGCTCTCCGGCCAATGAGGTTCCCGGCAAATCTACAGATAGCAATTGCTCACCGGGGTCAGAAAAGTCTCCATCGCGGTTCCAGTCGGCAAAGGCCAAAACACCTCTTCCATAGCTTGAGCCACCATCACAGTCGCCGTGATTGATGGTTCCACCGTAGCTACTGCCTTGGAAAACTACGGTAGAAAGGTTGGTATTATTGGTATAGTTGGCACAAGTTGCATCAGCAAAGTTTATGCTTCCTAGGCTTAAACCGTTTAAGTAAGTGTCGCCACCAAAGCTTGCACCGGAGGTACAAAGGTTGCAAATATTGGCAGGTGTTAGGTCCACAAAATGGGAAGTGGTGGTATCGCTTTGTCCGGAGCAGGTTACTACGCAACGGAAATAGGTAGCTTGGGTTATTGAGCCGCTGTAAGAGGCGTTTGTAGCTCCGTTGATGTCGTTCCAGGTGGTGTTGTTGGCAGATTCTTGCCATTGGTAGGTTTGACCGATTCCTGAAGTGCTGCCATTTATGGACAAATTAATGCTAGAACCGGAACAAGCGCTTGCGGGGCCTACTGCGGTTCCGGCAGTTGGAGGCGCTGTACATACATTGGTATTCCATGTCATTTGCATATTGGGTCGATCCGTAGAGGTGCCGCCAAAAGCTCCTGTCATGGTACAGCCATTGACTCCATCGTCAAATTCATAGGCATTGGATATAAAGCCTGTGGTGGTACCTAAAACGGTTCCTGTAGAGCTCCAAGATGCATTGTCAAAACATACCTCAACTACTAAATTGTCGTTGCCTGTCCAGATGTATGGATTTTGAAAAGTAATGGTGCTCCAACCTGTGGTAGGGTTATATGCCCCGGTATAGCAAATTTGTGAACCGGAGAGGGGTATGAATGGGGAAATAGTACCTTGGGTTGTTGTTCCAATGGTTACTGTAAAGTTGGTGTAGGTAGGCGAGGGTGGCGTAACTACATTGAATGCTAAATCGGTCAACTGACCTTGGGTGATTCCCGCGGTGTTGAGTTCGGATCCTAAAATTAAAAATTGGTTGCGCCCGTCCTCAAATAAGCTTCCAAAGGGAGAGGGGCCGGACCCACCGATACTTACTGAACCGTTGCCAATTTGAACGGTTGTTTGGGCGTGTGCTCCAAAACCTCCAAGCAAACAAGCTGAAAATAGGGCAGCTTTAAAGGTGAGCTTGCGCGGGTAACGTTTAAATACCATAGTTACACTTGTGTTTAGGTGAGTTGCTTTGCAATTAATGTTAATGGTAGGTTAACTTTTCATTGTTAAAAGTACAATTTATGTGCATGTAAACAAAATTTAACACCCTTATGGGGCTGTTCTTTGTTGTTTGGGGATAAAAAAAGGGGGCCTAGGCCCCCTTTTTAATTAGGCTATTAAAAATTATCGTTTGATTAGCTTTTTAGCCCCGATTTTATCCCCTATCTGGATCTGCAGAATGTAGCTGCCTGTGGCTAGTTCGGAAACATTGAGTTCGTAGCTAAATGTTCCTTGCACCGCACCTGCATTGGCTTCCCAAACTACTCTTCCGGATAGGTCGGTAAGCGTCAATTGAAGGTTTGCAGATAATTCTGAGTAGCCGTCCACGCGTGTTTGTCCTTCTGTAGGATTAGGATAGACATTCCAGCTGTTTTGGTCAATGCCATCCAATCCGGTAAGCATAACATCGAGGGTCATGGTTGCCGTGGCGCTTTCACCGCATTCATTGGTTACCGTAAGCGTTACGGTGTAGCTGCCGGCTTGGTCGTAAACATGCACCGGATTTTCCAATACTGAAGTGTCTCCATCTCCAAAGTCCCAATGGTAGCTAATGCCATTCAGGCCGGTATTTCCGCTTGTATTGGTAAATACATAAGTAAGGAAGCTGGCTGTGGTGTCAAAGCTGGCGGTTGGTGCCGGAATATGGAAAATCTCAATCGTATCTTGGGCTGTTCCGCATGAGGTTACCGCAACTACATTGTATTCCCCGGCCGCACTTGCAGAAATGTGGGCTGTGGTATCAAAGGTTGGGTTCCATAGCCAGGTGCCGTCCACGATGTTTTCCACTCCTAGAACTACGGTATTTCCGGGGCAAATGGTGGTATCCGGTCCAAGACTAAAGGTTTCCTCGCGGATAAATTCATCGGCACCAATGTCCGGTGTATTTGCGTTGCGCATATCGCCATCAATATCCATGGTTTCGCCAATGGCGATCCCTTGGTTATCAAAATCGGCCATACAGGTATGCATGTCCTCGCTCAAGAACATGGGGTCTACGGTCATGGAGTTTGCGTCAAGGCCGGTAGCGGCATTGAATGCCGCTGCATTGGCATAGCCTGTTCCGGCAAACCGTACTGCATCGTTATTGGCCGCATAAAAATTGTTGGCATCTGATTGCAGCACACTAAATCCGGACTCAACACTTAAGGCGCGACCACCTCCATAGTGCGCTATATTGTTGTTATGCAGGACAATATCTACGTTTGGTCCGTTCTGCACGTTCAGGGAAGCGGTATTGGCGGTTGCTCCATGTACGCTAATGCTGTTGTGCAATACATGTACCAAATTGCTGCCGTTTTGCACGTACAAACCAAAGTTATTGGTTGCTGTGGAGGAGTCTCCCATGAATATAAAGTTGTTGGCAACCACAAAAGGACTGCTTTGTGTTCCTTTTACATTGTCGATGTTTATACCGAAGCCGGCCGAGTTTCCGTAAATGTTATTGTAGCGTACGCTTCCACCATTGTAGGCCGTATTTACATACATACGGAAGGTGTTGGTATTGCTGCTGGTAGTTTCTAGGGTGTTTCCTTCGATTATTGGATTGATGTGGTAAAAGGATCCAATCCCTAAGAAATAGAAGCCGCGAAGGTGATTTCCTCTAATGGTCCAACCCATTTCAGGATCTGTGTCGCTGGGTCCGCCAACACTAATGGCTCGGCTGCCACCAATAATTTCGTTGTCCAAGAGTTGATTGGACTGGTCTTTATCGGTGGTGCTTCGAACGGTAATGCGATTGAAGTCATCGGAAAAAGCCGTAGAGTCTCCCAACAGTTTGGAATTACGGATGATATTGTAGCTTGCTTCACCCGAGAACTCTGCAAGAATAGAGAAGTTAGGAACAGTATGTGCTAAAGTAATTTGATCCAACACATAATAGTCTCCACCATTAAACCAGAAGGTGTAATTGCTTAAGCTGTTTCCAACAGATTCAATACGCACTGAATCCGGATGCCCTGCTTCAGATTGGAAATGCACCCTAGCCGAGTTGGAGGCACCCGTGTAAGGCAGCAATTCAATGGATTCCGTATAAGTTCCTGAACGAATGTTCAAGAAGACATCGGCACAGGCACCTCTAGCTATTACAGCTTGTGCGGCATCGGTAACGGTAGCAAAATCAGGGTTGTTTCCACCTACTGTGTAGGCTCCTTGCATGGCTGCATATATGGTGGTTTGAAGTGTGTCGTTAAAAGCAACGGAGTCTTGCACGCCGTTGGGATTAGAGGTCCAAACTTTCAATACATCGCCATCGTTTATGGTATGTTGACCCAAATTTACGTTTCCAATTCCGCCGGGTCCAATAGCGCCTGTCCAGTTGGTTACAGTGGCCGGTCCGCCATTTATGGAAAGCGATACATCGGCAGAAGTCAGGTTTGCTGTTCCTAGGTTTTGTACCCGAACAATTACGGCAGGGCTAATTTGACAAGCCCCTTGCGTGGGAGAAATGAAGGCTTCTACTCCGGCATCGTTGGCAGGAGGAGGCGAAATCATGAGGATGTAATCCTCGGTTTCTCCAAAGCTGTAGGTTCCGCAGGAAGGAGTGGTTATGCCGTCCTCACTTGCAATAATGCGCAATGTGGTAGGTCCGGGAGTAGCTGTTGCTGGCACGGTAAAGCTAAGCGGTTCGCTAGCCATTGCTGCGCCCGGCCTGTCTACTGCAAGTAATTGTTCTCCAGGATCGGTGAAGTCTCCGTCTCTGTTCCAGTCTGCAAAAGCAAGTACTGCTCTTCCGTAGGCACTTCCTCCATCGCAGTCGCCGTGTTGGATGCTTCCGGTATAGGAAGTCCCCAAAAATACCGTGGTGGACAAGCCGGTATTGGTGTAGTTTGCACAGGCGGAGTTAGCGTAATTGATAGCACCAAGAGTTAACCCGTTCAGATAAGTGTCTCCACTGAAACTTGCGGTAGAGCTACACAAATTGCAAATATTGTTTGGGGTCAAGTCCACGAAGTGTGCCGCTGAATTGGAACTTTGACCGGAGCAGGTGACCACGCAACGGTAGTAGGTGGCTGCGGTTAATGTTGTGGTTAAGCCAATGGCGGTTTGCCCTACAATATCGTTCCAAGAGGTTCCGTTGGGCGAAGACTGCCATTGATAGGTTTGGCCTGTTCCGGAGGATGCGCCTTGGAGCGACAAGGAAAAGCTGCTGTTGGCGCAAGCAAAGCCAGGTCCTGTTGCGGCTCCCGCTATGGGAGGTGAAGTACACGGGTTGTTGGATACACTAATGGTGTAGTCTTCCGATTCGCCGTAGGTAAATGTTGAACCTAAGCATGCACCACCTGCCGAAAAGAACCCAAAATATTCGCAGCGAACCCTCATGCGGTAAGTTCCTGTGGGTACCGTAGAAGGAATGGTAATGGAACCACTTAAATTACTGGTGCCATTGTTTGGAAATCCCGCCACGAATTCTCCGGGATCGTCAAAATCAAAATCGTTATTAAAATCAGCATACACTCCAACAGCCTGATCATCAAAGCCAAAGCTTAAGTTCATGGTGTAGGGCTGATTGGCATTTAAGTTGATGGTGAGCGATGTGAAATCCTGATATCCTCCCACCCCACAGCCCGAAGGGTTGGTAATGTTGGACAATTGCATCAACGAAATTTGATCGCCAATGGAGCAATCTGTAGTTGGAATACAATACTGCGCAGATACAGCACCGGTAAACGCCATCATGCAGAGCAAGGCCCCGGTGCGTAAACGATTCGATGCTTTAATTTTAGGGTAAAGTGTACGCATCATATAGATGTAATAAATGGGTAAAATTTGGCTGAGAGAGGTTTTCTCTTGCTATGACGAATGATTTGGGAAAAGCCCTGTCAATCTGTCATCAAAATAGGAAAGCAATGCAAAAACTTCTGTTCAGGTTAAGTTAAAGTTAGAAATTTTTAACCAATACCTTCCAAATTTCATGTGTTAAATATCTCTCTTTTGTTGACCACTTTCTTTATGCCCCTGAAAATCTTGATTTTAAATTTGCTACCTCGCGCTGTAGCTCCCTAACTGCCTGAGCCACTTGCTCCTCTTGAGGCATTTCTTGCTCCAAGCTGCCGCTAATAAAATGGACAAATTCCCAAACTTCTAAAATGTCTTTTACCGGAACCTCATAAGCTTTGTATTGAGGGTTGGTGGAACACAGTAAAAAGCTTTGATTGCTGTCTATGCGATTGTACAGCAATTTAAATACAATGCCTTCTTCTTTGGTCACTACCAAATAAGGTTGCCCGTCTTTGATTTGATGCCAGTCCTGAACAAAAGCCCCCGTTACCCATGCGCCTTCCGGTACAGGGGGCATCGAATCGCCCTGAATTTGAAAGGTGCGGTACTTTTTCTCTCGGCTCAAAAAGGGCAAACGAAACGTAGGCAAAACCCGAATAAAATCCGGGTCGGCATGCCCTGCCGTATAACCTGCACGCGCCTTTAATGGAACTACCTCAATGTTGTCCTCGTTGTCTTCGCCTATGGTAGTAGCTAATATGCGCAAATGACGCCCTTTTAAGTCCTTGTCGTAGCTGCGTTCCCATTCGGACAATACCGATTCCCCGGTGTTGCTCAGGTCCGTAGCCAACATATGGTCTATGCTTAGGCGGTACCAAGCCGACAACTTCAATAGCGTTTCTAAATTGGGCTCTGATTTGCCCAGCTCATAAGCGCTGTAGGTGGTGCGACGAATGCCCAACAAGCCCGCAACGTCCTCCTGAGAACGCCCTTTGCGTTTGCGCAAAAATTTTAGGTTGGCTGCAAAATGTGCGACTCCTTCGCTATGTTCCATTTTTTTTGACATGCCCCGGGTGTTTTTGTTTTCAAATATACGAAAATGCGTAAATTTATGACGAAAAATAGACGAAAAAAATGGCAGAAAGCGAGCGCGTAGTCCTGCATCTCGATTTAGATGCCTTTTTTGTATCGGCCGAACGTCGCCGTGATGCTCAACTGAACAACCGACCCATTATTATTGGGGGCCAGTCCGGGCGTGCGGTAGTGGCTTCTTGCAGTTACGAAGCTCGGCGCTTTGGCGTTCGTTCGGCTATGCCTATGGCCTTGGCAAGACGCCTCTGCCCGGAGGCTTTAGTGCTTAATGGAGATATGGACTTGTATACCCGTTGTTCTCAAGAAGTGACTAGCATTATTGCCGAACAGGTGCCGTCTTTCGAGAAAGCTTCCATCGATGAGTTTTATGCCGACCTCTCCGGCATGGATCGCTATTTCGGGTGCTACCGCTGGGCCTCCGAACTGCGTCAGCGCATCATGAACGAAACGCATTTGCCCCTTTCCTTTGGCATGGCCAATTGCAAAACGGTGTCCAAGGTGGCCACCGGTGAAGCCAAGCCCAATGGACAGCATCAGGTGCCTCAGGGCGCCGAACGCCCCTTTTTGGCACCACTCCCTGTGGAGCGTTTGCCCATGGCAGGTCCCAAAACCGTGCAGTTGCTCAGGCAGCTGGGCGTCGTGCGCATCGCTACCTTGCAAGAGACTTCTCCCGATCTCCTCGTGCAAGTGCTCGGAAATCAAGGACGTAGCCTATGGGAGAAAGCCAATGCGCAAGACCTGAGTCCGGTGATGCCCTACCGCGAACAAAAATCCCTCAGCACAGAGCTCACTTTTGAACAAGATCAAACCGACCCGCTTTGGCTCAAGCGGATGGTTATAGCCCTTACCGAAAAGCTGGCTTTTCGACTGAGAAAGCGTGGAAGACTTACCGCCTCCATTGGCCTACGCATTCGTTATGCCGACTTCGATACCCGCAGCATGCAGCAAAAAATTCCGTACAGCGCCTTCGATCATCAGCTCATCCCACACACCACAGCCTTATTTTCCCGACTCTACGATCGCCGACTTCGCGTACGCCTTATTGGTATTCGCTTTGGTGACCTTATTTATGGGGCACCCCAGCTTCATTTGTTCGAGGATACCCAGTCCAAGATTCGACTCATACAGGCCATGGATTCGGTAAATAAAAGGTTTGGAGAAGGTAGTGTGCTTCGCGCCTCCTCTGTAGATATGGGCCGAAAGGGGCCCAACTTGTTTTTGCACGAAGACGCTTGAAGCTATACCGGCCCTTGATGCGCCCTAAGCCAAGCTGCTTATCTTTGCATCAAAAGCCCATGCGGATTTTAGTAACCGGAGGTGCCGGATTTATCGGTTCCCATACCTTGCTCGCCCTTATCGAACAGGGACACGAGGTCGCCTGTGTCGATAATTTCTCCAATGCAGAGCGCTTTATTCCTCAGCGGGTCATGGAGCTTGCCCAATCAAGTTTCCCCGTTTTTGAAACCGACGTAAGCACTTGGGGGGCATTGGATGCCGTGGTGAAGCAGTGGGGGAGGGTCGACGGAATCATCCACTTTGCCGCCCTCAAAGCCGTGGGCGAATCCGTAGCTCAACCCCTTCAATATTACCACAACAACTTGGTGAGCCTGCTCGAAGTGCAACGTGCCATGCAGGAACACCAAATCCCTCACTTGGTTTTTTCCTCTTCTTGCACCGTTTACGGAATACCGGTTAAGTTGCCCGTAAACGAACATGCGCCACTGCAAGAGGCTGAGTCGCCGTATGGGTGGACCAAACGCATGGGCGAACAAATGCTTAAAGATGCGGTGGGTGCCAATAATGGATTGAAAGTGTGCCTCTTGCGTTACTTTAACCCGATTGGGGCACAACCCGGTGGACAAATCGGCGAATTGGCCAAAGGTGTTCCAAACAACTTAGTGCCTTTTATAACCCAAACAGCTATTGGCCTTCGGCAAGAGCTAAAAGTCTTTGGCAACGACTACGATACGCCCGATGGTACCTGCATCCGCGACTACATTCATGTCTGCGATTTAGCCGATGCCCACGTGGCAGCCCTCGAATACCTAAATCAAAGTTCCGAGCCTTTATCTGTGTTTAATGTGGGTACAGGTAAGGGAATGAGCGTATTAGAGGCCATAAACGCCTTTGAACGCGCCACCGGAGTTAAGCTTCCCTACCGTTTTGCCCCAAGGCGCTCCGGCGACGTGGAAAAAATTTGGGCAGACCCTGCCAAAATAATGAGCACTCTAGGTTGGAAACCCAAACGCAGTATGGAAGATGCCATGCGCGATGCCTGGCGCTGGGAGCAAACCTTAGCTAAGGAAAGGGAAGGCTGAATTGTTTTTTGGGGCGCAACCGGGCTGTTGTTGCAAGTCCTCAGCCGCCAAAGCAGGGCTTCAGGCATTCCGGGGGCTTTCCCGAAGGGTCGGGAAAGCCTCCTCCTAGCCGTAGCCCTAAGCTTTGCCTGCTTCCGGGCTTTTCACGCCATCCCTGCGCCGTCTTCCAATGGAGGTTTCTTGTTCAAATTGTAAGGGAGATTGCGCTTTTCGGATACCGCTGAGGCCTTGTGTTTGCAAGACAAATTCCCTGACCGAAGCGTCAGGGCAGGATCGCCACTAGAATAGCAACGCATCAACGGTCTCTATTAGTGCGAACAGCCTTCGGCCTGACAACAGGCAGGCAGGGCCATAAAAGCCTCTGGATTTGCCGGAAGGTGGTCGGCGCGGTAGCCCGTGTCTGCTACTTTTTGCCGTAAGGCCTCTTTGCTCACCTTTTTGGTTCGGTATACTATGGTTAAGCGCTTGGTGTCTAAGTCTAACTCTACGGACTTTACTCCTTTTACAAAACCAAGTTCGCTTTCCAAACGATCTTTACACATGCCACAAACGGCAGACGTTTCAATATGCACAGTGTCCACCTTTGGTGTTTTTTCTTGGGCTTGCAGTTTAGGAGCTGCAATCAAGAGAAAGGAAGCGATAAGAAAAAGAAAAAAGCGCATATGGAAATTCATTTATGAGATTGATTGCATGTTTGAATTATACGTAAAAATGGCAAAAAAGTTTTTCGTCTTCGGCATGTTCTTTGATTATGTATCTTTGAAATTCTTAATAATTGATTCTATGAAAAGCATTATTGCCTGCGTTTGCTTTTTGGGTATGAGCCTTGGTTTGTACGCACAGCAAGAGGGACGCGCTCCTCGTACAGAAACCCCTGTGGTTAAGAAAGCTTGTTGTTCCAAAGGTAAATCTGAAGGAGCCTCATGCCATCAGGCCGCTGAAAAGCCGGCTTGTCATCAAGCCAATGCCAACGAAGCCGCCGGGCATGGTCACCAAAGCATTTCTTCTGCACCCCGCAAGGAAAAGGGTCGTAAGAACCGAGAAGAAGTACCTGCTGCTGCGCCTAAAGACTGATTGTATGCATTTAAAGCAAGCCGATTCGTTCGGCTTGCTTATTTTTGCCGGCCCATGCATTACGATATTGAGGAGATTTTTGGTGCCGGAGCCAACCCACAGCTCCAATTCAGCTTTTTAGAATGGCTGCAGATTTGCCGGCAAGGTAAGCTGCAGAAGCTTTTGCGTGTGCTTCGTCAACAAGAAACCCTAAATAAGTTTGTGGAGGAATCGCCGGATTTAAGGCCCTCGCGTGCTGCATTAGCTCAAATGGCTCCTGCACCTGCAGCTCAAGATGCGGATAAGGAAAGGTCAGCAGAAGCGCAAGCCTCTAAACAAAGCTCAGAGTCTCCTTTGGTAACGGAAACCTTGGCCAAGGTATATTGGCAACAAAAAAAATACCACTTAGCGCTGGAAGCCTATCGCTACCTTCGTTTGGAATATCCCGAAAAAAGCTCGTATTTTGCGCGCCTAATTAAAGAAATAAAGGCCGAGCGCGTTTAATTATACTCATAACCTTATGGACATTTCTCAAATCCTTCTTATGGCAGCCATTATGCTTGTTGCCGTATTGCTTATCCTTATTGTGCTTATTCAAAACGCCAAAGGTGGAGGTATTGCTTCCAATGTGGGTGTTTCCAACCAAATGTTTGGAGCACGCAAGGAAACCGAAATTGTTGAAAAGCGAACTTGGCAGCTTATGGGACTCCTAGCCGTTCTGTGTATAGCCAGTGGCTTCTTTTTTCAATACCAAGCGCCTGTTGCCCAGCAAACGGGTAAACAATTGCCTGTAGAGAATCTGGATATGTCTCAATCGGGCATGGGCCAGCAGCCAATGGCTCCCAATCAATAACCTACTTTTTACTACTTCATGAGAACTGTTTTTCTATCTTTTTCCTTAGCTGCTCTATTCTTTGCTTGTGGCAGTAATTCTTCTAATGCCGATCAAGCAGAAGAAACCAATGTCCTTTCAGAAATTTTTGAAGAAGAGTCCGGTGAACCCGCCCCTACCCAAACGGTAAGCGTAAAAGACTACAGTTTGGATGTGCCCGAGTACATGACTGAAGCTAACGACTTAAATGCGGAGGCTTCACTTCAATACCAAAACGTAATTAAAGAAACGTACGTGGTAGTTATAGATGAGCCTAAAGATGAGTTCATCAAAGTATTTTCCGATTTGGGAATGTACGATGAGTCTCTTTCTCCACTAGAAAACTACGCCCAGTTTCAGTCTGAAAGTGTGGTGGAAATGATGAGTATGGTGGCCGATCGTACCGATTTGGAGTTTACTGAGGTAGATGGCCTTAAGAAAGCTTCTTTTACCGTTACCGGCACGGTAGCCGACGTTCCTGATTTGAGCATCTATTATGTATTAGGATATGTTGAGGGAGCATCCACCATGTATACCATAATGGGTTGGACTTTGGAATCTAGAAAAGGTCGCTACGGACCTGATTTGGAGCAAATGGTAGCCTCTTTTAAAGAGATGTCTTAAACGGAGCATAAACATTTTATTGAAACGCCGAACAAGTTAAGTTCGGCGTTTTTTTTGCGCCAGCGATGGAGCCGGTAGCCTGCCCTTGGGAATCTTGTGCTTTGCTGCCGCCGGCCTGGCCCATAGGGACCCGGCCGCCGGCATAAGCAAAGCCAAGATTCCAAAGGGCAGCTATGAGGCGAGAGCGCGCCCGGGCGCCCAACAACTTGCTTCACTGACAAGCTGTCAGTTGTGTTGCGGCTCTTGCTGCCTATTTTGTCCCATGCCCTGTAAAATTGTCGCTTCGTTTCTCTGTGAAAATGCGCAATTGATTTTGGCAAAAGCATCAAAAAACTCCGGCTCCTTATTTTAAGTAGCTGAAAGCAAGTGTGTTGACTTCTATTTTTGGGTTTCGGCCGGCAATTCGCATTTTAGGAGCACAAAGATTTGGCATGTAATTGGCAAGACAGAGGTAGACTATTGAATAAATTTAAAAACTATGGCAAATTTGAGCATTACCCCTTTGGCCGACCGCGTGGTGGTTGAGCCTGCAACTGCTGAGGAGACCACTGCCGGAGGCATTATTATTCCCGACACGGCAAAAGAGAAGCCGCAGCGTGGAACCGTGGTGGCTGTTGGTAGCGGCAAAAAGGACGAGCCAATGACCGTAAAGGTTGGCGATACCGTGCTTTACGGCAAATATGCCGGTACCGAAGTGCAGCTTGAGGGTAAGGATTACCTCATCATGCGCGAGTCTGACATTTTTGCTGTAATCTGATAATCAAACATTTAAACTAACAAACCATGTCTAAACAAATTGTATTTGATACCGATGCGCGCGCCAAACTTAAGCTTGGTGTAGACGCTTTGGCCAATGCCGTTAAGGTAACCCTAGGTCCCAAAGGCCGTAACGTGATTATCGATAAGAAGTTTGGTGCGCCTAGCGTGACCAAAGATGGAGTTTCTGTAGCCCGCGAGATTGAGTTGGAAGACCCCATTGAAAATATGGGTGCTCAAATGGTAAAAGAGGTGGCTTCTAAAACCGCAGATGTTGCCGGTGATGGAACAACTACGGCTACGGTTTTGGCTCAAGCCATTTACACTGCCGGATTGAAGCATGTAACTGCCGGTGCCAATCCTATGGACTTAAAGCGTGGTATCGATAAAGCAGTGATTAAAGCTGTTGCATCTTTGCGCAGCCAGTCTAAAGAAGTAGGCAACGATAGCCAAAAGATTGAGCAAGTGGCCAGTATTTCTGCCAACTCCGACAGCACCATCGGCAAGCTTATAGCTGAGGCCATGGGTAAAGTAGGCCAAGAAGGCGTTATTACCGTTGAAGAAGCCAAGGGCACCGAGACTGAAGTTAAGGTAGTAGAAGGCATGCAGTTCGATCGCGGATATTTGTCGCCTTATTTTGTGACCAATACCGAGAAAATGGAAGCTGAATTGGAAAATCCATTCATTCTGATTTACGACAAGAAAATCAGCACCATGAAGGATTTGCTTCCCGTATTGGAGAAGGTAGCACAATCGGGTCGTCCCTTGCTTATTATCTCTGAGGAAGTAGACGGAGAAGCTTTGGCTACCTTGGTAGTGAACAAATTGCGTGGAACCCTTAAAGTTGCCGCCGTTAAAGCTCCCGGATTTGGCGATCGCCGCAAAGCGATGTTGGAAGACATTGCCGTATTGACCGGTGGTGTGCTTATCAGCGAAGAGCGCGGTTACAAACTCGAGAATGCCGACGTGAGCTTCTTGGGAACCGCGGAGAAAGTAGTAATTGACAAAGACAATACTACCGTAATCAATGGTGCCGGCAAAAAGGACGAAATTAAGGCCCGTGTGCAGCAAATCAAGGCTCAAATGGAGAATACCACCTCCGACTACGACCGCGAGAAGTTGCAAGAGCGTTTGGCTAAATTGAGCGGTGGCGTAGCGGTTCTTTATGTTGGAGCAGCTACCGAAGTAGAGATGAAGGAGAAGAAAGACCGTGTGGACGATGCCTTGCATGCTACCCGTGCTGCGGTAGAAGAGGGAATTGTTCCCGGTGGTGGCGTAGCTTACATCCGCGCTATTCAAGCCTTGGAAGGTCTTAATGGCGAGAACGACGACGAGAACTTTGGTATCAACATTGTGCGTCGCGCTATGGAAGAACCTTTGCGTCAAATTGTGGCCAACGCCGGTCAGGAAGGGTCTATTGTGATTCAAAAAGTAAAAGAATCTAAAGAAGACCAAGGCTACAATGCACGTACCGAAACTTTCGAGCCTATGTTAAGTGCAGGTGTGATTGACCCGGTAAAAGTAAGCCGTGTAGCGCTTGAGAACGCTGCTTCTATTGCCGGTATGTTGCTCACTACCGAATGCGTAATTGCAGAGAATAAGGAAGACGAGAAAGCTCCTGCCATGCCTCCTATGGGCGGCGGTATGGACTATTGATCCGTTTTTTTAGACCCATTGGAAAGCCCCGAAATTTCGGGGCTTTTTTATTAACGGCCTTAGGTTAATTACCTGTATGGTTTTTAGCTTTTTGCCTAAGAGCATGGGGTATCTTTGTGTTATGTTCCAAAAACTGCGCATTTCTGTGGCTCCCATCTTCCGGGCAAGGTTTTTTGTACTTGCCTTGTTGTTGGTTTGTGCCGCCACAGCCTCCGGGCAATCGCGTAAAAGTTTAGAGCGCAAAAAGAAAAAGTTGGAACAGGATATTGCGTATACCAACCGACTTTTGCAACAAACCAAGGCAAAACAAGAGGCCTCGGTGGGGCAGCTGCAGCAAATTCGGGCCAATATGCAGCAAAGGCAGGAGTTGATACAGACCCTGTCTTCGGAATTGGGTTTGCTGGACGCCGAGTTGGAAAATGGACGCAAAGAGTTGGAGCGGCTTCAAGGGCGTTTGGATACCATGCTTACTGCTTATGCAGGAATGGTGCGTCAGGCTTATCTGCACCGCAGGTCTTATAACCGTTGGTTGTATGTATTGGGTGCCCGCGATATGGGCGAGGCCTTGCGCAGAAGCCGATATTTTCAGCGGGTAGAAGAGTTGCGCAATTTGCAAGTGCAGAACATTAGGCAAACACGAGAAGGACTCGCTCTGCAAGTACAGCAGTTGGACTCTATTCGTTGGCAAAAAAAGGCAGCCCTTGACCAGCAAGCAAGTCAAAGCGCGCAACTGGCCGCCGATGAGCAAGAAAAAGAACGCTTGGTAGCTTCCTTAAAAGGTAAGGAGCGGACTTTAATGGAAAAGCTAAAGCAAAGCGAGCGAGAGGCTGCAAAATTGGCTGCCCGAATCGAAGAAATCATAAGAAAGGAGCTGGAAGCTGCCCGAAAGCGAGAAGAAGAAGCCAGGAAGAAACGAGAGGCAGCGGCAAAAGCAGCAGGAAAACCCGCCGCCCTCCCCGAAACCCCGGAATCCGTGGCTTTATCAAGAGACTTTGTGTCAAATAGGGGCAAATTGCCTTGGCCTGTAAAGCGCGGGGTAGTAGCCGGTAAGTTTGGGAAGCATGCGCATCCCGTGTTTGAGCACGTAAGTATTCAAAGAGACGGAATTGACATTCATACGCAGGCCTCTGAAGCTGTTTTGGCCGTTTTTGGGGGAGAGGTTTCTGCTGTGTTTCGGTTGGATGGCTACGAGCAAGTGGTCATTGTGCGCCATGGCAGCTACCTTACCGTCTATGCTAACCTTTCGGAAGTAAAGGTGAGTAAAGGACAAAAAGTCAATACCGGAGCTGTTTTGGGTTCGGCCTATTATGATGCAGAACAAGGCAAAGCCATGGTGCACTTCCGGGTAATGAATGGGCAAGCTGCCGAAAATCCGGAAGTTTGGTTGGCCAAACGTTGAATAGAAAGCCCTATTTTTGAATTATGTCAGCAGGTTTTGAGAAAAAGCTATATAGTCTTTCGGACGAGGAATTGGTTCGCTTTGCTTTGCGGCGCAAACGCCACTTAAATGCAGACCAACAAGAAATTTTGGTGGAGGTGGTTCGGGATCGATTGCCTCCCGACCGGTGGCGACGTTTGGTGGATGCCGCTAAAGAGGATCCGGAATTTGCCAAAAAGCTCCATCCGGCAGTGCATTCGGCAGCTCCCATGGAATCTTCCGGCTCAAAAAAGTGGTTTGGTTGGGTGTTGTTGGGAACGGTGGTGGTGGTAGCCGCTGCCTTAGCCTATGCTTATGTAACCTAGCCTTGGCCAAACCTTTGGCTTTGTTCTACTGCTTTTCCATGGCTCCCAAATCGGGCAGGGTATAGGTTCTGTTCCACCCCTTTAAGTCAAAGCGGAGCAAAAATGGATTTTCTTGAACTACCGAGGGACTACCGGCATCCATGGCCGGAGATTCTGCATCTAAGCGGTAATCTCCAGCGCTTGGACTTCTAAATAAGGGATCCTCGTTGCGCAGGATGTTTACAAAACGGCTATTAGGGCCGGTGGCTATGTCATCTTCTGCTTTTATGAGGCAATGCTCAAAGAGGTAATTGAAATCAGCACCACTCAGACTGTCGTACTCAAACTCGCCTTGCTGACTGCCATAGATAATGCTGTTGCGCATCCTAAGATTTAAGTCAGCGATGAATGCAGTATTTCCGCCGAGGAAATAGTTGCTAAAGAAAAAAGCAGGAGTGCTTCGGTTGCTTCTGTTCCAATGATTGCCAAAGGTGCAATGGTCAAGGCGAATGGTGCCTCCAAGCGTAAAAGCGCCGCTATATTGTCCACTATTGTGCACCAAGGTATTGTAGGCATCTATGTCTAAGCCGCGGGTGTACAATCCTAACCCGCTCATGTTGCGTATTTCTACGGATTCCAAGGTGACTTTACCCGGGCCGGAAGCGGTTCCTGCAACTTTGCCTAAGTGATCGGCTTGAATGCCAATAAATCCATTTTTGATGATGGCGTGGCGTATGATGTTGTTGGTGCTTCCTTCGTTGATAAGAATTCGGTCCCATTGGCCCGGAGTTTCACGCCAGGTAGCGTTGAGCCTTGTGCCTTCAAAAGTCACCGGATTTCCCAAGTCCCCTAATACTTGAAGGCTTCCACCTCTAAAAACCCATAAAGCACCATTATTAAAGAAGTGCACATTGGTTCCGGCAAGAATTTCCAAGTTGCAGAGGGAGTCAACTACCAAATAGCCTACAATAACCACCGGTTTAGAGGCATCCCAAGTAGTTTGGCAGTCCAGAATGGAGTATGGGATGCTACCACCTGCGGTTTGGAGTGTGTCTGTGGGTAAGTAATAGCGTGCATCTTGTCCGGGAGCTGCTAAAATGGCTCGTTTATAATCTCCTTGAGCCAAAACCATTAAGGAGTCTTCGTGAATTAAAACGGCGTTTCCTCCATTGGGATCCAGGGTGGCTTCCAGGAAAACATAGAGGGAATCCCCTGGGTCAATAAACAAGTTTTCGGCAATGGGCCCCGGATCTCCATCGGCATTGAAGCGAAATACGGAATTGGGATGGAGTCTTATTTCATCAATATTTATGCGCCCTTGCCCTTTGTTGTAAAGCTTAAGAACCTGAGTCGACGTACCGATTTGAGTGAATACCGTATCAAAAAACACGGTATCTCGGCTAAAGCTAAGGTCGTTTAAGCTGCCCTGTCCGGGTTCATCGAGGCATGCATTAAGTCCCAACAGCGCCAACATGGGCAGAAGAAGAAATACGCGTTTAGGAACCAAAAGCATGTGGGCATAACGACGTATGCCGCCCCTAAGTATGGCAAGTGTCAAAAAAGGGGGAGTGGCTTTAGGGGTGCCTGCCTGTATCATTCTTTGATTCCGTATTCTTTAATTTTTCTGTACAGGGTTCGTTCCGAAATGCCCAGTTCTTTGGCTGCGCTTTTTCTTTTACCCCGGTGCTTTTCTAAGGCTCGTTTTATAAGCTCCATTTCTTGGTCTTCGAGTCTTAGGCTTTCTTCGGTTTCGCTATCTTGAACACTTTGGAAATTTAACTCATGCTCTTGGTCGGGCCACACCTGAATGGCTTCTTGTTCGGAGAAATCTTCTATAGGAGCCAATTGGCGGATGCGCTCCAAGGTCCGGTGTTCTGCAGCCTCGTTTCCCGGGTGTTGAACCAAGTCATGCACCATTTTTTTGAGTTGATTCAATTCACGTTGCATTTCCAGGAGAAACTTTGCTAATGCTTCTTGATTGGCAAACAAAGGTTGCTCGTCTTTTCCCGGGCCGGTGTAAATGGCAGGCAGGTTGCGGTTGCCTGTTTCGGGAGGTAAGTATTGTGCCAAACGACGGGCCGAAATGTGTCTGTCGTGTTCGAGCACAGAAATTTGTTCGGCCAGGTTTTTAAGTTGGCGAATGTTTCCCGGCCACGAATAGTGCTTCATAAGCTCCACGGCTTCTTCGTCTAGGCGAATAACAGGCATGCGGTAGCTTTCGGCAAAGTCCGAAGCAAATTTGCGGAACAAAAGCGGAATGTCGTCGGGTCGCTCTCTTAGGGCCGGAATCTTGATGGGCACGGTATTGAGGCGGTAATATAAATCCTCTCGAAACTTACCCTTTTCAATGGCTTCAAGCATGGCCACATTGGTGGCGGCCACAACGCGCACTTCGGTTTTTTGCACTTTGGAAGAACCCACGCGAATGAATTCGCCGGTTTCCAAAACACGAAGCAGGCGTACTTGGGTTTGAAGCGGAAGGTCGGCAACCTCATCCAAAAAGATGGTTCCTCCGTTTACCACTTCAAAATAGCCTTTGCGGCTATCGCTCGCACCGGTAAAGCTTCCTTTTTCGTGGCCAAACAATTCACTATCTATGGTGCCTTCGGGTATAGCCCCACAGTTAACGGCAATAAATGGGCCGTGCTTTCGGGTGCTGAGTTGGTGAATGATTTTGGAGAATACTTCTTTGCCGACTCCACTTTCGCCGGTAATAAGTACCGATAAGTTGGTTGGTGCTACTTGTTGGGCAATATCTAAAGCTCGCTCTAATAGGAGAGAGCTGCCAATGATGCCGAAGCGGTTTTTAATGTCCTGGAAATTCATGATTAGGAGCTTAGGGCCTTTCCTAATAATGTTGCCGAGGTGCAATCGTGCACTTTAACTTGCACATAATCGCCCGCCTTAAATTGTTCCTTGGGGAAAACAACCACTTTGTATTGGCTGGTTCTCCCGAATAAATCTTCGTCTGATTTTTTGGATACTCCTTCCACCAAGACTTCTACGGTTTGACCCACTACCTCCCGGTTTCTTTTTAGCGACCATTCGGATTGAATTTGGATGATTTCTTTTAGCCTTCTGTTTTTTACTTCTTGTGGTACGTCGTCTTTGAATTTTCGAGCAGCTAGGGTACGCGGGCGTTCGGAGTATTGAAACATGTAGGCATAGTCGTAGCCTACTTCTTGCATGAGGCTAAGGGTGTCTTTATGTTCTTCTTCGGTTTCGCCACAGAAACCGGTAATGATGTCGGTGGAGATGGCGCAATCGGGCATGATGCGTCGAATGGCCTCTAT
The DNA here is from genome assembly GCA_030427255.1 of Bacteroidia bacterium. Lineage (GTDB taxonomy): Bacteria > Bacteroidota > Bacteroidia > CAIKAF01 > CAIKAF01 > CAIKAF01. The sequence goes on along the minus strand of JAUHWY010000003.1, from coordinate 99,931 downwards.
ACGGTTCATATAGGTAGGTCTGTCGTAGCCTCTGTGCATGCGGTCGAGTACATCGGAGTTTCCGCTTTGCACGGGAAGGTGAATGTATTTGCAAATGTTGGGCCATGCCGCCATAGTTTCCAAGACCTCATCGGTCATGTCGCCGGGATTTGAGGTGGTAAAGCGCACGCGCAATAAGGGCGAAACCGCAGCCACCTTAGCCAGCAATCCTGCAAAATTTACGGCACGTCCTTTTTCTTCTTCCGACAACTGCTTAAAGTCTTTTTTGGGACCACCGCCGTAAAACAAATAGGAATCGACGTTTTGTCCCAGAAGGGTTACTTCTCTAAAGCCATTGTCGAAGAGTTCTTGCGCCTCTTTTACAATGCTTTCCGGATCTCGGCTGCGTTCGCGACCTCGGGTAAATGGCACCACGCAAAAGGAGCACATATTGTCGCAACCCCTCATAATGGAAATGAACGCGCTCACGCCATTGCTGCCCATGCGCACCGGATTGATGTCTGCATAGGTTTCTTCGAGCGAAAGCAGCACATTCATGGCTTTTTGCCCGGTTTCCACTTCGGCAATGAGGTCGGGAAGGGCACGATAGGCATCGGGGCCTGCCACCAGATCCACAAGCTTTTCTTCTTCTAAGAATTTTTCTTTGAGCCTTTCGGCCATGCAACCGAGCACGCCAACCACCAAGCGCGGATTGCTTTTTTTGAGTCCTTGAAAATCCTTGAGCCTTTGCCGCACTCTTTGTTCGGCATTTTCGCGAATGGCACAGGTATTAAGCAATACTACGTCGGATTCGTAAAGGTTTTTGGTGGTATTATAGCCTGCCTCGCTGAGTATGCTGGCGACAATTTCGGAGTCGGAAAAGTTCATTTGGCAACCGTAGCTTTCCAAGTAAAGCTTTCGATTTCCCGACGTGGTATGTGCATTAAGCAAGGTAGCTTCTCCTTGCCGGCTTTCGTCTAGTAGTTCTTGTGTATGGTTACTCATAGCCCGGCAAAGGTACAAAGCGAAAACAGGACTGACAAGTTGTCAGTCCTGTTTGATTCTTAGGGGGAAATTTTAGGGGGTATAGCGTTTCCAGGTATCGCTACGTCCCAAAAAGGAGAGTCCGCAAATGTGGCCTCTGAGTTCAATGGTATTGTTATCGACCCAGGTGATGGCTCCGCAGTAAGTTTTTCCGTTTTCGGGATCGTATACGGTGCCTTCTTTCCATTTGTTGTCTCCGGTGAATTCGAAGTCTTTCATTATACGGAGTCCCAACCGCGGCATATTGCGTAAACTAGGGTCGGGGTTTTCGGTATCGGTTTTGGGTTTTCCGGTTTCCGGATCGTTGGGTTCCTCGAGCCACACGGTTTTTCCAAAATAGCGGTTGCCAATTTTTTCGATTTTTACCCTTGCGTTCCCTTTTCCTGTAACCCAAATGCCCAAAATTCTATCGGCATCGTTTTGCGCCAAGGCAGAAGAAGCAATACCGATGAACAGTAAACAAAGCAGTGTTAATCGGCTCATTTTTTTGTGGGTTTAAGAGTTCCGCTGATTTGAGCATTTAGCTCAAAGGGAAGCGTGTCGGGCTCCATAATTTGTGCATCGAGGACAATAAGGAATTTATTTTCTTCGAAATAGGGACCAATTTCGGCCAAATCCGAAAGGGGGATTTCCAGAGTGTTTTGGCCTTTTTCTACCGGATTAAGGGTAGCTACGGTGGTCATATTGTTCTCGTCGGAATAAAAGGAAATGGTAAGGTTTTCGAACAGGTCAAAATTGCGGCCTTCGGCAGCAGTAAGTACCATGCTTCCTTTATCTACGCCTTGTACCTCGTCGCGCTTGGCTTGGGCTTTTTCGAACTGTTCGTCCAGGTCCAATACCACTTCGCTTTGAATGGTGGTAATTCCGGGCGTCATTGGCGTATCAACACCCATGGAGAGCGGTCCGGAATCAAAAGCAATATCTACGGAAGGGCCGGGGCCACAAGCCAACAAAAGTGCGGCGGTGCAAGCGTATGCAAATATCTGTTTCATAATTCTATGTTGTGCCTAAAGAACAAAGATAAATGATAGAAGTTTATGACTGAAGAGTACAGGTTTAAAGTAGAATGGCCCCCCGACCAAGCGGAGGGCCGACCGCATGCCAAGCTTTAGAGGGGCACAGCCGAGGAGGCGGTCCCGATGCTTCGGGTAAGCCACCGCAGGCCTTGCCCCTCTAGCTTGGCAAAGGTTCGACCGGAGCTAAGGGAGGACACGGAGCGTAAAATTTGAAAGATGGAGGGGCCCAATGGAAACCACCCCGAAATTTCACTGACTTTCTTCGTTGTTTAGCTCGTTTCGCCAATCGTTCCATTGTTGAAAGAGCAGGGCGGTTTCGAATCCCCGTTGTTGGAGGAAGCGCGCCAGGTAGGGCAGGGGGTCTTTTTGCTGCTCGGTTTTGAGGGTTAGGAATTTTTTTTGGCTGAGTCGCTTCAGGCATTGGTCGTGGTCTTGTGGCCGGATGCGTTTGAGGGCGGCGGCGATGAGGCTAGAATCCACCTGTTTGCTGTGGAGGGCGGCCTTGATTTTGTGCGGCCCCCAAGACTCTAAGTAGAATTTATCGTGCACAAAGGCCGACGCGAAGCGCTGTTCGTTTTGGTAATCGTCGTTTTGGAGTTGACTCAAGGTTTTTTCGGGGTTCGGATCTCCCCAGTCGCGCAGTTTTTTTAGGACTTCGGAGCGGCAGCGTTCGCGGCTTGCGCAGTAGCGGGCGGCTTTGGCGAAGAAGGGGTTTGGCATGAGGCAAAGGTAGGGCATAGTGGTTGGAGTCCAAACTTACCGCCACTTAAGGAAAAAGCGGTTTTCTTTTCAAAAGTATGGGCTGCCCTTCTCCTTTAACCTTAAGTAAAATTGAATCCTCCTCAAGTGCTTCATAGTATAACTTTTGAATGAATGCGCTATCAAGCTCTGCGATTGAATTACCGTTGATGGCCTCAATTTCAGAACCTAATTCAAGTCCTAGGGATTCTGCCTCCGAGTCATGAAGTATGCCATAAACCTTTAGTTTACCATTTTTATAAATAAAGTCAATACCATGGCTGTTGATGTTGCTGTCTTTTAATTTCCCTTTTCCTCTGGGATACAGGAAGATTTCATTGTTTATCCAGTCTATGGTAAAGTTAAAATGGCGGAGGAAGTCCATTCCTATTAAGTTTTGCCGATAGGCATCTGAACTTCTTTCAACCACGATGTCGTTTAGCTCAAGCTCGCCTATTTTTAAAGATTTTAAGCGGATATAATCATAGGTGTAGATGGAGTCCTTTACCTTATCTTCAAAGAAAAGGTTCAAGTTGTTTTTGAATACTTTTAGGTCGCCTAAGGAGGTGTCTCGGGTTGCAGAACAAGCAAACCTGACGTTTAGGTCAATGAATCCCGGGTTTCCTGTGTCGATGAATGCAGTGATGGTGTCCTCATTGTTCACTACTAATTTCACTACGGGAGTGGTTTGGGAGGAATGCGGATTAAATGGAATTCGGTGACCTTTGGGGGAAGCCGGGGGGGCAAGAGCTTGGTCCGAAACGGTTAATGTGGAATCGTCGAAACTGAAGTGGCATGAGGTCCCTATAAATGCATTGCTGCCAATTAATCCTAATTCCTTTCCTTCCTTTTCGAAGGTTGGTTTTTCATAAAATTGTATGTTGGACAGGTAAAGCGGCATAATTAGAAAGGCGATGTCTTGATATTTTAGATTTCTTATGGACAAATCAGTCATGCCATAGTAAATCTTCATGCCTCCTAGCCCCAATTTCTTTTGCTTAAACGTCAGTTTGTCCGCAATGGCGGAATCTAAGAGGCAGGGAGACCCCGTGTCTAGAATAAAGCAACCGGAGATAGAATCACTTACTTTTGCTTTCAATAGAACAAAGGTATTGCCTTGGAAGGGTATTTTCTCTTTAAAATTGGTGTTTTTCAGGGTTGGTTTTCCAACCTTTTTAGAAAACTTGAAATAGTTTATAAGTCCGCAGGAATTGAAGGCCAATGCCAAAGTGATAATTGCTAATAGGTTGGGCTTACAAAAGATGGATCGCATAGGATAAGATTGTTGTTTTCTTCAAAAAAAGGCATACAAGTTTATGCCGGTATTTCTTATAGATGCTATTTTAAATTGAACGGTTGCAATTGAAACAAAAAAAGCTTACACCGTTTGATGTAAGCTTTTTTAAAAAGAGTGGGAGCAACAGGATTCGAACCTGTGACCCCCTGCTTGTAAGGCAGGTGCTCTGAACCAGCTGAGCTATGCTCCCTTGAGGGATGCAAATGTAACACTAATTTTTTTCGTGCCAAATTTTTTTTGCATCCATCCCAAAGCCGGGAAACCAAGCCACCCCGGGCTTTGATTTTCCTCTTAGTCTACGCTGTCGTGTAGAAAAGAGTTGTTCTCCCGAAGTTTTACCTCTTCTCCGTCTTTTCCCAAGCTCCAATTGCTTGAAGCCCGGTCACGGCTCGTTGGCGTTTGGTCCAACTGTACCTGCTTGCGTGCAAAAGCCGGCTTTTGTTCCAACTCTTCCAATTTTCCGGGCTGTTGCAACTTGCTGGTTATGCTGCGCAAGGCGGCAATGCGCTGTTCCGCTCGGGCTTTGATGTCGGTGGCGCTGTAGTTCCGGTCGCGATTTGTCTGGTTTTCAGAAGCCGGAGGCTCGGCAAACAAATCCTCGGCTTTCGCTTCGGGTTCTTCCGGACTTTCCTCAGCAAATAGATCCATTTTGAGCACCTCATTTTCAGAGCTTTGAGCTTGAGGTGTTTCTTCTTTTTCTTCTTCGGTTTCCAGGTGCCCTTTGCCGTGGAATTGTTCTTGCTCAATTTCTTGGCGAATGGTATCGTTGTTGAGCTCCTTTTGCTTGCTCAGTTGCAAACGCTCGGTCTGCTCCTCTTGCTCAGCGGTAGCATTAAAGCCTGTAGCGATTAGGGTAACGCAAACGGCATCTCCAAGGTTTTCGTCGTGGCCGGTACCCCAAATTAGGTTGGCTGTTTGTCCGGCCTCTTCCTGAATGAATTCGGTGATGTCGGTCACTTCGTCCAGTTGCAATTCGGCGTTTCCATAGGAAATGTAGAGCAAAATATGCTGAGCACCGCGGATGTCTGAGTCGTCGAGCAAAGGCGAGGCCAAGACTTCTTCGGCCGCACGCAAGGCGCGGTTTTCGCCTTCGCAAATGGCAGCTCCCATAATGGCCGAACCACCGCCTTTCATTACCGTTTTCACATCTTCGAAATCCACATTGATGTATCCGGGAACGGTAATTATTTCGGCAATGCCTTTAGCTGCGGTAGTGAGGATGTCGTCGGCTTTTCCAAAGGCGTTGGTAAGGCTCAGGTTGCCGTACATTTCACGCAAACGGTCGTTGGAAATCACCAAGAGGGTGTCCACGTACTGACGCAATTCGTCCAAGCCTTCGGCGGCAAAGTTACGTCGTTTGCGGCCTTCAAAGGTAAAGGGAATGGTTACAATACCCACGGTAAGCACATCCATTTCCTTGGCCATTTTGGCAATTACCGGCGCAGCTCCGGTTCCGGTGCCACCGCCCATTCCGGCCGTAATAAACACCATTTTGGTGCTGTTGGATAGGTGCTGGCGCACCTCTTCGAGGCTTTCTAGAGCGGCCTTTTTGCCCACTTCCGGAATTGACCCGGCACCGCGGCCTTCGGTCAAATCTTGGCCCAATTGCAGTTTAATGGGCACAGGACTGCTGTTTAGGGCCTGGTTGTCGGTGTTGCACACGATAAAATCCACGCCTTGAATACCTTGACGGTACATGTGGTTTACCGCATTGGAACCCCCACCGCCTACGCCAATCACTTTAATGATGGATTGTTCGTCTTTTCTGGGCATTTCAAAGTCCAGAAGCTCGTCTTTAGGTGTTTGATTATCTGACATATTGCTTGGTTTTGCTTGGTTTATTTTGTTTTGGGCGCGTAATCCGGCTGCCGGCTTCAAGTCCTCGGTCCCCGCGGGCTGTGGTGGTTGGCCAGGGAGCTCTCTGCGTTCCGCTCCTGCCCTCCACACCACAGCATCCGCGCGTTCCTCCGGGCTTTTCACCGCATCCGGCGCGCTGTGATTCTTTGGTGTTTATTATTCCAACGCATCGTCGTCTTCTTGAAAAATGCGTCCAAATTGATTTTTTATGAGTTCTGCCAAACGGTTGTTTTTTGGTTTTTTGGTGGTAACCACGCGGTTGTTGTCGCGCTCCTTGCGCTGCACTTCCTGAAAGCCCATCATCATGAGTCCAACAGCTGTTGAGAAAATGGGGTTATCGAGGCTGTTTTTGCTATTTCCGGCAATATGGCTGTCGGGAAGACCAATTCGGGCGTCTAGTCCGGTCACGAATTCCGTAAGCTGTTTCACATGTCTGAGTTGCGAACCACCGCCGGTGAGCACCACGCCTGCACTTAGTTTTTCGCGGAAGCCGGAGCTTTCAATTTCGGCCAAGGCATAGTCCAAAATTTCCTCCATGCGTGCCCGAATAATGCTGGCCAAATTGGCTACGCTGATTTCACGGGCAGGCCGCCCCTGAATTCCCGGAACGGTAACGATTCTGTTTACCATTTGGGGCATAGAAATGGCGTAGCCATGCCGTGTTTTTAGCAATTCGGCATAGGAGCGAATAATGTTGCAGCCGGCCACAATATCTTCGGTAATGATGTTGCCGCCAAAGGGAATCACTGCTGTATGGCGTATGATTCCGTCTTGGAAAATGGCAATGTCGGTGGTGCCGCCACCGATGTCAATGAGTGCTACCCCGGCTTCTTTTTCTTCTTTGGTTAATACGGCTACCGAAGAGGCTATGGGTTCCAGAATCAACTGGTCTACGCTTAGGCCGGCATCTTCAACGCACCGGTAAATGTTGCGTGCGGGGTTCATTTGACCGGTAATGATGTGGAAATTTGCTTCCAAACGGGCGCCCATCATTCCAATAGGGTCTTTAATGTTGGGAATGTCGTCCACAATATATTCCTGAGGAATAACCGAAATGATTTGTTCGCCTGGTTTCATGGCCAGCTTATACATTTCGGACATCAAATGCTCAATATCTTCTTGTTGAATGATATCTGCGTCTTGGTCGCGCATGCGTACTCCCCGATGTTGGTAGCTTCTAATGTGCTGCCCGGCAATACCCACATTTACAACTTGTATATCCACGTTGGATGACTCTCTGGCTTCGGATACTGCCTTTTCTATAGCTTCTACGGTGTGCACAATATTGGTTACCATGCCTCTTTGTACGCCGGTAGATGGGCTTTTTCCGGCCCCTAGGATCTCGATTTTGCCGTGTTCGTTTCTACGGCCAACCATGGCCACAATTTTTGTGGTTCCAATGTCGAGTCCAACTGTTAATTGATTGTTTTCCATAGCCCTTTGCGTTTATTCGTGGTTCATTTCAAGTTCTTGTGAGCCCTTTGTCGGTAAGCTTTTCCGACAAACTACTTGCCCTTTGAATCGGGCGTCGATGTATTTATATTCTGTCCAGCCTTCTTCATGTAAGCCGAATGTGTAGAAGTGTTTCATTTTTAGAAGTTTGCCTGGCATGTGTTCAATGCTTCCCAGCCATACTTCGTGTTGTCCCAGTTTTGGAATCAATACAAATTGAGTATCGGGCAACACATCAATTTGTTCGGTCATGGCCAGCCAAAAGCTGTCTTGTGCAATGCAATGCTGCAAACGGCTTAAGCGTGCAAACAAGCTGTCTTGTCCTAAATAGCGGCCTTCCGGGGCCAATGGTAAAGCGCCGGTTACAATCGGCACACGATAAGGAGCTCCTAAAAAGGCCGGTAACGCGTAGTTCTCTTTATCTATATAGCGGTGTCTGCCGCTGCTATGCACTAGTCTTAGAACGGGCACCCGTTCATTGATTTGAATATGGAGTTTTCCGTCTGCCGTTTTCCATGCTTCGCAGTTTTTAACTGCGGGGTGCGTTTCGAGGCTTTTTTCGAGCTCGTCCAAATTAAGCGGAGTGCCTTCCGAAGCCAATGCACTTTCAGCTAGCGGCATCAGGTCTTCTGTGCTCACTAAGGAGGGGGTTTTAGGCTGTTCCCAATGCCACTGAATGGGTTCGGATTCTTGCAAGTGTACGCGTGCATGCAAGGTGAAAAGTCCCATGCCTACCAAAAGAGGAAGCAAAAGCTTAAGACTGCGAAGCAACCGATATGTAACTTTGCTGCTCATAGCTTTTCTTTGTTTAACCAATCCGTAATGGGTCGGGTAAGTCGGTCAATATCTCCTGCACCTAAGCTTAGCAATACTCCGGGTTCCACCAGCTTATGTTCCAAGGCTTCCAATACTTCTTCGGGCTGCACCATCATTTTGTGTTTGAGAGATACCCCTTCGAGTAGCCAAGTGCTGTTAATTCCCTCTATGGGTTCCTCGCGTGCCGGGTAAATATCCATGAGCCAAAGGGCATCCAGTTTTGCCAGACTTTCTCTGAATCCATCGGCGAAGTCACGGGTTCTAGAGAATAAATGAGGTTGAAATATTCCGGTCACAAAGCGATCCGGATAAGCAGCTCGAACCGAAGAAATAACGGCTTCTAATTCTTGGGGATGGTGTGCATAATCGTCGATGTACACCATTCGAGGACTTTGGAACCTCAGGTGCATGCGTCTACCAACTCCTTTAAAGGCTTCGAGGGCTTCTGCCAAATCTTGAAGTTTCGCATTGGCTTCCATACCAACGGCAAGTGCTGCAGTGGCATTCTCCACATTGTGAATACCCAACATAGGAAGGTAAATGCGCCGGGCCTTTTTTCCGTCAATGCTAAGGTCAAAGCGCATGCGCCCTTTTTCGCTTTTTAGTTTGGTGGCAGCATAATAGCCTCTTTCAATACCATACCTGCGGATTTTGGCCTCTAGGGGAGGGATGCTCAAATCGTGTCGGGCAATGAGTAATCCGTCGGGACGGGTTTGCAAAGCGAATTGTTGAAAGGCCTTATGGATTTCTTGATCGTCTCCGTAAATATCTAAATGGTCGGCATCCATGCTGGTCAATACCGAAATCCAAGGGTGCAACTGGAGGAAAGAGCGGTCAAATTCATCGGCTTCCGTTACCGCAAAAGTGGCCTTGTCGGTTGAAAGGTAATTCCGGTCAAAATTGGCAGAAACACCGCCCAATACAGCAGAAGTTTGGCCTATGGTTTGGTCCATTAGCCAAGCCAACATGCAAGAGGTAGTGGTTTTTCCATGCGTTCCTGCAACAGCCAATACTTTGAAAGGGGCCAAACACTCTGCCAAAAGCACGGCGCGTTTTTTCATAGGTGCCCCTAGGCGCTCAAAATGGGCCAACAGTGGGTTGTTCTTGGCTATTGCCGGGGTGTAAATACACCAGCAATCGGCATGATTCCATGCTTCGGGTACTTCCTCGTTCTGATTGTCATAAATCACCGGAATTCCGAGGTCTTCCAAGTGGCGGCAAAGCGGCCCCTGAATACGGTCATAACCTGCCACCGCATAGCCTTGTCCATGCAACCAAGCCGCCAATGCACTCATCCCGGCACCTCCGATGCCTACAAAAAACAGGTATGTTCCTTTGGGCGGTGTCATAGTTGATGCGCTTGAATAATTTTGGCAATGTTTTGAGCGGCATTTGGCTGCTTTATGGAACCAAGTGCTTTCCGCATGCTGTCTAGTTTTTCCTGATCTTGTAAAAGCTCTTTAAGGGTGGGCAAAAGGCGATCGTTCAATTGGTTTTGAGGCAACATGAAAGCACCTCCGCGGTCCTCTATGCTTTTGGCATTGAAGCTTTGGTGGTCTTCTGCGGCACCCGGCAGAGGGACCAAAAGTGAAGGGGTTTGTGTCATGGCCATTTCTGCCAAGGCAATAGCACCTGCCCTTGAAATCACTAGGTCTGCAGCACGGAAGGCTAAGGCCATATCCGGAATAAAATCTGCCAATTGCAAACCGGGAGCGGGTGTTACTTTTTGCGACCAATCGGTAAATGATCGGCTACCGGTTTGCCAAAGCACTTGAACTCCCATGGCTTGAAGGCTTGGTAAGCAGGAGTATAGGGCATGGTTTAAGGCTTGGGCGCCAAGGCTACCACCGGTTAGGAATACCAAGGGCTTGGACGAATCTAAGCCCAATTGGGCTTTTGCCTCCTGCTTGGATGCACCCATTGTTTCAAAAGCTTTGCGCACAGGGTTCCCTGTGAGATGCAATTTTGAAGCTTCAAAATACTTTTCCATTCCGGGGTGTGCCACACAAATAGCTTTGGCTCTGCGTGAAAGCCAACGGTTTGTTTTCCCGGGAAAGGCATTTTGCTCTTGGAGAATCAGTGGTATACCGGCTTTAGATGCGGCCAAGCCCATTGCTGCTGAAGCATATCCGCCAACACCAATGGCCGCATCCGGCCTAAAAGTCTTTAGGGTAGCCAGAGCCATTCGGTAAGATTTCCATAAGGCCAAGGGCAAGCTCAGGTTTTTCCAAGGTTTGGAGCGGTTTATGCCTCGGATGGGTAAACCGGTAATGGTGTAACCTGCTTGCGGTATCTTTTCCATTTCCATTCGGCCCAAGGCACCAATAAAGTGTAGTTCGGCTCCGGGTGAAAGCTCTTGTAGGGCTTGGCCAATGGCAATTGCAGGGAAAATGTGTCCCCCTGTTCCACCTCCACTTATGAGATACCGCTTAGGCATGATTGAGTTGCCCCTCCTCGGCTGGTTGATTTTTGTTGGCTCCGGAAACTTTTTCGCCTCGCCCAATACTCAAAATAATTCCAATGGTAAGTCCGGTAATAATGGTAGAAGTTCCTCCCATAGAAATCCAAGGCAGAGGTTGACCGGTTACCGGAAGTAAGTTAACCGCAACTGCCATGTTTATGAAGGCTTGTATTACCAAAGCCAAGCCTAAGCCGTAGGCAGTAAACGTTCCAAAGGCACTTTCGGTGCGGCTTCCAATTTTTATGGACCGGTAAAGCAACACCAAATAGCCAAGCATGGTTACCAAACCTCCAAATAAGAGCCCATATTCCCCCACAATATTGGCATAAATGAAGTCGGAGTAGCTCTGAGGTAATCGGTATTTGCTTGGGTTGTTTCCGGGGCCGGTTCCCAAGAGTCCTCCGGAAGCAATTGACATTTTTGCTTGTTCCACTTGGTAGCTGTCTGCCGGATCGTCGGAGAAGAAATTTTCTACCCGGGCTTTCCAGGTTCCTAATCGCGGTAAAAGTTGAGGGGCTGCAAAAGCGAGGGCAATGATTAAGGCAAAACATGCCGCGGCCAGACCTAGCCAGCCTAAAATATGTTTTAGTGCCACTCCTCCTACAATCATTAGTAAGGCTGAGATGAAAAACAGCATGGCTGCTGTGGAGAAGTTTGCAGGAAGAATAAGAAGGCAAACCAAGCTTACCGGAATGGCTAAGGGAAGGAAGCCGCGTTTGAAATCGGTAATTTGAGCTTGTCTTTGGCCAATTTTTCGAGCTAGGAATAGCAATAGGCTAAGTTTAGCCAAGTCTGAGGTTTGGATACTCACCGATAGGAAGGGGAGTTGCAGCCAGCGCGAGGCATCGTTTATGCTTGATCCCATAAGTAATGTGAGCAAGAGCAAAGGAATGGTTGCGTACAGGCCCAAAACGCCCAAAATTGAAAACACACGAAATGGAATTCTATGGGCCATGTACATGGCCAATAGACCGAGCAATAGGAACACAGCTCGCTCTATCAAATAATAACTGGCATTTCCCTCCCGATACCTAAAGGCGAGTGCCCCTGCGGCAGAGTATACCGAGAGCAAGGATATGATGGATAGCAAAATCATCAATATCCAAATGGCTCTATCGCCTTTAAGGTATGTCGTTAGGAATTGTACCATTAGAGTTCGCGTACGCTTTGTTTAAATTGCCGGCCTCTATCTTCGTAGTTTTGAAAGAGGTCAAAACTGGCGCATGCAGGGGAGAGCAAGACCGTATCGTTTTTGCTTCCCATATAATAGGCTGCGCGCACAGCTTCCATCATGCTGCTTGTTTCCGAAAATTCGGGTACCAAATGAGCAAAGGCTTGGCGCAAGGGTTCGTTGTTAAGGCCTAAGCAAATAATGGCTCGAACGCGCTCCTTAACCAGAGGTTGGAGGCTGGAGTAATCGTTTCCTTTATCCACGCCACCTGCAATCCAAATGATGGGACCTTCCGTACATTCCAATGCATACCAAGTAGCATTTACATTGGTGGCTTTAGAGTCGTTTATGAAATCCATCCCTTTTACTTTCCCCACAAACTCCAGCCTGTGTTCAATTTGTTGAAAATCTGAGAGTGCCTCTCGGATTGTTTCTTTGCGGATGTCTTGTGCACGGGCCGCCAAGGCAGCCGCCATGCTATTTCGGATGTTGTGCTTTCCTTTGAGCGCCATATCCGAAATGAGCATGTCCAAGGTTTGTGTGTTTTCTACTAAGTGCATATGTGTTTGGTTTGCCCAGGCACTTACTCCCGGTGTTCCTTCGTTTCCAAATGTGAAATCTTTGCCTGCCAGGCCTTTGGTATGGTTGCGGTGGTAACCTTCTATGAGCAATGGGTCGTTGGCGTCCCAAATGCGCAAGTCATCGGCTTTTTGGTTTTTAAAAATGTTGAACTTGGCATCGGCGTAGCGCTCCAGGCTGTTGCCATATCGGTCTAAATGGTCGGGACTAATATTTAGCAAGAGTGCGGTATGGATGCGCATCTGTTCAATATTATCCAATTGAAAGCTGCTCAATTCCAAAACGTAATGATCTTTTGGCTCTTGAGCAGCAAGAATTCTTGCAAATGAGGTTCCTACATTCCCACCCATGGCCACATCTAAGCCGGCTTTTTTATAGATGTGGTATACCAAATGGGTGGTTGTTGTTTTGCCGTTGGTTCCTGTGATGCCTGTGATTTTGCCTTTGGTCATCTGCCTAAAGGCAAACTCTACCTCAGACCAAACGGGTATCCCTTTTTGCGCAAATGCTTGCACAATGTTCGATTCGTTTGGGATTCCGGGACTCTTTACCAGTACTTTTGGGAGACATTTGAGGGCCTTTTTATGACCTTCGGTTTCATATTCAATACCGGCCTGCTCCAACTCTTGAATAAAGGACGCTTTACCAGTTCCTGCATCCGAAACAAGACAGGACATACCTTTCCTTTTAGCCAAAAGTGCAGCTCCCACACCGCTCTCCCCGGCGCCCAAAATCAATATGTCAATCGTTTGATTCACCGTAGTTTTAGGGTAATAATGGTAAGTGCAGCAAGAGCCAAGCCTGCAATCCAAAAGCGAGCTACAATTTTGGCTTCATGCAATCCTTTTTTCTGGTAGTGGTGGTGAAGAGGAGCCATAAGGAATACGCGTTTGCCCTCTCCCCATCGTTTTTTTGAATATTTAAAATAGCCTACCTGCAAGATGACCGATAGGTTTTCGATAAGGAATACCCCGCATAAGATTGGGATTAGTAACTCTTTTCGAATGGCAATGGCTAGTACCGCAATAATTCCTCCGAGGGAAAGAGAGCCTGTATCTCCCATAAAAACTTGGGCAGGAAATGCATTGTACCAAAGGAAGCCTACACAAGCACCTACAAATGCTGACGAGAAAACTACCAATTCTCCGGAATTGGGTATGTACATAATGTTTAAGTAGTCTGCAAAGCGAATGTTGCCACTTACGTAAGCAAAAATGGCCAGTACCACTCCAATAATGGCGGATGTTCCTGTAGCTAAGCCATCTAGGCCGTCGGTCATGTTGGCTCCATTGGACACCGCAGTAATGATGAAAATCACAATAGGAATGAAAATCAGCCAGCCATATTCCTTGAAGTCCTCACCTATCCAGCTGAGCAAGTCTGAATAGTTGAATTCGTGGTTCTTTACAAAGGGTAGGGTGGTTTCAAGACTCCGTTCATCTTTGAATCCGGGGATTTGTTCTTCCCCTCCACCGGTTTGAATGGCAACCGGACCATCGAATTTCCGTACAGTGACCTCTGGGTGGGTATATAATGTAAGGCCTACGACCAAACCAATGGCTACTTGTCCTACCACTTTGAATTTTCCCGCAAGCCCTTTTTTGTTCTTTTTAAAGACCTTAATGTAATCGTCCAAAAAGCCAATAAGGCCAAGACCTAGGGTAGAGCCCAGCATAAGAATCACATAAATATTGTTGAGCTTGGCAAAGAGCAGTGTCGGTATTAGAATGGCCGCCAAAATGATTAGCCCGCCCATGGTTGGTGTTCCTGCTTTGCTCAGTTGACCGGCTAGACCTAGGTCACGAACTTCTTCGCCCACTTGTTGTTTTTGTAGGAATCGAATAATGCGCCCACCTAATACTGCGGATATTACCAAAGAAACGATCAATGCCATCCCTGCCCTAAAAGAGATGTATTGAAAGACTCCGGCTCCCGGAAAATCTAAGTCGTTCAAATAATCAAATAGGTGGTAGAGCATATTAGTCCTCCTTTGGGTTTAGTAAGCCAAAGGCTCGTTTAACTTCTTCCACATCGTCAAAATGATGGCGTTCCCCATTAATTTCTTGGTAGGTTTCATGGCCTTTACCCGCAATAAGCACCACATCGCCGGGTTCTGTTAAACGGCAGGCTGCAGAAATGGCCTCTTTTCTGGATGGGATGGTAAGGCATTTGATTTTTTCTTCAATGGTAAGCTCTGCCTGCATTTCCTCAATAATCTTGATGGGGTCCTCGCTTCTTGGATTGTCCGATGTGAGAATGGCTTTGTGGCTTAGTCCGGCAGCAATTTTGCCCATTATTGGTCTTTTGCTTGGATCTCGGTCGCCACCGCAACCAATTACACAAAGGATGCGTCCCTGTCCTGACATGGTTTCTTTTAAGGTTTGCAGCACCGATTCCAGGGCGTCGGGAGTATGCGCATAATCTACAATGGCAGCGGCTCCATTAGGACTTGCAATGCTTTGGAATCTTCCGGGCGGCGGTTTCAAGGTGCTTAGGGTCGTAAGCACATGTTGGGTCTCTTGGCCAAGTAGCCGTGCCGCTCCAAAAATGGCCAACAAATTATAGGCATTGAATGAACCAGTGAATTGGGTAGACACTTCGGTTTGGTTAAAGGACATAAAGAGTCCTCCCAGCAAGTTTTCAATGATTTTTCCTTTGAAGTCGGTAGCCTGCATTAAGGCAAATCCCTTTTGATTTTGGGCTTTGCAATTTTGGAGCATTACTCGCCCACGCTTATCGTCTACATTTACCAAGGCCCAGCTATTTTCCGGCAGCATATCGAAGAGCTGTTTTTTGGCTCGGATGTAGTTGTCCATGGTTTTGTGGTAGTCTAGATGGTCGTGACTTATATTGGTGAATATGGCGCCTGCAAATTGTATTCCTGCCACTCTAGCTTGGTCTAGGGCATGAGAACTGACCTCCATAAAGCAATGGGTTATGCCGGCAGCCAACATTTGACTTAACAGTTGGTTGAGTCCCAAAGCATCGGGTGTGGTGTGGGTAGCCGGAACCGAGGTGTTGCCAATTTTATTTTCAACTGTAGATATAAGTCCTGTTTGGTAACCCATGCGCGAAAAGAGCTGATAAAGCCCGGTGGCCACAGAGGTTTTTCCATTGGTTCCGGTGATGCCTACAAGTTTTAGTTTGTGGGAGGGATGGTCAAAAAAGTTTGCAGCCATCCAAGCCCAAGCCTGTCTTGAGTTTCTTACTCGGACATAGGTGATTTTTGGGTCTTTTTGTTCGGGCAGTTTTTCGCAAACAATGGCAATAGCTCCTGCTTCTATGGCTTTGTCAATAAAGTCGTGGCCGTCGGCTTTGAGTCCTTGTATGGCACAATAGAGGCCATTTTTTTTAACGTTTCTGGAATCTGCGCTAAGCTGTTCCACGGCCAAATTGGTGGAGCCGTGCACCTCTTCCAGGCCTGCCTTGAATAATATGTCGCGCAGCAGTTTCATAGGGATAGTTTCAGGTAAATGGTTTGTGATTCTTGAAGCGGAGCGCCCGGTTTTGGGTTTTGTTCCACAACTCTTCCTCGGCCATTGGTTTTGGCAATCAATCCTTTTTGTGCACAGGCATACACGGCGTCTCGCATGCCTAAGCCAATAAGGTTTGGCATAATGGGTTCGGGGCTTTGCGGTAATTCTCCAATGCGAGCAATTTGCAAGCGCATGCTACGGCTTAAGGTGTTTAAGTCTTCGTAAGCGCCGGCGGCGGCCGCAATTTGTCTGTTCTTTACCAGTTCTGCCGGTTTCCCATAATGGTAGCGGTTGATTTTGTAAGACGAGGCATAAACCTGATCGGCAACTGCCCTGAAAACGGGTCCGGCTACTACATTGCCGTAATAGCCCTCTTTGCTGGGACTACTAACCATGACCATGCAAGAATAGCTAGGGTCTTCTGCCGGAAAGTATCCGCAAAAACTGGCTTTGTAAGCAATGTTACCATCGACTCGGTAGCCTTCGGTTCCTTGAGCAATGCGGACCGTTCCGGTTTTTCCGGCAATCCGTATGGCATGGTCGTTCAGATTTTTGGCTGTTCCATGTTCTACCACCCCTTCGAGTAGTTGTTGAAGTGCTTTAAGAGTGGCCTCGGAGCAGATTTTTTTATTCAAAACCTCGGGTTCAAAGCGTTCTACTGTTTTACCCCGCTTTCGAATTTCTTGTACAAAGCGGGGCTTCATCATGGTGCCGTTATTTGCAATTGCGTTGTACAGGGCCAGTACGTGAAGGGGCGTGTGTTGTAATTCGTAGCCTATGGCCATCATTGGAAGCGTAAGGCCGGACCAGGTTTCATGGCCGGGAGATTTTACCAAGGGTTTACCTTCTCCGGGGATTTCCAATCCCATGGGTTGATCCAGACCCAAACGTTTAAAATGTTGGATAAACCTATCGGGTTGTTCTTTGTAGGCATCCCAAACCAGCCGTGCCATGGCAATATTTGAGCTTACCTCAAAGGCATGTTGAATGGTGATGGTGCCGTGTCCTCCCTCCTTGCTGTCCCTTAACACATGGTCATAAAAAGCATATCTGCCATTACCTGTTTCTATAGAATCGCTTAATTTTATAAGACCATCTTCTAGAAGGGCCAACATGGTCATTAGTTTCATGGTTGAGCCCGGCTCTGTGCTTTCTCCTACTGCGTAATTGTAAGCTTCATAGTAATTACCATCCTTGCCACGCATTAGATTAACAATGGCGCGTACGTAGCCGGTTTTGGTTTCCATTACAATAGCGGTGCCATGTTCGGCATCGTTTTTGGCCAATTGAAAGGCCAGTTCGTATTGCACTACTTCTTGGATGTCGGGTTGAATGGTAGAAACAATATCTAAGCCATCTTCGGGCTCCACGGTGTTTTCGGATTCTGCCGGGCGCCAAACGCTTCCGCTTAATTTTTCCATAAGGCGTAGCCCTTCTTTGCCTTTAAGGTAAGCGTCGTAGGCTAGCTCAATTCCAACTCCGTGCCCATCTTCATTAGGTTTGCCAATGGTGCGGGCTGCCAGACTACCGTACGGCTTTTTGCGGCTAGTGTAGGATTCTATGATGCAGCCTCCGCTGTTGCGCCCTAAGCTAAGGATGGGAAGCTGTTGAATTTCTTTAACTTGAGTAAAGCGTAGTCCTTTGGCCACCAATAAATACCGGTTTCCTTCGGCGCGTGCTTTTTTAAGCTTTTGTTTGAACTGACCGTAGCTGTTTTGTCCGGTTATTTTTGCTAGTCCAAGGGCTAGACTATCGATTTCCTCTCTAAACAGCTCTTCTGAAATGCCCGGAGCCAACAAGTCCATTCTAAGCTCGTATTGGGGAAGGGATATAGCCAAATAGCTGCCATCGTCGGCAATGATGTTACCTCTTGCGGCTTCGATTTTTTGCATGACCGAGGTTAGAGAGGCGGCTTTGTCTCTCCAGTAGGGACCTTGAACAAATTGGATATGGATGAGTCGGCCAAACACAGCCATTCCTGCCAGTACCATAAAGAGGTACAGGAATTGCATTTTGCGTTGTATTTGGGCCTTTTTGCTCATGTTTAATACATCATTTCCAGGCTGTCAGGGCTTAAATCCAAAACCCGTGGAGGTGTTTTTGGGATTTCTAAGCCGCGGCTTATTAATCGTTCTTTAAGGTTGAATTTCTTGGATTGCTCCATGAGCTGATTTTCCAAGTCAATGCTTTCGGCTTTAAGGTTTTTGAGTCTTTCTTCTAGGCGGTCTATGTCTTGCACTCGGTTTACGGCGTAGTAGGAGGCGGAGATGTATAGTATGCCAAGAAATGCCAAGAAGAATACGAAGGGGAGGTGTTTTAGAATAAGGTTTTTCTCTAAGAACTCTCCCTGTAAGACACGCCAAAACACCCCCGGTTCACGGCGCTTTTGGTCGGCTTTTTTTTGGCCTTTTTTGCTGGTATTTCGGTAGGCGTTTTTCATGGACGTTTTCGGGCAATTCTAAGTCTTACGGAGCGCGATCTGGGATTTTCTTTTTGCTCTTGAGCATCTGCTTTTATGGCGCTACGTGTAATAAGGTCAAAGGGGCCTAAGGGATTTCCGTAGAGGTCGGTTTCTACACGTCCTTCCCAATTGCCTGCTCTCAGGTAATGTTTTACCAATCGATCTTCCAAAGAGTGGTAGGACATAACCACCAACATGCCACCCGGAGCTAAGGCTTGAGCGCTGGCTTCCAGCATGTCTTTAAGCGCCCCCATTTCGTCGTTAATGGCAATACGGATGGCTTGAAAAACTTGTGCTAGGAAGCGGTTTTCTTTGTCGGGTGGACAAAGTCCGTGCACTAGAGCTTTGAGTTGGTCCGAATGTTGAATGGGATCTACCGCTCTTGTTTGAACGATTCGGTCGCTTAAGCGTTTGGCGGTTTTAATTTCGCCGTAATTGCGGAGCACTTCCGTAAGGGTTTTAGGCTCCACCTCGGCCAGCCACTGAGCTGCAGATGTACCCTGACGGGGATTCATGCGCATGTCGAGTGCGGCATTTTGGCGAAAAGTGAATCCCCGTTCGGGCGCATCTAATTGATGGGAAGAAACCCCAAGGTCGGCCAGAATGCCATCGAGGGGCAGCCAGCCTTCCATGCTGAGAAATCGGTGAAAGAATCTAAAGTTGCTATCAAAAAAGCGGAACCGTGGATCATTTTTAGGGGCATTGGCTTTGGCATCCGGATCTTGGTCAAAGGCTGCCAATCGTCCTTCGGGACCTAGAGCTTCAAGAATGCGTTTGCTGTGGCCGCCCCCTCCAAAAGTGAGGTCGGCATAACGGCCGTTGGGCTTATGCACCAAATGTTCTATGCAAGTGTTTGCCAGAACGGGTCGATGATAGGTAGATTCCGGCATCATGGCGCATCGTTTCTGTTGGTATCATCCAGATTTCCCATGACCCTTTCGGCGAGGTTGGCAAATTCATCAGGATCTATTTGCATCATTTCCTCATAATGGTCTTTGGCCCAGAGTTCGATTTTGTTGCCGTTGGCCGCAAATACGAGCTCAGATTGAATGCCGGCATAGCGCATGAGCTCTTTGGGAATTAAAATTCGGCCGGCACTGTCCAGTTGAACCGGAGTTGCGCCGTTGTTGAATTGGCGAATAAACAGCCGGTTTTCTTTTTTAAACGAGTTGAGCGCTTGCAGTTTGGCGCTGATGGCGTCCCACTCCTTGCGGGGGTAGAGCACGAGGCAGGCTTCAAAGCCACGGTTAATGACAAATTCCTCCTGCCCTTCCCCGGCCAATTGCTTCCGGAAAACGGCGGGGAACATCACCCGTCCTTTGGCATCTGCCTTACCGCTATGTTCACCTATAAAATGCGCCATACTATTTGTCGCAGTAAAAATAAGGAAGATTTGACACCTTCTCCCACTTTATACCACTTTTTACCACATTGTTGAAAAAACAACGTGGAATGGGCGCCTTGAATTGCCCAAAACTCCTGCTTTTTCGGTCTGTTTGGCCTCGGTTTCCCTTTTGGTTTTCAATAAACAGCTGTTAATTTCATTTAAATAATTGAAATTATGATAGTTAAGCCTTTGTTCTTCAGCTATTCCTTTATTGTTGACCTTAAGGCCTTTCAGGGAAAGAATGCCTAAATCAAGCGAAGTTTTGCTCCGTTTTGGGCTTAGGTGTGCGAAAGTGGTAGGCTTTGAAACGGCGGTGGTATTTTTGGGAATATAGATGCACCCGCGGCCCTGACCGACCGGTTACCCTGCAGGACTGCGGGCCCACAGGGCTTGGCGGGCGGAGACCTACCGATGTTTCGGGAGGGCCACGCACCGCCTAGCCCTGTGCGCCCGGAGGCCGAAGCGTAATAGGAAGGGCAGGAATAGCCGCCCAAAAACACAAGACTCTGCTTAAAATACGCCTTGTGGGATGCGGCTGCATATTTCGTATTTTTACGCAATGGAGGAAATGACGCTCCCTGAACTTTGGGCGCAAAGCGCTCCGGAGCAGCTTTTGGAGGCTTGGTGGGCACAGTTGAACAAAGACTTGGGTGTGCTAGGAGTGGCGCTTAGTCTGCCTGCGGAGGCGGGCGATGCTGTGCCAAATTTTAAGGAGCAACTGTTGCCGAATTTGGAGAAGGCTTTGAGTCAACCCGGCGATGCTTTGTGGCAGTGTTTGTATGCTGTGGATGTGCCGGAACCGGCGCCTATGGAGGCTGAAGCTCTTGCCGATGCTATCCTGCGGCGTACTTTGCTCAAGGTTTTGCTGCGTTTTAAGTTTAGAATGGCATGAAACAGGAGGCCAGCCGACGCACATTTTTTCGGTCTCCCTCGGCGGTGCTTTTGGCCTTGGCCGGCATGGTTGTGTTTTTGGGTTTGGCCTTGTACTTTTCGTCGGCCCGCAAGACCCCCCTTTATTTTGTAGAGAAGACCTTGAATTTTAGGTCGGTTTTGCACCAAAAAGAGGCGATAGCCAAGGATTTGCTGGCGGGTTTGAATGCGACATTAAAAAGTGGGCAATATCCGGGTTCCGGGGTTTCTCCAAATCTAATGGAGGAAGAAGGCATTGCGCTCTTTGCCTATGAGAACGACAGTTTGGCTTATTGGTCTACCTCGGGCGTGCCCCTTCCCTTTTTGAACTTTGACGACGACTTTTTGCTGGATGTAATGAAACTCCGCAATGGTTGGTATAGGGTAGTGCGTATGCGCGATGGCCCCCGTTTGTTGCTGGGCTTGATTTTGCTCAAGCAGGATTATTTTATAAACAATGAGTTCTTAAAGGATCGATTTGCTCCGGGATTTGATGCCGACCAGAGCGTGCGGTTGAGTCTAGACCCGACGGACTCTAAATTTCATGTTACGCGTGAGGACGGCGCTTTTTTGTTCAGTTTGATATTTGATCCGGTGCAAGAAGGCAATTTGCGTTATCCATTTGCAGCCGGTTTGATGTACTTGTTGGCCATATTGTGCATGTTGTATGGCTTGTATGCGTTGCGGCAGCTGCGTTTTTTTAGAAAGCGGCCGGCTTTGCACCTTGCTTTGTTTGTTGGTGTGGTAACCTTTCTGCGCTGGGCCAATGTTCAGTTTCGTAGCCCTCGTGTGTTGTACGATTTGCCCTTGTTTGATCCGGAGTATTTTGCTAGCAGTAGGTGGTTGCCCAGTTTAGGCGATTTTTTCTTGCATGTGCTTTTGCTCACGGCGGTATTGGGTTTGATATTTACCAGTTTTAGCAAATTTCGGTTTAGACCGGGCGACTATAGGGCTAAGCCATGGTGGGTTTTATTGTTTGGGAGTATTGCCGCGGCTTTTTCTTATGCCATTCATCATTTGATGCGGACCTTGATATTCGATTCCAGCATCAGTTTTGACTTGTCCAATATTCTGGATTTGAGTCTTTATTCTTTTATGGGCTTTACGCTCATTACCTTGCTCTTGGTAGATTATTTCATCATTATTCATTTTTGTTCCAAAATGTTGGCGAGGGCTTCCGGCACTCGTTTTGGGTTTGCGGCAGCCTTAACCTTGTTGCCTTTTGCGGGGGTGGGAGCTCTTGGTTTTTTGGCCGATGACTTGGATTTGCCGGGTTTGTTGTTGCCGTATTTGATTTATTTGTCGGTAATGTGGCTTCATTTCCGTCCCCGAATTCGGATGGATTTTTATGCTTTTGCTCCTGCGATCGTATTATTTTCGGGTTTTGCCACCTATATGCTTTGGCAACTCAATGCCGGTAAAGAGAAGCAGCAAAGGCAGGTTTTGGCGCTAAAGATTGCCGAAGAGCAAGACCATGTGTCAGAGTTTTTATTTAGGGAACTGGCCCGCGGTATTGCGCAGGATAGAGTGGTGCGGCACCATTTGTTCAGTTACGACCGAACCTATCCTTATGAGTTTTTTGAACGGATTGCCCAAAAGTACTTTTCGGGCTATTGGTCCAAATATGCCTTGGTTATTATGCCATTTTCGGAGGAGGAGCTTTTGGAGTATGAGATGAATCCGCTAGAGGCAGACCCTGATTTGGCCATGTATGAGCAGGCCATTTCGGAGAAGGGCAAACCAACGGCCAGTGAGTTCCTCTTTTTTATAGACAACGATTATGGCAAAGTAAATTATTTGGCACGCATTCCGGTAGAAAAGCTAAGCCCGGAAGATACCATTCGAAAGTTCATTTACTTGGAGTTTATTTCAAAAATGGTTACCCAAGTCACCGGATTTCCTGAACTTTTGCTCGACCGTGCAGTAACCCGTCCGGTTAATTTGGGGGGATATAGCTATGCTACTTACAAATTTGGTCGATTGAATGTTTCCGGTGGCGATTTTAATTATCCATTGCAGGCCGGACAGCTTAATTTGCAAGGCGGTGACTTGTATTTTTTTGATGGCCATGGTTTTAATCATTTGGTCAACCGGTCTGGGCAGGATAAGCTCATTGTGGTTTCCAAACCGCACCCGAGGTTTTTGGACGTGCTAAATCCATTTGCCTATTTGTTGCTGTATTTCAGTGCTTTACTCTTTTTGTATTTTGTGTATCGCTACTATTTTTACAATCCGGGTCAAAAAATTCGATTTAGCCTGAAAGGCAGAATTCAGCTCACCATTTTATTGATATTGCTGGTTTCTTTGGTCTTGGTCGGCTTGGGAATCAGTGATTACATTAACCGGGAGTTCAATCGTAAAAATAAGGCCACCATTGAGGAAAAGGTGAATTCTATATTGTCGGAGCTTAAGAGCGAATTGCAGGGCGAGCGCTTAAGCTATTTCCCAAGGGAGGAATTGAACTATTTGCTTACCCGTTATTCCAATATATTTTTTTCAGACATTAATTTATACCATGCCGACGGAAATTTAATGGCTAGCTCAAGGGAAGCCATTTACAACGAGGGGCTTATTTCTAGGCAAATGCATCCCGATGCTTACCGCAGTTTGGTGCAGGAACGCCAGCCGCGCTTTTTGCATGGTGAGCGTATTGGGGATTTTGAATATTTGTCCGCCTATGCTGCTTATCGTGATCGTTCGGGCGATGTACAGGCCTATGTGAACCTTCCTTATTTTTTAAGGCAAAAAGATTTGCGGGAGGAGTTGTCTTCCTCTTTGTTGGCGCTTATTAATATTTATTCCCTGCTCATTGTGGCCTCTATGGTGGTGAGTTTGTTGATTGCCAACCAGCTTACGGGTCCACTTAGCATTTTGCAAGAAAAGATTGGTCAGTTGCGTCTAGGTCGTAAGAATGAAATTATTGATTACCAAGCCAACGATGAAATTGGAAGCTTGGTAGAAGAATACAATCGAATGGTTCGCGAGCTGGAAATGTCCGCCGAACTGCTTGCCAGTTCAGAACGTGAAAGTGCTTGGAAAGAGATGGCCAGACAAGTAGCTCATGAGGTGAAGAACCCATTGACGCCCATGAAGCTAAGCGTGCAATACTTGCTTAAAGCTTGGGAAGACGGCAAGCCGGATTTCGATGCCCGCTTGCGTCGGTTTCGAGATGCGATGCTGGAACAAATAGAAACACTCTCTGCCATTGCCAGTGAGTTTAGTTATTTCGCCAAACTGCCCGAGACCAGAAAGTCCGAGGCAGATTTAAGGGAGATTTTAGAAAATGTGTTGGAGTTTTTCCAAACCAACGAGGAAGGAGTGCTTATTCATAGGGGAACCATGCCGGAGAGTGCCAAAGTTTTGGTGGACCGGGATCAGATGCTGCGGGTGTTTAATAATGTGGTGCGCAATGCCATTCAAGCCATTCCTGCGGATCGAGAGGGCAGGGTAGAGGTGAGTTTATACCGGAGGGATCGGTACTTTTGGGTAGAAATTGCAGACAATGGAACCGGGATTCCCGAAGAGATCCGTGACCGCATTTTTACCCCGAATTTCACGACCAAGGGTTCCGGCATGGGCTTGGGTTTAGCCATGACCAAGACCATCATTGAGAACATGGACGGCGACATCAAATTCCAAACAGAAACCAATCGAGGCACTACCTTTTATATACGAATTCCGGGATTGGATTAAGTGGCCAGGGTTGAAAGGGGTAGCCAGGGGGTGCTATCAAAACTTTAGCATTCACCTTTCTCCCTTTTTTTGGACAGTATCCCAAGGCGCAAAGCCTTTAGCGCAGTAGGACCAATGCGTGAAATAGATGGCGCCGTCAAACGCCCTTTTGTGGTTTTGAGACTTTGCGTGAAACCCTTAGCGCGGAATTAGGGCACGCAGAGACGCCAAGGCGCCAAGGCTTTAGCGCAACAGGACCAATGCGTGAAATAGATGACGCCGTCAAACGCCCCTTTGCGGCTTTGCGACTTTGCGTGAAACCCTTAGCGCGGTGTAGGGCACGCAGAGATGCGAAGGCGCAAAGGCTGAAGTGCAGAGGTGCTTTAGTGTGGAATAGGGCACGCAGAGACGCCAAGGCGCAAAGAACAGGGTTTTGCCCCTGTGAACTTCAGCGCAAAAAAGCGCACGTAAAAGCCATTCATCATTCAGAGAAGGGAGGCATCCCGTCTTTACCTCATCATTCACCATCCATCATTCACCATTCATCATTCACCATTCACCATTATTCCACCACCAATCTTCCGCCAATCCGTTGGTCGTTCCATTGCATTTGAAGGAGGTAAACACCCGAAGGCAATGCCTGCTCTACAGCAAACTGACCGGCTTGGCCCTGAATTTTGGTTTGATACAACAAACGTCCTGTAATATCCAATAATTGGAAGTCAATTTCCGCAGCCACGGGGAGCCATTCCAAGTAAAAAATACCGTCGTTGCTTGGGTTGGGATACCAACGCATCCCTTGCGGAGAAACGGTCTCTAACCCGGTGAAATTAACAGTTTTCCGAAGGCTGTCCGTGCCGCATAAGTTGCTTACCCTAAGCAATACGTCGTAGGCGCCTGTTTGGCTGTAGTTGTGATTGACTACTTGTCCGCTGGCTTGCGTACCATCACCCAAATCCCAAGTATAGGTCCCCGGACCGCTCGCGCTTCCATCAAAGGTATAACTCAAACCTCCATTGAAGCCTGCACTAAATACTACCTGAGGTACGTCTAAAACAGTTACTTGACGACTGTCTACCAAACTGGTATCGTGGCCTATAATGGTTTGTTGCACCTGCATATTTCCTGTAGCCTGAAACATTACGGTGGGTTGTTCCATAGACGATGCCGGAGGAGTAGCATTGCTCCCAAAACTCCATTGGTAATTTTGAATTAGTCCCTGGGCTTGATTTTGAACCTGAACGGCATCCCCAACACATAGGGTGTCCGGCATGATAAATCCGGTGGAAATGTCCGTAACCACAAGACCGTCAATGGCAGGATCTCCCATGCCGGTTTGTCCATTCTTGGCACGAATACGCACCACTACTTTTTGACCGGTGAAGGGAGATAAATCAAAGGTGTCACGCTCCCAAAAGCCATTGCCTTGGTCCACAAAACTAATGTCGTTGTGCCATTGACCTTGGCTAAAGACATCTACATGAATGGAGGAAGTGGTATTGGCATCCAAATGGTAGCCATAACTGCCAAAGACTTTGGTGGTATTGCTCAAATCCATGCAGGGCAGCAACATGTGGGCTTCGTTATGGCCGCAGCCGCTGCTTTCTAAATAGGCGTAGTGGCCATTGCTGTTGCCAGGAACAAAATCCATGCTCGGTCCGGTGCCACTAGTGGGAGTAAACCCGGACCAAACGATCCAGTTGCTTTGATCGCTACTGCCGTTTTCAATGTTGATAAGGCTATTGCCTAAATTACAATTGGAGGCTTCGCAACCGGAGGGAGCGCCGCATACATTCATGGTTTCAAAATCTTCTGTCCAAGGAAGGGTAGCTGCTGCGCTATTATCCCATTGAAAACTAATGGTTTGGCTGTTGTTGTTCGGCAGGTTATCGTTGGGGTCGTTGTGCCCCACGGTAATCGTAAAGGGACCATTTCCTGTGGTGCTCAAGGGCTGCGGAAATACAAACATGGTATCGCTTTGTGGCGCAATGGTTCCGGTTATGGTAGCATTTACTACGGGACCATTATCTACCTGATAAAACACAGGTACGTTGGTAAATGGGGTATAGCTGTGGTTTTTTAAATGAATGGTAACCGGTTCTCCTTGCAAACAAGAAGGCGTGCGTGGTGCAAAAGGATAGGAAATAGGCTCCATGGCCAAATCGTAGACCGGATCGCATGGGCCCCAGCCGGCATTTTGCCGAACAGCCCGTGCCCGTTCGCTCACCGCACCATTCGCTCCTCGGGCTCTAACGCTAAACCAGTTGTCGTTGGCGGTATTCACCGGAGCTACGGTAAACTCGGTTTGGGTAGTTGTTCCTACAGAGTCCATGTATAGGTTGCCCAACATAAACACATCGTAGCCGGTGGCTCCGGGAACTGGGTTCCATTCTAGTTTTACAGAATAAGGGCAAATGGTGTCGGTTTGCAAGCCTGTAGGAACCGGCATTATGGAAAAGGGCGCCTGCCCCATGTCGCTAAGGTTTCCACGGGTCACACGCACTCTAGCTTGACCGGTTGGAGTATTGGGAACGGTCCACAAGTAATTGCGTGTGCTGCTGGATACTCCGGCAATATTGTTCCATGTTTGGCCATTGTCCGTTGAGTAATCTAAGGTGAAATTGCCGGGCATGCCATAGTAATCCCAGTAAATGCGTTCTTGGGCGCCGGGGGCAAATCCTTCGCCGCCGGCCGGGAATACCACCACCAATTCTTCAGGAACCAAGTCCCAGGTTAAATGATAGTCTTGCGGCCCTTGAGGAACATTAAAGCCATTCACGGTTACGGTATAGGTGCCTGCTGTGGGAAGCAACAAAGTCACTTGTTCCATATTGTTGAGGCTGTCCCGAGCGCGCACAGCGGTGCTGTTCAATGCAGAGCTGTTGGGGGTGGGGTTCAACACCCAGGGTTGATAGCTTTGTCCTCCCGGTTCAGTTACCACCATGTCCAGGTCGTTAACCAATGCTCTGCTGGCGTTTTGCTGCGCTGGAATGTCGTGCCAGTACAACATGATTCTAACTTCTCTTAGCCCTTGGGGCACAGTAATGGTGTAGGTCTTGGTATTGCCTTGATCCAGCGAATCGTATAAATACCAGTTGTTTTGAATGCTTTCGTAGGCGCGGCGGATATTGATTCTGCCGTAGCCATAGCGGTAATCCGGACCGCTGTTGCCCAAATCCTCCGCCGTGTTCATCAAAATCCCCTTCAAAAGACCAGAATGCGGAATTTGGTCGTTGTTTAATGCCCGGTATCCCTCGTGCATGACCGCCATGGCACCTGCAACGCCGGGGCAAGCCATAGAAGTGCCGGTTAGGCTGGCGTATTGAGAACTGTTGTCGTAGGTGCTGTACACCGAGGTGCCAACAGCACATACGTCCGGTTTGATGCGGCCATCGTGGGCAGGTCCGCGGCTACTGGAATTGGCCAAGGCATCGCTTTTTTGCACGTTGCCTACAGCAATCACGTTTTTGCCCACTTTATGTCCACCGGTAATATTTCCCCAGCCGGAACCTGCGCCATAGCTGCAGTTGGAAGAGCCGCTGTTCCCCGCAGAAAACACATGCATCAAGCCCTTGTGCGTGCGCACGGTGCCGTCTAAGTATTGGGCCAAAAAGTTATAGCCCGAATTGCACCCGTTGGAGTAGCTGTTGCTGGTAATAACAATGCTGTCGTTTACGTAAGAACCCGGAAAGGAGAAAAATCCGTCCGGACTGGCAGGATTGGTGGTGTAGTTGTATACCCGAAGCCAAGCTCCCGGAGCATTGCCCTCGCCTCTAGGCTCCAAATTTCCCGCCGCATTTATGGTGCCTCCGCAGTGGTCGCCATGGCTACCGTAATCTACAAAGCCTTGGTCGTCAATTCGGTTATGAAAATCAATATGAGGACGAATGGGGCCATCGTCGTTGAGCATAACTTTTACCCCCGTACCGTCTAAATGTATATTGCTTCCAGCGTTTAAACGCAAATAGTGCGTTCTGTGGTTTGCTTTTCCTTCGCGGTTTTCCGGCTCGCCCGGATCGGTCATGGGTGAAATGTACTGCACCCAATCCGGGACGTTTTGTGGACTTAAGGGGGCCTCTAATTCCACCAAAAATCCCATGCCAAAATTAGGGCTGGGAACTACGTGAAACCCGGCTTCCTTGGCCTTAGCCTCAGCTTCTTGCTTACTTAAGTTCGGAAAGGGCTTCACCACCAACCACAACTTGCCGTTTTCGGCGTAGGTCCACTGGGGCAACTCCCCCGATACCACCGCCGGGTCTAATTTCCAGCTCTGCTTAAAGGGCTGAATGCCTTCCACCCCAAAAGCGTGCAACTGCTGATGCGTTACCGGCTGCTGCAACCAAACCGAATAGCTGTGCTTGGGATAATAATCTAAAAATACAATGCCTTGGGATTTGGCTTCCTTGCGCTCTGCGGCGTTTGGAGTTCGATGCATGTGCACCAAATAATACCCGGTATTTTCCACCGTTTGGGCTTGAGCCTCCACATTTTTCAGGTGTGGCACGGTTTCTTGTTGGAGCAGGGTTTGAGCCTGTAATCCAAGACTTCCAAAACAAAAGACCAAGACCCAAGTACAAATAGAACGCATAGCTTTTAAATTTTTCCTCCCCTAAGGTACAAAGAAGGCTTAAAAACTCAGGACTTTTTTTGTTTCAAGGCCTAAGCGCTTGGGCTCTAAAGGCTTGGCTTTTACCAAGTGATGAGTAAGCGTCCGTCGTTCTGTTGGTTGCCCCCAGGAGTTAAGGTTTGGTTGGTCCCGGAATTAAAGCAGCCACCACCAGCTCCATTGCCACCAATGCCTCCATTATTGCACCAAGGGTTGGCACCACCGCCACCGGAATAGCCGCCACCGCCTCCGGCACCGCCACCGTTGCAGCCGCCGCCGCCGCCACCGCCAAAGCCCCCGGCAACGCCACATCCTCCGTTTCCACCGGCACCACCGTTCACAAAGGCTTGGCCTCCCGTAGTTTGGCTATAATTGCAGCCGTTGGCCGCCCCTCCTCCGGTGAGTAATCCGCCTCCACCGCCACCGCCGGTGCCGTTTTGGGTGCATGTCCCGCCTTGACCACCTTGGCCATTGGTGCCTCCATTGCCCGGAGTGCCGCAGCTTCCTGCCGTGGCATTGCAGCCATCGTTTTGGCAGCGGCCACCTTCCATAACCGAAGCATTGTAGCTGTTGGAATAGCCCAAACCACCGCCGCCTCCGGCAATCAGAAAGGGGGTATTGTTGTTGTCCACAAAAAAGGTGCCTCCACCGCCGCCGCCGCCATTGCCGCTGCCGCCTTCCTGACCTACCAAAATTTTAAAGGTGGTGCCCGGCGAAACCGTAAAGGTGCCGGCTACATAGGCACCTCTTCCTCCTCCCGCACCGCCTCGGGCGCCCCAAGCTTCTACTTGAATTTGGCATACCCCGGCAGGTACCGACCACAACACAATATTACCGGTATACAAAAAGTTCGCTGAGCCTCCCGTGACGCAATTGTTTATGGTAATGTTTTGACTGCTGGTTTGGGTACAACCCGTGGCCGAATCGGTTACCGTTAAGCCCACGGAATAGGTTCCCGCCTGACTCCAAACGGCGCTTGGAGAGGCCAAAATGGAACTGCCGGGTGTGCCCGATCCAAAGGTCCAGCTGTAACTTACGCCGCTAAGCGTATTTGGGCTAAAGTTCACCGTTTGTCCGTTTCCTGCCGGGTTTGGACTCATGGTAAAACCCGGATCCGGCACATTCAACGGACAGTTTTGTACGTTTAGCGTTTGGGTACTTGAATCGGTGCAGCCCAAGCTGTCCGTAACCACCAAGGTTACCTGATAGCTGCCCGCATTGGCAAAGGTACTGCTTGGGTTCCAAACCGTGTCCGAGGCCGGAGTGCCGGAAGCAAAAGACCACTGATACGATTGGTTGGTATCCGCCGCCAAAAACTGCACCGGAGCCCCCGCCGACGGAAATGCCGGCTGAAACGAAAAGCCGGTATTGGGAAACTGGAGGCAGTTGCATGCCGTAGCCCTCCAGCCCAAAGGAAAATAAGTTTCCACGCACTGCGTAGTGGTATTATAAATCTGCAAACCCACGGCAGGATTGTTGATGCCGTTTCGCTGTGCCGCGCTCAATCGGGGCAGCAAAAAGCCACGATCGCTGGCATCCAGCTCCAAAATGGCCGAACTGTCGGGCGTACCCGGGCTCGAAGAAATTTTTACGCCTTGGGCCAATGCCGAAATGGACAGAAGTCCGAATAAAACAACAGAAAGTAAGTAACGCATAATTTTAGTTCCAAGTAATTACAATTCGCCCATGGCCAGTCCTAATTCCGGACTGATTGCTTTGGTTGCTTCCGCCATTAAAGCTTCCGCCACCGCCTGCTCCGTAGGGGTTGCCATTGCGGCCACCGCCGCCTCCGGAGTATCCACCGCCGCCACCGGCGCCATGCTCGGCTCCACCACCGCCGCCAAAGCCTCCATTTACCCCTGTAGGACTATACGCATTGGCCGAACCTCCGGTCCATCCATTGGTGCGTGTTCTTCCCCCGGTGGCCTGGGCATTCGAACCACCGTTGCTCAGCCAGCCTGCGCCACCACCTCCATCGTAACCGTTGGTGGTAACAATACCGCCTCCATTTCCATTGCTTCCGCCTGCACTTCCTGAAGCCCCATTTCCTCCGGAGCTGCTGCTAAGTCCCTGACCACCATTTCCGGAATTATGTCCGCCACCGCCGCCACCGCCCGCAGCAATCAACAGCGTATTGTTGGCTTGGGTATACACAAAGCTGCCGCCACCGCCGCCGCCGCCGCGCGAAGAATTGCCGGAAACTCCTGAGATTCCCCTGCCACCAACCACCACCACCAGCACATCGCCGGGATTTAGGTTGTTAAAGGTGCCTTGAATCGAAGCGCCATTGCCTCCCGTTCCGCCTTGTTGACCGTTTCCTCCCTGCGCACCTTCCGCCAAAATAGTTACGTTGCAGGCATTGGCCGGCACGGTCCAAGTTTGCAATCCACCCGTATGACTAAAGGTCTGACTGCCGTTGGAACAGGCATTCACCACCAAGGTCTGGCTCGAACTGTCGCTGCAGCCGGCACTGTCGGTTACCGTTAAGCTTATTTGGTAACTCCCTGCATTTGACCAAGTACTTGTTGCGCTAGAGCCCGAACCGGAAGAGGGGCTGCCGGAAGCAAAACTCCATTGAAAACTTGAAGAACCAACTTGCTGGGCCGTGGCCGTAACCGGATTCCCGGTGCCTGCCGGATTGGAAGACAGGCTAAACTGAGCCGAAGGACTCTGAGAGCAACCGCAATGAATGGAAGACCAACCGGAGTTAAAATACATATCCACACAATCGCTGGTGGTATTGAAAATTTGCAGCCCCACCGCAGGATTCACAATGGCGTCCCGCTGAACCTGACTCATGCGCGGAATTAAGAAGCCACGATCGCTGGCATCCAACTCCAAAATGGCCGAACTGTCCGGCGCTCCCGGACTCGAAGAAATTTTTACGCCTTGGGCCTGAAGCTTACCAAAAACAAGAAGAAGGACCGGCAGCCCAAGCATGAAAATTGTACGCATAGCTTAGAAATTACCCTCAATATTAGGCATTTCCAATGCCAATTGCCCGCCAAAATGGGGTTAAATCATTCTTATCCTTTGGGGGCCTTACGGGCTCTCGCCCTTCGGGGCCTGTCGGCCGGCTAGCAGTGCCATGCCTTCCGGTAGTTCCGCAAAGCTCCACTTCCTCAGGCGTGGCTCCGCAAGCCGCCCTTAGGCCCGCTCCCGGGCTCCATCCCTGGCCCGGCGCCCATGTTTAGTTGCTTAAAAGCTTAATGGAAATTCCATCTCCTCCTCCCCACGCATCACCTTCACCGTGGTTTCATCTCCCGGATTGAATTTTCCTAAGGCCGCCATATAGCCGTAAATGTCGGCTACCGCATGTTCCCCAATGCCAATAATTACGTCGTCTTTTTGCAAACCTGCCGCTGCGGCCGGTTTTCCTTCGCTTACTCCAGAGATTTTCATGCCCTTGCCTTCCCAGGCATAATCCGGAACTACCCCCAAAGTCACCTTGAATCGGCTGCGGGTTTGCTCCGGAGCCTTGGTTTTGCTAAAAGCCAAAGGCGCTTTGGTAGGCAGCGATTTTACCAAGCGCAGCATATAATCGCCCACCTGCACCATGCCCGGATAGTTCAATTTATCGGCATCGTCTTCCGGACGGTGGTAATCGCTGTGCGTGCCGGTAAAAAAGTGCAATACCGGCATGTCTTCCAAATAAAAAGCGGTATGATCGCTGGGCCCCACGCCGCTGGCTGTAGTTTTGATTTTAAGATGTTTGGGCCTTAAGCTGTCGAGTAAGGTTTCCCAACGGGGCGAAGTCCCCGCACCATTTACAATCAAGGCACCGTCTTCTTCCAGGCGGCCTACCATATCCATGTTGAACATGGCCGTGCTTTGGTACTTGGGCAATAAATCGGCGGCGGTAAAGGCTTTGGCCCCCAACAAGCCCAGCTCCTCGCCCGAAAAGGCTATGCACAAATAGTTGAGTTCTTTGGGTCCTTCCTTACGCAAATAGCGGGCCAATTCTATGAGCAGGGCCGTGCCTGAAGCATTGTCGTCGGCGCCGTTGTGTATGGCAGGTTCACCGCGGTGCAAGCTGCCCACCTCGCCGTAGCCCAGGTGATCGTAGTGCGCGCCCAAAATAAGGGTATAGGCTGCGCCATTGTTTATAAATCCGGCCACATTATGTCCCGTGCGGGTTTCTGCATGGAGTGCGGTTCTAAGGTGGGCTATTTTGGCCTCTTTGGGATACTCCTCCGCATACCAAACCGGAATGGGAAGCGCGGAAACCCTAGGATTGATTTCCTTATCCAAGCGTTCATTGTCCGGACCGGGAAGAAAAACAACCGCAGCTGCGCCGGCCCGTTGGGCATAGCGTGCCCGTTCCAAGGCCGTCCAAGCCGAAAAATCCGCGTGTGGATTGGAAACCTCGGGTTCCCCCAATTGAATGAGCACAATGCGGTTTCCCAAATCCTGAATCATTTCGTAGTCGTTGTATCCGGCGTCGGGGGCATTGATTCCAAAACCCATAAAGAGCAGTTCGGCGCTGATTTCCCCATCGCCGGACCCGCTCACCGGCCATGCTTTGGCATCGATTGGATTGCCATCGAGTTCCCAGCGGAGGTACACGTCTTCTTCGGGTTTGATTTTCCAAGTAAAGTCAAAGGCTTGGATAAAATTGTTGGTACCTGCGGGTTCTAGGCCGATGCCTTCAAAAGCTTGTTGGATGTATTCCAGAGCCAATTGTTCGCCTTGCGTTCCGGTGAGGCGGCCTTCGAGTTCATCGGAAGCGAGGAAGGCTACGTGGGCTCTAAGGTTTTCTTCGGTTTCACCGCTGAAGTATTGAGCAGAAAGCAGTCCGCTAAAAAGGAGAGCGAACACAAAGCTAAAGATGCGCATGGCCGTAATTTTTGACAAAAGTACAAGACTTTGGGGCGAAATGTTTGCCGGAGGGGTTAAAATACCTTGGAGTAGGTAGGGGGGCAGGTGCGGGTTTACTAAATTTTACACATTATGTACTCGCACCAAGGGCAGCTCTCTAAACTTGCCATTGGAATCCCGGCTGGTCTTACCGTATTTATGGTTTTTGATGGTTTTGAGTCGTAATACCTTGCATTCGTACCTGCCGAATGCGGCTTTGGAACAAATTCCCTTCCCTTTTTGCCAAGTTGGCTTGACTTTGGGTTCATTTGGCTTGCTTTTGAATCTCCTTCATTTGATTTGAGGACAGCCATTTCTTCGCTTTTTCTAAAGCTGGCTTGGTTTTTGGTCAAGCTGGCTTGCTTTTGAATCTCCTTCATTTGATTTGAGGACAGCCTTTCCCTCACTTTTTTACAAGCTGGCTTGGCTTTGGGTTAAGCTGGCTTGCTTTTTAAACTCCTATAACCGGTTTTTGGACCGGTTGCATTCAGGAATATACCCCCCAAGAGGGGTTCCGGAACCCCTGAGGGGGGTATTCCCCCCCCCCCTTAAAAAACTAGCGAAGGGTTGCTATTTTGGGCAAGTGGAGGGTTTGGATTGCCCGGTTCTTGCCGGGTAGACGCTCTTTTTTTGGGCGATGCACTCCGCCAGGGACTGAGGCGGTACCGCCGCGGGCTTGGGAGCTTAGGCCGCCGCCCTGAGCCGCGGCGGCGCGCAGCAAGCCCCGGCGAAGGGCAGGAGGCCTAGCTCCCAAGACCGTGGAGTAAAGCCGAAGGCCCGGCAGGCGGCCAAAAAATCAACCTTTAAGAGAAAGCCGCAATCCTGCGTTACCGGGCAACGATTGTAGCCTAGCTTGGACTTTATAATTTTAAAGCCATAATTTACTTATCGCCTTACTGCCGATTGGGCTTCCTTTTTTATTTCCATCCCTCCAATGTGCCCGATTGTTTGATGAAATCCAGCACCGGTCCGGCATTTAACTCTTCCATGGTTCTGATTTTCAGGTACCTTGTTTCTCCGCCTGTTCCCAGGGGCGGTGCGGGGTCCATTTTGGCCCCGTTGAGGAAAACAATGTTTATGGACACATCATAAGCCGCTAATTCTATGAGCCATCCAAGTTCAGGGGTTCCGTAATAGGCCTTTCCCCATTTAATGGCGTAGTGTAGGTTGGGTAGCGTGTCGTGAATTAGGCCGTCTATTTTTTTGACTAGAGGTTGAATTCCGGGCATGATTCTATGGGTCATCCATGCTTCCAATACTTTATAATCGTTCTCCGGAACGGGAGGCTTTTTTGTGGAAAGGGGTTTCGGCTGTTTGTCCATTCGGCTTCTTTATAGGTTTGATTCTATGTAGTTTTTGAAGTTTTGGAGCATGGCTTGCCAACCGGCTCTTTGCATTTCTTCGGAATGGGTGCCATCGGCTTCAAAGGATTCTGAAAGTGCAGGCTTCCGTTCTCTTCCATAAAACGAATTTCCATTAACCACTTTAGGGTTTTTTGGGCTTAGGTTTTATTTGTGGTCTAATTTAATCGATTTCTCCTAGGTTAGGCAAGGTTTTGATTGCCAAAGAGTCGATGGGAAATGGAGGCTTGTTTCCGGTGTTCTTTTAGGGAAGGGATTTGCTGCCGTTCATTGCTTATTTTATTAAGGTGGCGGTGTCCTCTACCCGTCTATGGCTTTCAATAAACTCGGTGGGGTTTAGGTAACCTTTTGTATTATCGGAATAGCCGGGGCCAACGCCCATATTGGTTTGGTCCCTTATTTCGAAATGCAAATGCGCCAAATAGGCTCCATTTGCCGTTCCAATGGTAGCTATGGTGTCGCCTTTTTGAACGATTTGGTCTTTTTTTACCAGGATTTCGTCGCAGTGGGCATATAGGGATTCAACTCTTTTTTTGTTGGGTAGGGTATGCTCCACAATTATGACGTTCCCCCAGCCCCCGCCAAGGTTTTCCGCCATTTTTACGAGTCCATGGGCAATGGAGAAAATAGGGTCGCCCAAATCCGAATTGCCTCCGGTTAGGGCATTCCAATCGTCCCCTAAATGGGCGTTTTCACCAAATCCTTGGGCGTTATAATATCCTTTGGCATCGGGTTTTCCCACCGGATAATCAAAGGAATGGGCCACCGGATATTCGACGGGTTGTTCCACGGGTTTTGGTTTCTTGGGCTTCTTGATTTGTCCGGATTTAACAGGGTCTTCTTCCCCGAAGCAACTTATTAATGCCAAGCCAAGCCATCCAATAATATTCCAATTGGAGCTTAAGGTTCGGGAGGTGGAAAGGTTTTTTATGGGCATATGCAGCTTTATATTCAACAAATTGGCCGTTTTTAAAGGACTTGAATGAAATGGGCAAATCTCTTAGGGTAGAAAGAAAGGGTTGATGAGGGATTGTTCCAAGGAAAATTCTGTTGAGGAAATTTCATATTCACCAACCATGTC
Organism: Bacteroidia bacterium; assembly: GCA_030427255.1. GTDB lineage: Bacteria > Bacteroidota > Bacteroidia > CAIKAF01 > CAIKAF01 > CAIKAF01. The sequence goes on along the minus strand of JAUHWY010000003.1, from coordinate 63,711 downwards.
CAAACCAATAGATAACGCAGTATCATTGGTATTATTGGTTCCAACCTTTGATGTTTATTGGCTGTGGTGGGCTTTTTTTCTGTAAATGGTTTTGGTTTTGTCGCCCTGCTTTTCAAACAAGCCGAGCTCAAGGCCTTGTTTTAAGTCACGACTGGCGGTTGCCGAAGAAATATTTTTAAATACGTTCATATACGCTTTCCGGCTGAATTCGACTTCGGCTATTTCGAAAAAGTAGGCCAAACGATCCTTAGCGCTCATTGTCCTATGTTTAAAATCAAGGATTTCGTTGAGTGCCTCATCGATAACCCCAAGCATGTATTCAATAAAAGGGCTTGAGTTTCCGGCCTTGTCGCTTTTTGAGAGTGCCTGATAATAGAGCGTTTGTGTTTTTTGGATTATGTTTTCAAATGGGATGAACTCAAACACAGGGTATTCATGCATTAAAATGCGCGTTTGCCATAAACGGCCCATTCTGCCGTTCCCATCGGTGAATGGGTGAATAAACTCCATTTCGTAATGAAACACACAACTCTTAATTAGCGGAATCTCCTTGGATGATTTTACATAAGCAAACAAATCGTTCATTAAGTAGGGTACATTTTCGGCTGGTGGGGCCATATGCGCCAATTTATTTCCTGCCATAATGCCAACCCCTTTATTTCGAAATTTCCCGGGGTCAGGAATGAGACCATTCATAAGCATCTTGTGCGCACTTAGAAAGGACTTGACCGAGTTGGGATTGAATAAAGCCAATTGGTTATACACTTGAATGGCGTTCAAGACCTCATTCACGTCTTTTTTCGGCCCAATTATTCGCTTGTTTTCGATTAATGCTGTGATTTGCTCCTCAGTGAGCGTATTGCCCTCTATGCCTAGGGAAGCATGAATGGTTTTGATTTTGTTTTCCTTGCGCAGCTTTGGTGATGGTTTATCCAGAAGATTTGCATGAATCTGCCCTATTTTTTCTGAAATAGAAGTAATCCGTTTTAGTATTTCCGGGGTGATTTGATACGGAGGGTTCACTTATTTGATACTATCATTTGATGCTATTAAACATAAGAAAAATATGGGAATGACGCTCTGGCTATTTACTATTTTTGGAATTGGGGCGCAATATTTTGATTTACTATTTTGCTCTTTTGTTTTGAAGGTCCTTAGGTTGGGCGATGCACTCCGCCAGGGACTGAGGCGGTACCGCCGCGGGCTTGGGAGCTTAGGCCGCCGCCCTGAGCCGCGGCGGCGCGCAGCAAGCCCCGGCGAAGGGTAGGCGGCCTGGCTCCCAAGCCCGTGGAGTAAAGCCGAAGGCCCGGCAGGCGGCCAAAACTGCAGGCCCCTTTGATTTTTTTCCTAAGTAATGGCTGAGCCTTTAGCCCTGTTCATGAACAGTGGAAAGGGCGTTTTTTCCCAACACATAAGCATAAATACTTGTAGGGACTATGAGCAGGTCCTCATGGTTTTGGAATAAGGTTTTGCTGGTAATCACTCCTTTGCTTAGTTTGTTTTTATGCATGAACTGTTTGAGCTTGTTTGCCTTGGGCTTATCGGACCATTTCACTTCCAGGGCCCAATGTACTTTCTGAAAGTGTTTACTTAATTGGATAATATCCACTTCGCCTTCTTCCTTTCCCTGTTTCCATTGTGCATATCTCAAAAATTCATGTCCTCGGTGCAGGTATTGTGCATATACCGAGGTTTCTACCAAGTGGGGGAATCGCTCATCCTCCTGTTCTACTCGTCCAAACAATCCGGTATACAAACTGGGGTTGGTTAGGTACACTTTAAATTGAGTAATATTTTTAAAGCGCTTTGCCGTTATGTCTACACGGTGTAAAACCTTAATTAAAAATGCAGCTTCGAGGTAGGTAATGTACTTTTTTATGGTTTTGTTGTCGGTTTTGGTTTCTTTAGAAACTTTTTGGTAGTCAAGGATTTCACCGGTCCGGTAGGCCAAGACATTGAAAAATTGCTGAAGTTCCAGCGTGTTTTCTATTCCAAAGAGTCCGGGTAAGTCTTTCATAATTACCTTATCGGTAATGTCTTTTTGAATGACTTGTTCGGGGTTCCGGACTAATTCGGAGTTCAATGCGATTTCAGGGAATCCGCCAAAATTTATGTAATTTATAAAGTGTTTATTGAATAATTCAATGTTGTTGCAGGTGTAAAATTTTTGTGGTCCCTTGTAATCAATCACCGTTTCGGTGAGTAGGCTGTTGTAGCCATTTAAATCGATGAATTCAGAGAAGGTAAGTGGAGGTAGAAAATAATCGGTAAACCTGCCGGCACCACTTTCTATGCTTTTCATTCTTAAAGCCGCAGCAGCACTGCCGCTAGCAATGAATTTGCTGTTGCGGTTTCTGTCAACTAAAACTTTTAAATGGATTTCCCAATCTTTAAGGTATTGTATTTCATCAAAAAAGAAGAAGCAATGCTCTACTTCCAGATTATGAATGTTGAGGCCTTCTTCGATTAATTGATCCAATGGGAGGTTGGTGTAGATGGGGGCATCCAAACTGAAGAAAAAGATGCGTTGCGGGTCTATTCCCGAATCCATTAAATCCTGAATGGCTTGGAACATGAGCACCGTCTTGCCGACGCGCCTAGGCCCCATCAATACCACGGCTCGGTGAGGAAAGGCTTGAGAGACTAAATCAAAAAAGCCGGGGTAATATTTTCTTTTCCGGTATTCCCTGTAAAAGGGAATTTTAGCACTGGACCACCAAGGGTTATCGCTCCTTATTCTACGCCTAAGAATTTCTTTGCTGAAAACCATTTTCGAGTTTTGGTGCGTTTATCCCAAAATTAACAAAAAAGAGAATTTAAGGAAGCTTGTCCCAAAATTTTTTCAGGGGCTTTCACATCATAAGCAATGGAGCTAGTTTTTTTGCTCAGGTCCTTTTCAAGCCCTTTGTTGTTTTCCCAAGCCATTGTGGAGTTTTTTGACGCTTTCCTATTTAGCCTCTTGACGCCATCTTTTCTTGGGCAATCTTGCCCTAGAGCCCTAGGAGAGCTTTTTTCCGAGGGGGTAACTTTAATTTGGGCGATGCACTCCGCCAGGGACTGAGGCGGTACCGCCGCGGGCTTGGGAGCTTAGGCCGCCGCCCTGAGCCGCGGCGGAGCGCAGCAAGCCCCGGCGAAGGGCAGGAGACCTAGCTCCCAAGACCGTGGAGTAAAGCCGAAGGCCCGGCAGGCGGCAAAAATTAATCTAGCGATTGGCTGATTTCCCGCATCCAAGCCCAAAGCTCTTCGCCGCCGCGCCGGTCTACGCTCGAGCTAATGAATTCAGGGGGAAGTTGGGTCCAGTCTTGCAATAGGGATTTGCGGATTTGAGCCAATTGCTTGTCCAGGGCGCCTTTGGGGCTTTTGTCGGCTTTGGTGTAAACGATGGCGCAGGGGATGCCGCGCTCGCCCAGCCAGGCCAGCATGTCGCGGTCGGCGTTTTGCAAAGGCAAGCGGCTGTCAATGAGTACCATAGCGCAGCTGAGGTTGCTGCGCTGCTCCAAATATCCGTAAATCAATTTTTTGAAGTCGGCGCGCTGCACTTTGCTCACTTTGGCGTAGCCATAGCCGGGTAAATCGGCTATGTAGAAGCCTTCGCTTGATTTAAAGTGATTGATTAGTTGGGTCTTGCCGGGAGTTCCGGAGGTTTTGGCCAGTTTTTTATTTCCGGCCAATAGGTTGAGCAGGCTGCTTTTGCCTACGTTGGACCGCCCAAGGAAGGCAAATTCGGGGTCCTGCGTTTCGGGGCATTGGCTTGGCTTCGCCGAGCTGCATATAAATTCCATAGTGGGCATGATTTAGCCTTTTCGGCTTTCAAGCCAAGATTGAAGGGTGTTGTTGAAATCGTGCGGGCGCTCCATCATAGGGGCATGGCCGCATTGGTCAATCCAAAACAGGTTGCTGTCCGGCAAAAGTTTATGAAATTCTTCGGCCACTTCGGGCGGAGTAATGGTGTCGTTTTTCCCCCAAATGAGGCACACCGGCACGTTCATGTTGGGCAATTCCGAAGCCATATTGTGGCGAATGGCGCTCTTGGCCAAGGAAATGATGCGAATGGCTTTGGCCTTATTGTTCACAATCTCAAACACTTCGTCGACCAAAGCCTTGGTGGCCGTATTGGGATCGTAAAAGGTGTATTCTACCCTGCTTTTGATGAAATCGTAGTCGGATTTTCGGGGATAGGAGCCGCCAAAAGCGTTTTCGTAAAGCCCGGAGGAACCGGTGAGGATAAGGTGTTCCACCATTTCAGGCTGCTGGGCCGTGTAAATGAGGCCTACATGTCCACCGAGGCTGTTGCCAAGCAAAGTAACTTTTTCGTAGCCCTTGTGCTTGATAAAATCTTCGATATGACGCGTGAGGCGTTTAACGTTGGTGTCCAGCAACGGGAGCTGGTAGATGGGCATTAGGGGAATTACGGTGGTGTAGTTTTGGCTAAAATGGCCGACGACTTCACGGAAATTGCTGAGTGCACCAAAAAGGCCGTGAAGGATAATCATGACGGGGCCTTGACCAACTTCTACAAACTCAAATTTTCCCTCTTTTTTAATTTCCATATCCATGCCTATACGGGTGGTATTCGGATTCCAAATGTAAGGAAAATTAAGGAGGCGGGAGGGAGGAGGGGAATGAGGAATGGTGAATGATGTAAAGACGGGATATCTCCCGTCTCTCAATGATGAATGATGAATGATTATGTAAAGACGGGATGCCTCCCGTCTCTCAAGGATGAGGTAAAGACGGGATGCCTCCCGCCTCTCAAGGATGATGTAAAGACGGGATATCTCCCGTCTCTCAATGATGAATGATGAATGATGGGTGATGAATGATAAAGGATCAATGATATGGTAAAGACGCAACATCTTGCGTCTCATTTTTTTGGCCGCCTTATCCTGCTGTCTGCGGTAGTGCCACGTCTCCGGCCCACGGTCTGCGGCCGCTCCGGGGTCTTCGTTCCTCAGCCTCCTCGCCTGGCCGCATACCGGGGCCGGAGCCGCGTCAGCTACCTGCTTCCATCAGGGGCGGAAGAATACCGAATCAAAAAGGAAAGGTTAAATGATGAATGGTGAATGATTATGTAAAGACGGGATGCCTCCCGTCTCTCAATGATGAATGATTATGTAAAGACGGGATGCCTCCCGTCTCTCAATGATGAATGATGAATGATGAGGTAAAGACGGGACATTTCCCGTCTCTGAATGATGAAGTAAAGACGGGATGCCTCTCGTCTCTCAATGAAAGGGCATTTGGGTTGGGAGGGGTGGCTGAGTATATTTGTGCTATGAGAAGCTTGTGTGGTATTTTCTTGTTGGTATTGCTTTGTTCGGTTGGTTTAAAGGCGCAGGAGTATCCCTTAAATCAGGCGAATCCTCAGCATGCCGTGTATCTGCACTTTTATGCGCTGAGCGAAGACCATTACCAACCAAGCAGGGTGCATGACCTGTTTCCCGGCAAATCGCCAAAAGAGGCCGAACGTTTAGCCATTCAACTCAAACAGATTTTTGATTCCAGGGGTCTTTTCCTAAATATGGAAGAGATTCCCAATGCCGCAGATTACGTTGACAGTCTTAGCGGAAAGCACAAATATGTGCTGCATAAAACCTATCCTGAGGTTTTTTTGGTGAAAGAAGGGAGCCAATGGGTGTACAGCAAGTCTGCCCAGCAGGCCATCCCTTCCATCCATAGTGCGGTGTTTCCTTTTGGTACAGATGCCTTAATGAACTGGATGCCCGGCGATCAAACCGGTTCTTTTTTGGGCTTAAAAGCCTGGCAGTGGATTGGTATTGCGGTGCTCTTGCTTTTGGCCTTTTTGCTGCATAAGCTGTTCACCTTTGTGCTGGAGCGTTTGGTGCGGATACTTATCAAGAGTCCGGTAGTGCCAAGACCAGTGCGCGTGGCTGTGCATAAAGCCGCTATTCCCTTTAGCTATTTTTTGTTGCTGCAAGTATTGGAGTTTTTTATTCCGGTATTGCAATTGCAGGTCACGGTTTCTCAAATTCTATTTACCGGCTTTCATGTAGCTGAACCCATTTTCTTAACCTTGACTTTGTACCGCATTGTAGATGTGGTATCCATTTTTATGGAGCGCAGGGCCGAGAAAACAGAGACTACCCTCGACGATCAATTGGTGCCCTTGGTGCGTAAAATGGCCAAGGTAGTGGTGGTTATTATTGGCATTGTTTGGGTGCTTTCCAGCTTAGATTTTAACGTTACGGCGCTGGTTGCCGGCGTATCTATCGGTGGTTTGGCCTTTGCTTTGGCTGCTCAAGATACCATAAAAAATATGTTCGGCAGCCTCATGATTTTCATAGATAAGCCTTTTCAGGTAGGCGATTGGATTCAAGCCGATGGCCTCGATGGTACGGTAGAAGAGGTTGGTTTTAGAAGTACCCGTGTGCGCACCTTCGCCAATTCGGTTACCTATGTACCCAACGGCAAGGTAGCCGATATGATTGTGAACAATATGGGCATGCGCAACTACCGCAGGTTCAATACACATATTGCGGTCACCTACGATACGGCTCCTCATGTGTTGGAGGTGTTTGTGGAGGGATTAAAGGACATTGTTTTGAACCATCCGCAAACGTGGAAGGATACCTATGAAATCCACGTGAACAATATGGGTGCACACAGCATTGATGTGTTGTTTTATGTATTTTTTGATGTGCCTACTTGGTCCGAAGAGCTGAAAATTCGGCAACAAATGATTTTGGAAATTATGCGGTTGGCAGAATATTTGGGCATCCGTTTTGCATTCCCAACCCAAACCCTGCATATCGAAGAAGTGCCCGGACAAACTTCCTTAACCCCCACGGCGCCTTTTGCCCCGGACCAAGGAAAGGAAAAAATGGAGGCTTGGTTGGCTTCCTACAAGCAAAGAGTTTCACCCCAATAATTCAATACCATGGCTTGGTTTTCGGAAGCATTTTTGGACTTTTTTATGGAGCTTGCTCCGAACAACCATAAGGCATGGTTTGATGCGAACCGGCATATATACCAAGATCAAGTTCGCAAGCCTTTCTTGGCCTTTACCCAAGCCTTAATAGATGAATTGGGAAAGCGCGATGCTCGGTTGGTTCAACCGGCTGCTTCTTGCTTGTTTCGTATCAACAGAGATATTCGGTTCAGCAAAAACAAGGAGCCTTATAAATTGCACATGGCAGCCGCTATTTCCGTCAATGGCAAAAAAGATGCGGCCGGACGCCTGGGGCTCTATTTCCAATTTTCGCCGGAAGCCATTATGTTCGCCGGAGGGGCCTACGCTCCGGATAAAACCGAATTAAAACGCATTCGAGATTACATGGCTGCCGATCCTGCCAAGTTCGAAAAAGCCATATCCGACGAAGCGTTTCGTAAACGGTATGGAGGAATACAAGGCGATAAAAACAAGCGGTTGAGCGAGTCTCAACATAAGGCAGCAGCAGAGTTACAGCCCTTGATGTACAACAAGCAGTTTTACTACATGGCAAAATACGAGGATGCTATGCCCTTGCTCAAGGACGATTTGTTGGAATGGAGCTTGGCCCATTACGACGACGCCTTGCCGGTGGCCCACTATTTTGAACAGGCTTTGACTCAACCATGACTCAAGTCTATCCCATTCCTGCCGAAAAGAATGCCACTTGGTTTCGGCAATTGTTTGCCCGTTTGTCCAAGGAACCGATCTTGGCCGCCTTTAGTAGCCAAGGCTTTAGTGACCCTCGAGCAGAAAGTCCCTTTATGCCTCCTTTGGTAGATTGGCTTTTGGCCTGGGAGCCTATAGAGGTGCGAAGTCCCTCTTTGGCTCAAGGTATGGCGGGTTTTGCTCCCATGCCAAGCGATCAGTTTTGGGTAGGTCACTTTTGTTACGAGGCAGGTTTTGCTCACTGGCAGCACAAATTGCCCTCACCAAACGGTAAAGCCGGGTATTTTTTTAGACCGGCGCATGTCCTATATGCATTGCACGGGCAATTGCACCATGCCGGGCCTACATTGCCTTGGTTGGAAACTTGGATACGGTCCGGTGGCGCGGACGAGGTATCGGTAGGCTTTAAACCTCATTCGCCAATCCGAGCCCAATGGAAATTCAATAAACCCGAGTACTTAAAGAAGGCAGCTTCTTTGCTGCGGTTAATGGATTTAGGGGAAATTTATGAGGTGAATTTTTGCAATAAGCTGCAGTTAAACTTACCCTTGGACACCAATTGGCCGGCTTTTTGGCTGGATTGGACCGCTCGGCAACCGATGCCCTTTTCGGCATTTTTGCGAACGCCACAAGAAACAGTGGTGTCGGTAAGTCCTGAACGTTTTGCCTGCTTTCGCGATGGGCAATGGTTCAGTCAACCTATGAAAGGAACGGCTCCTAGGGCTGAAGACCCACAAGAGGACCGGGCGGCGGCCTTTCGCTTGCAAGAAAACGCTAAAGAACGCAGCGAAAACATTATGATTGTAGACTTGGTTCGCCACGATTTGAGCCAAATTGCACAAAAAGGTACAGTCAAGCTAAAACACTTGTGTCAAACCGTACCTTTTCCCGGGGTGCATCAGATGATTTCTACGCTTGTGGCTAAGCCCAAACCCCGGCTGGCTTGGCACGAAGTTTTAGCGGCTATGTTTCCTATGGGCAGCATGACCGGAGCGCCTAAATTGCGCGCCATGCAATGCATTGCGGAGGCCGAAGAAGAGCCTAGAGGTGCTTTTTCGGGCTCTGCAGGGTACTGGATTCCCGGTTTGGGCGGTGATTTTAATGTGTTGATTCGAAGTCTATTGGTAAATCCGGATGAAGGAGCCCGCCTATGGGTAGGCAGCGCCTTGACCCGAAAGTGCGATCCGGAACAAGAATGGGAAGAATTAGGTTGGAAAACAGCTCGTTTGCGGGAGTGGCTTAAATGGACCAACGATGAAAGCTAAAGACCAAGGCTTCGAGGAGCGATTTAAGGCCTATTTGGCGGAGCTTCTCCCTGAGTCGCCTCAAGCTTTTGTCGTGGGCGTAAGTGGTGGGGTGGATTCCATGGTATTGCTGCAGCTCTTGCATCAAAATGGACATATCTTATGGCCGGTGCATGTGCAATACCATTTGAGGGGGGAAGATTCATTAAAGGACGAGGCTTTGGTGGGTGAGGTCTGTGCAACTTTGGGTTTGGAACTTAAGGTCGTTCAAGCCGATTTAGGTGGGCAAAAGCATGGGGTGCAGCTTAAAGCCCGTCAACTTCGTTACGCTGCCTTTGAGCAGCTAAGGAAAGAAAAGGGAGCCCAATGGCTGGCTACAGGCCATCATTTAGACGATGCCCTCGAAACCTTATGGCTGAACCTTTCCCGCGGCACAGGTCTTTCCGGTCTAAAAGGAATTCCGGCCAGAGATGGCCATAAAATTCGTCCTTTGCGCTTTGCTACCGCAGAGGAGATTGAGCAATTTGCCCGCCAAAAGCAGCTGGCATGGAGGGAAGACAAAAGCAATACCGAACTTAAGTACAAGCGCAACCTGGTGCGCCATAAGCTATTGCCCATACTCAAATCATTGAATCCGGCTTGGCCGCAAAGTTTTGAACGGAGCCTTTCCAAATTGGAAACCAGCTTGAACATTCAAAAACAATGGCTGCACGAGAGGAGAAACCGACTGATGCATCAGGATCCGGAGACCGGAGACTATCGAATGCTTTTTTTAGAAATGGCAGCCGCCGGTGTAGACGAACACGTGCTGAGCTGGTTGTTGGAGCCTTATGGGTTTACTGAGGCCCAAGGTCGTTTGGCTTGGGAATTGATAGGGGCAGCACCGGGAAAAAGACTGCTAAGCCCGGAGTTTGAATTGATTGCCGAAAAGCATGCCTTAATTTTACAAGAACGAGCCAAAGAGCTTTTGTCCGATTGGAGATTTAACTCCGAGGAAGATGTGCATACAGCACTTCCTCCGGGCTATATTTTGGACCCGGAGGGAAGCCAAGAACCAAGTTTGCGGATGTTTTCGCTTCCTCCCGGCTGGGAAAATAACGGTTTGGAATATGGGCTTTGGAGGAGCGGCGATAAAATTGCCATTCGAAACGGACGAAAAAAAGTAAGCGACGTGTTGAACGAGGCGGGATTAAGAGGAGAACGAAAAAGGAACCAAGCGGTATGGCGGCTTGGAGGAGAGGTAGTTTGGATTCCGGGCATACGAAAATCATGGCTGGATAAACCTGTAGATGGGGGAGCTTGCTTGGTTTATTTAGGATATGAACCTTAAGTTTTTCAATATTGCTTTGTTGAAATATTGGTGGGATGAAAAATAGTCCTTATTTTCGCAGCCCATTTTACGGAGAATAGGCTAACGATAGTATAGTGGAAACAAATAGCTACAAAACAATTTCGGTGAACGCCGCGACCGCTCAAAAAGAGTGGATCATAGTAGACGCCGAAAATCAAGTACTGGGACGTTTGGCAGCACGCATCGCCATGATGCTGCGCGGCAAGCACAAACCCGGATTCACTCCCCACAGCGACTGTGGAGATAATGTAATTGTAATTAACGCCGACAAAGTTCGACTAACAGGCATAAAAGCTCAGGTAAAGACTTACCGCAAGCATACCGGATACCCCGGTGGGCAGCGTGAGTTGGAGTTTTCACGCATGCTCGACAAGCGTCCCGAATTTCCTTTGGAAAATGCGGTGCGTGGCATGTTGCCAAAGAACCGTCTCGGTCGCGCGCTTATGGGCAACCTTAAGGTATATGCCGGCACGGAGCATCCGCACGAAGCTCAACAACCCAAAACGATTGACCTCAACGCAATAAAGTAATATGGAAGTGATCAACATGACCGGCCGCAGGAAATGCTCCGTGGCACGTGTTTACCTCAAAAAAGGAGGCTCAGGCAAAATCACTGTAAATAAGCGCGATTACAAAGCCTATTTCCCAACCTCTATTCTGCAATACAAAATCACGCAGCCTTTTGAGGTTACTGAGCAGGATTTTTCTCAATTCGATATAAATATCAACGTGCATGGCGGTGGTATCAACGGACAGGCCGAGGCCGTACGTTTGGCCATCTCTAAAGTGCTCGTGTCCGAAGACGAAGAAATTCGCCCTCAATTGCGTACGCATGGACTCCTTACCCGCGACCCCCGTATGGTAGAACGTAAAAAGTTCGGTCGCAAAAAGGCCCGTCGTCGCTTCCAATTCTCCAAGCGTTAATCTCAAGCTGCACTCATTCTTATGTCAAAAGTTTCTGTACAACAATTGCTGGATGCCGGTGTTCACTTTGGACACCTTCGCCGTAAATGGAACCCTCAAATGGCTCCATACATCTTCATGGAGAAGAATGGCATCCATATTATTGACTTAAACAAAACCTCTGCTAAACTCGAAGACGCCTCAAAAGCCCTTCGTCAAATTGCACGCTCCGGCAAAAAGGTTTTGTTTGTTGGTACCAAAAAGCAGGCCAAAGAGATTATCGCCGAAAAAGCGCGTAACTGCCAAATGCCTTACGTTACTGAACGTTGGCCCGGTGGTATGCTCACCAACTTTGTGACCATCCGCAAAACGGTGAAAAAAATGACCCAGCTCGAAAGCATGCTCAAGGACGGCACTGCCGAAACCTTGTCTAAAAAAGAGCGCTTGGTCATTTCACGTACCAAAGCTAAATTGGAAAAAGACTTTGGAGCTATTGCCGATCTGAACCGCCTTCCCGCTGCCATGTTCATTGTGGACATCAAGCGTGAGCACATCGCCGTGGCAGAAGCCAAAAGGCTCAATATCCCCACCTTTGGAATCGTGGATACCAATTCCAATCCCAACGAAATCGATTTCCCGATTCCGGCCAACGACGACGCTTCCGATAGCGTTGCCTTAATCCTGGAGGTGATTAGCCAAGCCATTAACGAAGGTTTGGAAGAACGCAAGCAAGACAAAAACAAGCCTGCTGCGCCTAAAGAAGAGGATGCTAAGGAAGCCAAAGGTGAAGCAAAAGCTGAAGCTAAGTCCGAAGCCAAAGCAGAACCTAAAGCCGAAGCAAAAAGCGAAGCCAAAGAAACTAAGGAAACTGTTACTGCCGAAGCCGATTCCGAAGGCGACGACAGCAAAGCTTCCGACGAAGAGTCTAATTAATTTAAACCCATACCAAGGTGTCTGAAACGGTAAAAATTACAGCTGCTGAAGTAAATAATCTCCGCAAACAAACCGGCGCGGGTATGATGGACTGCAAGAAAGCCCTTACCGAAGCGGAAGGGGATTTCGAAAAAGCAGTAGAAATCCTTCGTAAAAAAGGCCAAAAGGTCGCCGCTAACCGCTCCGATCGCTCAGCAAGCGAAGGATATGTTGTAGCGCACACCAACGATAAAGGACAAGCCATTTTGCTTGCCCTTAATTGCGAAACCGACTTCGTTGCCAAAAACGAGGATTTTGTTTCCTTTGGAAACACCATCGCTAAAATTGCCCTCGATAACCAAATCAATTCTCCCGAAGCTTTGCTTCAAGCTTCATTAGATGGCCGTACCATCGGGGAACACATAACCGACATGGTTGGCAAAATTGGAGAAAAAATCGAAGTAGGCAATTGCGAATTTATTGAAGGTGCTTTTGTGGTTGGATACAACCACCCGGGCAACCGTGTAGCCACCATTGTAGCGCTCAATAAATCCGATGTTAGTGATGTAGAAACCATCGCAAAAGATGTGGCCATGCAAGCCGCTGCCATGGCGCCCGTAGCTTTGGATAAAGACGATGTTTCTCAAGACACCATCGAAAAGGAAATCGAAATTGCCAAAGAGCAGCTGCTCCAAGAAGGAAAGCCTGCCGACAAAATCGATATGATTGCCAAAGGCAAGTTGGAGAAATTTTTCAAAGAAAACACCCTCCTGCAGCAAGCCTTTATTAAGGACGGAAAAATGAGCGTACTGCAGTATTTGCAGTCCGCAGACAAGGAGCTTACCGTAACTGCTTTCCGGCGTTACGCATTGCAATAATAGAAAAGGAGAAACTTAGGTTTCTCCTTTTTTTTTACCCTTTTTGAAGCAATTGCCATGAAATATACACGCATTTTACTCAAACTCAGCGGAGAGTCGCTTATGGGTGAACGCCAATTCGGAATCGATCCGGCCATGTTGAGCCATTATGCCGGACAAATCAAAGCCGTATTGGAGAGAGGCGCTCAAGTAGCGGTCGTAATCGGCGGTGGTAACATCTACCGCGGCATCAATGCCGTAGAAGGTGGCTATGACCGGGTGCAAGGCGATTACATGGGCATGTTGGCCACCGTAATGAACGGCATGGCACTCCAGTCCGCACTAGAAAATATCGGCATTCACACCCGGCTGCAAACCGCCATAGAAATGAAAGAAATTGGCGAACCCTTTATCCGTCGCCGCGCCATTCGCCACCTGGAAAAGGGTCGCGTGGTAATTTTTGGCGCAGGCACCGGCAACCCTTACTTCACTACAGACACAGCCGCAAGCCTTCGCGCCATCGAAATCGAAGCCGACGTAATCCTCAAAGGAACCCGAGTTGACGGCATTTACAGCGCAGACCCCGAAAAAGATCCAAGCGCCACACGCTACGAAACCATCAGCTTCGACGAAGTCTACCGCAAAGGCCTCAACGTAATGGACATGACGGCCTTTACCCTCTGCAACGAAAACCGCCTCCCCATTGTGGTTTTCAACATCAACCAGCCCGGCGAACTGCTCCGACTGGTGGACGGCGAACAAGTAGGCACACTGGTCACCAACGAAGGCTAAGGCATCCTAAGGCTTCCCTTTTCAATTTTTATCTGTTGATTCCCAGGGGATTTTATTTTTTGGGCCCCGGTTCCAATTTGTGTTTTAGTATGCTATCCGGCCCTGACTGCGGTCCTTCTCGGCTTAGGATTGCCGTCCTAAGCCTGCGGTGGTTCCGCAAAGCTACACCTCCTCGGCTAAGGGCGGCTCCTCCTTCGCCTTCAAAGGGTCCTTCGTTTGGCCGGGGGGCTATTTTTTTGAAGAATCTAGCGCCCCTGACCGAGTGGAAAGCCCGGAGGAGGGCAAATTAGGAGCGCTTGGCAGGCAGCGGCGGCACGCAGTAAGCCCATGCACTGCCTAGGGCTCCTTTTTTGCCCTACGAGGACTTGCAAAGAGGGCAGGATATGGCGCCCAAACCCTACCCAAGCTGATGGCTATTGCCTCTTCTTACATTTCGAAGGGGGCAATTTCTCTGATTTCCGTAAAGCCTGTTGGACTGCGGAGTATGGGGCAGGTTTTTGCCCATTCTACCACTTCATCCACTTGGTCTGTTTTGCAAATCAAGTAGCCGGTAACCATAATTTTATCTGCAATTACCGGACTGTCCTTTCTGGTTTCATGCCCGATTTGAATGCCATCCCAATGGACGGGCTTTGTGGAAACCAGCTTTCCTTGCAGGGCAATATTTCCAATCCATGCTTGCCAAGCCTTCATTCCATCATTCATTTTCTCAGGATCGATTTGGTATTGATCGTCGCCTGATTCGTTCCAAAACAATAATAAGTACTCTTTCATTTTGTTGAATTTTGATGTTTGTGGAACAAAATTCCAAAATGGGGCCTGCTTGGCTCTTGACAATTGTCAAGATTTTAGAGTTTGGATTTTAGGCGGGTAAGGGTTTCCGGGGAAATGCCTAAATAGGAGGCAATAAGCTTGCTGGAAAGTCGGGTCATAATGAGGGGCTTGGTTTCCATGAGCCATTGCACCCGTTCAAGCGCATTGAGGGATGTTAAGGTGTTTACCCTATAAACTGTAGTATTGTAGGAGGCTTCCAGGATTTCCTTATACAAGGCATCGAATTGGGGAACTTCCTTACACATGGCTTGAAATGCATGAAAGTGTATGCGCAACAATTCGCAAGGTTCAATGCATTTGATAAACTCTGTGGAGGGCCTTTGATTTTTGAATCCAAAAATGTCGGTAACCCAGCCGTTTTCAAAATAGAAGGACCGGGTAGCTTCGTTGCCGTTTTTGTCAAGTATATACACTTGAATGCAGCCCTTAAGGACAAAGTACACGTATTTGCAGACTTCACCTTGGGTCAACAGATGCGTTCCCCGCTTAACCTTTTTAAACTCAAAGTTTAGCAATACCTTATCCAGGTTTTCGGGCCTTTTTCTGAAGCGTTCAATTATGTATTGTTCTAGAATTTCAGTCATTTCCGGAATATTACTTAAATTGGAAATCAACCTAAGGTTGAAAAGTTGCGGCAAAAGCTTGGATGAGGTAATGGGCCGGGATGTTTAGGTTTTAATCACCTAAAATAGGATTATTTGTTGGTAGAGCCATTGGGTGGGGGAAGGGCTTTTGGTGGGTACGGAATTTACTGGGTTGATGAAGCTTAGGGTGTTTTCTTTTTTATGGAGCTCGCAATACCGGAGAATTTTGCGCCCCTGACCGAGTGGAAAGCCCTGACGCTTCGGTCAGGACTCATGGAGCCTGGAGGAGGGCAAATTAGGAGCGCTTGGCAGGCAGCGGCGGCACGCAGTAAGCCCCTGCACTGCCTAGCGCTCCTTTTTTGCCCTGCGAGGACTTGCAAGGAGGGCAGGATTGGGTGCCCAAACTTAAAAGCCATCAGCTGTTTCCGTTTTGTCCGTGGCCACGGCGAATCCAACAAAGGTTTTGTCCAACAGCAATTCTCCGGCAATAGGATCGATTTGGGTTTGGGCCTCTATGGTTTTGCCATCAGGACTTACCAGCTTAATGCTGCGCTGGTTGAAACCTTGGGGTTGAGCAATGACTCCAACACTGTCCACTTCTCCATGCCAATGCAGGGTGGTCCAAGAAAAGGGAGCAATGCCGGTGGGACGGTTGGATTCAGCAAATAATATCCAAAGTGGATTGGCTGCATTCTGAGGGGGTAAACACCGGGTAAGCTGTAAGCTAAGAGAGCTCTGCGGGTCGAATAATGTGTCGCCTAGACTAAGCCCTTCGGGTTTGCTTAATGTTTCAATTCGGAATTGACTAGGTTGTTGGGCAATTAAGGTAAAGAGCTTGGTGTCCGTTCCCGCTAATGCCCCTTCGGTGGCTAGCCCCTCCGATAGGTAGCCGCTTTTGGGAGCTCGGAGTTGTATTTGGGCCGAAGGTTTAAAGCCGGGGCTGAATGGGTCCAAGCCAAGTGAAATAAGCTTGGCTCCTAAGGCTTCCCGCTCGGCCTTGCACCGAACCCAATCGGTTTTGGCTGCGGCAGCTTGTTCATGACCGGAGGCACCCTTTTGTGCTGCTTCCTCTAAATGTTTCCATCGTTGTTCTTTTTGTTGCTCTTCTTGGGTTAAAGCAATAAAGGATTGACCGGCGGCCATCAAGTCCGGGTGCTGCATGCGCACGACGGGTTGGCCTTTTTGAACAAGGGTTCCTGGCATAATCAACCATTCTTGGACAAAGAGCGGCATGGGAATCCATTGCTCAAAGCTTTCGTTGGGACCGGGAACCAGTTGCGCTTGGAAGCTGTACTTTTCTTGTTTAATGATTAACCGAACGGTGTCTTTGCTAGGACGCATGTCGTTAGGTTTAAGGGCGGCGTCTTTTTCCGGATTGCTATGGCAAGAGGCAAAAAAGAGCAGCCCAAAAAAGCTAAGCGAGATATTGAAAGAGAGGATTTTCATCAGATGTTGTTTTGTTGTTGAGCAATTAGATTAAACCAAAGCTGACGTTGGAGGCCAAGCCATTCTTGACGAAGTTTTAGAAGCTCTCTACGGCTTTGGAGGTAAAGGCTTTGGCCTTGGAGGCCACCTTGTTTCAGTTGGAGGTTTAAAGCAGCCAGTGCTTCCAAGTTTTTTTGCAGATACGCTTCCAGCTCTTCTTTCCTTTGAGTCAGGTGTTGTTGCTCCATTTGGGCTTGTTTAAGTGCGACCTGACTTTGGCTTTGAATCAGGATGCTTTTGGCCTCGTAAACACGGGTATTTAGAGCTAAAGACCGGGTTTGGGCGTATTGGGCCATTGAAAACAAGGGGAAACTGCCACCCACTTGCCAGCCGTTAAATCCTGGTTGGCCTTCGAGTTGTTGAGTAAAATATCCGACATGAAAACGAGGCAAATGCCGGCTTTGGGCATGCTTCCACTGCGCTTGAGCCCATTGGGTTTCTGCATGAGCCACAAGAAGGGAGGGATTGGGCTTTTGCGGCGAGGCCAAAAAGCCGATTTCCCAATAAGCAGCGGTATCCACATCAGGCCTTAAGCTATCGCCACAAAGGTGTTTTAGCATTAAGAATGCATGGTCTTTTTTGTGCTGTGCCTCGTCCATATCTTGTTGCAGGCGCATGGCTTGCAGGTCGGCAAGAAGCCAAGCGGCTTTTCCGGACTGGCCTGTTTCTTCTTGAATTTTGAGCAGGCTTTTTTCCTGCAACAAGAGTTCGTATTCCTGCTCAATGAGCTGTTTTATCAGGGTCTGATACGTCCAATCTACCCAAGCAGAAAGGGCAAGCCATTGATTTTGAAGGATGCTTTGATTCAGTTTTTCCTGTTGCAGTTCCAAAAAGCGTTGGCCTTCGGCTTTTTGAGTAAACCAAGAAACAGGGTTTCCCAAGTCTTGACTAAGGGTTACGAAGTAATCTTGCATAAGGCCATTGATTTGTCCGCGTTGGTACAGCAGGTCGGTGCTGCCCAGGTTGGGACGAAACTTTGCCAAAGGAGCAGCGGCTTGGAGTTCTTTTTCCCAAACGTGGACCTCCGGGGCATGTTGTTGAGCCAAATCCATAACTTGTTGGGGACCCACTTGCGCTTGAGCGGTACCAAACAGGCAAAGAAGGGCTAGGCCGGTTAGTGCTTTGTTTTTGCCAAAGCGTTTGAAGCGTTCAATAAACACAATGGGAAGAATAATTAAGGTTAATAAAGTAGAGGAAACCAAGCCCCCAATTACTACTAGGGCTAGCGGCCTTTGAACTTCGGCACCATCGCCGGTAGAAAAGGCCATAGGCAAGAAGCCAAGAGCGGCAACCGTAGCCGTCATTAGCACAGGCCGAACCCTTTCTAGGCTTCCTTTCCAAACGGCGGTGAGGTAAGAATGGCCCTCGAACTGTTTGTTTTTATAGCCATTGACCATAACTAAGCCGTTGAGCACCGCAATGCCAAAAAGGGCTATGAAACCAATGCCTGCCGATATGCTAAAGGGTAGCCCAAATGCATACAACATAAAAATGCCCCCGATCGCAGAAAACGGAATGGCTAAAAACACGCCTGCGGCGTCTAGTACTTGTTTTAATGCCAAAAGAAGCAAGAAGGCAATAAGCACTAGGGCCAGTGGAAGGGCAATGAGCAGGCGCTTTTTGGCCCTGTTTAGGTTTTCGAAATCTCCCCCAACGCTAAGGGTGTAGCCAGGCGGTAAATTCAGGTGCATTTTTAGGTTGGTTTGCAACTCTTCTACCAAGGAACCCATGTCGCGGTTTCTAACATTAATCCCTAACGCAATAAACCGCTGACCTTTTTCACGACTTATGAGTACGGGCCCGGTTCGTGTTTCCGCGGAAAGGAATAGACCAAGCGGAAGCAGCTCGCCGGACTTTGCTTGAATTTGAAGGTATTGCCAAGCATCTTTTTGTGCTCTCCAGCTTTGGGGTAGTCTTAACGAAAAGCTTTTTAAACCGCCATCTTTTCGGATGTCCGAAAGCTTTGTGCCTGAACTGGCAAGTTCCAAAAGTTGGTTCAACTCATCCGGGCTAATTCCGTGGGCTTGACAAAGGGAATAGTTAGGTTTCCATTGTTTCATAGGTAGGCCTTCTGTTACATCTAGTTTAATGTCTGAGGCTCCTCTGGTTTGTTCTGCCATCACCTCCATCCGTTTACCAATGCCAACCAAGCTGTCCCTGTTTGGGCCATAGACCTTAAACACCAAATCACTTTTGGCTCCGCTAAGCAGTTCGTTGAATCTTAGTTCAATAGGTTGTGTGAATTCGAAAGAGGCGTTAGGAATGCCTTGCAAATAGAATTTCATGGAGTCTACTAAGGCTTCTCGGTTTTGGGCCGTTGTCCAAAGCTCCTTGGGTTCTAAAAGAATCATGATGTCTGCATCCTCTAAGCCCATAGGGTCGGTGGGAATTTCGGAGGTGCCGATTTTGGAAACCACAGACCTTACTTCAGGAAATTTTTGAATCAAAGCGCTTTCTACCCGTTGAGTTTTTGCCACCATGGTGTCTAGAGGTGTACCCGGAGGTACGGTCATTTGCATAGCTAAATCTCCTTCTTCCAAGGTTGGGATAAATTCGGTGCCTTGTTGGGTGAAAAGAACTATAGAAGCACCCAGTAAAAGCAACGACAGGCTAATCACCATAGCTCCTTTTCGAAGCGAAAAGCGAAGCACACGGGTATATCCTTTGGAGATGTTTTTAAAGAGCCAATCGGCCCAGGGCCCTGTACTTTTGGGCCGGGGAGCAACCAGGGCAGCAGTCATGGCGGGCACATAAGTGAAAGATAATAGAATGGCACCGGTCATGGCAAATATGACGGTAAATGCCATGGGTTTAAACATTTTACCTTCCACCCCCTGTAGAGAAAGAATCGGAATGTAAACCACCAAAATGATAAGTTGGCCAAAAAGGGCCGGGCTTAATAAGCGCTTAGAAACGGACAAGCTTACCCTATTTGACACCTCCGCTGAATTTTTAAGAAGGCCTTGACGGTGTAGGGAGTGCAATACCCCTTCGACCAAAACAACGGCGCCATCTACCATAAGGCCAAAGTCAATAGCCCCCAAAGACATAAGGTTGCCACTTAGGTTAAAGGTGCGCATTAGGCCTGCCGCAAAGAGCATGGATAAGGGAATAACACTAGCCACCACCAAGCCTGCGCGCAGGTGCCCTAGAAACAGAATGAGTACAAACAGCACAATCAGTCCGCCTTCCATTAAGTTGGTCTTTACCGTGCGAATGGTGCGCCCTACAAGTTTGGCACGATCTAAGTAGATTTGAATTTCGAGTCCCTTTGGGAGGGTGGTTTGAATTTCTGCAATTCGTTCGGAAACCTGCTGACTTACTTGAAAAGCGTTGGCTCCCTTGGTAAGAAGAGCAATGCCGCCAACTACTTCTCCTTGGCCATCAGCGGTAAGCGCTCCAAATCGTAAGGTCTCCGCCGTACTATCTATATGGCCAAGCTCCCATAGCCTAAAGGTTTTTCCCTGCCGATTTTGTACGGAAATTTGTTCCAGACCCCGAGCTTCATTCAGCCTGCCATCAAGTTGGTAATATTGACTTTTTCCTTGAATGTTTTGGTAGCCTCCTCCACCAATTAAGTTGAAGCCTAGAAGCTGTTGCTTTAAGCTCAAAAGGTCCATATTTGCGGAACGAAGCTTATGTGGATCGGGAATAAAGGTATAGCCCGGTTCGTAGCCCCCAAAGGTGCTGATTTCTGTAATACCCGGAATCCCTGCCAGCAAGGGTTTGATCCGGTAATCCTGAAGGAACCGGAGTTCTTGCAAGGTATATTTGGGGCTTATGTTGGGCTGCTGTTTGAGTCGGTATTGAACAATTTCCCCTAGTCCGGTGGTCATAGGTAACATTTCCGGAGGATTTACCCCCGGAGACAATTCGTTTTCTATGCCCTTTAATCTTTCGCTCACCAGTTGGCGCGCATGGAACGGATCCATATCTTCCTCTATGACCAGCGTAATAACAGAAAGGCCATAACGGCTTAAGGAGCGCATGTTCACCAAGCCTTGCAAATGAAAAAAGCGACGTTCTAAAGGTTCGGTTACCATAAGCTCCATTTCTCCGGCACTTAAATGTGGAGCAGTGGTAACCAGCTGAACTTGGTGATTGGTTATATCGGGAACAGCATCTATGGGTAAATGATATAGGGACCAAGCACCCCATAGGGTCCAAAGGACTATGGCAAATCCAACCCATGATTTATGTTGGATAGAGAATCCAATAATTTTACTAAGAAACATACTAAGAGTTTGGTTGTAAGGCAAAAACCTGCTTCTGTAAAGAGGCAGAGAAAAAGTGTTGCATTACACCAAAGGAGGGCTGTGCCCCACGGGCACTCTTCCAGGTTGAGGGTTCTTAAACCTAGATTTTACAAAGGCAGGGCGGCTCGAGCGGGGAGAAAAGGATTTTTCTACTTTTAGTAGTGAAGGCGTAGCCTCGTTAATACTTATGAAGTGTGAATAAGGTGGGATGCAGAAATTATGCTCTGCTGATTTGCGAAGCCCAAGATTCAGGTGGTTGCTTCCTAAGTCTACCTCAAGCCAATCATGAAGCGGGTTGTGTTCGGCAGTGGTGATGTGGTCAATCCCTTGTTGCTCTATGGCAATAAATGAACCATGGTGATGGTGTGGAGTAAATGCATGAATAAGCCAAAAGCCGATGGCTAAAACATACATTGCTATTCCAATAAACCGTTTCACTAGGCAAAGTTGAGAATCTTTTATTTTAAAATTTATGATATAAATCACCTTAACCGAAATTAAGAAATCGCCCTTTTGGGCAAGATGAATGTCCTAGCAATTTAAGCTTTAACCTCAGCCTCTTCTGCCTTTCGTGCTTCTTCTGCCTTGATTTCTTTCACCTTTTTTTGTTCGGCTTTATAACTGCCCTCCAATCGATACATGAGCATTACCATGGATGCATAAAAAGGCAGTAAAGGAATTTTGTAGCGCACCAAGGCTCCAAAATTGGCCGTAGTAAGGCCAATGGAAAAGGCCATCAACAGAGAAAATATAAAGCAAAAGAAAAAGAGCGGATAGGCCTGAATACGACGAAAAACCCCAATAGGTGAAAGTTTGATTAATAAGAAAAGACTAATCAACAGCAGAAAGGTGTTTTCGAGTCCTGAGAAAAGCATAACTATATTTCCGGATTCCCATAAAAAAGGACGATACAATCCTGCCGAAATGGCTACAGGGGCTTTTGAAAGCACACCACCAATGGTGGGGTCAAAGGCACCAATATCAAAGCTGTTTCCTCCATAGGCATCTTCGCGTACCAAATCTTGTTGGGTAATGGCGGCTCTTTCCAAAATGGTATCGGGAGCATATTCGCCAAAGGCTTCTCCGGAGTTTAGGTAGGCAACAATGCCAAGTAAAATGGTAGTAATTAAGCCTAAAGGAAGCACCACCACTCGAATAAGCACACTTTTGATGCGTCTAATGGTTTCAATATTCAACCAAATGAGCAAAGCCGGTGCAGATGCAATAAGCACATAGGGCTTAACTATGTACACAATGTATCCATAGACCAACAGCCAAAACAGAAATGGCAATAAGGAAATATTGCGAAGTACAAACCGGCGGTAAAATATGTACAAGAAATACCCCATGCCAATCATGGTTAGTGTATCCTTCATAATGCCTGTTCCCCAAAATGCTACTGAAGGAAAGAAAAGAATAGACCAACTTAACACCTTCTCATGTTTAGGGAAATAGTAAATGAACATTTCGTAAAGCTTCCAAATGGCCTTAAAGGAAAAGAAGGCAAAAACCATGGTGCCACCAACCAAACTACCCCCGGTAAAAAGCAAGGGAATAGAGGCAAAGCGAATCACAACCACGTTTTCTAATCTCCGATAAAGCCAGGTGGGTGGGTAGCCCGTATCGGCATTAAAATTATTCCAGTACTTGGCCCAAGTAGGTTCCCCATACATCATTTCCAAGTAACGTCCCGGGCTTTGGAGCAATAGGTTTTTCATGGCATTACCGCCAAGCCAGTAATTGATGGTGTCGCCCCCGCCATATACAAACAGGTAAATGCCAATAAATGCCATACCCATGAGCAGTCGGTAGTTGAGGGCTTGACGAAAAAAGCGGAAATGGGGTTTGGTAGCCAAGTTTTTTTCGACCTGCACTCTCGCCCAAACATTGAGTCCAATGGGCAGAGCAAGCAACCAAAACACATCGATTATGGATAGAAACTGCCCCAAGGTTACAATTGGTTAATGGCTTTGATGCTTTGGTTGGAGAGCAGTTGTTTTAAAGCGCGTGCCAAAAGAGGCGCACAATTGATGGTTCGAAACTTGGCTCCGGTAGGACGATTGGGTATGGTATTAGTCCAAACGACTTCTTTTAGCGGGGATGCCAACAAGCGCTTTGGTGCATCTCCGCTCAATACGGCATGTGTACAGTAGGCCGAGACTGATCTGGCACCTTGTTGAAGCAACAATTCAGCGGCCTTAACTAAAGTTCCTCCGGTGTCGATTAGGTCATCAATAAGCACTACGTCCCTACCTTTTACATTTCCGATAATCTCCATATTATCGACTTGGTTAGGTCGTAAGCGCTCTTTGTGAATCACTGCCATGTCGCAGTCCAAGGCTTGTTTGTACGCTCTAATACGTTTGAGTCCGCCAAAGTCGGGACTGCATAACAAAAGGTCGTCTTTGGCATAACGGCTGCGCAAATCCTCCAAAAACACCGAGCTCATTTGCAGGTGGTCGATGGGTAGTTTAAAAAAACCTTCAATGCTAAGGGTGTGCATATCCACCGTAAGCACACGAGTTGCGCCGGCGTGCTCAATAAAATCTGCAATTAATCGAGAGGTTACAGCCGTTCGTTCACCATCTCTTCGTTCTTGTCTGCTGTGGGGCAAGTAGGGAATTACCGCTACAATTTCTTTTGCCGATGACCGTCTGGCGGCATCTGCAGCCACAAAGAGCTCAAATAAATGATGGTATGGCAAGTCTACTTGAGCAATCAGAACCACGGTTTCACCTCGAATCGTTTCATCGAATCGAGCATATACTTCGCCATCACTAAACCTAGTATTGTAGAGAGCGCCGGGAGTAACCTGCAATGTGGAGGCAATGTCCTTGGTGAGCTTTTCGCTGTGTTCGGAAACCGAAAATATTTTAAAAGGATTCATAGGATATGCCTTGTAAGGACGAAGATACGAGTAGATAGGGCATTGACCAAGGTTAGTT
Source organism: Bacteroidia bacterium (assembly GCA_030427255.1). Taxonomy (GTDB): domain Bacteria; phylum Bacteroidota; class Bacteroidia; order CAIKAF01; family CAIKAF01; genus CAIKAF01. The sequence continues at coordinate 39,930 of JAUHWY010000003.1, read as the reverse complement.
CTCAGAATCGGATTCGGCCTCTCCGGGCATTAAGTCCTCCAAATGCGCCAAAGCTTTTTGAACACTGTCTACTGCCTGAAAACTTAGGGTAAGGCGGTCGTTTTTTTGGTTCATTTGCACTTTCCGTAGTTCGGCCAGTCGATTGAGCAAAGATTGAAACAGTTGACTTTCGTAAAATGCGGTACGGTCTTGACCCGGAAAATAGCACAGCATGCGTCCACCCTTGAGTACTAGTTTTTCAATTCCCAAGCTTCGTGCCTTCATTCTTAACTCAATGGTCTTGAGAAGTTCTCGGGCTTGTGGAGGAAGTGGGCCAAAACGGTCCTCTAATTTTTGTCCAAATCGGGCCACCTCCATTCTGGAATCTAGACTGTCTAATTCCTTGTACAAAGCTAAACGCTCAGCGATTTGGTCTACATAGCTATCGGGCAGCAAAAGCGCCATGTCGGTATCTATTTGACAATCCTGAGCCCATTGGTGGGCTTGGCTTTCTAGTTCCTCCTTGAAGGTCTCCTTAAAAGACTCTTCCTTAAGCTCCTGAACAGCCTCTGCTAAGATGCGCTGGTAGGTTTCGTAGCCCATTTCGTGTACAAAGCCACTTTGTTCTGCCCCCAGTAAATCCCCGGCTCCGCGAATATCCAGGTCTTTCATGGCAATGTTAAACCCACTTCCCAAATCCGAAAATTCAACCAAGGCTTGCAAACGTCTTCGGCTTTCTTGGGGAAGACCGTAAAATGGAGGAGTAATAAGGTAGCAAAAGGCTTTTCGATTTCCTCTGCCAACGCGCCCGCGCATTTGGTGCAAATCACTTAAGCCGTGGGTGTGTGCCTGATTAATAATCATGGTATTGGCGTTGGGTACGTCCAAGCCGTTTTCAATAATGGATGTAGAAACCAGTACGTCAAAATCTCCCTCAATAAAATCGAGCATTATGCCTTCTAGCTCCTTTCCGTCCATTTGGCCATGGGCATAGCGGATTTTGGCATCGGGAACCAAGCGTTGAAGCATGCCGGCTATTTCGGGAAGGTTGCTTACCCGGTTATGCAAAAAGAAGACTTGCCCATTTCTTCCCAATTCATACAAAAGGGCATCCCTAATAAAGGCTTCGTTGAAACCTTTGATTTCGGTAATGACAGGGTAACGGTTGTGGGGTGGAGTACGTATAACGGATAGGTCACGTGCGCCAAGTAAGCTGAATTGCAAGGTCCGGGGAATGGGCGTCGCGGTCATGGTGAGCGTGTCTACATTTACCCGTAGCGTTTTGAGTTTTTCTTTGGCGCTTACACCGAACTTTTGTTCCTCATCTACAATCAGGAGTCCCAAGTCTTTGAACTTTACATCCTTGCCAATAATGCGATGGGTGCCAATGAGTATGTCTAAACGGCCATCGGCTAAGGCTGCCAAACTTTCTTTTTGCTGGGCTGTACTTCGGAATCGATTAATGTAGTCAATAGATACCGGAAGCCCTTCCATGCGTTTTTTAAAGGTCTTGAAATGCTGAAGTGCCAAAATAGTGGTGGGAACCAATACGGCCACTTGTTTGCCGTCACAAACCGCTTTAAAGGCCGCACGGAGCGCTACCTCGGTTTTGCCAAAACCTACGTCGCCGCAAACCAGCCGATCCATAGGGTAGGGGCGTTCCATGTCTGCTTTTACATCAGCAATGGCTTGGGCCTGATCCGGTGTTTCTTCAAAGGGAAAGGAGGCCTCCAATTCGTGCATTAGGTAAGTGTCAGCACCAAAAGCAAAGCCTTTTTCTTGCTTGCGCCGAGCATATAATTTTAAAAGGTCAAAGGCCAGCTCTTTGACCCTGGATTTTGCCTTGGCTTTTAATTTTGACCAAGCCTGACTGCCCAACTTAGACAAACTTGGCTGTTTTCCGTCCTTGCCGCTGTAACGACTAATGCGGTGCAAGCTGTGTATGCTCACAAACACGGAATCTCCGTCCTTAAAGACCAACTTAATTACCTCTTGTACTTTTTGACCAATCCTTTGCTTCTCCAAACCGGCAAACTGGCAAACACCATGATCAATATGGGTTACATAATCCCCCGGTTGCAATTGGGCCAACTCCTTAATAGAAACGGCTTGCTCCTTGCTAAATCTAGCCTTTAGCTTAAATCTCCTGTACTTATCAAAGATTTCGTGGTCGGTGTAAATGGCCAATCCTAAATCCGGAGCTTCAAAGCCTCCCCGAATACCGGTCGAAACTATGTCTATTAGCTCCTTTGGGTTCCACTCGGGAAACTGCTCGCCCAAAATGGTAAACAAGCGGCCTCTTTGCTTTTCTTGGTCGCTCATTAAAAAGATACGCTGGTTTTGCTCTTTAAGCCATTCCCAGCGGTCCTTCAACAAAGCAAAATTTTTGTGAATTTGGGCAGGAGGTCTACAATTTAAGTCCAACAATACCCCTTGATTTTCGGCCTTCCCAAAGTGCAGCTTTACTAAATCTTGGCTGCAGTGGCGCCATGCTTCCGCGCTTAGGTAAAGCTGATCAGGCTGTTGTCTTTTTACAGGGCCATCCAGTGTTTCAAAGCGGTCTTGAGCCTCTGCAAAGCGGCTCTGTAACCTTTCTTCCAAGGCCTCCGTTGAGAAGGTCCAAAGCAAAGGAGCAACAGGGAAAAAATCAATCAGACCAATCCTTGACTCGTGTTCCAGTTTGCGCTCTATGCTAGGAACCAAATCTGCCTGACTGAGACTTCCTGTCGACAATTGGCTTTCCGGATCAAAGGTCCGTAAACTTCCTATGGAGTCCCCATCAAATTCAATGCGCACAGGCTGGTCCATGGCGTAGGAGAAAACGTCCATAAGTCCACCCCGCAGCGCAAATTGACCGGGCTCATAAACAAAATCCTCCCGCTCAAAATCAAATTCAATCAACAAATCCGTCAAAAAATCCATGTCTAAGGGGTCCCCCAGGCTTAGGGTATGTCGACTGCTTTTGAGCGTTTGAGGAGCAAGCACTTTTTCGGATAGGGCCTCCGGATAGCTAACCATTATAGAAGCTTTGCCCTGCCCAATGAGGTTCAAGGCCTCTGTGCGCAGCATGATGTTGCCATTGTCGGTTTCTTCTACATCGTAGGCCCTTCGGTAACTTTCCGGAAAGAAGACTGCTTGGTTCCCCACCAAAGCCTGCAAATCATTGAACAAATAAGCGGCTTCTTCCCGGTCTTGGGCAACCATAAGCTGAGGCTTTTGGCTTTGACCGGCCACAGCTTCCATGGCAAAGGCCAAAGCGCTGCCGGTGTGTCCTTTAATTTGAATCTGTACGCCTTTTTGTGCCCAAGTTTGTGCCGGAAGTTGTTGTCTGAGCCACTGGCCCCAGGCTTCGGTAATTGCAGCGAGCGAATTTTCCATGATGTGCTGCGAAAATACACAAGCCTAGGAAAGCAAAAGCTTTTTTGGGAGCCTTTAAGGCTTTTCTCTATCAAGGACTGCTGTCTTTGCTGCCCAAAATATAGCCCAAACGCCATTCCATCATCCATTGGTGGTGCTGATAAACCAAGGGCTGATATAGCCAGCGACTTACCCAAGCAAAGGCTAGACGGTGCCAAGGATTCCATTGCAGATTTTTTTCGCTTTCCAAACTCCATTGTGCACCCTCATTAAAACCGTAAAAAGCCCTTGACCTTAATTCGATTTTCCAAGAGGGCTTAGGCTCCCAAAGCCACTGTATTTGTGCAGAACACCCATAGTCAAAGCGCCAATGCTGCGGCCTTTCCATGCCAAAAATTTGATCTTCGTCGGGAAATCTTGTCCACAGCGATGCGTCGCTTATCCAACTGAATTTTCCACCGCTAATTCCCAAGCGCAAATCCCACATGGGAGGAGCTTCCCAACGAATTCCGGAGTCGAAGGCGAATATGCCCGGATTCATGGCATAGGGGAAGGGAAACTCTAGGTCGCTTTGGCCATGCATTCCGTCTTTCCAAGCTGCGGGTAGCGCCTTGCTTTCTAGACGCCCCTGCTGGCTCCAAAACAGCTGTTGATGAGCAAAACTTTTGTCCAATTGTGCTTGCAAGTGCCAATGGTCTTCGTTTATTTCCACTAAACTGTCAGGAATCCAGCGTATTCTAAACCGTTGCTCAAGTTCTACTTGCCATTCCCAGGAGCGAATACTCCCCTCTGGTCGGTACCGGAATTCCCAACCGGGTTGAAGCTCCCATAACACCTCGTTCGATTGCTCCCAATGGTGCCTGCTTTGCCATTGCAATGATGGATGCAGGACCCAAAAGTGCTTTGTTTTTGCCTGGCTGCTGCTGTCGGTGGCTCGAGCCAATAAGCTAAACCATTCACTTGGCTTCCAAGGAGGCCAAAGCCCAAGGTTTAGGGTTTCCAGCCTATAGGGTCGGCATTGACTCGGTAAAACCGAAGGGGCAACTGATCTGCTTTGCAGATGCTGTCTACCCTTTCGGTCCAGACCGAGACCGGCCGTGCAAAATTTGCCCAAAAGCTTACCAATACAATATCGTTTGGTGGGGCTGTAGCAGAACTGTCCTTTAAGCTTCTCCACTCCGGCCACCAGTCCTTGATATGCATCGAATCTTGGTGTACCGGAAGTGTGCCTTGGTTTATGGTTGGCACAAAATCCATAAAAGACTTGTCGCAGTTTTGGCCTCCCCGTTTAAAGCTTAGCCAGCCGTCGGGTCGAAATACAAATACTTGTGGAAGATACCCTTCGGTGCTGAAGTAACGATGCCAGCCCTTTTGGGTCATGTAAAGTACTTCGTCTTGGGGCCAATTCAAGGCATTTATGCAACTCAATAGCTCAGACTTGCTCATTTCTTTGGGCTTGGTAATGCCTGCCATCCGACCCATTATGGATTGGCAAGAGGCTAGAAGGACCAAAGAAACGAGCAGCCCGAGGGCTGCTCGTATGCAGGGTTTCATAAGGTTATCTTTACCAAATTACCTTCTTCTTTCACCGGGTATTTTCCGGCTTTTATTACATAGCCTCTTCGTAGGCCAAGTTTGCTGCAGATGCTCTCTGAAACCGGGTAATCGGCTTCCACTAAGAAAATACCTCGTGCAAAGTACTTTCGGTACGCCGAATCGCTAAGTCCTGATCTACGTGCAAAACTCAATACCAGTTTCCCTTTCCCATCTACTTCGCCGGTAGCCAAAGCATTTTGCTCATCAGCGGAGATGCCTCCAACCACAACCAAGCGAAAATCGCAAACGCCAAAGCCTTTGCAATCGTCAATCTCCGGACGGTACTTCCCAAATACAATGTGAAATTCTATCCGGGTCTTTTCCGGATGCGCTAACTCCTGCTCGGCAGATGGTAGGGACGCTTGAGCTTGCCCAAACCACAACAAAAACGAAAACACAGATAACAACATAACAACTGAATTTAAGTGATGGTGTCCAACAACGTGTCGGTTTCACCAAGACTTTAACCCTTATTTATGTTTGCTCGCAATACAAATATAGCACCCTGGGTTTATTTGCGCAAGCGCTTGATCAACCCCTTGTTTATTAGTATATACTATAGATTAAAAAGCTTTTTTGTTAAATCGCTGAATATGAGCCTGAAAAAATTTCTCGAGGGAAGCGCTCAGCCGGCTTAATTTGGGCTATCCAAGCTCAGCTTGCTTCGATTTCCTGCTTGAGGAACTCCATGGCTTTCTCAACCAAATTTTTGGAACCTACAAAATAGGGCACCCGTTGATGCAACTCCCGGGGCGTATACTCCATAATTCTTCGGTGTCCATCGGTGGCCATACCTCCTGCTTGTTCAACAATAAAGGCCAGCGGGGCACATTCGTACAGCAAACGCAGCTTTCCTTTGGGTGCCGATTTGGTAGGCGGGTACATGTAAATTCCTCCTTTGATGAGATTGCGGTGAAAATCCGCCACCAAACTGCCTATATATCGACCGGTCAAAGGTTTTTCAGGGGCGTCCTCGCCTATGCCTTTGCACCAGTTTAAATAGTGCTGTACCCCTTCGCTAAACGCTTTATAATTGCCTTCGTTTATAGAATATATGCTGCCGGTTTCCGGCATTTTTATGTCCGGATGACTCAAGCAAAACTCCCCAATCGAGGGGTCTAAGGTAAAGCCGTTTACGCCTCTACCGGTGGTGTAGACCAACATGGTGGAAGAGCCGTAAATAACATAGCCTGCGGCCACCAACTCGGTGCCTGCTTGTAAGAAATCTTCCAAACTGGCACTGCGGTTGGGTTCCAGCGTGCGGTAAATGGAAAATATGGTACCTATGGAGACATTTACATCAATATTGGAGCTTCCGTCCAAAGGATCCATGGCCACCACATAAGTAGTTCCGGTGTAAAATTGCTCATCAAAACCTATGAAATCGTCGTTTTCTTCTGAGGCTACACCGCATGCCACCCCCCCGTGCCTAAGGGCCGAAATAAACTGCTCGTTGGCATATACATCCAACTTTTTTTGGGACTCACCTTGAATATTTTCCGCTCCCGCTTCTCCCAGAATGTCCACAAGGCCTGCTTTTCTTACTTCTCTGGTGACAATTTTCGCCGCAACGGCAATGTCGTTAAGTAAGGAGGTAAGGTCTCCCTTTGCAAAGGGAAAATCCTTTTGACGGGCAATGATAAATTCCGTTAGGGTAATGACTTCCCGGCTAAACTTGTTCGGTCCCATGACTGGTTGGCGTTTCTCGACAGTAGGTTAAATCTGTGTGAATTTCCTGCAAAGAAAAACAAAAATCTTACACGGCTTGCCCTTTTGGCTGCTCAATTGACGCCCAACGGTGCGCCATACCATGCTGCCGCTTTGCGTATAAAGGCCTGTCCGGCTGCCTTGATTTGGCTTCGCCAATGTATCTTTGACTTTATGGAGCACTGGAAAGTTCGGGCAGCAGGTCCGGAAGATATGCCAAATGTGTTGCACCTCATTCAGCAATTGGCCATTTACGAAAAAGAGCCTCATGCCGTAGAGGTGCAAGTGCAAGCCCTAAAGGACTGGGGCTTCTCTGACCCTCCTTTTTTTTGGGCTTGGGTGGTGGATACCGGAACTGAAATTCCTGCCTTCCTGCTGGCCTATCGTCGATTCTCTACTTGGCGCGGCCCTGTGCTTTACGTAGAAGATGTGTTTGTGCTCCCCGAATTTAGAGGCCGTGGTATGGCGCTTCAGCTGTTTAGAACAGCAGCGAAATTTGCCCAAGAACAACACATGCCTTATTTGCAATGGCAGGTGCTGGATTGGAACCAACCGGCCATAGATTTTTACACGAAAATGGGCGCATCCGCTGACCCTACTTGGATCAATATGTCTATTTCAACCCAAAAACTGCTCCCATGAAACCTATGCCGGTTTTGGTCTACAAATTAGGTGGGGCTTCGGTCCGGAATGCAGAGGCCCTGCGCAATGTGTTAGGTTTGTTGGAGCAAAGACCGCAGCACCATCACTTGGTTTTGGTGGTGTCTGCCATGGGCAAAACTACCAATGGTTTGGAAGCCTTGCTTCGTTTTTCGGATGCCAAAGACCCTGCTTGCCAAAGGGCTTGGCGGCAAGTCTATGATTTTCATGCCGACATCGTTACTAGCTTGTTTCCCGAACCGGACCTATTGCTCCGAAAAATCGATACCCTACTCACCGAAGCCTTGGACTGGTTGGAGCAAAGAGATCGGTTGGATTTTGATTTTCTGTACGACCAAGTGGTCTCCTTAGGTGAGCAGGTTTCTACCTTAATTTTGGCAGACTGGCTTGAGTTGAATAAAATTCCTGTAGCTTGGTTCGACGCTCGGCAGCTTATCCGCACCGACGCCACATGGCGCGAAGCCAAGGTGAACTGGTCCGGTACGGCACACTTGGTGCGGCGGCACTTAACGCCCCTGTTTAGCCGTCCAAAGGCCCCCCTTGTGTTAACCCAGGGTTTCATTGGGGCTACTTTAGAAGGAAAGACAACAACCTTAGGTAGGGAGGGTTCGGATTATTCTGCTGCCATTTTGAGCTATTGCCTCGAAGCGAAATGCATGACCATTTGGAAGGACGTGCAGGGTGTGCTTAATGGCGATCCCAAGGAATTCGACGCGCCTGAGCTGCTGCCGGAGCTCTCTTATCAAGACGCTATAGAAATGGCCTATTTTGGAGCTACGGTGATACATCCCAAAACCTTGCAGCCGCTCCACGATGCGGGTATTCCTTTGGAGGTGAAGTCTTTTGTGGAGCCGGAGGCGCCGGGAACCCGGGTGTCTACACGCACCAAATCCCCGGCCAAGCCCTGCTATATCGTTAAGCGCGGCCAAGCCTTGCTCACCATGTATCAAGACGATTTTAGATTCGCTACTGAAGGTTTGCTTAGCGAAGCTTTACAGTTGCTTCATGAGCATAGGATTAAAGTGCATATGGTGCAAAACAGCGCCTTAAGAATAGAGCTTTGCGTAGAGGGCGAAAGCCGCAGGCTCGACTCCTTGGCAGAGCAGGCCCTGGCTAAAGGCTGGAACTTTACTATGCATAAACCAATGATACTCATAACGGTATATCAGGCAGGAGATTTAAAACAGGAGCCAAAACTGCGGGGCATGGGCCAACTTCGCATGGAGCAGCGCAATGCGAATACGTGGCGCCTGTTGTTTGAAGAAGAGGTTTAGGCTAGGGCCCGGGCCTTATTGCAGCACTTAGCAAGGCTCTTATTTAGTGAGTTTTTCGTTCTTCCGGAGCTATGAAAAGAGGCCCGCCGGGCCCTTACTGCAACTCCTTTTGGCTCAAGGGCAGCCCCAAGGGCCTCGGAGCGTTCGCATGCGCTCCACGTCCGGGGCCCATGGGTCTGCAACCTTTCGCCTGCAAGGGGTTTTCGTGCGGTCCCTAGCCCGTAATTCTATAAGGTGTATTGTTCCCAACATGGAAGAGGGGCTCAAGGCCCAGGGATGCCGCGAAAAACCCACAGCACGGAGGCTTAGGGATGCCGCAAGCGAGGATGCCCCCGACACTTCGGGGGCACCCGGAGCTGCGGCAGCCCTTAGCCTCCGGGCGAGGATTTGCAGCAGGCAGCCCGCCCGGGGCCCAAAATCAAAAAAGCCTTCGGTCTCGTATCTTTGTCCCATGTGGCATTTTAGAGAAGGGGAGGTCTTGCTCTTTCATAAACCTCCAAAAATGAGCTCTTTTGGCTTGGTGAAGTTTGTACGCAAGCGCATTCAGGAGCCGGGAACGCCCAAAATTAAGGTGGGGCATGCCGGAACCTTAGATCCTCTAGCTGAAGGGCTTATGGTAATTTGCACAGGAAAAGCAACCCGTAAAGCTATGGAGCTTACGGCCCAAGACAAGCAATATCGGGCCACATTTCGTTTAGGGCAAACCAGTCCCAGCGACGATTTGGAGACCGATCCGGAGCCGGTGCTTGATGCGTTGCCGCCTAAAGAAGCTAAGCTTTGGGAAGCTTTGGAGCATTTTACCGGAGTTCAAATGCAGCTGCCACCCGTGTTTTCGGCCAAAAAAATCGATGGCAAGCGGGCGTTCAAATTGGCTCGTAAAGGACAGCATGTAGAAATGCGTCCTGCGCCCATAGAGATTTATTCTTTGGAATTGCTCCGCTACCAATGGCCGGAGCTGGAGCTGCACATTCATTGTTCCAAGGGTACCTACATTCGGTCGCTGGCTAGGGATATGGGAGAGTATTTGGGTTGTGGTGCGCTTATGAGTGGCCTGCTGCGCACAGCAGTAGGGCAGTTTCAGCTAAAAGAAGCCATGACTATGGAAGGGTTTAAAGAGGCTTTAGCCCATGCCGAAACCACAGCCAAAACAGAGGTCAAAAAGGAGCCTTAAGCTACGCTCCTTTTTCTTATCTTTGGCGGCCTAATAAACAGAGCAGGAAGCCGCATGAAATTATCTCAATTCAGGTACAAAGAACCCGTTGAACTTTTTGCCCAGCATCCCACACCCCACCGCGACGATGCACGCATGATGGTGGTGCACCGCGACAAGGGAACCATCGAGCATAAATTGGTCAAAGATTTGGTTGACTATTTCGATGAAGGGGATTGCATGATTCTAAACAATACCCGCGTGTTTCCTGCCCGTTTGTATGGGAATAAAGAAAAAACCGGAGCCCAAATTGAGGTGTTTTTGCTTCGCGAACTCGACCGTGAAAGCAAATTGTGGGATGTATTGGTTGATCCCGCCCGAAAAATCCGCATTGGAAATAAATTGTATTTCGGCGAAGACGATATGTTGGTGGCCGAAGTAATCGACAATACCACCAGCAGAGGTCGCACCCTTCGGTTTTTATTCGATGGAACGCACGATGAGTTCAAAGATATTTTAGCGCAATTGGGCGAAACGCCCCTGCCACGCTATATTGACCGACCTACCGAAGCGGAGGACCGGGAACGTTACCAAACCATTTATGCCAAGGTAGAAGGCGCTGTGGCTGCCCCTGTAGGCGGTTTGCATTTAAGCCGTGAGCTCATGAAGCGTATGGAGCTTAAAGGCATAAACTTTGCGGAAATAACCCTGCATTTGGGCCTTGGAGCATTTAGACCGGTCGAAGTAGAAGACCTGACCAAACATAAAATGGATTCGGAGGAATGCATGGTCAACCAGCAGGCGGTGGATATTGTGAATCAATCGATCAGAAACAAAGGCCGGGTTTGCGCCGTAGATACTTCGGTTATGCGCGCCATTGAGACCTCTGTTTCCACCGAGGGCTTGCTTAAAACCTATCAAGGTTGGACCAATAAGTTCATTTTCCCGCCTTACGATTTTAGCGTGGCCGACAGCCTGCTTACCAATTTCCACCGGTCTGAGTCTACGTTGTTCATGATGGTGGCGGCCTTTGCGGGCTTAGAGTTGACCCATGAAGCTTACAAAACGGCCATTAAGGAAAAGTATCGCTTTCTTACCTACGGCGACGCCATGCTTATTCTTTAAACAAAGCAGCGGATTTCTGTATTAGATAGTCAAAGTCAAGCACATGTACCAGGACAAATACCAGCACCACGATTATTACGGAGTGGATGAACTGTTGACCGAAGAGCACAAACTCATCCGAGATACCGTTCGGTCCTTTGTGAAAAAAGAAGTTTCGCCCATTATTGAAACGCATGCCCAAGAGGCAAGCTTTCCAAAGCAACTCCTAAAAGGTTTGGCAGAGGTGGGCGCCTTTGGCCCCTATATTCCTGCCGAGTATGGCGGTCAAGGCCTGGATCAAATTTCCTATGGAATCATTATGCAAGAGCTGGAGCGCGGAGATTCCGGCATACGCTCTACCGCATCGGTTCAGTCCAGTTTGGTCATGTATCCTATTTTTAGCTTTGGTTCTGAGGAGCAGAAGAAAAAGTATTTGCCCAAATTGGCCACGGGCGATTTTATGGGAGCCTTTGGCCTAACCGAGCCCAACCATGGCTCAGATCCCGGAAGCATGACAACCCACTTTAAAGATGCCGGAGACCATGTGGTGCTCAATGGATCTAAAATGTGGATTTCAAACGCACCCTTTTGCGACATTGCTGTGGTATGGGCCAAGAATGAGGCCGGAAAAATCCAAGGCTTAATCGTAGAGCGGGGCATGGAAGGTTTTTCAACCCCTGAAACCCATGGAAAGTGGTCTTTGAGAGCTTCCGCTACCGGCGAATTGGTATTCGATAATGTAAAAGTTCCCAAGTCCAATATCCTACCCGGTGTAGAAGGACTAAAAGGACCTCTTTCTTGTTTGAACAGTGCCCGCTATGGCATTGCTTGGGGAGCTTTGGGTGCAGCGCTCGATTGCTACGATACGGCCTTGCGTTATAGCCAAGAACGCAAGCAATTTGGCAAGCCCATTGGCGCCTTTCAATTGCAACAGAAGAAGCTTGCCGAAATGATTACCGAAATCACCAAAGGCCAGCTTTTGGTTTGGCGTTTGGGTGTGTTGAAGAACGAGAATAGGGCAACACCTGCGCAAATTTCTATGGCAAAGCGCAACAATGTAATGGTGGCTTTAGAGACGGCACGCGAGGCCCGACAAATTCTTGGGGGTATGGGAATCACCGGAGAGTACAGCATTATGCGCCATATGATGAATTTGGAATCGGTGGTAACCTACGAAGGTACCCACGATATCCATTTGTTGATTACCGGGCTTGACGTTACGGGCTTTAATGCTTTTGTATAAAGCTTCGGGTTTGTTTTTGACCTGCGCTTAAGGTATTTCGCTTTATTTTTTTAAAAAATGTATGTTCTGCATGCGTTTTGATAAAATTTGGCATTCCATTTGATTTAGCTAGGCCAAAACACAAAACAATGAAACGCTTTAGTTTGCTAATTCTTTTGATGGCAGGGCTTGTTGCCTGCTCGGACGATGAGGACAACAACGACAATCAACCGGTCCCCAACCCCAGTTTTTCTATGAAAGTGGATGGGAAGCTATGGAATCCCTCCAACCTTTCATTATTTGCGGCCGGGGATACCTCAACAGGCTTAACCATTTCAGGTATGGAAGAGGGTTTTACTTCGGGGTCTACCGTAACCATTGATGTAGAGCATTTGGCCCTTGGCACGTTTGCTTTTGATGATGACTTCAACAATTTCATCTACACCAATAGCATAGGTTTGGCATACAACAGTTTTCCCGGCAGCGGCAATTATACCATTAGCAGCCTTAATGCCGCCAGCCGTACGGTAAAAGGAAGCTTTGCCCTCACTGCCAGAGTCCCCGGCATGCAGGATGAGGTAGAAATTACCGAAGGTAAGTTTGACCTTAGTTATGTAGAATAACACGATCTATGTTTGAAATAAAACGGAGGAAGTCTAGTGTGGCTTCCTCCGTTTTTTTATTTTAGAAGCATGAGAAATAAGATTTTGATGGCTTGCCTCCTAGGTTTGGGTCTCCACAGCAGTTGCGATAACGAAAGCAGCGCTATTACAGCTATTGTAGATGGCCAACTATGGGAAAGCGATTCGTTTACTCGTGCTTTGGTGGCAAACTCCGGGCGGCTCATTATTAATGGTGAAAGCAGAACCTTTAGGCCCATGGCTTTTTCGCTAAGCAATTATGATCCCGCCGGTGAGTATGCCTTGGATTCCATCAACAATTCCTTTTTATTTGGAGAGGATATGGCAACGGGCTTTTTTGTGCGTTCCACTCGTCCCGGACAAATGACTATTTCTGAACTTACTATGCCCGATGGTGGCACACGCGGAAGCATGAAGGCTACCTTTAGCTTAACGGCATTTAATTTGGGTGGAGACTCCATTAGCATTTCCGAAGGAAACATGGATCTGGTGCTTTCCGAAACAGAGTAGCAAAAGTTAGGCTCCCACTTTGCACAGCATGGCTCCGTAAGAGTAGCCACCTCCAAAAACAGACATCAACACCAAACCATCTTTGGGAAGGGATTCCCAAATTTTGGCATAAGCAATACCACAGCCTGCATTTCCTGTGTTTCCAAGTCGGTCTACATTGCTTACCAACTTTTCTAAGGGTAAGTCCAATTCTTTGGCTACATTTCGGCTAATGCGCATGTTGGCTTGGTGGGGTATAAAGGCCGTTAAGTCAGCGACTGTGAAGCCGTTATCGTCCAATATTTCTTTGCTAATGCTGCTCATATAGGAAATGGCATGCAAGAATACATCCCTTCCATTGGGCATGAACAGGCCGCCATCCCAGGGTCTTAAGAGTACCCCTTGGCTTGCTTTTCCTGCTGTTGCGGCACCACCTGTTTTTATGGACAACACCTTATGGTCTTTGGGTGTTAAGGCTTCTGATGACAGGGCCAAGGCCACTGCTCCGTCGCCCCACAAATGTCCCGAGGCTTTATCGCGAAAATGCGCATAGGCGGTATTGTGTTCCGCAGATACTACAAGCGCTTTTTTGCTTTTACCCATGGCCATGTAAGCTTCTGCCACTTCAAGGGCATTTAATAAGGAGGAACAAGCGGTAGATACGTTCAATACCTGAATGTCTGGAATGTCCAAATGGTGTTGAACGGCATGGGCCAGGGAAAAGATGGTATCGTAGGGCGTATAACTTGCCCCGACAATTAAATCAATCTCCTCGGCATCAAAAGGCAGCTGTGGGAGCAAGGCTTCCACGGCTTTAATGCCCATGGTATTGGTGTTTTCGCCTTCTGCTGCAATATGGCGGGTTTCCATTCCTGTGCGTTCTTTAATCCATTCCGGCTCTAAACCTGCCACTTGTTGAAAAAAGGCATTATCAAGAACCCGAGAAGGAGTGTAACCGGCAGCAGAACAAATATGCATATTGGAAAAAGGGGCCTTAGTTGGGGTTTGCAAAAGTAGCATAAAAAAAAGCCGCAGTAAATTCTGCGGCTTTTTTTATGATTTTCTTACTCAATGGCTCATCCTGTAGGTCTGCGCTTCGACCGCTTGTTCTTGGACCTGAGCGTGTATCTCTTGGCTTTCGGAAGGGGCAGCGCTGTGGCTGTGTCCTTCGCCCACTCGAATGTGCGGGGCAATCACCAAGGAAACAATAGACATTAGCTTAATCAAAATGTTCATGGATGGGCCGGAGGTGTCCTTAAATGGGTCTCCAACCGTGTCACCTGTTACGGCAGCCTTGTGCGGCTCGGAGCCTTTATAATAGGTTTCGCCATCAATGTCTACGCCTTTTTCAAAGCTCTTTTTGGCATTGTCCCAAGCGCCTCCGGCATTGTTTTGGAACATACCCATAAGCACTCCGCTCACGGTTACGCCGGCCAACAAACCGCCCAACACCTCGGGGCCAAACAAAAAGCCTACCAAAATGGGTACAACCAAGGCAATGGCACCTGGAGCCACCATTTCACGGAGGCTGGCGCGGGTAGAGATTTCTACACACTTCTCGTACTCCGGCGTAGCTTTATGCTCCATAATACCGGGAATCTCTTTAAACTGGCGACGCACTTCGTTCACCATATCCATAGCAGCTCTACCTACGGCGGCAATAGCCAAGGCAGAGAAAATAAATGGAATCATGGCACCTACAAACAAGCCGGCCAATACATCCGCCTTGTAAATGTCTATGGAGTCAATGCCTGCAATACCTACATAAGCCGCAAACAATGCCAAAGCCGTTAGTGCAGCCGAGGCAATGGCAAAACCTTTTCCGGTGGCGGCCGTGGTGTTTCCAACAGCGTCCAAGTTGTCGGTACGCTCGCGCACTTCGCTGGGCAAACCACTCATTTCGGCAATGCCCCCTGCGTTATCGGCAATGGGTCCAAAAGCGTCAATGGCCAATTGCATGGCCGTGGTGGCCATCATGCCCGCAGCTGCAATCGCAACTCCATACAAGCCTGCCAACTCAAAAGAACCATAAATACCCGCAGCCAATACCAAAATGGGAACTACTGTGGACTCCATACCTACGGCCAAACCTCCAATGATGTTGGTCGCATGGCCCGTAGACGATTGTTTTACAATGCTCATGACCGGACGTCGACCCATGGCCGTGTAAAACTCGGTAATGATGCTCATAAGCGCCCCTACAATCAATCCAACCACAACGGCTCCGAATACGCCATTGCGGGTAAACTCAAATCCGCGCAAGCTCATGGTGCCTTCGGGCATTAAATAGTTAATTAAGAAATAAGAGGCTACTACCGTTAAAATGATGGATGCCCAGTTTCCTATGTTCAATGCTTTTTGAACACTGTCGGTTTCTTTAGACACTCGAACCATCATGGTTCCCAAAATGGAAAAGATCAAGCCCATGCCGGCAATCACCATAGGAAGTAAAATCGGAGATAAACCATCGAATTGATCGGAAACCACTACTTCACGCCCCAAAACCATGGTAGCCAAAATGGTGGCTACATAGGAACCGAACAAGTCGGCACCCATACCGGCTACATCGCCTACGTTGTCGCCTACATTATCGGCAATGGTGGCGGGGTTGCGCACATCATCTTCAGGAATGCCTGCCTCTACCTTTCCAACCAAGTCGGCCCCTACATCTGCTGCTTTGGTATAAATACCGCCGCCAACACGGGCAAACAGGGCAATGGATTCAGCACCCAAAGAAAAGCCTGCCAACACTTCCAAGGCTTTCTCCATTTCTAAGCCACTGGAGCTGCCGCCTTGGGCCACCACATACAACTGATAAAAAACAATAAAAAGGCTTCCAAGGCCAAGAACCGCAAGACCGGCTACGCCCAAACCCATTACCGTACCCCCGGTAAAACTCACTTTAAGGGCACGCGCCAAAGAGGTTCGTGCCGCTTGGGTGGTGCGCACATTGGCCAATGTGGCCACCTTCATGCCAATATACCCTGCCAGGGCAGAAAATACGGCGCCAATCAAAAAAGAAACGGCAATAATGGGACTTGAGTTTTCTACCAAGGTGCCTGACCAAGCCAACAAAATGCCGGCAATGATGGCGAAGTAGGTTAGAATTTTCCATTCTGCGCGCAAAAAAGCAATGGCGCCTTTGGCTATATAACCGGCAAGCCGCTGCATGTTTTCGTCGCCGGCATCTTGCCGGTTCACCCAGGCGTATTTTACAGCCATTACCAATAAGCCAATCAAGCCTAGGCCGGGCACCAAATAAAGCAACAGGTCTTTCATGCGTATGTCATTAAATGAATGTTTTTTCTGAGTTTAAGCGTTAAAAAACCAAAACTACAAGGGCGCAAAAGTAGGCTTTCCCCCCCAATTTGCCAAAGCCTTTGCGCTTCACACTGGTCTGCTAACGCTAATCCTTGCCCTTATTCTTACATTTCCTTTACATCGGAAGCGTATTTTTGGGCCATGATTCAAAATGTGATTCTTGATTTGGGCGGCGTTTTGCTCAAAACCAATTATGAAGCGGTCGGAAACAATTTTCGTGCCTTGGGTATGCATGGATTAAAAGATGTATTTTTTGAACCCGGACCGAACAATATCTTGTACCGATTCGAAAGAGGCCAAATCGACGGACAAGCCTTCGCCCATGAAATGCTGGCCATGGCGCCTAATGGGGTTTCTGAACAACAAATTCGACACGCTTGGGACTCCATACTCGATGGTATTTGGCCCGATACCTTGCCGCTTTTGCGTCAATTAAAGCAGCGATACCGCTTGTATTTATGGTCCAATATCAACGATTGGCACTACCAAACCTACCGCAGCATGGTGCAGCAATTGCATCCCGAGCTCGATTTTGAATCTCTGTTTCAAAAAGCCTATTACAGCCACCTCATTGGCCACCGAAAGCCCGACCCGGAAGGCTATCAGCTCATTTTGGACGAGCAAAAGCTAGACCCCATCACCACCGTCTTTGTAGATGATCTACCCGAAAACGCTAAAGGAGCATCTGCCGTGGGTATCAAAGGGCTACACCTCGATTTAACCAAGGGCGATACGCTAAAAGAGTTGCTTTTGCGCGAAGGGTTGTTGGATTAGGGCGCCATTTCCGGCCCTTAGTTCAAGTCCTCGTACAGAAAGCCTGGCCGGTAGGCAAGCCGGCGAGCTCGCATGCGCTCCGCTGCCGCCTTACCACCGGCCATGGCTCTCTGTACTCCGGGCTTTCCCTGCGGTCCGGGGCGCTTTTCCAAAATACCTAATTCCTCTCCTTTCCTCTCTTTTACTTTCTTTGTACATCATGGCATGGGATTCCTCTTTTTGGCAGACTCATTTTCCGAATCCGGAACAGGCCTACGCATGTTCCGATCTCCCCGAACTTTGGACCGAAAGCTTGTTCCATCACAAACTCTTGAAAATTTGGGTGCCCGAATCGCTTGGAGGCCTTCAGTGCAATCTTCCCCAAGGGCTTAGCATTTTAGAACAGGCTGCCGCGCACCAAGGCAGTTTGGGTTGGCTCATTAACTTAGGCAGTGGCACCAATTATTTTGGTCCCGATTTTTCAGCGGAACTTGCCTCCGAAGTGTTTGGCCCAAACACGGCTTGGTTGGGAGGCAGTGGGAGACCTTCGGGAAGCTTAATAAAAGACGGAAATGACTGGTTGTTGTCGGGCCAATGGCCTTGGTGCACCGGGGCCGCACATGCAAGTTCCTTTACCCTCAATGCTTACCTTCCCAATGGCGCCATTACATCGGTCGTACTGCCTGATCATGAATTGGTTAAACGTGCGCATTGGCCCTATGCCGGCCTTCGTTTGACCTCAAGTTGGGAAGTTGAGGCCAAGCAAGTACGTGTGAACGAAAAACAGTTCTTTAATGTTGGGGTGAGAAAAGCACCTGGTTGGCCTTTAGGTGATTTAGCGTTCAATGGTTTTGCTTCTTTTTGCATGCGCGCTTCCTGGTTGGGCATGTTGCGGTGCTTTTTGGAATGCAGCGCCTCCTTAGCATCCGTTAAGCCGGATTTTGCTCGTCTTAAGGAACAACTTATGCAAAGCCATGCCCAAAGTTTTGAGTTGCTTCTTAGTGCTGCTGAGGCCTTCGAAAAGCAGAGCGAGGACCAAGGCTTGGAGCAGCAGATACAAGCGCTATTGAGCAAACAACGCCAAGAAGTAATGCAAGCATTTTGGTGCGGGGGCACTCGAATGGCCAATGCCGAAAGTCTATGGCATAAAGCTTGGCTAGACTTGCTGCTTTGTGGGCAACATACCTTGCTAGCCTAAGCTATTTATAGGTTGTTTTTTGATGGATTCTAATGGCCCGCCAAGAAAATCCTACGCCTAAGGCCAAACTTATAAAGGCGCCCCAATACACACCTTCGAACCACTTGACCATTAAAAAATAGTTGTAGAATCCGTGGAGTAGAACAGGGGCTACCAATGCCGAAATCAAATATACCATAGGCACCCTCGAAAATTTTGCCAGCCCCAGGTAAAAACCCATCAGAACAGCAAAGGTGGCATGAGCTGGAACAGCCGTAAACATGCGAAGAAGCGTAGTTTCTGTTCCAAACCTTAAGGCATAGGCTATGTTTTCAAAAGTGGCAAAACCCATAGATACCATCACTGCATAGGTTATGCCGTCGTAGGGTTCGTCAAATACTGTTTTGGGATAGGCATACCATAGCAATACCAGATACTTAAGACCTTCCTCAATAAGCGCAATGCCTAAAAATGCTGAGCCCAAAGTTGTTGTAAACCACTGGTTTTGTTGCACTCCATATTCCAACACTAAAACAGGCGCAGACGAAAAAGCGCCTAGGGCAAAGGAGATAACGAGCATGTACCAAGGCTCTCTGTCCAGCTTATCTTTAAAATGGATGAATGCGGCTAGTGCAACGCAGGGGGCAATGGCTAAGGCCAACAGTCCCAGTGCTTCTAATTCAGCGTTCAGGGTCATCCTGGCACAGTTCTATCAATACTCCGCCGGTAGTTTTGGGATGCACAAAACAAATAAGCTTGTTATCGGCTCCCTTTTTGGGTGTTTCGTGCAACAAAACAAAACCGGCATCCTTAAGCCGCTTCATTTCCGAAACAATATCCTCCACATGAAAGGCAACATGGTGAATGCCTTGGCCTTTTTTCTCCACAAATTTGTGAATCGGTGAATCCGGGTGGCTGGCCTCCAACAGTTCTATTTTGTTGGTTCCGGTCATGAAAAAGGAGGTGCGAACGCCTTCTGAGGCAACTTCTTCGCGCTTGTAGGGTGCAGTACCCAAAAGGGCCGTGTAGAGCGTCTCGGCTTCGTCTAAATTGGCTACGGCTATGCCTAAGTGCTCAATTTTTCCGGTCATTATTGCCAAACAATTCTTTGATAAAAAACTCTGGAGCCGGCGCGCAATTGCAGCAAATACATGCCGGAGCTTAAGCCGTTCGGCCTGTTGATTTGGGTATTTACTTGCCCAGTTTGATTTCCTAAGTTTTTGCTCCAAAGGCTTCGGCCTGTTACATCGAGCATGTGCAACTCAACATCTGCCGGCTGAGTCAAATAAAACCCGGTTTCCAAGACGTGCTGAGCCGGGTTGGGAAATACCTCCCAATCAATATCCGCAGGACTGCCGGCCTCTTCTATGCTGGTGGGCCCTGAAATATTGATGTCGTCTAAATAAAAATTGTTCCCGCCTCCGGTTACAAATTCAAAACGCACCCTTACATTGTTGCGGTTGGCCCAAGGGGCTAACAAATTTCCGGTTATGGAATCGCTTTTCCATTCTTGGGTAGAAGCCGGCGTAAATGCTTGGTTGGTCACTCCGGCGCTGGCCAGCTCATTGGCATCGATGGTTCTGCGCAATGTCCAGGTAAGTCCACAGTTGCTGGATATATAAATATTGAGTTCGTCGTTGCTGTTGGACGACCGCTTGGCGTAGGCATATTTAAAGCGAACATGCAATTCTCCGTTTATGGCAGAAAAGTCATAAGCAGGACTAACCAAACTATAGCGTTTGCCCGGAGGAGAATTAAACGAAGACAGCTTAACAGATGCCGGCCAAGTGTAATAGACTTGACTTTCCTCCGACCATCCGTAGGTTTCATCCTCAGAATAGGGAGCTGTCCAGCGCCCTGAGCTAAGGGGTTGATCATCGAAGGTGTCGTAATAAATCCAATTTTGGTTGTCGGGCATATCCTCATATATGGTTATAACCCGATTCCGTGTTAATGTGCCGTTTCCTCCGGGAGCACTTACCGTTAAGGTTACGGTGTAGGAACCTGCTTCATCGAAAGTAATGTAAGGGTCTTGGTCGGTGCTGTTGTAGGTGGTAGTGCCGTTGGTTATGGTCCAATTCCAAGAAGTGGGTGTGGCATTCCAGGTATTGTCGCGCAAAAGCAAACCGGTGCCTTTGCATGCACTAAAGCGTTCTACATAAAAGTCGACCTTTGGGGCACAATCTTGCGAAAAATTGTTGGTGGTTCCTGTGGCTGTTAAATTGGCCGGTTGCCATAAGCTTATTCGTTGGCCGGCACTACTATTAATGGCGGCTTGCATCCGGGTGGCTTGCCCGTCGGTAAACATTTTGGCACAAAGGGCATAGTCCATAAAGTTCTCTACATTGTCTAGGGAATTGCAGGTGTTTTGTCCGAGTACGCAATTGTTGCAAGCTCCTGAGGTGGTTGGAACGTCGGCTACAAAATCATCGCCGCAACTCGACCCGCAGGCGCTAAATCCCCATGGGTGCAAAAGACCAAAAAAGTGACCGGTTTCATGGGTAATAACGCGTGCGGCAAAATTTGAGCCGTTGGAGGCTTCAATGCTGCCTGTATAGCGGTGGTCAAGAATAATTCCATCGACTGAGGCACTGGGTGCCGAACCCGGCAAATAAGCATATCCGCCAATAATTCCGGGGCCACTGTCGCCAATATTGTGTACCACCCAAATGTTGTAATAGCGGTTTCTTGGCCAGCCACTTAAGCTTTTGGCTTCGTCACGGGCGTCATAAGTCCAAGTAGAAGCTGTTCGGGTAATGCCGTTGGTGCAGTCTCCATTTGGGTCAATTTGAGCCAGACGAAATTCAAAACCCACATCAGCAACTCTGGATTGAAAGGAGGGAACTACCGTATTCCAATCGGGATTGAGCCGGTTAAAATCTTCGTTTAATATGCGGAGCGCATCTGCAATTTGAGCGTCCGAAATATTCTCCTGTCCGTAATCGTGGATTACATGCACAACCACAGGCACTATATAATTTCCATTTTCGGGAGATTGTTGCAAGCTGTTTTGATACTGCGCCACCCACTGATTAAAGTCACCTAAAAACTGCTGCAATTGGGCTTCGTTTTGAAAGGACTCTTGCACCATTTCTGAGGTAAGGCAAGATACCGGTTGCTGTGCATACAATAATTGCCCGGCAAAAAAAGCGGCCACTCCCAAAGTGACCTTTTTCAATTGATTCATTAAGGATATGTTAGAAAAACCATGTGATTTGCTCTCGAAAATTACGCATTATTTTGCGGATGACCATAGCACTTGGCTCCCAAGGGGAATCCTTGCTATTGGTTTATTTCAATAAAACGCTGAATATCACGAGTTGTTCCAAAAACAATAATGGTATCTGTTTCTAAAATTACCGTGTCGCTGGTTGGAACCCCAATGATGTGCGACTCCCTTACCAGCTCACCCTTGTTTTCCTCTACGGTTTCCCGCTTTAAGGTAATGAGATTCAGTCTATAGCGGTTTCTGAGGTTGATATCGCCTAAGGAGCGATTGGCAATTCCCGGAGGGGTTTTGATTTCTACAATTTCATGGTCGTCCGGCAAGGGTATGTAAGAAATAATGTTTGGATTGATGAGCTTTTCTGCCACTAGGCGACCAATTTCATCTTCGGGCGACAAGATTTCCTTTACTCCAATCTTTTCCAAAATCATGCGTTGATGTCGGCCTTCGGCCCGAGCAATAATTCTGGGAACTCCCATTTCCATGAGCAATACTACGCACAACAGTAAGGCATCAAAATCTTCTCCAATGGCCACTATTACAGCGTCCATATCCTGAATGTTTTGTGCTTTTAGGGCTTTGGCGTCTGTTGCATCCATGGTAACACCATAGGCAATTTCGCCGCTCACGGCTTCTATATGAAATTCGTTGTTGTCTATGGCCAATACTTCTGCACCACGTGCCGATAATTCTCGCGCAATGGAAGTTCCAAATTGACCCAAGCCAATGACTGCGAACCTGGATTGATTCATGTCCGAAAGGTAAGGAATTTATTGGCGCTCTTGCTGCTGTTGCTCTGTGCCGGACATGGCAGGTATGCCTTTGCCCGGCGCTTGCAGCCCTACCGAAATGCCTTGCAGCTTATTTGTTTTTAAGCAAATCGCGAATTTCAGCCAACAGCTTTTGGTCTTCGGTTGGTGCAGGTGGAGCCGGTGGTGGGGCCGGAGCCTCTTCTTTTTTCTTTTTAGCGGCATTTATGGCTTTTATGACCATAAACACGGTAAAGGCAATAATGAGGAAGTTGATAATTACTTGAATGAAATTGCCGTAGTTGATGGTTACCGCAGGAACAGCCTCCACCAGTACGGTGCCTGCATCGTCCACTTGTGCCGGAATGGATTCCTTGAGTGTATAGGCCAAATCAGCAAAATTTACCCCGCCCAAAAGGATGCCTATGGGTGGCATAATGATATCGGCCACAAAGGAGGATACAATTTTTCCAAAGGCGCCGCCGATTACCACAGCTACGGCCAGGTCAACCACATTGCCTTTTACGGCAAAGTCTTTGAATTCTTTTAATATGCCCATGATTGATTTTTTCTAGGTTTGGCAACATGCCTTTCTTTATAAAGGGTAAGGCGTATTTGGCAGGAAAATTAGTAATTTTTTGTTTTTGTAGCTCTGCTCATTGGAACACGCGGCCCGGATGGCGCAGAAAGCCCGGAAACACCATCCCTAGGCAAGCTTAGGCGAGGCTGCGGCGCCTTTGGCAAGCACCCGTAGCCTTAGCTAGCCTTGGGATGGGGTTGAGGACTTGGAGCAGGCAGCCGGAACAGCCGCCCAAAAAACTTAGCCCACCATTTCCAGCTGATAGCCCGCAGCGTATAACGCGAGAATGACACCGCCCAATACAATGCGGTACCAACCAAATAGGGCAAAGCCTCTTTTTGTGAGAAAGGTAATGAAGCCGCGTATGGCCATCAAGGCTACTAGGAAGGCCACCAAATTTCCGAGGGCCAAAAGTTTGAGGTTTTCGGCATGAAACAGCTCGGGTTCGGTTTGCCACAAATCCCACATGCTTTTTACGGTAGCTCCAAGCATGGTGGGCACGGCCAGAAAGAAAGAGAACTCGGCGGCTTGGGTGCGGTTTAGGCCTTGGGTCATGCCTCCAATGATGGTTGCTGCGGAACGGCTGACACCGGGGACCATGGCCAAGACCTGAAAGCAGCCTATGACTAGCGCTTTAAGCGGTGAGGTTTGGGTGCCGCTGCCGGTGGCGGTTTGGCGAAACCAGCGGTCAATGCCAACCAAGACCATGCCACCAAGGAGCAAACTAATGGCCACTACCATTGGGTTTTCCAATAAAGTATCGATCCAATCTTTAAGCAAAAGACCGAAAAATACAGCGGGCAAAAAGGCAATAAATAGATGCAGGTAAAAGCGAAGGTCGGTGAGGTTAAGGAAGCGTTTGTAATAGAGGAGAACCACCGACAAAATGGCACCAAACTGAATGGCTACGGTAAACATTTTTACGTAGGAGTCGGAGGCAATGCCCATGGCGGAGGAGGCCAAAATCATGTGGCCCGTAGAGGAAACGGGCAAAAATTCGGTAAGTCCTTCAATAATTGCCAGAAGTAAAGCTTGCCACCACTCCAAAGCCTTTATTTTTTAAAGCGCCACATAATGGAGAAGCCTATGGTAACAAAACCTGCCAAAAGCGTTAATGGGGCAACAACAAGCCTTTGGCTATTGAAAATTTCGGGATTGAATGCTTCCGGGTCGTCGCTACCTCCGCCGGAGAGCAAAATATTGCCCAATACAAGCAAAAGGATGCCTGCAAAAAACAACAGGTAATTGTTGCGGTGAAAATGCAAGCCTGAGCCGGTTTTGTCTCCTGTTTGTTGTTGCTCCGTTGGTTGTTGCTTACTCATGTGCGACTACTTAAAAGTCAAAGGTAAGAAATCCGAATCAATACAAACGGTTGGTAGAAGTCCTCAAAAATTTCCGAACCGCCAAAAGGGTGGAAAACCAGGTAACCGAAAGGCTAAATATAAAAATCAAGGCCAGAAGGATGGAGGTTTGAACCAAGAATTGCCGGGGAAAGAGGTCGGACTCTTCTCTGTGCAGCAGGTAGGCTGCCGCGGCTGTAATTCCGGAGGCCAAGACGGCAGAAATGAACCCTTGCCAGAATCCGGCCCGCAAAAAAGGCCGTCGAATAAACTTGGAGGTGGCTCCTACCAGTTGCATGGTTCGGATGATAAACCTTCTGGAGTAAATGGTAAGTCGTATGGTATTGTGAATGAGCACCAGCATTATAAAGGTTAGAAGACTTAAGAGGCCGGCCATAAATAGCCCGATCAACCTTAGGTTTTGGTTGGTTTCGCGCACTCCTAAAGGGTCTTTCTCGATATCTGTAATGTGCAAGGGATAATTGCTTTTTAGGCTTTTCTCAATGGACGCAATGGAGTCTTCGTGCACGTACTCTGCTTGAATATAGACTTCGAATACCCGAGGAAGGGGGTTGTAATCCAGCACGTCCATGAAATCGTTGGGATAGTAGGCCAAGTACTCTTGGGTGGCCATTTCCTTGCTGATGTAATTGACCTTACGGGAAAAGGGCAGTTTTTCTAAACCGCTTTGCATAGGGGCCACGTCGGTTTCGGCCATTACCTCACTGAGCACCAACTGCAGCGAAAATTGCTCTTTGGCATATTCGGACAGGCGCATGGAGATTAGGAAAGTTAAACCTAAGGCTCCAAGAACGGTCATGACCAAAGTGACGGAAATAACGCTCGTAATTTGGGCCAATTGCAGCCTACGCCGTGATTTTTTTTCCTCACTTTTTGCCATAATGCAAAATTGAGGATTTAGAGGCAATGGCTTTAAATGCCAACAGGAAACTATGAACAAGCGGCTGTGAATGGCTGGGATTAGCTACTTTTGAGGGTATGGCCTCACGGGTATATTTGAGAAAGCAACGCTGGAAAGTGTGGCTTGGCATTGCTGCCGGGGTAATCGTAGTGGCTGTGGTGCTCTACACCAACTATTTGGTGGGACTCATTGCCAAAGAAGAACAACAAAAGGTAGAACTTTGGGCCTCTGCCATAAAAAACCGCGCCGAATTGCTGCGCAAAACCAAAAGCTTGTTTAAAGCCTTTGAAGCGGAGGATAGAAAAAACATTCGCCTTTGGGCCGATGCCAGTCTTTATTTTGTCCAATCCGAAGACAGCCAAGGCGAAAACCTGTATTTCCCAACAAGAATCATGGCCAATAATACCAATATTCCGGTCATTATTGCCAATGGGGAGGATAAGGTGCTTTTTGTGAATAATTACCCCGAAGCACAAAGCCAAGACTCCGGCTTTATGCAAATGGAGCTCAAACGACTTAAGGAAAAAAATGAGGCCATTGATGTTTCTTATGAGGTGTTTGGACAGGTGCAAGAGCAATATCTGTATTACGACGATAGCCGCATTTATCAAGAATTGAGGGCTACCCTAGACGGTTTGCTGGAGAGCTTTATTTCGGAAACGGTCATTAATGCCGCCTCTGTTCCCGTAGTGTTCACTACCCCACAAATGGATACGCTCCTGGCTGCAGGTAATTTGGAGGAACTGCCCGAAGGTCTGCAAAACAACCCCAAACGCTTGTTGTTCTACATGAGCACCTTCAATCGAATGGAGGTGGAGCTTGGCGATGGACAGCAATACCTTATTTTTTATGAGGATAGTGTGATTTTGTCCAATTTGCGCATTTTCCCTTTTATTTTTTTAGCGATTGTAGGCATGTTTTTATTCGTGGCCTATTTGTTGTTTAGCCTGGCCCGACGCGGCGAGCAAAACCAGGTTTGGGTAGGCATGAGTAAAGAAACGGCGCACCAACTGGGCACTCCCCTTAGCTCGCTGATGGGCTGGTTGGCCTTGTTGCAAAGCCGAGGAGTGGATCCCGAGGCCATTCAAGAAATGGAAAGGGATGTGGAACGGCTCCAAACCGTTGCCGATCGCTTTTCTAAAATTGGTTCGGAGCCGGTATTGAAAGTGACCGATTTGAATGCCTTGGTAGAAGATGTGGCCCGCTACATGCAAGTGCGTACGCGGAGCAGCATTGTGATTAAGTTCGACGGACCGGGCCACGAATTGCCCGTTAAACTCAATCGACCTTTGTTTGAATGGGTGCTCGAAAACCTCATTCGCAACAGCATTGACGCCATAAAAAGCGAAGGGCTGATTCACCTAAGTACGCAAAAGCATGGCCGAAAGGTGTATTTGGATGTTTTTGACAGCGGTTCCGGAATTCCCCGCAAACGCTGGAAGAGCATTTTTAGGCCCGGTTACACCACCAAAAAGCGAGGTTGGGGGCTTGGTTTGTCCCTAACGCGTCGCATTGTGGAATCCTACCACAATGGAAAGATTGCCGTGCGTCAATCCGAGCCGGGCAAAGGAACCACCATACGCATTGTAATAGACGAAGCTTCATGAAAGGCTTGATTTTCTTTGTTGGAATTTTCTGTAGTTCCCTACTTGTGAACGCCCAAGGGAACGGTTGTACGGACCCCCAGGCCATTAATTTCAATCCGGCGGCCATGGTTAACGATGGTTCTTGCCAGTATGCGCCTACGCAAGCTCAAGCTGCCGTTCTTGCGGTATTGCCCAATTCCCTGAGTGAGTTGTCGGGGCTTGGTTTTGCCTGCCAAAAACTTTGGGGGCACAACGATGGGGGACAGGCTCCGGTGCTTTTGGGTATGGACGCTGTTTCCGGATCGATTTTGGATAGCCTGCCCATTCCCGTTCAGCAAATCGATTGGGAAGATGCTTGTGTGGGTCCAAACCACTTGTTTGTAGGAGATTTTGGCAACAACAACGGGCAAAGGGACAGCCTGGCGGTGCTTCGCATTCCTTTGCAGGAGCTTTGCCAAGGTCAGGTACTTACGGTGGACACCATAGCTTTTTCCTATGCCGATCAACAAGGCCCCGTAAGCGATCCCAATGCCCACGACAGGGATTGCGAATCCATGGCCTTTTTTAGAGATTCTTTATTGCTGTTGACCAAGAATCGAAATTCATCCAAGGCGCGCTGGTATCGTTTGCCGGCCATTCCGGGGCAATATGCGCTTTTTCCGGTGGACTCCACCGAACTGCAGGGCCAAGCCACCGGTATGGACGTTTGGGGAGACAGCCTGCTGGTTTTGGTTGGGTATGCGCCGCCCCTTTTCAGTCCTTTTTTGGTGCTTGGCTTCGATTTTGGCGCCAAATTTCCCTGGCAAGGCAATTGGAGGCGTTTGGATTTGGGAACGGTATTCGATATGGGGCAATTGGAATCGGTGGTTTTTACCCAAGCGCATCAGCTGATTATGGGAAGCGAAGCGGTGGGCACACTCAATTTGCCGCCCAGGTTGTACGCTTTTTCTTTGGCGCCTTATGTGTCTCCCGGTTTGTCCTTGAATTCAGAGCAAAAGGCTGAGGCGGCCCTTCGTTGTGGGGCCAAGGGTTCTTTTTGGCATCTGCACAGCCTACAAAAAGGCCAATTGCAATTGTTTGACCTAAGCGGCCGAAGTTTGGGAACCTATGAGGTGCAAGCCCGGCAAGACCTTCAGTTGCCCATAGCATCGGAGGTACTGCTGTGGCATTTGAACGGTCAGCGGGGTAAGTGTTTGGCCAAGCCCTAAGCTTTGTTTTTAAGCACCGGAACCGTAGAACAGGGTTCGCCATACATAAGACTTTTTACCTTGGGCGCCAGGAGGTTTACCAAAGCGGCATAAGCTTCTGTGGGAACTATTCCGCTTCCACAACCTTTTACCACCACCCGTGCTTTTTGGAGTTGGGCATCTTCTTGTGCAACCTTGGTGCTTAAAGCCTCAAGGAAAAGTCGGGTGTACAGTTCTTTAGGATGCGCCATGTGGGCGGAAATTCCGGCGGCTTGCGCATCGCGTACCATCCACATCCAGCTCCATTGGGGAACAATGGCATCGGTGGAGCAATACATGGCAACCTCGCTCCCTTCGTAGCTTTTCCAATCTACTTGGGCTAGTTTTTCTTTAAAGGAGCTTTCTCGGAGCAGAAGTCCTTGCTCCAAGAGTTCGGCCATATCCAATGCCTTCACTTGAGGCACAGGAACCCATTGTTCGAGGTCAAGGGTTAGAATACCGCTTTCGGCTACTTTATTTTTGATGGGTAAAGAATCCATAAAATGCATTTATTTAAGAGGATTTTGGCTTAGGGATGGGAGAGGAAAGCCGACCTGAGGGCTGTGTATTTGTTGGGAGACTGGTCGGAGGTGGCGCGCAGCAAACCCCCGAGCAGTCCCCAAAAAAACACAGGGCGATGGGCGCCTTGGAACGGACAGCCCGGCCGCAGGCAAGCCCCTAACTATTCAACAATTCCTTTACCATTTGGGCGATGCGTGCGCCTTCGGCTTGGCCTTTCAACTTTTGGTTGGCCTGACCCATAACCTTGCCCATGTCGCCGGGGCCGGTCGCTCCCAGGGCCTCAATAATGGCTTGAAGTTCGGTTTTGAGGGCCTCGTCGGAAAGTTGGGCGGGCAAATAAACCTCAATGGCCTCCATTTGCTGCTTTTCTTCCTGCGCCAAATCTTCGCGGTTTTGGGCTATGTAAAGCTCATAAGATTCTTTGCGTTGCTTCACCAAGCGTTGCAACAGGGCCATTTCTTGTTCCTTGCTCAGGCCTTGGTCGCCGCCCTTTTCGGTTTTGGCCAGCAAAATCGCCGACTTCACGGCACGCAAGGCGGCAAGTTTTTGGCTGTCCTTGGCCTTCATGGCCTCTTTGATGTCTTGATTTATGGTGTTTTCCAGGCTCATTTTTTTACTTTTTACAAAGTTAGGGATTCTCACGGCTTGCGCTAATGGGCAAAAGGTCTATGAATTGCATGCGCACCGGCTCCGAATGTGCGTTGGGTGCCGGGTACTCCCGTTCAACTTTTTGGCCCAAATCCATCGCAATGGGGGAGCTGAAGGCCGGCATATCGTATACAAAGCTGTGAAACTCTCCGTTTTCACCGCAGGGGTCTGCATCGGCCGGGAAATGGGGCAGGGCATCTTCCAGGTCCAAGCCAAGGCAGATTTCGGGCAAGCGGTTGCGCATGATGCAATTGATTTTTGCTCGAATTCCACCCGGCCCTATATTTTGCGCTAGGGTTGCGGTGTTTTGTTTCCATAGCGGAAAAACAGCGTCCAGGCCATGCGGCTTCAATTGGGATTCGCGGAATGCCTTGAGTTCTTCCAGAAAAATATCCCCAAAAACCACCGACTTAATGCCTTCTTGAGCTAAAGCGTGGTAATGAACGTCCATTTGGTTTTGGTAGGCTTGGTTGTTGGGCAAGTCCGGAAGTTCTACCGCGCGCAGGGGAACGCCGAGGCGTTGGGCCTGTTGTGTTACCAAGTCCAGGCGAGTGCCATGTATACTTACACGTTGGGTGGATTGCTGGTAGGTGGTGATTAGGCATACCGGAGGTGGAAAGCCTTGAACTAAAAGTGTTTGAAGGGCCATGGCGGCATCTTTTCCGCTGCTCCAGTGCAGGACATAAGGTTCCAAGGGAAGGTTCATGTGGCAAAGGTAAGGGGTCTTATTGGTGGAAGAAAAACAGACTTGGATAGCTTTCCCATTTGATTTATCTTGCCTGAAAATCAGCCACAAATGAGAAAACTCGCCTTTATCTTAGTTTTATGCGCAGGCTATGCCCTACAAGCGCAAGGTGTGCGTATTGGCACGGGAGGAGGTAGTCCCGATCCTTCGGCCGGATTAGAAGTAGACTTTACCGACAAAGGGCTTTTGTTGCCCAGGTTAACGACGGCGCAACGGAATTCCATTGCGAATCCTGCCGTTGGTTTGGTTATTTACAATACCAATACCCAATGCGTTGAATCTTATTTTCAGGCGGGATGGCGCAGCTTGGAATGCAATTGCAACAGCTTTCCCAATGTGGCCATTCAAGGCGGAAATGCTTCGGCCGGTTTGAACCAAAGCATCTCTTTTCAGCCCACCCAAACCCAGCAAGGCTGGACCTATTTGTGGCAGTTTGCTTCGGGAACTCCGGCTTCTTCCAATTTGGCCAACCCAAGCGTAACTTGGTCCAATGCAGGGACCTATGCAGCTGTTTTGACCGTTACCGATGCCAATGGATGCAGCACCGCAGATACCGTTAGCGTAACGGTATTGCAATGTGGAAGCCAAAACCAGTCGCAAACCTTTAATTACACCGGTAGTGTGCAAACTTGGACGGTACCCGCCGGCGTTTGTTCGCTTACCGTAGAATGTTGGGGAGCCGAAGGTTGGTCCGGAACCAATCAGGGAGGTCTCGGAGGCTATGCCAAGGCTACCTTTCCGGTGAGCTCCGGAGAAACGGTATCCATTTATGTGGGTCAGCAAGGACCTGCGGTTCCTGCCAATAGTTACAGTCAAAATGCTTTTAACGGCGGCGGGCGCGGCTATTCTTGGAACAGTGCCTCCGAAGCCGGAAGTGGAGGGGGAGCCTCCGATGTAAGGCTGGGAGGCCAAACCCTAAACCACCGCGTAGTAGTAGGCGGTGGAGGTGGGGGATCTACCGACAACAGCAATTGTACGGGCGGCCATGGCGGCGGCCTAACTGGAGGAAGTGCAGGCTGTACCAATTATGGAACATCGACCGGTGGTACCCAAAGCGCCGGCGGTACCGGAGGCCAAAATGGCAGTTTTGGTCTGGGTGGCGATGCCAACAGCGGAGTGACCGTAGGCTGGGTAGGCGGCGGTGGCGGTGGCTGGTATGGCGGAGCTTGTGGCTTTTCCCATCAAGGGGGAGGCGGCGGATCGTCCTACACCGGAGGCCATGGCAGCTACCAAACTTCAAATACATCCACAACAGCCGGCCAAAGAAGTGGCAATGGACAGGTGATTATCTCTTGGTGAGGCTCTTTTTTGTAAATTTGTACTATGAAAACTTCACATATTGTACTTATAGTAGGCGGTCTTTTGGTTCTTATTGTGGGCTGGACCGGTTGCGGAAAATACAACACCATCGTAACCAAGCAGGAGGCTACCAAGAAAGCCTGGGCACAAGTAGAAAATGTGTACCAACGCCGCATGGACCTCATTCCCAACTTGGTGAACACCGTTAAAGGTGCTGCCGATTTTGAAAAAACCACCTTAACCCAAGTGGTGGAAGCTCGTGCCAAGGCCACCCAAATGACCGTGGATGCCAGCAAATTGAGCCCGGATCAAATCAAAGCCTTCCAATCCTCACAAGGGGAACTTTCCCAAGCCTTGGGACGCTTGATGGTAGTGGCCGAGCAGTATCCACAGCTTAGAGCCACCGAGGCCTTTCGCGATTTGCAAGTGCAGTTGGAAGGAACCGAAAACCGCATAACCGTGGAGCGCAAAAAATTCAACGACATCGTTGGAGATTACAATACCTACATCAAGCGCTTCCCCAACAATATATTTGCCGGGATGATGGGCGCTGAAGAAAAAGGATATTTCGAAATGACCGAAGGCGCCGATGTGGCTCCTGAAGTACAATTCGAGTTTTAATTATGCCTGAAACTTTTTTTAGCGAACAAGAACAAGAAACCATTATTGAAGCCATCCGCAGTGCTGAGGCCCAAACCAATGGCGAAATCCGAGTGCACCTCGAAGCCACCTGCTCCGGCGATGCCTACCAAGAAGCCGTAGACTGGTTTGGCAAATTGGGCATGCACGAAACCGACGCCCGAAATGGCGTTTTAATTTTTGTAGCTTATAAGGACCATAAATTGGCCATTGTGGGCGACAAAGGCATCCACGAAAAAGTGGGCGATAATTTTTGGCAAGCCGAGAAGGATTTGATGGTGGAGTATTTTAAGCAAGGAAAATATACCGAAGGCTTGTGCCTGGCCATCCGTGACGTGGGCGAAAAGCTTCAAAGCTATTTCCCCAAGACCAAAAACAACCCCAACGAACTTTCCGATGATCTTTCGTTCGGCAAACCCGAAGGAGGTTCCGATGACTAAATGGCGCTTACTAAGTTTTTTCTTTCTATTGGCCTTTGCCGGCGGACTACAAGCCAAGCAAATACCTAAGAAAGAGAAACAACTGGTCTATGATTTTGCGGGTCGACTCAGTTCAAATCAAGTCAATAGCCTGGAGCAAAAGCTCGTACAGTTTTACGACAGCACCTCCAACCAAATTGCGGTGATTTTGGACAATAGTTTGGAGGGCGAAGATGCCTTTGATTATAGTCTACGCATTGCCGAGGCTTGGGGCATTGGCTCGGGCGAAAAAAACAATGGCGTGCTGTTGTATGCGGCCATGCAAGACCGGGAAGTGCGCATACAGGTCGGCTATGGCTTGGAGGGCGCCATTCCGGATGCCTTGGCAAAGCGGATTATAGAGCGGCACATCGTGCCCAATTTTAAAGAAAGCCTGTATTACCAGGGGGTTAATGAGGCGGTTGATGCGCTCATGGCTGCTTCGCGCGGCGAGTACGAGTCCGAGCTTACTGCGGCCGAAAAGCGCGAAAAGTACATGCCTTTATTGCTCTTGTTGCTGGTGATTGCCTTTTTGGTTGGCGGCTTCTTTTTTGGCCGGAAGAACAAGGGCGGCGGCGGCAAAGGCGGCGGTTTTAGAGGCGGCGGTCCCATTTTTTGGGGCACCACCTTTGGGAGCGGCGGTGGCTTTAGTGGCGGCGGCGGCTTTGGCGGTGGCGGCGGTTTCGGCGGTTTTGGCGGAGGAAGCTTTGGCGGCGGCGGTGCCGGCGGTTCCTGGTAGAATTTTTTTGGTTTTTTTTGGGCGCCTTATCCGTCTCCGGCCATTAGCTGCCTTGTGGGGTAGCTACGCCGCTATGCGGGGGCAAGGAGCTTCCTGTGGTCGCTCTTGCCCCCGCGGCGGCTGAGCACCCCACTTCGGCAGGCTAATTGGCCTCCGCCGGGGCGCGTTAAGCTCCGTTTGGAGATTTTTGCTAGCCCACGGTTTCAACCGTAGGCTGTGTTGCGGGTGAAACCTTAGGCTAAACAGCAGTCTGCAAGAAAGCTACGCTTCATTTGCTGAGGCTCAGCTATTCAACGCAACTGCTTGTGGCGGGTGCCGATTTGCGAGTCATTCAAGAGTTGCTTGGGCATAAGAGCAGCAAGACAACAGAGATGTACACGCAAGTTAGCAACCGGCTACTTCAATAGGTCCGTTCACTGTTCCATGATTTGTGAAAACAACTTATATTAGCAAAGAATAAACGAATGAGGAAAACCATCACTTAGCCTACCATTGAGAGTGGATAAATGAGGTTTGGCCTCATTTATAAACGAGTTGGCGGTAATAACAAAACACTATGTCAAAGAAAAAAATAGACCCTAGACCAGAAGTTCTTAGAATTGAAGAGCTTGTTACAAGAGTAAAAGATGGTGATATCAAACTTCCCAAATTTCAACGCCCATTCGTTTGGAAGAAAACAGATATATTAAAGTTGCTAGATAGTATTTATCGTGGATATCCGATTGGAAGTATTCTGCTTTGGCATACCAAGCAAGAATTAGCAAGTGAAAATAAGATTGGAGAGCTTGATATAAAATTTAGATCAGAAGATTATCCTTTTAATTATCTTCTCGATGGACAGCAAAGACTATCATCGCTCTGTGGAACATTATATTGGAATGGTGCTAATGTAAACAGCGAATGGAACGTATCCTTTGATGTTGAAAAGGAAGAGTTTGTACACTCTAAAGGAGAAGAAAAACTTAATTACTTTCCTCTAAATAAACTTATGGACACTTCGAGCTTTCTCAACCAATGTAAAGCATTTGAAGCAAGTCCTAAAAAAGAGAAGTACACAAATAATGCAACTAAGTTGCTTAATTCTATAAAAGATTACAAGCTAGCGTCAGTAACAATTGGAGATATGGAATTGGATGAAGTAGCTCCTATTTTCGAAAGAATTAATAGTTCGGGGCGACAATTGACTATGGTAGATTTAATGCGTGCAGCAACTTGGAAAGGTGGTTTTGATTTAAGTGATGCTATAGATGAAGTAAAAAATGCGTGTGAAGACAAGAATTTTGAACTAATTCAAAATGAACATATTTTAAGAAATATTTCAGCTTGTGCAGGGCTTGGAATACACAAGGAAAGTATTGATAAGCTAAGAGATAAAGCTCCTGATGAATTAAAAATAGCTGCTAAATCTACAAAAGAAGCATATACGCTAGCGGTCGATTTCGTTACTACAGAACTTCCATTGAAATCCATTAAAAATCTACCTTATGGACTTCAACTGACTCTATTAGTTGAATTTTTCAACCTAAACCCAAGACCAACATATAATGAAAAACAAATATTAAAAAGTTGGTTTTGGAAATCCTCCTTTAGTAAATATTATGGTTCAGCAAATACAGGTCTAATAACTAGTACACTAAAGGACGTAAGAGCTTTTGCTTTAAGGGAAAAAGAAGAGTTCCCAATCGAAACCGTTGTAAACTTCGAAGGATTTGCCAAAGATTATTTTCGATTAAATAAAGCCACAAGTACAGCATATGCATTACTACTTGCAAATAATCAGCCTTTAAGCTTTTTAAATGGTGACAAAATTGATACCTACAAGTCACTTGCTAATATTAATAGACTTGAGTTTCATCATATATTTCCAAAAGCATTTTTAAATAGATTAGGGGTTTCCGACAAAAAGATTAATTATCACTCCAATATTTGCATGCTTAACCTCGGTGATAATCGTGAGATTCTTGATAAAAAACCTTCAGAGTATTTTAAAGAAATGGAGAACAATCTAGGAGAATCATTTTGGCCTGTGTTAAAGTCGAATTTTATAAATGAAACAACATATGAATCATTGAAAATAGACGATTATGATGGCTTTGTTGATGAAAGAAGTAAATTGATTGTTGAATCTATGAAGACTTTGGTACTACCGCCACCAATGGGTATAAAACCATAGGGCAGACAGTGGTTTCCGCAAGTTTTGGGCACTTATCAAGCTTAGTTTCGAGCGGACAGTTAAGAGCTTCGAAAAGCCCTACGTTTCATACCCGATATCTTTACCACCAATGCTAAAAAGACAGACTACAAAACGAAACAATGAGCGTAAATGGAATTGACATACAGACTATATCTACCAATCAGACAGACTTTCAAACTGACCGTGTTTTGCTATTGGGACAGTTGACAGAAAAGAAAGTAAAAGCCCACCCTTGGCATTTTTTAAAATATCTTTTAGCCAGCCGCACAGACGGTACATTTGGTTTTACCCAAACTGCACAATCCGAAACACAGGCCAAACCATAAGATCCGTTTTGTACCTAATCATAAAAACTAAAAATCATAATATATAAATGTTTGACTTATTTAAGCAAGACATAAAAATTGGGGATAAAGTAAAACTTTACTTAACCACTGGAAAAGAACCAGAAGGTATAGTTACTTCTATTGGTGAAAATTTCGTTTTACTACAAGCTAATGATAACAATCAAAATAGATTTTTCGATAAACTAATTGGTGGATGGGAGGTAATTTCAAAAACAAATACTGAATTAAAAGAAAAGAAAATACCAAGTATTGAAGAAAAGCCTCCGAAAAACGAAATCCTTGAAGCTGCCAAATCCCTTAGACAAAAACTAGGCCGAGTTGATGAATTCATAAAGCCAAATGCAAATATAATTGATGTCAAGGGCTCCACATGCGTTGCCTCTAACCAAGACCATAGTAAGATTTTAGTTCCTAATAGTAAGATATATCAACCCGATTTACAGAATGAAATTGAGGCATTCGAAATTGGATCATTAATCCCAGTAGTAGTTGTTTACTATTCAAGAGTTGGGAAAGTTGCTATATGTAATTCAATAGCAAAACCACAAAGTCTCTCCGCTTTTGCGAATGAATTAGTTACGTATATTGAAATCGATGATTTTGAAAAAGCAAGTTTATGTCTTTATATTATTAGAACTAACATTGATAAAAAGTATCCGGAAATTGGAATTCTTATTAGATTTTTTAAAACCTTAAATAAAAATGAGCGGCAAAAGGAGATTAAAAAAATAGATGTTAAGTCACCTAAAAATTCAGAGAATACAAAGGCATTTAAGCAAATTGAAAAAAGAATAAACGACCTAATCCGTCAACAAGAATATGAAGATGCATTAAATTCAATAGATCAAGAGTTAAAACAAAGCACAATTGATAATAAATACAGAAGTAGTCTACTGTTAAAGAAAGCACAGATTTATTCTTCACTCAACAATCCTGCTTTATCTGAAAATTCTTATCAGGAGTTAATTAGATTTAATGAGTTAATCAAATCACCAGCTAATAATCTAAGTCATTTATATACTGAATTGGCGAGGCTTCAAGCACAAAATATCGATAAGCAGGCATTAGCGCTATCTTCTGTTAAGAAAGCTCTAGGTTTAAACCCCAATAACAATTTCGCTGTAAACCTTTTAAAGCAATTTGAAGGAAAGACTGTTAGGGTTGAGCAACCAACAAATAAGGAAGCCGATGAACATTTGCTAATTGAAACAGATGATGACACCACTGCCATTAGTAAAATGATTGACCTTGATATTAAAGAACATAAATACACTCATCCAGATATTATACGTAATGGTGGTAAGCCTACTGCATTTGTGGCAAAGGCCATACTTGAAGAAGCCAAAAATACTCGTGGAGTTGACATGTCTGAAAGATATCCTCTCTATTTAGAAGCAGCTAAAGCCTTTAGCGAATTAAATATTGGTAGTTATGATTTGCAGGATTATTTAGAGTCAGTTGCTTATTATTCAATGTTAAAAGGCAATTCATTATTTCTACAGTTTAAAAATTCAATAATCTCAAAAAGTGAAACAGTTCTTAATCTTATTAGACGCAGCGACAGTGCTTGCAGTTATTATATTGAATCTTTAAACCTTCTTTCGAATATTGATTCAAAATTATTAGTAACAATTTTGGCAAATTATTTAAAATTAAGATTAGCCGTTTATCACATTGAAAAAGATAGTGATATTGACTTTAATGAACTTTTTAAAGGAAATTTTGCAACTGTATTCAAAGACTGTATAAAAACAAGAAATAAAGAAATAGAATCAATTGCTTACAAGGTAATTGTAGATTGCGGAGCCTCTAGTATAAATGCTTGGAATAACCTTAACTACCATCCAAATGGCATTAAGGTATTGTATGGAGATTTTTCTAGTTCATCCAGAACCAAGGAAATATATACTCTTATAAACCAAAATGAAGAAAGTAGTATTAACATTGAACTGAAGCCAGGCGAATTCTTAAAAAATATTTTTCTAAACAGACGGCATTCTGTAAAGAACTTTGTAGAGAGCCTGAATAATGTATTTATCATAGAAATTGAACCTCATAATGTACCACAGTTAGTTAATGAATGGTCTGCAATAAAAGGATTTAATAAATTCCTCAGTTCAACTGATATAGAAGTTAAAAATGAAATTGATAAAATAATTGAATTATTAAAGCCATACCTTAATAGAGGTGAAAGAGAAAGACTTAATATTCTTATTCAATCAAGGTCAATTATAGAAAAGCAACTTCGTTTTATTAATGATAACACCACATTCTATGGAAGGACATTCTTTTTCGGATTGTTATCCAAATGGAAAAAAGAAATTGATTCATTACTTGAAGAAAAAGTAACTCAATCATATCCGCAACTTGAAATAAGTATTGACCCCCCTTACTACATAGTAAGTAATGATGAAATCACTGCACCAATAATTATTAAGAATAATGGTGAGGCAACTGCTGAAGGATTTGCACTAAATATTCATTGTGAGTCAACTATTTACGAAGAAAGTATTGATATCCCGTATAGTAGTGAAATTGAAATACCTTCTGGTGGAAAAATTGAAACCAACTTCGTCATCGCTCCAAATCTATTAAAAGATTCTAAAGCTGTTGAAATCAAGATTGATATTTCACCTGTCTATCAAAAGAAAACTTTATCTGCTTCTCATTTTGAGTTTACTATCGAAGAAGAACCACAGTCTGTTCTAACTTATGAAGATATCCCTTGGAGGGATGGGCCAATACCTTCTGAACAATTATTCAAGGGTCGAAAAAAGTTAATTGCAGATTTAGCACAACATTATTTATCTGTCGAAAAAGATAAGCCGTACATATTGTATGGCTTAACAAGGACTGGAAAAAGTTCAATACTAGAATACTTAAAGAAATATATTGAAGGTGATACATTTACAAAAAAAGGAAAAGAAATATTAGTCTTAACATTTAGTTGGGACTTATCAGAAGCAGCAAGTTTTAAACGAGCCTCAGACTTTTGGAATTATATTTTATATCAACAGACTTTCGAAGAGCTTGAAAAATATGCAAATAAATATAAATTGGATATAACTGGCTTAAAAATAGGAGAAAATGTTAGGGCTAAGGACTTTAAACTTATTCTTGAATATTTAAATGATATAGATGTATACCCAATCTTTTTTATTGACGAGTTTTCCTTCATCAAAACATTAATAGACGACGGCACAATAAATTCAGCTTTTTTACATAATCTTAGACAATTCTCACTTAATGAATTAGCTAGCTTCGTATTTGCAGGGACGTATGATATAAAAACACTCATTCGAGATGAGAGATATGGAATCACAGGACAACTCGTTAATGCAATTGAGGAGCAAATAAATGATATAAATGAAGAAGCGGCAGAAGAACTTATTGAAGTTATTGATGATAAACTTTCCTTTACTCCAGAAGCAATAGAACACATAAAATTCTTATCTGGTAGAGTACCTTACTTTATACAGATAATTTGCAAATATTGTGGCTATTATGCATCAGAGAATAAACGCAGGGTAATAGGTTTTCCTGAAGTTGAAAAAGTAATCAAAATATTAATCGGA
The DNA here is from genome assembly GCA_030427255.1 of Bacteroidia bacterium. Lineage (GTDB taxonomy): Bacteria > Bacteroidota > Bacteroidia > CAIKAF01 > CAIKAF01 > CAIKAF01. The sequence goes on along the minus strand of JAUHWY010000003.1, from coordinate 705 downwards.
GAAAACCCTTCTTCATCGAAATCATTAGTTAAGAAATTGCCTGAGAATATTTTTCAAAACAATCAGTTTAGTCCAACTGACCCTAAAGAAGTGGCTGTATTGATTTCAAGCATTGTACACTTTAATAAAAATAGAGTAACAGACCCAAGAGGCGTTGGTTTTAATGAACTACAAAAACTTTGGTCTGACACGAAAATTAGTGCTTTCAGGCCCATGCTTGCTGACGCAATAAACCTATTAAAAGAAAAGAAAATCATAATCCAACAAGAAGATGAAGGGATACCTGTTTATAATTTAAGCGTGGATTTATTTAGAAGATGGTGGGCAAATCACCATCCTGATATTAATTTAATTTTAACAACATTAGTCGAATAGGATGGCAAATGCTTTTTCATCAAAAACAGTCATAACTAATCCTTCTGAACTATTTGGAAGAGAAACGGTATTGAAACAGCTAATTTCATTAGCAAATAACGGAAATTCCGTTGCCATAATTGGGCCAAGAAGATTTGGTAAAAGTAGCGTTTTGCGATGTGTTGAAACATCATTAAAGATAGATACTAGATCCAAAGTATATCTGTAAGCTTCCCCCAAAACCGGACAGTCCAAAACTAGAATTAAATTTGACTGTCTATGAAAAAGAGCAAGTTTTCCCCAACTCAAATTGTAAAGATTCTCCAAGAATGGGAATCCGGCACCCCGGTT
>JAUHWY010000032.1 GCA_030427255.1 Bacteroidia bacterium | reverse complement strand
CTCAGCACACCTATTGGAACAGCGGGATTTATACCGTGTGCCTCACCATTTCCGACAGCCTGTGCAGCTCTTCGTATTGCACCGACATGCAGTTGAATGCCACGGGGGTGGAAACTTTGGAGGCGCAACTCTTGGAAATCAAAGTCGGGCCAAACCCTTTCAATGACCAGCTCTTGATTCAGCTGCCTGAGTACAATGGAAACTGGAGCGTTTCTCTTAGAGATGCTCAAGGGCGATTGATTGGTCAAAAAACTACTGCCCAAAGTCAGCTTTTGTGGACTGGTTTGGAGCACTTGTCGAGTGGCATATACTTATTGCAAGTAGAGACCAGGGAAGGAACCAGGTTTGTAAAAGTTATGAAGTAAACTATTGGTCAGGAGCATAAAAAAAGTGCTCCTGACCACTTAACCATCTCAAGGCTAACCCAAGGACAACCAAGGGTTTAATTTAAAAAAATGCGAGATCTACTCCGTTAAAAAAACCAAAATTCCTATCTTGCGGTCAAACCAACTAAAATAAAACTATGACTGCACGAGTCATTTTGAAACCGGTTTTTTGGGGAGTTCTTTTGGCCTTAAGCTTACCAAAACTTAAGGCACAAACTAAGGTTTCATTGGTTGAGACGGTAAACTTTTCTAGCCAAAGTTCAGGTCTTCCCGAATGCCAACCCGGCATCAATACCAGTTTTTCGCCAAGTCTAATTGCCGAGCATCGGGTTCAGTTCCTTCCGGATTCACTAAACCCTTATTTAGATTACTACTGGGACTTTGGGGATGGCTATGTCAGTTATGAGATTAATCCTGTGCATACCTATTGGAACAATGGGCTGTATCAGGTGTGCCTTACGATTACCGATACCAGTTTGGATTGCAGCTCCAGCTTTTGCACCGAAATGCAACTGAATACCACAAGTATTGATGAAGAAGCCGAGATAAAAAGCAATTTGAGCATAGGTCCCAATCCCTTACAGGAGCAATTGCACATTTCATGGGATCATGCCACAGCACCTTGGAAAGCTCAAGTTTTTACCGTTTCAGGTAAAATGATTGCCCAATTTGAAAGCAACCAAACAGCCTTTGTTTGGAATGAGGCCCGCACGTTAGCTTCGGGAGCATACCTAATTCGGGTTCAGAGGGGTGCGCAATACGAAACCAGACTATTGATAAAGCCGTAAATCAACAAAAGTTTTCTCATAAAGCCACACAAATAGGGCGAAATAGAACGAGCCAAGAATAAATATTACTATATTGTTCACACGAAAACTACAAACCACCCCAAATGAAGCAGAGATACCTTTTTTTTAGTGGAATAGGATGGCTAGTAGGCCTTAGTCTACAGGGGCAATGCAACTTCACGCTAAGCAGCTCCTCTACTCCGGCCAGTTGCTTTGGAGATATAGATGGTTCGGCAACAGTAGTTGCCAATGGCGGATCAGGGAACTTTTCTTACAGTTGGAACACTATGCCTGCTCAAACAACAGCCTCTATTTCTAATGTACCAGCAGGAACATACAATGTTACCGTTACAGACTTAGGAGATAATTGCAGTTTAAACGAGGTAGTCACCATTGCGCAACCGACTAGGTTAACCATGGATGTTGGCTTTGATACCAGTATTTGTAGGTATCGACCCATGACCCTACGCTCTGTGGTTTTAGGTGGCACACCTCCTTATGGTTACAACTGGTCTTGCAATCAACCTGCGTGCAATATTTCCGATCCGGCAAGCTTTAACCCGGTGATTCAAGCCAACAATTCCACCGTATATTACTTTTACGCTACAGATGCCAACGGTTGTGAAACCGATATCGATTCGGTACAGGTGAATGTATTGAGTTTACCCTCAGTAGATGCCGGGCCCGACCAGTTCATGTACCTTACAGAAACGGTGAACCTAGAAGCAACAGCCACCACCCAAGGTACCTTTACTTGGTGGCCAACCGATTTCTTGAGTCATCCGGACAGTCAAGCTACTGAAGCAGGTCCCAACACTACCACTACCTACCAGGTATATTTTGAAGACAGCTTCGGTTGCCGAGATACCGGTTCTGTTTTGGTGGAAGTAGAGACTGATGTGACCGTGGCCACAGGGTTTACGCCTAATGGAGACGGAGTAAACGATGCTTGGGTAATCAAAAACCTAGTAAATTTCCCGATGTGCAAAATTTATGTTTTTAACCGAACCGGTCAAGAACTGTATTATGCAGAGGGTAACAACCAGTTTTGGGATGGTACCTATAACGGGACTGCACAACCTGCAGGAACCTACTATTATGTAATTGACCTGGATGGCACAAGTCCAATAATGAAAGGGTCATTCACTTTAATTCGCTAAGCCATGAATAAAAGATTTACCCTTTGTTTAAGTCTGTGCTTGGCTGTTGGCTTATCTGCACAGCAACTGCCCCAATTGAATCAATTTCAAATGAACGGGTTTATGATAAACCCGGCATTTGCAGGAATTGAAGATGTAACCGATATTAAAACAGGCTTTAGGCAGCAGTGGGCCGGATTTGACGGCGCCCCCATGACCGGTTGGATCTCTGCCCACACCAATTTAGGAAAAAGCACAGAAACGATACCTTACCCGGGTAGCCTTCCTTTATCCGACACTACGCTGTTTGAAAAAATGTATGACCGTGGCGGAGATAAAGGTTTGCGCCATGGCCTGGGTGTAAATTTGGTTTATGATCGCCTTGGTGCATTTGATAGAATTCAGGGACAGGTAGCCTATAGTTTTCACTTCCCTTTGTTTAAAAACATAAGCATGGCCATAAGCCCTTCGGTAGGTTTATCGAATCATGGCATCCGCACCGACGAAGTGTTTATGTTTGAAAACAACGATGCCTTGTATGATGCATACATGGGCATGGGACAACGGTTTACCCACCTTGATATTAGTGCCGGGGCGCTTATTTATGCGCCCAAATGGTGGGTCGGTTATACGGCACATCAGTTGATGCAAAACGATATCTATTTTGGTAATCAGCCTACCGAAGCCATGTTGGATTTGCACCACTTTGCCATGGCCGGCGTAATGCTACCCTTAGGCAGTCAATTGGAACTGCAGGTCAATGGTTTGTTTAAATTGGCCGGAGATGCTCCCTATACTTTTGATGCCGGAGCACGCATGCGTTGGAAAGAACTGGCATGGTTTGGTGGAGGTTACCGACACGATGTTGCTGCTTATGCCATGTTAGGCATCAACATTACTCCTTGCATTTCTTTAGGGTACTCCTACGACTTCCCAATCAATCAAATTCGGGAAGGCTCTATGGGAAGCCATGAAATCGTTTTGGGCTTTCGCCCCTTTAATCCTAATCGCCTTCAAAACAAATACCTATGGTAACGCACAAATTAGCATGTTTACTTGCGCTAGGAGCGCTAGGCAGCTTGCACGCCCAAACACCTGAGGTTCCCCAATTGGAGTTCACCAATCCGGAAGCCTTAGAAGGGGCCATTAATAGTGGTTCAGAAGAACAGTACCCACTGGTAGCACCGGACAAATCGCTGTACTTTGTTCGATCCTTTGACCCGGGGAATATTGGAGGAAAATTCTCCGGTCATGATATTTATTTGGCCACCGGCACCAGCAATCCTAAGGCTTTTATTACTCCTTCCAACAAGTTGGGGAGCCTTAATAACAAAGGCAACAATGCGGTGGTGGGCATTAGTTCAGACGGGAATCGTTTGTATCTAATGAATAGCTATGAAACCGACGACTCTAGAAAAATCGGAATCTCGTTTAGCGACAAAGGGGAGAACGGTTGGTCAGAGCCAAAGACCATGGATGTGCCAGCGCTTTCCTTTAAGGGCCAATTTTACGGCGTAAATGTGAGTCCCGACGGCCAAGCCATTTTCTTGTCCATGGAATCTAACCCCACCAAGGGAAGAGAGGATATTTACATCATTTACCGCGAGAATAATTTCTGGAAGGGTCCCTTCCCTGTAAGCGGTGGAATTAACTCGAGCCATAGAGAGATATCGCCCTATTATGACGCAACCAACGGGTTCCTATTTTTCTCCAGCAACCGGCCGGGGGGAATGGGAGATATGGACGTGTATATGGTAGCCAAGACAGGAGATTCTTGGACTGAATGGTCTGAGCCTGTTCTTTTGCCCAATCCTTTGAACACAAGTTCATTTGATGCTTACTTTTCAGTAAATCCTGAAGGGGCAGCTTATTTGGCCAGCAATAGAAATGGAAAGCTAAGCGACATTTACCACAGCACCATGAGCATTGTGGTAGAAGAACCCGTTGCTATGAATGAGCCGGAGCCGGAACCAGAACCAGAACCAGAACCAGAACCAGAACCAGAGCCAGAACCAGAGCCAGAGCCAGAGCCAGAGCCGGAGCCGGAGCCAGAACCGGAGCCCGCAGCACCTGCACCAAGTCAAGCTCTCGTTGTTCATTTTGATTTTGAAGGTGTTCAGCCTCACGAGGCAGCCATTATTAGCTCAGCTGTGGAACAGCTAAAAAACAACCCAAGCTGGAAGGCTGTTGTTACAGGACATACCGACAATCTAGGTTCCTTAGCTATCAATAATATGTATAGCAAGCGGAGGGCCGAAAGGGTAAAAGCCAAACTAGTGGCTGAAGGCATTGATGCGGATCGAATCACCGTGGAATGGAAAGCCTATAAGGAGCCTGTTGCCCCTAACGATACAAGAGAAGGACGGGCTAAAAACCGTAGAACAGAGATCAAACTGGTTCAATAACCTTCGCCAAAACAAACACAGAAAAGCCGGGCTTATAGCTCGGCTTTTTTTTGCTCATTATTTGGGCACTCTCTATTTTGGAAGACCTGCGCCCCTGACCGAACCGATAGCTGTACGCAGCCGAAACAAGGCTTGCCTTAGCGGGTGGAGGACCGGCCAAAGGCAGGTACCCCGCACCGCTTAGGCAAGCCTGTTGAGGCAAGTACACTAAAGGAGAGGGCAGGTTAAGGCGCCCAAAAAACTAAATTCATCCGAAGATAAAACCAAAGCTATGGTTTGAAATCGCCATGTTTAAAAAGGATGGCTGAGCGCGAAGGGCCGATTTAGATTAATCCGCGGCCTTTCATTTCCAGATACTTGTTTATCGTGTTGACGGTAAGTTGCTTGGGAGTGGTCCATACGGCGTAAATTCCCTGAGCTTCCAGGGCTTTTATGCACAAACGCTTCTCATACATTTGCTTTTCGGCAAGGGTTTGCAAATACACGTCTTCGGTGTTGCGGATGGGCTTTTCCAATAAGCTTTTAAGCCCTGTGTTCTGGAAAAACACAACCACCAGCACATGACCACGGCTAAGTCGCTTTAAGTAAGGCATTTGCCGTTCAAGCGATGTAAGTGTTTCGTAATTGGTGTATAAAAGCAACAGACTTCGCTGGCGGATTTTTTTACTCACAAAGTGGGCCAAACCCTCCACATTATTTTCTAAAAACTGTGTTTCTAAGCGGTAAAGGGTTTCTTGAATGCTACCCATATAACCGGGTTTGCGTTCGGCAGGCAAAAATGCTTCTACCCTGTGGCTAAAAGCAAGAATGCCGGCTTTGTCGGATTTCCTAATGGCAATACTTGACACAGCGAGCGCGGCGTTTATGGAGTAGTCGAGCAGGGTCATGCCATCGAAGGGAGAACGCATGGAGCGCCCCATATCCAAGAGATGATATACCGGTTGGGCTTTTTCGTCGGTGTACCGGTTGGTCATTAGTTTGTTCCGCCGAGCCGTGGCCTTCCAATTGACGTGGCGCAGCTCATCGCCGGGCACATAGTCCGATATACGGTCAAATTCCGTAGTATTTCCTGCTCTACGGATTCGTTTGATGCCGAGCATCTCCAGCCGATCGGAAATGGCAAGCAGCTCGAACTTACGCATTTGGAGGTAGGAGGGGTAAACGGCAACATCCACGGCCTGAGCGTCTTGCTGTTTATAGCCGGCCAGTCCTAAAACAGAGGTCAATAAAATGTTTACACGGCCAAAGCTGTACACTCCTCGTTTGGTGGGATGAACAAAATACCGCAACTTTTTGCCATGGTGGCCTTTTAGCAGAAGCTTAAAGCGCAAATTGCGCAATTGAAACGCATAAGGGCTCTCATCCTCGACGGTAAGTTTCCAAGGAATTGGGCTTCTGTTGTTTAAAAAAATAAGCACTTCGTTAGGATCCCCATTGCTTAAGCGATCGGCAACCACCCTTCGCGCTGCCATTTTTCTATGGTAAATCCATGCCATCCCCCCTTCTATAAGGGTTAAAGACAATAAAACAAACAACAAAATCCAGCCCAAATCCACCAACATGGGAAAGAAAATACCTGCCGAAAACAACAGGCAAATCAAACCCAAGCCCAAAAAGAAATTGGGCAATAAAAAAAAGCGGCGGAAAAATAGGAACAGGGCCTTCATTAACGGGGTACTTCCAAGGAGTCAAGTATTTGACGAATAATTTGGTCGGGCTGCGCGCCTTCCATTTCTCTTTCCGGGGTTAGTTGCACCCTGTGCCGAAGAATGGGAAAGGCCACAAAGTGAATGTCGTCGGGCGTAAGGAAGTCTCGCCCTTGAATGGCAGCCAATGCCTTGCCGGCTTGGAGCATCGCCAGACTCGCCCTGGGAGAAGCACCCAGCATAAGGTTGGGGTTTACGCGGGTGGCATGCGTTATTTCTGCAATATGCTTTAATAAACTTGGCTCGGCCTTTACTTCTCGAATTAAGGCTTGCAGACGCTCGATTTTTTCGGCATTTAACAAGGGTTCCACAAAACTGGCGGACATATCCCTTTTTCGCTCTTGCACCCGAGTCAATATTTCTTCTTCTTCCGATAAATTGGGGTATCCAACGTTTATTTTGAACAGGAAGCGGTCGAGCTGAGCTTCCGGAAGTCGGTAGGTTCCTTCCTGTTCAATGGGGTTTTGGGTGGCAATAACCAAGAAAGGACGCTTAAGGGTATAACTGGTGCCGTCTACCGAAACCTGATTCTCTTGCATACACTCAAAAAGGGCGGCTTGGGTTTTGGCCGGTGCCCGGTTGATTTCGTCGATTAAGACCACTTGAGCAAAAATGGGTCCCGGGTGAAAATCAAATGCGCTCCGTTCGGGGTGGTAAATATTGGTCCCCAGCACATCGGAGGGCATTAGGTCGGGAGTAAACTGAATACGGCCAAAGCTTACGTCCAAGGATTTGGCCAGCAATTTTCCCATTAGGGTCTTGGCTACTCCGGGATTTCCTTCCAGCAAAATATGTCCATCGGCTAAAATGGCCGTGAGCATAAGTTGACTAATGTTTCGTTGCCCTACTACCTCGCTATGGATCAGTTGAGCCATGGCTTCGGCAGCGTCTTTCAGTTCTTGAAAGGCCGGCGGGGTTTGATAAATTTTTTCCAGTCCTTCCTCTTGGCCGGTTTCTTCGGCTTGGGAAGCTTGCGGATCTTGGCCTTGTGCATCTTGGGGAAGCTTAGGCTCTTCTTGGGGGTCAAGCTGTTCTGTCATAACTATACATTTGAAGCACGTTGATGAAATTTTTCTAGCTGTTTGCTGAGGTTTAATAGCTTGGCTTCGCTTATGGAGTTCAATTTGGAAACTTCCATAACCTGAGTGAGGGTATCGCTTGCCAAGTCTACGGGCACCCCGCATTTTAGGGCTACCTCTTGCACCAAAGTCTGGTCTTTCAATTCAAAATTCACTCGGTATTTATTCCTCAGCAGGTCGGTGAAATACAATACTTTTTTCCTGGCCAAATCGTCGTGGTCGCCTTGTTGCAAATACAAAAACCCTATGGCTCGGACAAAGTCCAAGGAACTGTTGGAGGGAGGCTTTACTACGGGCATAGGGCGGCTTAGGCGTTTGCCTCCAAAAAAAGCAAACAGCACCAAAAGAGCACCCATGGTGAGCCATCCGGCGCGGAGCGCAGGATTATCGAGAACGGCCCTAAATTCGTTGGAGCTTTGCATTATGCCGGTATGGTAATATTCGTCAAAATACACAGGCACGGTTGGGATTAAAGAAAAAAGCGCTGCCGAATACTGATTCCCTCCGGGATGCACCATATGGTAATTGGAAAAAAGCGCAGGAGCAGAGCTCAGATAAAAGTAGCCCTTGCCATAGGCAACGCGTACTAAGTTGGGTTCACCTTCTTTATTAACTCCAAGCGTGTCAAAGGGTATTAAAAACTGGTAGGGCTCAAACACCCAGGCCAAATTCATTAAACTGGTATAAAAGGTGCGCTGCGGCAGCGGTCCGTCCATTACCAAGCTTACCGAAGAGGTATCGTAGGCATCTACGCTATACCAATCCCAAGAAGCGCTAGTGGTTTCAATGCCAATGGTGTCCACTAAGGAGCCGTAGATCATATCCTCGAATGCCAAAACCGCATGATTGCCTGCTGCCACATAGCGCAAAAGAGCCTGCTGGGCTGAATCGGACAATTGAATCCTTTGGTCAATTAACACATAAGCCGAAGTTGGCAGTCCTTGCAAACTATCGAGCAAGGGTATGGTGGCTTGTTGTGTTTGCTGCACCCTGTCCTTTCCAAATTGATGCTTCAAGTCTTCTACCAATACATAGGTACCGGAAGGTTGCTTAAACTTGGAGCTGTAGTTCACCCGCCAGTCAATTTGGTGGGGTGCGATGTAGTACATAAAACCAATGATGCAGGCCACCACCGTAAAAAAGAGCAAATAAATCTGCCATTTATTCATGCGGCACCTCCTTTTGGTTCAATGCGGTACGCACTTTGGCGCTTTGCTTTTCAAAAGCTTTTGCTTGGCCTTTGCTTACCCTTTGCTTGCCATACCAAACGGCATCAAATGCCATAGCCAGGGTGTTAAAATCCCTACGAATGGCCACATCGGAAATTTCAAAAGAAAAATCGATGTTGGTTTTGTGGCCGGACCAATGGATGTGTCCGGATGCATCTAAATCTTTGAGGTATTGCAAAAACAACAGACGAACCACCATATCATAAGCCCCAATTTTCCATGCGCGTTTTAGGGCATCCTCCATAGGAATTTCTCGTATATCTTCTTCCAAAATTTCGCCCAACTCGGTTACTTGTTTGGTTTTGGAGCTAAGTACTTTTTCTAGTTTTCCTCTAAACAAGAAGAATAAAACCGTTAGGAGCGCCAGAATTACAAAAACCCAGGCCAAATAAGGAGGGAATTCCACCCTTCCGGCGTCTATGGTATTATCAATTAAGGGGTTGGTAAGTTTGGCGAGCTCGTCTTCATTATCCGGATCCTTGCTTTGGTACCAAATGTCGCGCTGCTTACTGAACTCCTCTTGCACCTCCATATCCGGCGATCTTAGGCTATCTACCCGAACCTGCTGCCCCATAAGGCCAAACCCAAATAACCATATGCCTAAGCAAATAAGCCCTCTCATTGCGCTTCGTTTTTAGAGATGGGCTGCAAATGATTGCCAAAAGATTGAATGCGCTTGCGCAACCGAATGCCCTCAGACTTTTCGGAAAGGCTCAGGTGAAAAATACCCGCAAACAAAAACAAAGGAGTGGTAAGGAGTGGAAAGGCCACATGCGAAATCAAATTGGTGGTGGCCAGCAAATCCAACAAATAATCTATATCCTTAAACCCTGAGGCAAACCAACCCAACAAGTAGCCTACCATGGAAAGCACAGACAAAGGAGCGATGGACAAGCACAAGTAGGTAAGCAAGCCAATAAAGCCGGCCATAATGGTTTGTCCAAAATTCCACCCGCTGGCATGGGCCATTTCAAAGGACTTACCAATGCCCACAAAAATATTTTTCTTTCGTAAATCAGCCGCAATAAAAAACTGCAGCACCACTAAGGCCACATAGCCTACCGTTAGCATAATAATGCCCATGCCCGTAAAGGTGCCCAGCATGCCTAAAAAAAACGAATCGCTGGCCGCGGTTAAGCCAATAATAAAGCCCGCTATCATAAATACGATGAACAAAAAGAAAATCAATATAATGTTGGTTATAAACCACAGCATTACCCCCAAAATATACCAGCCCAAACGACGCAAAGAAAGCAGCAATAGTCGAGACACCTCAGGAGCCTTCCCCTCCTTTGCATAGTTCACCAAAAACTGATTTATAAAGCAAATGTGCATGGCAAAAGCCGTCAAAAAAATGAGCATCGCCAATAAATTGCTCCCCAAAAAACCCTGTTGTGCCGTTTGGAACATCCTTTCTTGGACAGAGAACAAACCCGCTTGGCTTATCACCAAAAAGTAGGCGAACAGGTAAAAAGGCAAGGCCACCAAAAGCGAGCCGCCTAGCAAAAGCTTGGCATGCCTCCGAATGATTTGAAAGGTAAGGGTAAGCGACTGTCCCGCCGATCGACGTTCCAACAATTCCACATGTGCCGGTGCTTCCCTCATTGCCCCTGTGGTTTAGATTGGAGTACCATGTAACGCAAGCTGCGGAAACCCAGTGCTACCGCTATCAAAATTAAAAAACCGGGAACCACCCAAAACCAAAAGCCACTGCCCGATTCGGCATCGGAGCTGTCCAAGAAACGATTAACCACCCCCAAAACCAAGGCTCCTACCAACAATACCCCCGAAAAAATGAGCTGACCCAAAGCCCCGTATTTTTCAAGCGAGGCATCGGTGGTAACGCTACGTTGGTTTTCTTGGGCCATACTGAGGGGTAGACCTACAAAATAACTGAGCAATAAGCCCAAAGACAAAAGAATCACCACCAAGCTAAGCAATACCCGTGGCCACTGCTCAGACAAAGGCGCCAACACCGGCGCAAAACGGGTCAACAGCCCCTCTATAAAGCCGGCAATAATGAAAAAGGGAATCAAGCCCACCATAATTTTCAAGGCTTGTTTGCCTCTATACTTCATGGATTCCGAGCGGGTGTAGGTACCCGGAAACAAAAGGCCTCGAGTCAAAGTAAAGCCTGCACCGCCGGCCAAAGCAATAACCGTCAATTCTATAGTTCCATGCATAAACACACCCAACATGCCCGTTAAAAACACCTGGTACTTGGCAAAAAGCGCCAAAAAGGCTCCCACCATAATGCCGTTGGATACCAGCAAAAAGAAGGTTCCAAGACCAAACAACAGCCCTCCGGCAAAAGCCAAAAATGCCACCCGAATGTTGTTTATGGTGATGCCCAAAAACATCTCCGATGCAAAACTATTCTTACCATAAATGGCCGTAGGTTTCCCTGAGTCTATGTTCGCTTTGGTAGAGGCCACATAGTCCTCGCCCAATATCAGGTTCAAAAAATTCTCGTCGAGCGAAGCACTCATCCAACCCAAAAACACCGAAAACAAGAAAAGCACCAATGAAAATACCAAGGGCTTATAATTGGCAGCCACAGCCAAAGGCACTTCCTGAATCCAAAAGGAAAAAAAACGTCCCTTACGCTCTTTCTTATTCTTGTACAAAGAGAAGTGGGTACGCGCACTTAAATCATTCAAATACACCCTAACCTGGCTGTCCGGATAAAAGGTTCGGGCATAGGACAAATCGTCGGTAACCTGAATAAACAGCTTCGACAGCTCATCGGCAGATACCTCTGCTGCCTGCTGCTCCAGCACCTCCTCCAAACGAGCCCACTGCTCTTGATTCTTTCGTATAAATACTGCTTCGCGCATAATCAACCGAGACTAAAGATAGGTGCTTCCAAAGGAATTGCCGATATTGGACCGTAATTTTCTACTGTTTTGGACATTTTTAATATTTCCACCTCCCAAAACGTAACCATCCAGTTCAATCTTGCCTCGGTGGGCGAACGGGCCGCGGCTTGGTTTATTGATTTGGCCATTATGCTCAGCCTCTATGGTTTGGGCTACGATATTTTCATCTCGGGCTTTGGAATCTCCATCGAAAAAAGCGCCTATGGCATTGTGTTGATTTTGCTCCCCATGCTGCTTTACCATTTTTTGTTTGAATGGTTGGGACAAGGTGCCTCGCCGGGCAAACGCCTCTTGAAACTTAAGGTGGTAATGAAAGACGGATCCTCCCCTTCTTTGGGCGCTTATGCCGCAAGACACATTACCCGACCCTTTGAGTTTTTATTGGTGCCCGGACTTGCCTTTTTGGCGTATTTATTCAGCGGCACCGGCCAACGTCTTGGCGACTTGCTGGCCCAAACCCTCGTCGTACGTAACCAAAACCGCGTACAGCTCAAATCCCAAACGGTTAAAGCCCTACCCGATGATTACAAACCCATGTTTAAGGCGGCACAACACTTGCGCCCCGCCGACATCCAAATCGTGCGTGAGGTGGCTAAAATTTATATGGAAAGCCTAAACCCAAACATCCTTAAGGAACTAAGGGAACAAATGGAAGCCAGCCTCCACACCCGGTCCGAACTCAAAGACATTCCATACATCCAACAGGTTGTAAACGACTACACCTGGTTTCAGCAGCAACAAGACGTATTTTAGATTTGGCCGCCTATTCCGGCCCTTTTTGCTACTCCTCGCTTAAGGGCTAAGGCCTCCTAAGGCTTGCGTGGGCCCTCCTTGGTCCGGGCCTCCGCAGCCTAAGGAGCCCTAAGCCCTTAAGCTGTGGGGTATCCATGCGGTCCGGGGCGGAGATCCTCTTCCAAACCCCACGATTTCAATCGTGGGCTTAAATCCCAGCCCGAAATTTCAATCGTGGACATAAATCCCACCCCTCGATTTCAACCATGGGCTTAAATCACAGTCCAAAATTTCAACCTTGGGCACAAATCCCACCCCACGATTTCAATCGTGGGTATGCCCAAACCTGGATTCCATAGCTCCCTCCCCTCAAAAAACCCCATCCGGAACACCGGGCCCCGGACTGCAGCAGCTACCCCGGAAGGCGTATTGCATAGGGAGCCTTAGGGGCAAAAAGCGGCGCGCAGCAAGCTCTTTTGCTCCTTAGGCTCCCTGCAATGCGCCTGAGGAGTAGCGCTAAAGGCCGGATAAGGCCCCCACCCCCCACCCCACGATTTCAATCGTGGGCTTAAATCCCATCCCAAAATTTCAATCCCGGGTATATACCCTCAAAAAACCGGCGCCTTCCTCAGCCTAAATCCCAACAAAATAGGCACCAGCAAATAGGGGCCATTAAACAACAGAAAACGAACCGGATGCTCCGAAATCAAGCCTGTTTGATCGGGGTCAGCCAACTGAATCCAAATATAATACAGCATGCTGTAGGTCAACGCTCCCGAATACAGCAGTCCGGGCACTCGAATCCAGGATTTCTGCTTCCAAAAGCCATACACAAACATTAGGTACATGGGTCCCCAAACCAGGGCCGAAATAAGGGTAGCATACTGCACAAAGCTGGGATTTTCAATGAGCAGGGGGTCTGTGCCTTTGGCATACCACTCGTAGGTGAGCCGCCCTAGGGGATTGCTGCTGCTGGCCGAAAGCTCCACATCCAGTCCATTTAGGATATCAAAAAATAAGGAGGAGACGGTGAACATGGAAAAAATCACCACAAAAAACAGATCGTATGGTCTTTGTTTAAGAGGTTTGATACTAGACATATGCCGCATTTTTGAGTTAACCTAATGGCAAAGCAAAAGGTTTAATATAGAAAGGGAAACATAATGAAGCGTGCCTTTTGCTTGTATTTGGTCCACAAACTTCCATACTTTTCTCGGCAGCGCTTTTCGTCTCGCCAAGCCCTTTGAGTAAGCAAAATAAGCAAAGACAGGGGAAGCAAATAAGGCCAGACATGCTCAAAACCGGTGCACAAGGCAAAAGAAAGGTATACCAACACCTCACCGGTATAGTTCAAGTGTCGACCAATGCCCCAAAATCCACTAATGAGCAGCTTATTTTCGAGCAAGCGAGGCGCTTTGCCCCATATGCGTGCCTTATTGCCCTTCTTTTTATAGGCATATTTTTGCCAATTCGCCACTCGGAACAAGTAATGAGCCCCCAAATGAAAGGCCACCAATAGCCAGCCCAAGATGCCAAATTCCCGCCAAATATCGTCGGCCAAAAACCAACCGCACAGCGGATACAAAAAGGGTACGTATACGGTGTCGCCCCAAACCAACATAAAGCCAAAACGTTCGGCAATAATGTCCCAAGTAGATAGCATAAACTCTTCCATAACGTAGTGGCTAAATAGATAGAGCCACCAAAAAGCCTGAAAAGTCATCATCCAGGGGTTTAGCAAATGATATTCTTGCCACTGATATTGAGCAAATGCAATCACAAATAGGTGCATGCCCAACAGGGAGGGTTGATAGAAGTACATTTTAAGGTCTACCTTGGCCCATTCAGGGTTTTGTTCTATGCCGAGCCAAAAATCCCAAGCCGGCCCACGCCGACCACCCAAGCGTTTAAGTCCTCTCAGGTACAAGTACACGCTGCCGGCAATGGCCCAAAGGTTGGCGGCAATAAACAAGTCCCAAAAGTGGGCTATCATCCAAACCAAGGAATAATCGGACTTCCACGCAATCCACACCAGTAAGTTAACCAGCAAAAACGAGAGCAGTCCGGTAAGGCGGTAGCTTTTATTATTGCCATATTTTCCTTTAATGGCAGGCAGGAAACGAGCCAGCATAAACAAAAAGGCAAAAAAGCCTGCAACAGCGGCAAAAGAGAGCAAAAAACCCTCTAACGAAGGGGCTTTCACTATATCAAAGACAGGCAAGTGGAGCATACTTTTCGTGTTAAAATGCAAATAATGTTAAAAAAAGTTTTCATATTTTTCAGGTAGTGCGAGTAAAAAATCTGAAAATCACAGTTTCTTTGCAGAGCCTAACGCCTAAATATTTCGATTATGGCACGACCTACACTACGAAAAATAAGCCTAGCCCTTTGCGGATTGGGATTCAGTTCCGCCCTTTTGGCACAAGATTTTTCCGGTTTACATTCCGGCAACTGGGCAGGAGTTCACTCCCTGCACATCAATCCCGCCAATGTGGTGGACAACCGGTTTTTTGTCGATGTCAATGTACTTAGCATCAATACCTTTTTTGGTAACGACTATATTGGCATGAAAAAAGATCCGATTTTTGATACGGACCTCTTTAGTGTAACCGATTTCGACGATCAATACCTTACCAGAGACACCAGCGGAAGTCCAAAAAACATGACCTTTTCGACCCGGGTTATGCTTCCATCCTTTATGATGAACATCACCAAAAAGGATGCGATAGGGTTAAGCGTGAACCAAAGAGCGGTGTTCAATATCGATGAGGTGACCCAAGACATCACCGAATTGATATACAACGGACTCACCCAAGGCGATTTGGACCTTGATTTTTCGGGTTCCTACGGCTCCGTAAATGCCGCTAGCTGGACCGAGGTGGGTTTGCATTACGGCCGCGTTATTTATGACAACAACGAACACTTTGTAAAAGGTGGAATCACCCTAAAAGCACTGCTGGGTGCCAATGCTGCCTATGCCACCATTCGAGACTTCAACTTTAGATTTAACGACCTGGATACCATAGAGTACCTAACAGGCGATGTATTTTACGGGCATACCGAAAACCTTTTTAATGAAACCGGCTATACCCCCATTTCAGTAGCCGGCTTCGGTATGGGTGTAGATTTAGGCTTCGTGTACGAATGGCGCCCCAACTACATGCGCTACAAATACAATATGGACGGCGAAGAAAACCTTTGGCGCAAAGACAAGGAAAAGTACAAGCTTCGCTTTGGTATTGCACTCAACGATTTGGGAAGCATTCGGTTTACCAAAGTCCCCGGATCTTCGGACTACTCAGCAAATGTGCAAAACGTTGGTCTGGACTTTTTTGAGGGGGTAGAAAACATTTCAGACTTGACCGACCGTTTAAATGCCTTGCCCGGAATGACCCAAGTGAATACCGGCAACCAGGCCTTTAATATGGATTTGCCTTTGGCCTTAACCACCACCATTGATTGGCAAATTAAAGAAGGTTGGTTTTTGAATGTAACACCGGTAATTGCCTTTAACCAAGGAACCAGCGATCAACAACGCCTGCATACCGTAAACTCTATTACCATAGTGCCACGCTACGAGCACCCTTGGTTTGGAGCCTATATGCCCATCTCTTGGAATCAGCTTACCAACTTCAACTGGGGGCTTTCCTTGCGGGCCGGACCTATTGTATTTGGCTCAGGCTCCCTGTTCTCTTGGCTCATTCGCGAGCATAGCTATGGTGCAGACTTCTTTGTAGGTGCTAAAGTGCCCATCCCGCACCGTTCACCTAGAGATAAAGACAAAGACGGCGTCTCCGACAAACGCGACAACTGTAAGGAAGTAGCCGGTGTTTGGGAATTCAAAGGCTGTCCGGACACCGACTTAGATGGTATCCCCGATGCCACCGACGAATGTCCCTTTGAGGCTGGTCCACCGGAATTCAATGGCTGCCCCGATACCGATGGAGATGGCGTGCAAGATAAAGACGATGCCTGTCCCAACGAAGCAGGTGTTAAAGAGTTGGCAGGGTGTCCTGACCAAGATTCCGACGGTGTAACCGATGCAGAAGATGAATGTCCGGACGTTAAAGGCTTGGCTATGTTTAAAGGCTGCCCAGACACCGACGGCGACAGCATCCAAGATAAACTGGACCGTTGTCCTGAACTTCCCGGTCCTGCCGAAAGCTTTGGTTGCCCCGATACCGACGGCGACGGCATCTTCGACGACAAAGACCTTTGTCCGAAAGAGCCCGGATTACCGGAATTGGACGGCTGTCCCTTCCGCGATTCTGATGGCGATGGCATTAAGGACGTAGACGATAAGTGTCCAAACCAAGCCGGTCCTCCCGAAAATGGCGGCTGTCCTTATGCCGATACCGACGGCGATGGCATCATTGACCTCGAAGACAAATGCCCCAAAACTCCGGGTGTTAAAGAAGAAAACGGCTGTCCTCCTATTGCCAAAGAAGATAAAGAAGTGCTTCAGCAAGCCTTTGACAACTTAGAGTTTGCTACCGGCAAAGCCGTTATTAGCAGCAGCTCTTACAGCTCTTTGGACAAACTGGCCGAAGTTTTGCAGAAAAAGCCGGAGTACAAACTGCTTATTGAAGGCCACACCGATAACGTTGGTCGCAGAAGCAGCAACATGACCCTGTCTAAGAACCGTGCCAATGCCGTTAAGACCTATTTGCAGAAAAAAGGCATCGCCGGCGACAGAATCATAACTAAATACTACGGTCCGGATAAGCCTATTGGCGACAACGGCACCGAAGAAGGTCGTCAGAAAAACCGCCGGGTAGAAATGACGGTGATTTTTGACTAAGCTTTAAGCGCTTCCTTTAAAAGCCTGCCGGGTTTCCGGCAGGCTTTTTTTATCTTTGGACAATACCACAGCGTGGCGCCCGCCCTTTTGGGCCACATGCTCCAAAACTCACCTTCTGCGTATGGTTATTAACGCCATGGTTAAAGCGTATTTAGAGTCCCGTTTGCGGCGCATTCAAACCGCAGCAGACCGAGCCCCTGAAATTCAACAGCAGGTGTGGACTGAGCTTTTAACCCAAGGCAAAGACACTGCATTTGGAGCGGACCATAGGTTTGAACGCATTCGAAGCTATGAAGACTTTAACCGAAGGGTGCCCATTCGGAGCTATGAGGAATTGTTTCCCTATATAGAACGTACCATGCGCGGCGAAAAGGACGTATTATGGCCCGGAACCGTGCGTTGGTTTGCCAAAAGCAGTGGAACCACCAACGACCGAAGTAAATTTATTCCGGTCACCAAAGAATCACTCGAAGAATGCCACTACAAAGGGGGGAGAGACGTGCTCTCTATATACACCAAGCATTATCCCGACCACCAATTGTTTGAAGGCAAAAGCTTGGTACTTACCGGAAGTGTGCACCAAGATGAGGCTACTCAAGCACAAACCGGCGATGTTTCGGCCGTGTTGATTGAAAACATGCCCTTTTGGATTCATTTTTTCCGCACTCCATCCCGCGAAATTGCCTTTTTGCCCAATTGGGAAGAAAAATTAAGCAAACTCGTAGAAGCTACCATTCGCGAAGACGTAACCTTTTTGTCCGGTGTCCCTTCTTGGATGCTCTCGGTGCTTCAAAAAGCATTAGAAATTACCGGACACAACGACATCCGATCGGTATGGCCAAACCTACAATTATTCATACACGGGGCTGTGCGCTTTGATCCTTATCGCCCACACTATAAGCGCATCATTCCACATGAGGACATGCACTACCTCGAAACCTACAATGCCAGCGAAGGTTTTTTTGGAATTCAAGACCTTAAGGAACCCGGCGAAATGTTGCTCATGACCGATTATGGAGTGTTTTATGAATTTATACCCACCTCTGAGCTGCATCTCGAAAAACCCAAAGCCATTCCTTTAGAAGAGGTTGAAGTTGGGGTGAACTATGCCATGGTCATTTCTACCAACGGAGGGCTTTGGAGGTACATGATTGGCGATACCCTAAAGTTTAGCTCTAAGGCTCCTTACCGCTTTCATATTTCAGGCAGAACCAAGCATTTTATAAATGCCTTTGGCGAAGAATTGATGGTAGACAATGCCGAAATGGCCTTGGCTGAAGCATGCAAACAAACAGGGGCTGTGCTCAATGAGTATACAGCAGCACCTTTGTTTTTTGATCAAGACGGTACCGGCTGCCACGAATGGATTATAGAGTTTTCTCAGGCTCCCGAAAATCCCAAAGCATTCGCACAAATTTTTGACAATAGGCTTAAAGCGTTGAATTCAGACTATGAGGCTAAACGTAAAGGCGATTTAACCCTTAAATTTCCTCGCCTTTATATGGCCCCGGAAGGAACCTTCTACGCTTGGATGAAACAAAGAGGAAAGGCCGGCGGACAAAACAAAGTACCAAGGCTCAGCAACGACCGCCAATACATCGATTCCATCAGCTTACTTTGCCCATGCGAGCCCGTAACTATGTAAGCATTGCAGCCCTTTGCCTATTGGGCTTAGCATGCGTAAAAATGGCCCATGCTCAAACAGCCGTATTTCAAGACCGGTTTACTGCTTGGAAAGATGCACGGCTTGATCCCAGAGGCACCTTTTGGATTTGGTCAAACAGAGAGCTTAGGCTTTATACCACCGATAGCCTGTTCTTAAGCCAAAGCTTTAATTCCTTGGGCAACATTCACAGCATTGACCCTTCCAATCCTTTAAAAGCACTGGCCTTTTTTAAAGAACAAGGTCGATTGGTGTTTTTGGACAACAGCGGAAGTCCCTTAGCAGAAGGCGTGCAATTGATGGATTTGGGTATGGACCAAGCCACAGCCGCCTGCCTCTCTTACGACAACGGCTTTTGGTTGTTTCTTAGCAACGAAATGAGATTGGTGAGGTTCGATAAACAATTGAACAAAACCGTAGATGTTCCCAACGTGCATCTATTGGCGCAAATAAATCAACTTCAGCCTGTCTTTATGGCCGAGGCCGGACGCTTCGTTTTTCTATTGGACCAAAGCGGTACCCTTTTGGTCTTTGATATTTTCGGTGGCTTTTTACAAAAAAGCCAAGGCCCGGAGCCGGGGAAGTGTATGGATTGGCATACCGGAGGAGTAGAAGATGCGCAGCAAGGCCTTCGCTTTTTCCGAAGCAAAAAAGGAATGACTTTGCCCATAAAAACCCCAGATGCCCTACCAAAATCCTCAGATTTTTGGATGGGAAAAGAAGGTCGATACTTAAGCATTTCGGGCGACAGCCTAAGCTTTTACCGTTTCCGCTGAGAAAAATTAGCATATTTGTAACAGCCATAAGGTTGCCATTTTAAATTAACGTCCATGCATGTTGCCATTGCCGGAAATATCGGGTCAGGAAAAACGACACTTACCTCAAGACTAGAAAAGCACTACAACTGGGAAGCTCATTACGAAGATGCCGACGACAACCCTTACCTAAATGACTTTTACGAAGACATGCAGCGTTGGTCCTTCAATTTGCAAGTATATTTTTTGCGCTCCAGGTTCAACCAAATTGTAGACATTCGGCAAAGCGGCAAAAAAGTCATTCAAGACCGAACCATTTACGAAGATGCCTTTATTTTCGCCCCTAACCTACATGCCATGGGGCTAATGACAACCAGGGACTTCAACAATTATATGGATTTATTCCGGTTGATTTCTTCCTTTATACAACCTCCCGATTTGCTCATTTACTTAAGAGCTTCCGTCCCTACCTTGGTGCATCAAATTCAAAAGCGCGGCAGAGATTACGAAAA
Organism: Bacteroidia bacterium; assembly: GCA_030427255.1. GTDB lineage: Bacteria > Bacteroidota > Bacteroidia > CAIKAF01 > CAIKAF01 > CAIKAF01. The sequence goes on along the minus strand of JAUHWY010000032.1, from coordinate 9,385 downwards.
CAGCATTCGCTTAGATTATCTAAAGCGCTTAAACGAACGATACGAAGCTTGGATTTCTACCTACAACGAGGGCAAATTGCTCATTGTAGATGTCGACAACAACAATTTTGCTGAAAACCCCGAGGATTTCGGAAAAATCATTCAAAGTATTGATTCTGAAATCCATGGCCTATTTGAAAAATAGACAATTGTAGAGCCTTTTTGACAAAAGATTAAACATTTCGTGGGCATGTCGGTTTCTCTCTATGGAAATTATGCCTTATGAAACAAATAATCGAATCCCTAAATGGGAACCACAAATATGCTACCCAATCCGATATTCTAGAAGACGACCACCACGAAATTTGGTCGGCACAAACTCCCCTAAGGCCTGATGCTTTTAGTCTCTCTAATGAAGAGAAAAAGACTAGAATCGCCATGCATTTTAGGGAAATAATGCACACCCTCGGATTGGACCTCAACGACGACAGCCTAAAGGGCACGCCTGCTCGAGTTGCAAAAATGTACGTGGAAGAGATTTTTTCGGGGCTGGATCCCGAAAACGAGCCAAAAATAAGCATGTTCCAAAACAAGTATCAATATCGTGAGATGTTGGTAGAGAAAAACATTAGAGTGCAGTCGCATTGCGAACACCATTTTGTGCCCATTTTAGGCCTGGCGCACGTTGCCTACATAAGCACAGGAAAGGTGGTAGGTTTAAGCAAACTCAATCGCTTAGTGGACTATTATGCACGCAGGCCACAGGTACAGGAGCGATTGACCATGCAAATTGCCGAAGCCCTCTCGCATAAGTTGGAAACCCCTCATGTGGCCGTAATTTTAGATGCAGAGCATTTGTGCGTTAGAACCCGTGGCATTCGCGATGAAAAAAGCAGCACCGTTAGCTCGGCCTACCTTGGCGATTTTGCCAAAACAGAGGTAAAAAATGAATTTCTCAGTTACCTGAGATAAGGACTGTTGCGCTCCTATGAAAGGCGGTTCTTCCTCCCGGAAGACCGCCTTTCTTCTTTCCTTGAGGCTTTAAACGCCTTGTATTTTCAAGGTCAAAAGTTTGAGGCATGGATTAAACAGGTATAGCCGCCGGAACAGAAGCACAATCACAGCCCAACATCATGTGCATGTGTGTGCAACCCATTTCCCAAAAGACCTGCAACAGCCTTTCATAGACTCCAACGGAACTAGCCTAAGACTACAGACTCTAAATCGACTCTGTTAATCCTTTTCCAATGCCCGTTAAAAAAGCCCTACAATTTCAATTCCGTGCCTTCCCCGTCAAAAAACCGATAATCGATAAGCGGATAGCTGGTACGACTTTCGATTTTAAAGTGCTTACCGTACTTTTTCTTCCATTGCTTATACACCGAATTGAACCAGCCCTTTTTAAGGTAAGCCTCTACATATGGGTGCACCATAAGAGTAATTGGTTTTCCCTTATACTGCTCCAGCATTTGCTTAAGACGAATTTCAATTTCGTCGGTCAAAATAACCGTAGCTGCCACCTTTCCTGTGCCTTTGCAACTTGGACAGGTTTCCGAGGTTTCAATATTCACCTGAGGCCTTACCCTTTCTCGGGTAATTTGAATAAGCCCAATTTTGCTTGGAGGCAATACATTATGCTTGGCCCTATCGTCTTTCATTGCCTCCCGCATCTGTTTGTACAGAATTTTGCGGTTTTCGGCTTTATACATATCGATAAAGTCCACCACAATAATGCCACCGATGTCGCGTAGGCGCAATTGACGGGCAATTTCATCAGCGGCTTCTAAGTTAACGGCTAAGGCACTTTCCTCTTGCGAATCGCCGCTTTTGACATTATTGCCGGAGTTTACATCAATCACATGAAGGGCTTCGGTATGCTCAATGACCAAATATGCCCCTGATTTCATGGGTACATTTTTACCAAACAGCGTTTTTATCTGACGATTGATGCCAAAATGTTCGAACACCGGCAGCCTTCCGTTGTAGAGTTTTACGCTCTTTTCCCGCTCAGGAAAGTTTTCCTGCATATAGCTGCGGGTTTGCTCAAAGTACTCTTGGTCATTCACAATCACTTGGTCAAAGTGAAAGTCTTTATTGACCATATCTCTAAGCAAAGTGGTTGTGCGGTTGAGTTCCCCAAGTACCTTGGTAGGCGTTTTTCCTTGACGGATTTTCTCAAACGCATTATCCCATTTTTGCACCAGATCTTGCAAATCCTTTTCAAGCTGATCGGCAGGCTGGTTCTCTGCAGCGGTGCGAATAATGATTCCAAAATTCTTAGGCTGTATGGCTTCCAAAACTTTTCGGAGTCGGTCGCGTTCTTTGCCGTTCCGAATTTTTGAAGATACCGAAACCTTTTCGGCGAAGGGCACCAATACGATATATCGCCCCGGAAGGGAGAGTTCACAGCTCAGCCGTGGCCCTTTCTGCGATATAGGTTCTTTGGCGATTTTGACGAGCACATGACTTCCTGCTTTCAGGACGTCTGTGATTTTCCCGTCTTTCTTGATTTGTGGCTCAAACCTAAAATACATTAGGCTTGACTTTTTGAGGCGCCCGGAGATGGCTTCTTTCACGTACTTATTGAGGGAACGTATTTCGGGACCCAGGTCGAGATAATGCAAAAACGCATCTTTTTCATACCCAACATCAACAAAAGCAGCGTTTAGGTTAGGAATAACCCGTGTCACTTTTGCGAGATAATAGTCGCCTACATTAAAAGCGTAATCGCTTTTCTCTTTGGTAAGCTCAATAAGTTCCCTGTTTTTAAGCAGGGCAATAGATACATCGTCCGGAGCAACATTTACCACTAGGTCGTTGCTCATAGATAAGACAATTAAACACCAAACAATAAAAGGGGCTGCCCAAGCTAGGGCAGCCTCAGGTCAAAAAAAGATTACTTCTTCTTTTTGTGTCTGTTCTTACGCAAACGCTTTTTGCGTTTGTGGGTGTTCATCTTGTGCTTCTTACGTTTTTTTCCGCTTGGCATAACGATTTTTTTTAATGTTTTTCTGCAATACTTAGGACATCGGCCAAATACACATCAAAACGGGCCCGGGCTTCTCCCTCCGGAAGGGTTTCCCGGTATCTTTGATAATATACTTGTGCACTGTCCTTCTTTCCTAATTTTATCCAGGTTTCACCGAGGTGAAAATAGGCTTCGGTACGGGTGCTATCTAGCATTAAAACTTGACGGTACCTTTCCTGTGCCTTGGAAAATTGGGACGAAATTACGGAAAAATGGGCTAATTCTAAAACAGTTTCTACATCCTCCGGATTTTCGTCCAACAACTCCCTCAATAATTGTATGCCTTGCATGGGCTGTTGGCCGCCTTGAACCAGCGCACTGGCCTTGCCGCGTCGGGCTTCTACATTTCGACTATCCTTAGCCAAAGCAGCCTCAAACATGCCCATGGCTTCTTCGGCTGCCCATGCTTGGTCTTGCTCGTCCATAACAGCAATTACGCTAATAAAGCGTTGCCCCGCCTCCACAAAATGAGACAGCGAATCGGTTTCCAATGCCCGCTCTTTGGCAAACAATGCACCAATGGCCGGATTTCGTAAAGACCAAAAACCAAGCAATTGCTTATAGGCTTGCATCCGCTCCTCTAAGCTTTCGGCCTCCTTCAAAGACAGTTCCAAGGCGTTGGCTTCGGCTTGAGCGTCGCCATCAAGTCCCTCTTTCACCTCTTGAATTTGAGATTTCAATGCCTCATCCATCTCTACGGCAGCCTTTTGCGCCACATAGTCGTCCGGATGACGCGTAGGAATGAGGCCCAAGCCTAGGCTCAAAAGCGCAAAAAGCAGAACCCCAAGGCCTGCTTTTTGCGAAAAACGTTGCGTTGGACGCTTCATCATGAGAGTCCTTACTTAACTTTCTTCTTTACCTGACTTTGAAAAGATTTGGCAGGTTTAAAAGCCGGAATGTTGTGCGCCGGAATTACTATGGTAGCATTTCTGGAAATGTTTCTTCCCTTTTTCTCGGCACGGTGCTTAATAATAAAGCTCCCAAATCCCCGTAAGTAAACCGGCTCCCCGCTCATCAGAGAATCTTTTACGGTTTTCATGAAAGCCTCTACTGTAGCCTGTACCGCTACCTTTTCAATCCCTGTGGTTTCCGCAATTTGATTTACGATATCCGCTTTGGTCATCTGTGTGGTTTTTATTAGCGTTTATGAATGAAGTTGCAAATTTACGTAGTTTTCTGTCTATAAGAGAACTAAATACATGATGAAAACAGGCATCTATCTATATTTGTTCATAGGTCATGAACTTTTCTTCAAAAATAATTTATTGGTATAGTCTGAATAAGAGAGATTTACCCTGGCGAAACACCCAAGACCCCTATCCTATTTGGCTTTCTGAAATTTTGTTGCAACAAACTAGGGTGGCCCAAGGATTGCCATATTTTCACAATTTTTTAGAGAATTACCCTACTTTGGTTGAGCTTTCCAAGGCCTCAGAAGATCATGTTTTTCGGCTTTGGGAAGGACTTGGCTATTACAATCGAGCCAGAAATTTGCTCAAAACAGCAAAAATTTTGGCTCAAAAGCCCTACCCGCACTTCCCAAAAACACCGGAAGCCCTCATGCAGCTTCCAGGCATTGGCCCATACACCGCCGCAGCCATCGCCGCTTTTGCTTTCGATTACCCCTCACCCGCCATCGACGGCAACGCCATCCGCGTAATTACCCGCTATTTGGCTATTGACGAACCACCACAAAAAGCGCAGGGAATGGAGCAAATAAAGCTTGGATTACAAAAGCTGTTTGACCCCAAGCAAGCCGCTCTTTTTAATCAAGCGCTCATGGATTTTGGAGCCACCCTGTGCACGCCCAAAAATCCACAATGCCACCTTTGCCCAATCGCCTCATCGTGCAGCGCTTTTGCCCTTAAATCTCCCGAAGCATTCCCCAAAAAACTGCCCAAAAAACCAAAAAAAGAACGCCATTTCACCTTTTTGATGCTCATCTACAGACAAAAGGTACTCCTTCAACAACGCAGCGAAAAAGACATTTGGGCCGGACTTTGGCAATTCCCGATCCTTAGCGATTCCTTCCTTCCCGACCCAACAATACCGGCAACAGAGGCCTTGGCCCAAAAAGGTAAGCTAGTTAAAACGCTTCGGCTCCCTCCACACCTGCTCAGCCACCAAAAAATCCATGCCAACATTCAAATTTGGCAACTAAGCCAACCGCCTCCCATAGAAGGACAATGGGTACCCACCAACGAAACAAGCCGCTTTGGAATGCCACGCCTACTCACTCGATTTTTAGAAAATGAGCAATGGCAGCATTTTTGGCTGCGCTGAACCTATTTAATTTGGGGGGCTTTTCCGGCTGTCCCTGCAAGTCCTCACGCAAAAGCCAAGGCATTCCAAGCCTCCGGGTGCTTGCTGCGCGCCGCATCCTCGGCTAGGAATGCCTAAGCTTCTGCGCTCCGGGCTTTCCGTTCCATCCGGGCCCCGGAATTGTCTTCCAAATAAAAAGAATCACAAAAACAGAAAGTGTAAAGCCATGGCCTGCATAAAAAAACACCGCCACCTACCTGTTTCCCATTCAGAATGAATCATGGCTTAGGCTTAAAAACTACCTTTGCGCTTATGCAGTACCAAAACCCACCCTTGCATCGTTTCACCCTTAACAACGGGCTTCGTGTGGCCTGGTTAGAAACCAATGCACCTGTGGCTTCTGCCGGACTTATGGTTGGCTGTGGGTCTTCTTTCGAAAACCAAAATGTGCAACAAGAGGGAATGGCACATTTTGTAGAACACATGGTGTTTAAGGGAACACATAAGCGAAAAGCCCACCATATCTTGAGTCGTATGGACGAAGTTGGGGGTGACCTCAATGCATACACCACCAAGGAGCAGACCTTTTATTATGCCACTTTTCTTAAGGAGCATATGGCGCGCGCCCTAGACCTATTGGCAGACATGGTAAGCAAGCCCACCTTTTTGCCCAAAGAAATCGAAAAAGAACGCTCCGTAATCCTTGATGAGTACCATACCGCTATGGACGACCCCATAGATGCGCTTGGAGAATGGTTCGATGAATCCTTATTTCAAAACCATCCCTTAGGACACTCCATTTTGGGAACACCCCAAACTTTAGAAAAAGTAGACCAAAGCAAATTGTTTGATTGGCACAATACCTTTTACAGTGCCTCAAATATGGTATTGGTGCTCACCGGAAACTACCGACCGGCAAAAATTAAATACTGGGCCGAAAAATTCTTTTCGCATATTAAAGAAGGTAAGCCGGCCAAACCACCTGAATTTTTCAAAGAGAAAACCAGCTTTAATAAACAATCGCAAAAAGCAGTGCAAAGTGCCTACGTTATGACCGGAAGAAGTCTTTTTGGACTTTACGACAAGCGCAGGCTACCCATGTTTTTGCTAAACAATATGCTTGGAGGCCCGGGAATGAACTCCAGATTCAACATGGGCATTCGCGAAAAGTATGGGCTTACTTATTTTTTGGAGTCGCAATACAGTCCTTTTCAATCGGGAGGAAGTTGGGCCGTGGCTTGGGCAGCACCCGACAAAAAGACCAAACGGGTAAATGAGTTAATTTGGAAGGAGCTAAACCGTTTTATAGAAAAGCCTTTAGGCCCCGTTCAATGGCACAAAGCCAAAACCCAACTAAAGGGACAGCTGGCTTTGTCTAATGCCTCTTCCAGTCATTTATTGCATGTTATTGCGCGCTCTATTTTAGTTTTTGATGCCTTAGAAACCCTTCCGGAAACTTTTGAAAAAATTGATGCCATTCAACCCGGCGATATTCAGGACTTGGCCAAAGAAGTCTTTGACCGTGACGCCTTTTGTATGTACCGCATACGTCCATTGGAAGATAATTAACCGCCAGGGATAGAACCCGAGAGCGGCCAAAGGTTGGGCTTAGCAGGCCAAAGGCGAGGAGGTGTAGCCTTGCGAAACCACCGCAGCCTTATGGCATGCTTAGACCAACAAATGGCCCGAAGGGTGAAAGCCCGGCAGGCGGCCAAAACACCCAAAAAATGGATACCTTTGAATATGGACTTTTTACCCGAAGCAATAGAAAGGTACGCCGAAGACATGAGCAGCCCGGAGCCGGAGCTGCTGGCCGAATTAAATAAGGAAACCTGGCAAAAGGTACTGATGCCTAGGATGCTTTCCGGGCATTTGCAGGGGCGTGTTTTGGCGTCCTTTGTGCAAATGATGCGCCCGCAGCGTATTTTGGAGGTGGGTACTTATACCGGTTATAGTGCGCTTTGCATGGCAATGGCCATGCCTAAAGGGGCGAAACTGCATACCATTGATGTAAACGATGAGCTTAAAGATTTGGTGAATCGCTATGTAGCTAAGGCTGGTTTTTCAGAAGAAATCCATTGCCATTGGAGCGATGCCAAGGAGGTGATTCAAGCTTTGGATGAGGTCTGGGATTTGGTCTTTTTGGATGCGGACAAGGAAAATTACTGCACCTATTTAGATTTGGTAAAACCCAAACTTAGGCCCGGGGCCTGGGTTATTGCCGACAATGTACTTTGGAGTGGTAAAGTTACCCAAGCGCTTGACCCTAAAGACAAAGAAACCGCGGGGTTGATTGCCTATGCAAATCAAGTGAAAGAGGATCCTGATTTTGAGCAAGTCTTACTTCCTGTCCGTGATGGCCTACTGCTTGCGCAATTCAAAGGCATTTCTTCAGAAGATTAAGCCTTTGCATCGGCTTTGTCTGATGTTTGCTGATTATCGGCCTCTTCAGTTTCATCGTCAAAGCTAAATCCTTCGTGGTACTCCAACACTTCCCAAGTATGGTCTGCAAGCAATTGTACGGTGGCCAAATAGGTAGGAACAGAAGGACCTCGCCCCCACTCTTCAGGTTTGACCATGGAAACCATGTAATCGCCGGACTTTCTTAAATAAAAATAGTAGGTATCGCCCACAACGGGTTCAAAGCTCAAACCGGTTTGGTAAATTTTATACGAAATTTCCACCCGGTGCTTTAGGTTTTTGGCTTGCCGGGCTAAAACCTCCATTTGCTCATAAAGCTGTTGCATTTGCCTGTCGGTTTGCTGCTCCATGGCTTTGAGGCTTCTTCCTTTAAGCTTGCCTTTGTCTTCGGGCTTTATGACCGCACTTCCAACCGTGTGGGCATAAGGAAGAAGGCCCGGATTCTCAGTAATTTTATCCGGATCAATGGGGTTTTGAAATGCTTTCTTTTTGTCTTCTTTACTCATACGCTGTTAAGAAACTTCCTATACCGCTGTTTTGTTGATTCAAAAATACAGACTTTATTCCTGTGTCCTCCAAAAACTTCTCGGAAGAAGCTCCATGACTCGGTTTAAGGAGTAATACAAAAAAAAAGGCAGAGCCTTCGCTCTGCCTTTTGCTAACCATTTAATCCTTAGCGTTGAAACAAGTTAATCTTGCCCTGCTTTTCTATATTTCGTTTTTCGCTCTTAAGCACATAGAAGAATACGCCTTCACTCAATTGCGTACCGTTGTTGTCTTGCCCCTTAAAGCAGTCCGTACAGTTCAAGTCCGGGTTGCTGACAAAGTTTTCTGTTTCAAAAACTAAGGTTCCCCAACGGTTGTAGATATGCAAAGTGTAATCAACGCACTCGTTAAATTCCGGTGCAAATTGAGTAAAATCCAACTCGTCGTTTCCGTCAAACTGCGGATTCAAAACCAATACGTTCGGGAATACAAAGTCTGCCGGAGCTCCTTTTATCAACACTTCTTTGGTAGTATCGGAACGGCAACCGTTGTCGTCCTCAATTTCTAAGGTTACATCAATATTGCCCTCGAATGTATCCGGATAAAGATGCGTAAAGGTTCCCAAGTCGTAATCTTCCGAACCGTCCTCATTTATATCCCAACTGTAGCTGTAGGGCTCCGTTCCATTGGTTGTGATGTCTATGAAGTTGTTCTCCCAATAACATAGTGGAGTTGATTCAAAATCCGCTTCGGGGAGTTCGAATATCTCCAACTCTCTAACAATAGTATCCAAACAACCTTCATCCGTCTCTACAATCAATTGCACGTTGTAGAAGCCCGGCTGAGGTAGGCTGCTGGAGATGTTTTGAGAGGTCAAGAAATCTTGGTTAAAGCCATTGCCACTGATATTCCAACTGTGGTTGGTAATGCTGCTCGGCTGATTTACCGTAGACTGGCTGTTGGCAAATACCGTTTCCTCCAAACAGTAATCGGTGCCGGGGCCATAAGTGAACTGGGCGTTCGGACGTGGGTGCACCGTAATCAAGTCCGTTATGGTTACGGTAGTATCGCATCCACGATCTGAGGTCGCTGTTAAGGTTACGCTGTAGCTGCCGTCGTTCAAATAGGTATAGTCGGGTGTAATGCCGGTTTCACTGCCGCCGTCGCCCATATCCCAAGCCCAAGTACTTACCGTATCCGGTCCAGGAA
>JAUHWY010000031.1 GCA_030427255.1 Bacteroidia bacterium | reverse complement strand
CGGCTATAACCACCAACTGCACATCGTAAGTGCCCGGCTGAGGAAAGGTAAAGTTCGGGTTCTGTGAGGTAGAAGTACCCGCACTGCCAAAGGTCCAGTTCCACTGATTAATCACCGCAGGGTTGCCCACTTGTGAGATGTCGTTAAAGGTATTGGTAAGGCCGCAAGGACCGGGAAGACCCAAATCCGCCAAGGGCGTAGGAACAATGGTGATGGAATCCTCAATGGTATCGCGGCAACCGCCATTGGAGATAGCAATTAAGGTTACGTTGTAATCGCCGGGTGCAGGATAGGTATGCGCGGGGTTTTGGCTGCTGTCTATGGGCGAGCCGTCTCCAAAGTCCCAAGCCCAATTGATGATGTTTCCGTTTTGGGCGGTGGAGGTATCGTTAAACAGGAAGGTATTGTCGCAGTTGTTAAAGCCTTGGAAACCGGGGAAAGGAATTACCGGGGCAACCACAGCACTCAACTGAGCCGTACAGCCTGTTACGGAAGTAATGTCGCAGGTAAGGTTGGTTTGGCCGGGCGTTGGGTTGGTAATGGTCACCACCTGACCATTTACTCCATTGCTCCATTGGTAACTGGCAAAGCCATCCGGTGCAACCAACTGAGCTACGGTATCGCCTTGGCAATATTCAATGGTAATTTGAAGCGGCTCACAGCGCGCTGTTAAATAGCCATAACCATAGTGACCACCCAAATCACAGTCTCCTGTAGTCGCTTCAACGGTTACTGTTTGACCTAAATAGGGAGAAAGGTCAACACCTACCTGAGTCCAATCTCTCCATCGCACCCCACCTAGCGTTTGAAAGCCGGGGATATTGTTTCCGGCGGCTACTTGATAAAAAGTACAGGCAATGGGCTGGCCATTGGGGTCAAATACCTGCATTTCAAACCTTGGTTGGTCGGCAGCTGAGTGGCCCGGATCTTGCAAAACCACCGCAAATGCATATACGAAAAGCGAATTATTTGGGGTAACAGTAAGCGTGTAGCTAATACTTTCAGCTTGTCTTCCTGTTCCACTGTTTCCCAAACGAACCGCCCCGCTAAATCCTGGGGGTACTTCATCTAGTGCATTTACAATGGCGTCTTGACCACCGGGTGCCATTATAATGGTATGTCTGCCCGGCACCAAACCGGGAGTAGTCACACTTAAGGGACAGCAACTACCTGTAGCCCCTGTCCAGTTGGTAAAATCCCCCAATTCAAAATCGGAGTTAGGACAATCCTGACTGGCTTGAGTGTAGCCGGACTGTGCGCCCCCTAATACCATTAGGGTCAAGAACGCGAAACGAAAAAATCTATGCATAAAGGTGGTTTAAAATCATCGTACAAGGGAAACTTTCCCTTTGAACTCGTGCCAATCGCCAAAAATATCTCTAACGCGAATACGGTAAACGTAAACATCTTGTTTTATTGGCTTTCGGTCTAAAGTTCCGTCCCAACCTTTCTGGATGGGCTCCATATTCTTTTGATAAAACAATTGCCTTCCCCAGCGGTCAAAAATCCACATTTCCGTATCCACAATATTCCTGCCGTGAATCTTAAATGCCTCATTATACCCGTCATCGTTCGGGGTAAAGGTGTTTGGAATAAAGACGGTAAAGCTGGGGCCAATTCTTACCGGATGAATGATAGAATCGGTACAACCAAAGCTATTGGTCGCATGCAAGTACACCATATAGGTTCCGGTATCCTCAGCAAACTCATGGTATGGATTGGCCGACTGGTAGGTAGTACCATCACCCATATCCCAATAGTACACATCCCCACCAAAGGTTTGATTAACAAACTGGGCGCTATGCATCACCTCGGTCAAGTGCTCCGGTGTATAACGAAAATCTGCCTTAGGCAATGGGAATACCGTAATGAGGTTTGGCAAGGTAAGGGTGGTATCGCAGCCTTGATTACTCGTAGCTGTTAAGGTAACCGAGTACGTTCCTTGCACATCGTATAAGTGAGCCGGGTTAAAGCCCACCAATTGAGTGCCGTCTCCCATATCCCATACATAATTGGCAATCTGAGATCCGTCAGGCACGCTGCTGTTGTCAAATATACTCACCAACAAAGGCATACAGCCCTGAGTCGGGTCCGCACTAAAGTCAATTTCAGGACGTGCAAATACTTGAACAGGTGCGGTAATGGTACCCACGCAACCGTTGTTGGAGGTTGCTGTAAGCGTTACAGGATAATTACCGTACACAGGAAATAAATGGTTCGGATTGTCCAAATTTGAATTCCCTTGTCCCGCAAAATCCCAATCGTACTGAACAATAGAATCCGGAGCCAATATGGTGGAATTGTTTGTGAAGTCTGTAAAGAGACCGGTACAAACGGTGGTGGCGTCAAAAGCCGGCACTGGGTTGGGGAAAACAGTGACAGGATATGAAATGGTATCCGGACAATTCGATTGCGTCTGAATAATCAACTCCACCTGATAGGTGCCCGGCTGAGCAAATTGATGCGTAAACTGCTGACCATTTCCGGTATTGTTGTCACCAAAATCCCAAGAATAACCGGTAATCACATCACCCGCCGGATTGGAATTATCTGCAAAAGGAATACCTATGCCTTCGCAATCGTCATTAAAGGTAAAGTCCGCAAGAGGCGTCCCAACCGTGGTATAGGGCTGAACCAAGGTGTCTCTGCAACCATCGGCAGATTCAATGACCAATTCCACGTTATATGTGCCGGGTTGAGGAAAGTTAACCGTCGGGTTTTGCTGACTGGAAGTACCTCCGGCACCAAAATCCCAATCGTAGCCCACAATAGTACCCGGTGGCGGCACGGTGGAATTGTCCGTAAAAGTTTGCGTCAAGCCACAGGGGCCGGGCAAAATAAAGTCAGGAACCGCAATAGGTTCTATGGTTATAGGTCGCTGAATTGAATCAATACACCCCGCACTACTTATGGTAACTAAAGTCACCGTATACTGCCCCGGCGCCGGATAGGTATGCACCGGATTCTGAGTGCTGTCTACAGGTGAACCGTCCCCAAATTTCCAAGCCCAACCTACGATTTGCCCATTTTGGGCAAAAGAAGTATCGGTAAACGCAACTTGTAAATTACACATGCTGGAATCTATGAAACCGGGGAAAGGAGTTACCGGTGCAACAACTGCAGACAAGGTCGCTTGACAGCCTGTGGCCGAGGTGATGGTACAGGTATATTGCGTTTGACCCGGCTGTGGATTATTAATAACAATGGTTTGATTGGTAGAACCGTCGCTCCATTGATACTGAACAAAGCCATTAGGAGCAGTCAGTGAGGCAATAGTATCGCCAATGCAATAGTTAACGGTAATTTGCAAAGGCTCACAACGGGCCGACAAATAACCATAGCCATAGTGGCCTCCATAACCGCAGTCGGCGGTAGTAGCCCTAATGCGCACTTGCTGTCCAATGTAGGGCGACAAATCCACACCTACCTGAGTCCAGTCCCTCCAACGCACCTGGCCCAAGCTCTGAAAACCGGGAATACCGTTGCCCGCAGCTACCTGATAATAGGTACAAGCAATAGGTTGGTTCATCGGGTCAAACACCTGAATCTCAAATCGAGGTTGCTCCGCTGCGGGGTGCCCCGGGTCTTGCATTACAACAGCAAAAGAAAATATAAAGAGTGAATTATTGGGAGTTACGGTAAGTTGGTATTCCAAACGCTCGGCTTCGTAACCACTGTTGGAATTCCCAAGCCTTACAGATGAACCAAAACCGGGTGGCACCAACTGCAAGGCCGGAACAATAGGATCAGTCCCCGGAGCCATAATCGTATGCCTACCGGCTACAATTCCGGGTGCACCCATATTAATATTTACAGGACAACAATTACCTAAATAACCGGTCCAATGGGTAAAATTACCCATACTAAAATCTGAATTTGGACAATCCTGACTCGCTTGAGCCCGAACTCCAAAAGCCGTTACAGACATCAAAAAAAGAACCAGGACCAGCTGCCCTAACCCTTTGAATGTTGCCGTTTTAAACGAGATATGCTTGGGTAAGTTTAATTCCATATAATTATGCTTTGAAAGCCTTATTTACTGCAGCAATCCATCTGCAAAAGTAACTAGCACCGTGGTCTCTTGCAAGCTTTAGCAAGAAAAAACAATGCCATAACTTACTGTTTTGCAGGAAAATCACTATTAATAAACCTTTTATTAATGCTACATCTTCTTGGTTACCTCTAAGACAGTCCTCAAAGCCCAAACGTTGCACTTCAAAATACTTTTCCTTTAGTTACCTTTGCCCTACTCCCCCATTCTTTAACAAAGGGCTGTTAGCTCAGTTGGTTTAGAGCGCTACCTTGACAGGGTAGAGGTCACTGGTTCGAATCCGGTACAGCTCACTCAACCCTTTAATTATTGATCATGCGCTATTTCGCCTTTTTCCTCTTTTTCACGCCGCTTTTCTTACAGGCGCAAAACATTCCTGAAAACTTGAGGCAAGAAGACATCAAACCTTACTTGGACTCCGTTGGAGCAGAACGCGCCACCGAAACCTGGGACCTGCGTGGCGTGCTGTTTACCATGGGAACTTCTTACCGCGTGCGCAACCTTCCTTTTGAACCCGGAGAACATGACTTACCCACTGACGGAGTCGCTGCACTGGACTCCCTCGCCGACTTTCTGCGCCTTTACCCAAATATTAAGCTTGAAATACGCGTCTATTTTTCGCCCAAAATTCAAGAGCCTCCCCTGCGTAACCTCGACAAAAAACGGGCGGCTGTTATCCGTGATTACCTCGCCGGTAAAGGCGTAGACTCTGACCGACTAAAAGCCACACGAGGAGGATACGAAGCCCCTATTTATCCGGAAGAGCTGGTCGACAAACTGGATGACGAAGACACCCGCATGCGCATGTACCATGCCAACCAACGGGTCGATTTTTATATTGCCGAATCGCCCTATTGATTGTTTTTGGGCGGCATTTCCGGCTGCTGTCTACAAGTCCTCGCTTTGGCCTTAAGGGCTGCTTGGGCTCCGGGTGCTCGCTAAAGCTCCGCAGCCTCGCCTCAAGCTTCCCTAAAGCCCAAAGCTGCGGGCTTTTCAACGCATCCGGGCCGCGTCTTCCAATGCCGTTCCCCTTTTGGTTTTGCTTTTCCACAACATTTTGTTTCACCTTTTATGCCCTCCCTCTTTGAAATCTAATCATCTTGTGGTACTTTTGCCCTCCATTTAATTACGACAACCATGTACGCGATTGTGAAAATTGCAGGCCAACAGTTTAAGGTAGAAAAAGACCAAGAATTGTTTGTGCACCGCCTAGAGGCTGAGCAAGGAGATAAAGTGCAAATCGAAGATGTACTTCTTTTGGACAACAACGGTGAGGTAAAAATCGGCAGCCCCAGAGTGGAAGGCGCCAAAGTAAATCTCGAAGTCATTGACCACCTCAAAGGCGATAAAGTTCTCGTATTCAAGAAAAAACGTCGTAAAGGTTACCAAAAACTCAACGGCCACAGACAGCAGTTTACCAAAGTGCGTGTCGCCGATATATCTCAATCTTAAACCCGAAAAACGCATTGCATCATGGCACATAAGAAAGGTGTAGGTAGTACTAAAAACGGTCGCGAATCCGAAAGCAAGCGGCTCGGTGTTAAAATTTACGGTGGGCAGCAAGCTCATGCCGGAAATATCATTGTGCGCCAAAGAGGTACACGTCACCATCCCGGCCTCAATGTGGGTATGGGCAAAGACCATACCCTATTTGCTTTGGTCGATGGTACCGTGGTTTTTAGAAAGCGCAAAAACAACCGATCTTACGTTAGCGTAGATCCCGCTTCTGAAGCTTAAACTCAAACACATTACCATAGAAGGCTGTCTCAACGACAGCCTTTTTTTTTACACAGCACCCCAAATTATCCAAAATCCCCTGCCCCGGACCGACTAAATAGCCCGCAAAGGGTGAAGCCGACGGGCTTGGCAGGCGGAGGCGACCCTAGAAGCCCACGCACTGCCTAGCCCGACGTGCTGCACCATTGAGGACTATGCAGAAGGGCCGGAAATGGCAGCCCAACACACCCCAAAATCAATCCTTTAAACCATCCCTTCCTTAGCCCGAAATCCGTTCCCCTGTCTATCTTTGTACCAAAGCCTTTGACACTATGCTTTCCATAAATGACCTTAGGGAAGACCCACAGCATTATATACAACGCCTCCTTAAACGCAACATTCCTGCCGAGGCCATGGTCCGGGAAATTTTAGACCTGGACAAATCGTACCGCAAAGCACTGCAGCAGCAAGAGCAGCTCAAGGCGGAGCTTAACCAAATTTCAAAGTCTATTGGCCAATTGATTCGAGAACAGCGAACCGAAGAAGCCAAACTAGCCCAAGAACAAACCGGTAAACTCAAGTCGGAACTGCAGGTGGCACAACAAGAAGCCTCCGTGCAAAAAAACCGACTCGAAGAGCTGCTTCTCGGCTTGCCCAATGCACCGCACCCATCCGTTCCCGAAGGCTTGGGGGCAGAACAAAACGAGGTTATTTGGCAAGATGAACTTCCTAAAATCCCTGTAAAAAGTCCGCATTGGGACTTAGCTGCAAAATACCAATGGATTGATTTTGAACGGGGTGTGAAAATTACCGGTGCCGGATTCCCGGTCTATTCGGGCGGAGGTGCCAAGCTGCAACGTGCATTAATTCAGTTTTTTCTGGATAAAAACACCGAAGCAGGCTACCAAGAATTTCAAGTGCCGCTGCTGGTAAACGAGGCCTCAGGAGTTGGAACGGGGCAATTGCCCGATAAGGAAGGGCAAATGTATGGCGTACCCGAAGACGGCTTGTTCCTTATCCCAACCGCGGAAGTACCCTTGACCAATTTGTTCCGAGAAGAAATTTTGGATGCTTCCCTGCTGCCCATTAAACTTACCGGCTACACCCCTTGCTTCCGTCGCGAAGCTGGCAGTTATGGCAAAGACGTACGCGGACTTAACCGCCTGCACCAGTTCGATAAAGTAGAAATCGTGCAATTGGCGAATCCGGAACAATCCTATGCCCATTTGGAAGAAATGGTGGAGCATGTTACCGGCTTGCTTCGCGCCTTAGAACTTCCTGCTAGACTCCTAAAACTTTGCGGAGGCGATACCGGCTTTGCGGCCGCTATGACCTTCGATTTTGAGGTGTATGCCGCCGCACAGGAGCGTTGGCTCGAAGTTTCTTCCGTTTCCAACTTTGAATCTTTTCAAGCCAACCGCCTAAAAATGCGCTACAAAGAAGGGCAAGAGAAACCAAAACTGCTGCACACCTTAAACGGAAGTGCCTTGGCCCTACCCCGAATCGTGGCGGCCCTCATGGAAAATGGCCAAACCGAAGAAGGCATTCGCTTGCCTAAAGCGCTTGAACCTTATTTAGGAACCACCTTGCTAAAATAGGTAAGTGCACATGCGAACCTTTTTAGCCCCCTTGCGTATATTAAGTATGAATCGTTGGCTTTGCTTGGTTTGGTTATGCTTGGCTCCTGTGGCTTGGAGTCAAACCGATCAAGAACAAAACCTCGCCTACCAGTACCTCAATCAAGGCGATTGGCAAAAAGCCCTGCCCTTTTTTGAGCGGTTCCACGAACAATACCCGCACAAAGAGGAGCATTTCAAAGCCTATATCCGTTGCCTAAAAGAGCTGAATCAATCGTCACGAGCTCTTGATGTGGCCAAAAAGCAAGAACGAGGGTTTCCTAAAACCGCCTTGTACAAAGCCTATTATTACGACCTTTTGCTTGCCGAAGGCGACCAACGAAAAGCAGAAAAAGTTTGGGAGTCTTGGCTCAAAGACCTCCCGCCCTTTGTGCAAGCTGCCGAAGACTGGGGAAACGCATTTGTTTTGCTTGGCTACAATCAAAAAGCCATTGAAATTTACACCTTTCACCGAAAAAAGTTTGGAGACGATGTGCTGCTTCATTACAAACTTGCGGAAGCCTATGCCTCAGAAGGCAATTACTCCGGAGTAGCTGAAGAGCTCATTGATGTGTTAGACAAAAGCCCTGCTTCTTTTGGCCAAGTGCAAGCGGCATTGAATAATTTGCTTACCGAAGAGCGCTTGGACCCTATCAACATGGCCATAAAAGGTGCCTTATTACGCAAAATCCAAAGCCCCGGCGATCACCGCAACGCCCAAGAACTGCTGCTTTGGGTCTACCGACAAGAAGGCGATTTTGCCTCTGCCTTTATTCAAGCCCGCGCCTTAGATGCCCGCTACCAAGAACAGGGAGCACGTTTGATGGACTTAGGCAGAGCAGCCGCTTTGGTACAAGAATTTTCCATGGCCGATAAATGCTTTAACTACGTAGTAGATTTGGGCCCGGGAAACGCCTTTTATTATGAAGCCCGCGCCGAAAAAGTTAGAAACCTCGAAGCCCAACTTTCCTGGGAGGGCAAATTAAACGGTACAGCGCTTTTGGCACTCGCCGAGGCCTACCGCAGTCTATTAAAGGATTTGGGCGGCGCTCCTCAATCTTTACCCCTTCAAATTCGCTACGCCAAATTGCAGGCCTTTTATTTAGATCAACCCCAAAAAGCCAGAGAGGCCTTGGATAGTTTGGTACAGACCGGCCGAGGAAATGCCCAAGATTTGGCCCAAGCCAAATTAAACCTCGCCGATGTGCAATTGCTTTTGGGTGACCTTTGGGAGCCAAGCCTCTTGTATGGCCAAATTGAAAAAGCCTACCCAAATTTATTGGAAGCCCAAGAAGCCAAGTTTCGTAATGCTCGGCTCGCCTATTTCCGTGGTGAATTCCCTTGGGCTATGACCCAAGTTAAGGTACTCAAAGCCTCTACCACAAAGCTCATTGCCAACGATGCACTCAGGCTTTCGCTGTTGATTCAAGACAATGGAGGTGCTGACTCTTCTTACCAAGCTTTGGAAATCTTTTCCAAAGCCGAACTGGCGATTTACCGCAAAGAAACCCATCGTGCACAAATACTATTGGATTCGCTGAAACAAGCATTCCCTACCCATGGCTTGGTTGCTCATAGCCATTGGCTGCGCTACGAAATTGCTAAAGAAAAACAAGCCTACGAACAAGCACTAAACGCATTGGAAACGCTTTTGTCCTTTGACAAAAGCCACCTCCTCGCCGACGACGCATTGCTTGCCGCCGGAAAACTGCTCGAAAATCAGCTGGAACGACCCGAGGAAGCCATGGAAAAATATCGAAGCCTCATCTTAGACCACCCGGCTAGCATTTGGACCAACGAAGCCCGAAAGCGCTATCGCTTGCTAAGGGGCGACAATAAGGAAATGGGGTTCTAAAGCTTCCGACAAAGCATGTTGAAGCCCAAAATTGTACCTTTAAGGGAAACATTATGATACCAAGGTGCCAACGCATATGCCTCTTTTCTTCCACGACTTAGAACTCCACCAACGCTTTGACTTAGGCATGCTTTGTTTGTCCGAAGAGGAAATCATTTCTTTTGCGGAGCAATACGACCCCATGCCCTTTCATACCGACCGTGAAATTGCCAAACAAAGCCCTTTTGGCGCTTTAATTGCTTCCGGTCCACATCCCTTTCATGCCATTTACCTTAGGGAGTGGGTGCCTCGGTTTAAGGATTCTGTTTTTGCCGGCAAAGGCATTTACCATTGGAACTTACACTTACCCGTGTACGCCAACCAAGCCATTCAGTGCCATTTAGAGATAAAACTGCACGAAGCTAAACCTGCCAAAGGCTTTGGAGTCATCAATTGGTACTTTAGCTTTGAAAATGAGAAGGGGCAATTGGTTCAAGATCTTGAAATGGTGGTGCTGCATTGGTTAAAACCCCCTCCCTATGCCCGCCAATAAGTCAAAAACCGCCCTTTTAACGGGAGCTACTTCAGGTATAGGCCTCGAAATTGCCCGTGGTCTACACCTTGCGGGCTGGAACTTGGTTTTGCTGAGCCGAAACCTCAAAAAACTAGAACAAGTCAAGCATCAACTTCCCCAACCCGAAAAAGTACAGTGCATAGAAGTGGACTTATGCTCTATGAACCAAACCCAAAAAGCGGCGCTGAACTGCCCGGCAGAAAACCTTGACGCAATCATACACAATGCCGGCGGTGCTTTTGGCAAACATCAACTAACCGAAGATGGTTTTGAGCGCAGTTTAGCGCTTAATTATTTGGCGCCTTTCCTCCTTACGGAGCTGTTGTGGCCTAAGCTCGATAAAACCCAAGGCTGTTTAATCCATCTCTCCAGTTCAGCCCACTACCAAGGGAAAATTTATTGGGAAGACCCCAACCTAAACCAAGGCTATTTTATTCTTAAGGCATACAGTCAATCTAAGCTCATGCAATTGATGCATGCCCGTCACCTGGCCAAATGGCCGCAAGCTCCGGCATGCTATGCCGTTCACCCTGGATTGGTAAAAACAGCCATAGGAAACAAGCACAGCTTGGGATACATGGGCCTAATTTGGACCCTTTTTACCAATTTGCGAGGAATTTCCCCCAAAGAGGGAGCCGACAACAGCCTTTGGTTGGCCAATTTAGCAACCGCGGATCGTCCGCCTTCCGGCAGTTATTTGCACAAGCGTAAGGTGAAACTACCCTTAGCTTTGGCCCAAAACGACGAAGCTTGCGCCCGCTTATACCGTAGCACCAAGTCTTGGCTTGCGCCTTGGCTGGAAAAAAATGAAACGAATAATTAACGGCGAGAAAACTCCAGCCGGTTGCCGAAGCTGGTAAGCACCATAGTCTTTCCGTCAAACGAATCAATGGTAATGGAGCCTGCCAAAGAGAGCCCACCCATACCTCCAATTTGTGTGGAGGCCATAAACAATTTCCCCTTGGTTACCGTCCACTTGGTTTCAAACCCATACCATTTGCAAGAGTCGGGTGCTGAAGCCACAAGTTTGTTCACTTCCGTACCATCGCCCAAAGGTTCGGCTGCCTCGGTAGTAAAATTCCATGGAGTGGCTTTATCGCATTCGGTAAGCCCGGCCTCCGGTTTTTTTTCTGAACTGTAATGTATCAATTCCCAAGTACCGGCAATGCTTTCGACGGAAGGCTCTTGCACGGAAGCAGATTCCTCCTGTCCGGCGGATGCGCCGGAATTTTCAGCCCCGGACTCCGATTTACCGCCCCCACAGGCCATTAAAAAAAACACAAATAATCCGGAAAAAACAAAGGAAAACCTCACAAAATAGGGCAATCTAGGGGTATACCATGTTCAAAAAACAGCAATGCATCAACGGTAGTAAAACCGGTAATACACGCGCTTGTCGCCTTCCTTTCCGGAAATCATGTACAAGCGGCCTTTACGATCGTACTTAAAGTCCCACAAATAACCGCGAGCCTCGTTTACAAAGCGACTCAACAAATTGTTTTTTTCGCTGTAGGTATAAGCAGAGACTCCAATGGAGCTGTCTCTTTTGGCCGAAGCGAACAAAGACAATTCAGGGTCGGTAATAATAGGCACAGCCTCTGAACCATTCAAGGCAGCGGTTTCATTAATGGTGGGCGTCCAAAAGGCTCTTTGGATGCGACCGGAATTATCAAAAACCAAGGTTTGGCTTCTTTTTTCGCCGTTAGGACCAACCAAGGCGCGGAACAAGCTAAATTCGTCCTTGGCCACATTGGTGCCGGGCACAAAAGGCCTTGCTTCCCAGCGGGCAGTTTCAATCAACTCGGGACTAGCCGGAGGAAAACCCATCCAGTAGGCAGTATCAATATAGCTTCCAGACTCCTCTTCTTTCCAAAAAAGGTCGTCTTCCTTCACCAATTTCAGTACTGCTTTATTGCCTTTTTTAATGGTAATCGATTGGGATTTCCCATCTACCAAACGCGCAGCAAAAGAAGCAAGATCGGGCACTTCCTGAGCCTGCACAAAAGAGGAGAAAGCCCAAAAAGCGATAAAAATAGAGCCAAAAAATTTCATAAACTCGGGTCGTATGTAAGCGCAAAAATAAGAAAAGTGATGGAAGCCTGCCAGTTCCAAGTCGACTTTGTTTGCATTTTGTAATCAATTTTCTTTTTGGTGGGCGCCTTTTCCTGCTTTCGGCAGTAGTGTGGCCTGCCAAAACCTTGGTCTGCTTGCGCTCCGGGGTCCCTCAGTTGTACTTCGGGCCTCCTCGCAGCATGCATACCATGGCTTTGGCTGCCCACAGCTACTTGCCTCTATCAGGGGCGCTAGATTCCCATTCTGCATAGTTCCCTATCCCCTACTTTAGTTGCGTCACCTATTCCTTACCTTTGCCCTATGTCAGTTCACCAACAAGTTAAACGGGTAACCACTCACACCCTACAACAAATGAAAAGGGACAATGCGCCCATTTCCATGCTAACGGCCTACGACTATACCATGACTCGGCTGCTCGACCAAGCCGGAATTGACGTATTGCTGGTAGGAGACTCGGCTTCTAATGTAATGGCAGGACATGAAACCACACTGCCCATTACTCTAGATCATATGATTTACCACGCTTCTTCTGTGGTGCGAGGTGCCCAAAGAGCCTTGGTAGTGGTAGACCTTCCTTTTGGCTCCTATCAGGCAAATTCAAGCGAAGCCCTGAGGTCCGCCATCCGTATCATGAAAGAAACAGGGGCACACGCCGTAAAGCTGGAAGGAGGAAAAGAGGTTGCCGAAAGTATTTCTCGAATTCTATCTGCAGGAATTCCGGTTATGGGGCATTTAGGCTTAACCCCACAGTCCATCTACAAGTTTGGCACCTACACCGTGCGCGCCAAAGAAGAAGAAGAGGCCCGCAAATTGCGTGAAGATGCCTTGCTGCTTCAGGAGTTGGGCTGCTTTTCGGTAGTTTTGGAAAAAGTACCTGCCAGTTTGGCCAGCGAAGTAGCCGGTTCTATTGAAATTCCCGTTATTGGCATTGGTGCCGGAGCAGGTGTAGACGGACAAGTATTGGTCACGCACGATATGCTAGGCATCAACGACGGCTTTCGTCCTCGATTTTTGCGGAAATACCTCAATTTAGCCGAAGATATTCAAGCCGCTGTAAAGCAGTATATTGCCGATGTACAAAGCAGAGGATTTCCAAATGAGCGGGAACAATATTGAGGTACCGGTGGTGTACGAAGACAACCACCTACTTGCCGTTAATAAGCCTGCGGGCATGCTCGTTCAACCAGCCTATGGCGATGAGTTTGCCTTGGAAGTTTGCATGAAAACTTACCTCAAACGCAAATACGACAAACCCGGTGAAGTGTTCCTTGGCATTTGCCACCGTATAGATCGCCCGGTAAGTGGCCTGGTCCTTATGGCCCGCACCTCTAAGGCCCTCGTTCGCCTGAATCAACAATTCAAAGACAAAGAGCCAAAAAAAACCTACCATGCATTGGTGGAGGGGCGTCCCTTGAATCAAGAAGACCAATTGACCGGTTGGCTACTGCGTGACATGCAAAAAAACAAAAGCCGCATAGTCCAAATGCAACAACAAGGAGCCAAAGAGGCTAAATTGCGGTACAAAGTTTTGGCTCAAGGCAATAATTTGAGCCTGCTTGAAGTTCACTTAGAAACCGGCAGGCACCATCAAATTCGTGCACAACTAGCCCATGCAGGTTGGCCTATTTATGGGGATGTTAAATACGGCGCCCGACGGGGTTTAAAGGATAGATCCATTGCGCTTCATGCACAAAAACTGCGCTTATTGCATCCGGTTCGGAAAGAAAAAATAACACTTTTAGCCGATTATCCCAGGGTTCCTTGGTGGGAAATTTTTAAGACCGACCAATAAATCCTACTTTTGGCCTCTTATTTGCAGCTCTATTTATAAAGCAATACCATGAAAAGATTATTTTGGATTTCGACTTTGGCCATTGGCATGTGTTTCTCAGCCATCCAAGCCCAAAACAATATCGGCTACTTAAACGCACTTAATGTGTTGTATACCATGCCCGAAATCCGCCAAGTCCAAGCCGATTTGCAAGACTATTCTGCGGAATTAGACAAAGAACTCATGAAAGTGTATATGGAATATCGAGGAAAAGACTCTGTATTTCAAACAGACTTTAATAAGTGGTCACCCACCATTCAAAAGCTGAAAAAAGAAGAGTTGGACGAAACCCAACAAAAACTTCAAAGAACCCAACAGGCTTTAGAACAGGATTTAATGGAAAAGCAGCAAATTCTGATTCAGCCCTTATTGACCAAAATCGATAGTGCCATTAAGGTCGTTGCCAAAAACCAAAACCTCAACTACGTTTTTGATCTTTCCAAAAACGCCTTGCTTTTTGCCGATGAGTCCGGTGACATTACCAAACAGGTAAAAACCATTTTGGGCATTGATCCAAACGCCAAGCCCGAAGACACGATGATGATGGGCGACATTCCCATGGGTCAATAAACCCAAGCTTTAACCTAGCCTGTTTACAAGGCAGTTATTGGGATTTCGCACGTGTTGAGCACCCTGCTTGGTGGAATAATTAGGCCATAATAAATGCCTTTATTTAGGCATCGCCTCCGGAGATATGCCTCCCCTGCTTCGGTTGGTTTCTTGAGCAGCAAGAAAAGGAGCTGCTTCCATCTTTGATAACAAGGCTGGTGTAGCTTTACGAATGTGCAACAAAACCTCCGGGCCGTCGGTGTTTTTGGCCAGCCTAAGCACCACTTCTTCGGGGTTAAGCTTAACCACATGCGCAAACCACAGATTCTTTTCGGGTACTACAGATGCTTGCTCCTTAAACAAATCCCAAGAACTGAGTTTCAGTGGTGGCAAGTACCAATCAAAAAGAAAAAAACGGGTTTTGCCAAAAAGGTAAAGGGTATGCTCATGCCAAATAAAACGAGCAGAATCCATGGCGTACACATTGCGCAAGGGTTCACTTTGAAATCTCCCGGTTCGGTGGGTGCGAAAAGCGTCAAAACTAACAGGACAACTGGCCAATAGCAATCCACCTTTTTCTAACATTTCCTTTTGCTTTTGGCTGCTTTTTTGTGCCTGGTTTCGCAAAAACAAAGCCATAGCAATCACGGGGATGAACAAGGCCGTCAAAATCAATACAAATGAAATCATACCAATAATTTACAAAAGTTCAGAACAGTAGACAAGCCATAAAGAGACCTGAATGTTAAAAGCTACAAACTCAAGCTGCACTCTTTGGTAAACTAAAAGACCATTGATTTTAGTTTTTTTAAGCTAGGCTTAATTAAGGAAATCGCACCTTTGCGGCGAATTATAAGCTATGTCAGAATTACTTTCTTTTGGCCTTCTTTGCCTAACCACCTTTATAACCATCATGAATCCGCTCAACATACTGCCGGTATTCATGACCATGACCAGCGAGTTTACTCCTCAAGAGAGAAGACAAACCGCAACTAAGGCAGTTTTGACGGCCTTTTTTGCCATGATCTTTTTTGCTTTGGCAGGTACTTTTCTATTTGAGTTTTTCAATATCACCGTAAATGCCTTTAAGGTGGCCGGCGGGGTCATTTTTTTTAAGATGGGCTACGATATGCTGAATGCCAGGCTAACCCGCATAAAAATTGCTAAAAAAGAAATCAAAAGTTACGCCAACGACATTTCCATAACTCCCTTGGGAATTCCCATGCTTTGTGGACCGGGAGCCATCACCAACTCCATAATTCTCATGAACCAAGCGGAAAGTACTGCTCAAAAAGGCGTACTTCTTACTGCCATTGTGGCCATTTGTGCCATTGCCTTAACGGCGCTTTACAGCGGCTCTCAAATCATGAAATTGATTGGGGATACCGGAATCAAAGTAATGATGCGCATTATGGGACTCATACTTATGGTAATTGCCATAGAATACTTTATGACCGGCTTGGGCCCCATGGTAAAGGAACACTTTTTGCAATAGACCAATTATGGAACAGCATGCTTGGAAATGGTCGGTGCAAGGTAAAGAATGCAGCCACCCGCCTCTAGATTTTGGAGCGCAAAAAGGCACCCCTTATTGGTTGGAGTCCTTCTTCACTAACGAAATTATGCCGGATGCCTCTCTCTCCGGGATGGAACGCTACCGCCAACTGCTTCCTCTCCCCGAAACGGCTTCCATAGTATCTTTGGGAGAACCGGAAACTCCGGTAGTGCAGATCGATACCCATCTTTGGATAAAACTGGAATACCTTATGCCTACCGGCTCTTACAAAGACCGAGGGGCCTCAGCAGTAGTTAGTCATGCCCTGGCGCTTGGAGCAAAAGAGGTTTTGGAAGACTCCTCCGGAAATGCAGGCAGTTCTTTAGCGGCCTATGCCGCCCGTGCCGGAATAAAAGCCACCGTTTTGGTCCCACAAAGCATTCCGGAAGCAAAGCTAAAAAGCATGCAGGCCTATGGCATACTTCCTGTGCAACTGGCTATGGATAGAGACCGGGTAGCCCAAGAAGCCATAAGGCTATCCGGCAACTCATACTTCGCAAGCCATACTTGGAATCCGGTCTTTTTCCATGGAACCAAAACCTTTGTTTGGGAACTATGGCTTCAGTACCAAAAAAAGCAAGTAGATTGGCCACAGCATATGATTTTCCCCACCGGAAACGGCACACTGCTTCTAGGCACTTGGTTAGGCCTAAAAGAGCTTAAACTTGCCGGTAAACTACCTTTTATGCCGCGCATTTCGGCCGTTCAAGCCAAAGGATTTGAAGGGCTTTCCAAGACCAAGTTTGACTATGAAAGCCCAAGCACTTGCGCCGATGGCATAGCCATACGAAACCCATTAAGAAAGCAAGAAATCCTTAAGGTCATTGAATCTACAGGAGGCCAAAACTATGTGGTTTCAGAAAAAGAAATCGTGGAGGCCCGAAACAAACTGGCTTCTATGGGCTGGTTGGTTGAGTACTCCTCCGCTACTGCCTATGCCGCCGCCCTTAAAACTATGAATAAACAAGAAAAGATTTTAATTCCACTCACCGGAAATGGCTTGAAAAATCCAAGTTGAAGTAGTAATTTTGCATGTATAGCTATGGTTCTTTTCAGCGCAATGCACAACCCAGTTCCCAGGCAAAAAATAGCCTCTATTCTTTGCCTTTTCCTAAGTTTCGGGCTTGGCCTTTCAAGCCTAAACGCACAGTTGATTTTTCAAAAAACCTACGGTGGTGTCCAAGACGATCAGTTCCATCAGGTGCGACAAACATCAACAGGCGGTTATACACTGGCCGGCACATCCTACAGCCAAGGTCAAGGAGAACGTGACTTATTTATGGTGCAAACCGATGTAGCAGGTACCAGCCAATGGAGCCGCACGTTTGGCTCAACCGATCGGGACATTGCTCGAGATGTAATAGAATTAACCAATGGCGGCGGAGGACTCCTCCTTGTGGGAAACACCTTAGCCAATCCTCCCGCTGGTGATTTAGCCACCTATGCCCGCTACGACATGGCAGGCAATCAAACTTGGTTTCGGGTAGCCGGAGGTCTGTACGACAATGAATTATACAAAGGCTTGGAAGTATTGGGCGGTTTTGCCTTTTGTGGCTTCTCCAACTCATACAGTGGAAACGGATACAACGACATGACCTTGGTACGTACCGACGCCAACGGAAATGTGCTTTTTGCCAATCACTACGGAGGTTGGCAAAACGATCAGGCCTTTGACTTTCAACAAACAAGTGATGGGGGCTTTATTTTGGCAGGCCGCTCAGCGAGCTTTAGCACCGGTGCCAACTGGGACATGTACGTGGTCAAAGTCAACTTGGCCGGTGCTGTTCAGTGGGCCAGAACCATTGGCGGAGCTGGAACCGAAGAAGCTTGGTCGGTAAGGCAAACCTCAGATGGCGGCTATTTAGTAGCCGGGTTTACCACCAGCTATGGTGCCGGAGGAGAAGACATGTTCCTGGTAAAACTCAGTGCCAACGGTGGACTAAGCTGGGCAAGAACCTACGGCAGTCCGGGAGACGATCGCGCATATGAAGCCGAAGAACTGCCCGGAGGAAGGTATGCTATTGCCGGATTTGCTAGTCAAGGAAATGGCGCACGCGATGCCGCACTGCTCCAACTCAATGCCAATCAATCCATACAATGGGCCATGAGTTATGGAGGTACACAAAACGATGAAGCCTGGGCCATGGATTTTCGAAACAGTCCACAAGGAGGCTACCTCTTGGCCGGATTTACCCAAAGCTTCGGCAATGGAGGCATGGATGCTTACTTAATTGCTACCGACACCCTAGGCAACAGCGGATGCCAACAGTCCTCCATTAACCTGGCTACAGCAAGCCAAAACCCTACTGTGGGAGGTGCCGCAAGCCTACTTACAGGATTTCAAACCTACAACAGAAACCTTACTTCTGCACAAGCCAATTACCCCGAAGATTGCAGCTGCAGCGACTATAGCCCTCCACAAGCTATTCAAGGAAATCCTTTGGTTTGCGATAACGCTACCGGTGTAAGCTATTGGGAACCCTCCTTGTACGAGCAACCACAACTCAATTGGTTCGTGCAAAACGGAACCATTTCCGGACAGCAAAGCGATACCCTCATTCTTGTTGACTTTACCGGGCAAAACAGTCAAATACGGGTGGAAGCAGATTTCGGCTCATGTACGGTATTCGATTTAGATACCCTTGATGTAGTTATCTCGGAAATTGCCGTGGAAATCCTTGGCGATAGCACTTCCTGCGAAGCAGAAGCCTTTACCTTAAATACCCAAGTTACCGGAGGCACAGGAAACCTGCAGTTTGCCTGGAATACAGGAGCTACTTCTCCATCCATTTCCGATGCCCCCATGGTTTCTACAGGCTACCAAGTTACCGTTACCGACAGCTTGGGTTGCACCGCCGAAGATTCCCTTTGGGTGCAGGTATTCCCCTACCCTATAGTAGATTTGGGGCCGGATAGCATTGTTTGTAATCCTCCCAACCTTCTCCTGGATGCCGGAAACCCCGGCGCCAATTATTTGTGGAATGACGGAAGTACCCAGCAAACTACCATCGCTAACAATTTTGGCTTTTGGTGGGTAGACGTTAGCCGCAACGGTTGCACTACCAGGGACTCCCTCGAATTCATTCAGGCGCCGGCTCCTCAAGTGCAAATTACCGGAGACAACCAACTCTGTATTGGTGAAAGCACCACGCTTACCGCACAGGTTCAACAAGGGACAGGCCCATTTAGCTTTGAATGGAACGACCAAAGCACCCAAAACACCGCCGGCTTCACACCCATTGGAGATCAGTTGGTTTGGGTTCGAGTTACCGATCAAAATCAGTGCATTGACCAAGACACGCTAAATTTGGCCGTTTTCAATTACCCGGTTGTTATTTTAGGACCGGATCAAGTGGTGTGCACTCAACCTCCATTCCTTTTGGATGCCGGCAACGCAGGGGCAAACTATCAGTGGCAAGATGGCAGCAATAGCCAATTGTTTGCGGCAGACACTACCGCTCTTTACTGGGTTGCTGTAACTCAAAACAACTGCACAAGCTACGACTCTATTCGAATTACCTTTGATACCCTCCCTGAACCTGCACTGCCCGAAATTGAGTTGATGTGTGCCAATAATTCGGTTACGCTGGATGCGGGAAACCCTTTTGCCGATTATCAATGGAGTACGGGAGATACCTCAAGAACCCTGTTGGTGTCCGAGCCCGGAGTTTACTCCGTTTGGGTCTCTAAATGCAATGTGGTGTTCACCGATTCCGTAAGGGTAGTAGGTGGCTATGACCCGGAACGCATTTATGTGCCCAATGCATTTTCACCAAACGACGACGGCATTAACGATAGCTTTGGCATTGCCTACAGTTTTCCTGAGCTGGACTTGTCCGACGGATTTGAAATGTACATTTTTGACCGCTGGGGCAATGTGGTCAAAACCTTCCAAGGGCCTGAGGACAGCTGGAACGGAACAGGGCAAGACGGCAACACCCTTTCTGCCGGTGTGTATGCTTGGCGCATGTACTTAGACAACTTCTGCTTCCCCGACATTATTGAGCGCATGGGAAGCGTGAGAATCCTTCGTTAATTTGTCCATGAACTACACGGAAACCGTAGCATACCTTTATGCTGCTTTGCCCATGTTTCAGAGGATTGGGGCCGCAGCCTTTAAAAAAGACTTAGGAAATACACAGGCATTATGCCAAGCCTTAGGAAACCCCGAAAGGGATCTGAGGTTTATTCACATTGCCGGAACCAACGGAAAAGGCTCGGTAAGCCACATGCTTGCCGCTTGCTTTCAAACCCAGGGATACAAAACCGGACTGTATACCTCGCCTCATTTAAGCTCTTTTACCGAAAGGATACGGATAAATGGAGCCCCCATACATGAGCAGGCAGTGGTTGACTTTGTGGCGCAATACCGAGATGTAATTGAAAAAATAAAACCCTCCTTTTTCGAAATTACGGTGGTAATGGCTTTCTGGTTCTTTAAACAGCAAAAAACCGAAATGGTTATTTTGGAAACCGGCATGGGGGGACGCTTAGATTCTACCAATGTGGTAAATCCGGAGCTTAGCCTTATTACCAATATCGGTTGGGACCATATGCAGTTTTTAGGCAGTACCCTACCGGAAATTGCGGCAGAAAAAGCCGGCATCATAAAGCCCCAAACACCTGCCGTCCTAGGAGAGCCTACCGAAGAAATCCTTCCGGTTTTCACCAAAAAATGCCTAGAAACACATAGTACACTTCACCTAGCCGAGGATTGGGTTCAGTTGGAGGGTCATGCTTCCAAAGAGGGAGGCAGGAGCATTCGCGTACTCAACGAAGGCTGGGAAATTCAGCTGCCCCTGGGAGGTGCCTACCAAGACCGGAATTTCAAAACAGCGCTTGCTGCCTTAAGGGTATACCAATCCATTCCCGGTGCATTAGCTATGCAACAAACCTCCATTGAAAAAGGCCTGAGCAATTTTTCCAAACTCACCGGGCTGCGTGGCCGATGGGAAACCTTACAAACAGCACCTTTGGTGATTACAGATACCGCACACAATGCCTCCGGTTGGACCTATGTGATGCAGCAATTGAAAGAAACCGCCAAAGGAAAAAAGCTACATTTTGTTTTGGGCTTTGCCGACGACAAAGACCTAAAAGCCTTGGTGGAGCTTTTGCCGGAACATCACAGCCTTACCCTTTGCAAACCGGATGTTCCTCGAGGCATGCCGGTAGAAAAACTCCGGAAATCCTTGCTTGACTTCGGCTTGACATCGACTTCAAAAAGTTCTGTTGCGGAAGCCATTGACCATGCATTGAACCTTGCGGACTCAGAAGATGTTATATATATTGGTGGAAGTACCTTTGTAGTTGCCGAAACCTTAATTATGTTTGAATTATTAAATAACTAAATAAATACGATTGTTTGTCTATGGAACAAGATTTTGATCAACATGTCCAAACCGACCCAGTCCTAGATTCCCTTCAGAAATTTTTAGCAGACGAAGATTTAGTTTTGGAGCGCATAAAAACAGAGATAAACCGCTTCAATCCCTTTACCGTAACCGAAGACCCCAAACAGCCTGCCTCCCATTCGCGCTTTTGGGCTTGGATTTTAGACCCCTCCGGCAGCCACAATTGTGGGCCTTGGTTCCTCAACCGGTTTGCCCAAAGCGTATATCATTTGCCTTTGGAAGTTAAAAACCGCATTAGCTTAGCCGACCACAGCAAAACAAAAGTGCATTTTGGCTACAACCATAAGGACATAAGCATCGAAAATGCCGAGGCCGGTTGGGTGCTCTTGGTCGACAACCGAGTGGAAGATGGCCCCGCTTTAGATCAATCCGCCCTGCAATACCAACTGCACTCCCAAAAACAACTGCCCGAGCCGGCATATGCCCATTACATCCTGTTATCGCCCAGGCCTTTTGACGCCCGGAGAATGCCCGGATTAGACGGCTACGACACCTTTCTATACGGCGAAGCGCTTTACATGCTCGAAGAAGGTTTGGAGCTTCTAAAACCCGATAGAGAAGTCGCTGATTTTATACGTTTTTACATCAAATATTTCAAACAACAATTTATGACCACCGGAAAAGATTTAATGACCCTTGCCCAACAGATTTATTGGAAGCACAAAGACGCTTTAGATTTTATAATGAAGCATCGTCCGGTGCTCAATGTGCCCGACAATTTTCAAGAAGTGTTTCGCTTTTTTAAGGACGACGAGCGCTACGCCATTTTGACCCCGCAAAAGGATGAAATTTTCCGGTTTTTACCTTCCGAAGTGCAAGATAAATTCCGTTACGGCTCCTTTAGCTGGCATCACATGTACGAAATGTTCTGCCTGGAAATGGTTTTTGAAGCCGAAAGCATAGACATCCGATTCACCTTTGGGGGCATTTGGCATAAAGATCCGGAGCGCCGCGAGCAACTGCAAGAAATCAAAGACCGCCTGTTCGATATGATGCAAAACTTTACCAGTTTGGATGGCCTGCTCACCGAACGCGGCCATCCCCGCAGCAAATATCCTGCCGTGGCCAGCTACCATTTAATGAATATCGAAGACTTGCAAGAGTTCAACGGCCAGTTTTACGATGCCTTTAAGCTGCGTTTTGAGGAGTTCGAACGGGATGTTTTAGGTCCTTGGGTAGAAGAAGTGTTGGACCGCATCCCGGACCGACAAGAAACCCAGGGCGGGTATTGAAAAACTTAGTACTGAGGGGCTAAACCCATTTGGATAAATAAAAATCAAATTTTTTGTTTTGGTTGTTCCCGTAATGGCCGACCGCTGCAGCTATAGCCTTAATATTTGGGCCTTTGTTCCATAGGAAAAATATGCTCCGTATCCGCCCCTTGACTGCGGTGCGCCCATGCCCCAAGCAAGCCGCACTAAGGCTGCGGGGGTTAAAAACCACCTCCTCGCCAAAGTGCGGCTAGCTTGGAGCAAGGTCGGCCCCTCCGTTGGGGGCGGGAGGCCATTCTAGAAGGTATTGTATTCTATCAATTAAGGGATATGGATTCTTTGAGGCAGTTGGGTTTTATTGGCTGGTATTGGTTTAGTTCTTCTTACGGATTGTAGAGTTAATGCTCTGGAATAACCACGGAAAGAAACCACCTACTTTTTGCTCCCTAAACGAAGTTTTGTTTTTATCCGATTTTTTAGAATAACGGCAATAAATCGATACATTATAAATGCTTCTTAGCCATTTACTTTTTGATTCTAAAGGTTTTAAAATTCGATAAAATCATTTTTCATCGTCCATTACTTTTTGCCAATTCCAAATTGGCTCTGCTTCCCAATTTGCTGAAAATCCCATGGCCCTAACATCGACCATGGGGAAGGCTTTTAGTAATCTATAAAGTTTGTTCTTAAAAGTATGTGTGGGGTTGATGATGTTCAGCCAATAAATAAGCATGCTAAGTAAGAAATAGATTCTGTTATTATTGGTAGGTAAGCCCGTTATTGTGTTGTAGATAATTGTATGATTCAAGAATGTGTACCTAGGGCTTAGAGGTATGGCAGGCGTGATTCGCATAACTCGACTCCAAAGTCTGGAGTGATGGGCACAAACATTTCGTACATAAACAATGCTATGAAGCCATGATTCAAAGGTACTGTCGTCAAGTCCAAAATAATTGGCTATTTCTCTTCGGTCATGTGTGCCGGATAGATTTTTATACAACATAGATAGACTTCCAAAGGATGTTACTTCCAACATTATCCAACTTGGTGGCATTGGGTTACTGTATTTCTTTTTGAAATCAACAACGAATTTTTCATCACTTCGGTTATATTCCTCTACAATTTTCGAAAGCGTTGTGCCATGATGGGAGGAGTTACGGAAATGAGCAGAGTTGGTATACCAAAAGGGACCGTGTCTTTGAGACAATACATAAATTGATTTTGTCCGGATAGCCACTTCTATTTTTTCTAACTCACCCAAAATGAGTTTTCTTAGCTCACGATCAAAGCAATAGAGCTTAAAAGCATTGTTGAAGGTTGAACCTGGCTTAAAGATATGAGCTGTTTTAGGAAAAGCAAGCATAGGGTACCAATAGCCACTTAAACGGTAATAGCTTATGGTTTCAAGAATATGTAAAGCTTTACTATCGCTTTCAACAATTAAGCCTCTTTCCTTTAATTGTTGAAGTTGGTTGGCATAGTTTAGTGCCGGTTTGGTATATGGCACTTTAGGCATAGGTATAAAAATAAAAAGTCCACCCTGAGCGCCCTGTTCTAACGGGAAGGGGGGTGGACATGTTATTACAAAAATAAAACAAGTTTTTGAATTCTGAAAAGACTTTTTAGGGATACTTGTGGGTAGACCTCTTTAGACCTAGTAAAATGCAACTTGGTTGTTTTTGTTGGCCGGATTTGGCAGCCCCCTAAACCCGCAAAACGGGGGTCAAAAAATGGATAGCATATACCTTTCTTGGGTATATGGGGGGTCAAAAAGTGGATAGCATATACCTCGCTTGGGTATATGAGGGGTCAAAAAGTGGATAGCATATACCTCGCTTAGGAATTGCTTTGGTCAAAAAATGTATAGCATATCCAAAATTCAAGCAATGCATTGGTTAAAAAGTGGATATCGTATACCTAGCTTGGGTATTGCTTTGGTCAAAAAATGTATAGCATATCCAAAATTCAAGCAATGCATTGGTTAAAAAGTGGATAGCATATACCTCGCTTAGGTATTGCTTTGGTCGAAAAATATATAGCATATCCAAAATTCAAGTAATGCATTGGTCAAAAAGTGGATAGCATATACCTCGATTTGGTATATCAGTGGTCAAAAAACAGCTTAGGGATGAACTTTTGGGCTATGTTTTGGCAGTCGTGGTTATGGAAGGATGCATGCATTCTCTTACAAAAAGTGCCAATAAAATCTTTTGGAGACTGCCTATGAGTGTGATTTACAGGGTTTGGTTAAGGAGAACTGTTGGTTTTCCCTAATCTATCTTGGTCTTTTGGGTCATTTTTTATTTGAGTGTGTTCTTAACGAAATAAATAATCGATTGATTTGCAATAGCATGCATATAATCTTTTAGGTAGAGTGAATATCCTATTAAATGAGGCTTTTTACTTTTCCTTACCCAAATTGTTGATTGATTTTTGCTATAGCTTTTGAGACAAATACAGGGTTTGCGAACATCGTTCTCTTTCGGTCACTCCAAGTTTCCAGTTCCTTCAATATTTCGGATTCCTTTTCCATTCCCTTATCTGACTTAATAAAATCAAGGGTGGAGAGTAATTCCAACCCAAAGGGTGAGTAATGGCCTGTAAGAAACTTTTTGGTTTTACTTACAACTTCTTTGTATTTCTGATTATCAGGCGACTCCAAAAATGCATTCACTTCCTTTTCAGCATCCATGATTAAACTCAATTCTTCAAATGGCTTTTTGTCTTTGGAGCTGTAGCCCATCACATAACTGCCATTGAGGTGATAGAGTACATGCCTTACTTTGCCGGAGTAAGGGCCATAGAAATTAGGTTTGAAATCAAGCTTGAATGCATCTTTCGCTCCAAATCGTTGAAGAAAATAAGCTACTTTTTCCGCAGCAAATTCTGAAACTAATTCTCCGCTACGAACCAAGTCGTACAACACAGAGAGCATCATGGCTCGAGCAGGTGTAAGTTTTACGCGCTCTTTTTTCAAAGTTTCCTTTATGGCATGAGTCGGTTCATACAGGAAAACTTCACAATCAAGTTCTTGAAGTTTGTCTTCTATCATGGCTCTTACTTTCGTCCAATCCAAACCACCGTTTCCCGAACCCAAAGGCGGTATAGCTATGGATTGAATATTCCTTTCTTGGATAATTTCTACTAGAGTAGCCAAGCCCTTTTCGATGTATTCATATTCCGAAGGGTAACGCCAATGGGCTTTAGTAGGAAAGTTGATGATGATTTTTTTACCCGATAAAAGGGATTCCTCTTCGGTTACCAATAAGTCGCCAATTTTGAGTTCTTTTTTCTCGCAGGCGTCCTTGTAAATTTTGTAATTATTGGGAAACTGGTTCTTGAACTGCAAGGCAATACCTTTACCCATTACACCAACGGTGTTTACGGTATTGACCAAGGCTTGTGCGGAGCTATCCAATATGTTTCCCGTCAAATATTTTATCATGGCTTAAAAATAGGCGTTTGTTCTAATTCGTATTTGCTGCTCATCAACTCCAAATCCTATCAATTTGGTTTTTGCTGTTTCGTTTCTAACCACGAAACCTAAAACTGACGGAAAGGGTAAATCGCCCAAAAGCAAAAACTCTGCTTGCATTCTTCTCTTCAAATCCAAGTCAGTTGGACTTTTCCAGTCTCTCACTTTCACCGCTTGGAAATCAACTTGATTTTCAATATCAGCTACATCCGGCGGTCCGAATTGTGAAGAGAATGAATCCACCGCATGGCCATTGGTATAAACAAAGTCTTGATTGGCATCAATTATTTTCTGTACTGAGGTTACACAATAAACAATTTCAGGAGCCGGTGTAACAGAAACTCCGTTAAAACCCTTCTGAATAACATAAAGCATGGGCATTCTTGGGCCAAAGTAAAAGGGTATGTATTCACCTAAGGTACGTCCATTTTCCAGCACAAACCCATCCCGTGCTGAAATCAATGTAGGGTCTCCTATGGGTGTGAAGTTAGGGTTGGCATTGGAAGATGTTCTATGGGTAATACCATACTCCAAAATATGCGGCACATTGGTAATGTGCGTCATTCGGTAGAGGTATATTCTATTTAAATCTGCCATTATTCAACTATGAGTCTTCAATTACGAATTACGAGTTTTCAATTTCGGGCTTTAGTTTTTATGGTTTTTAGAATGGAACCCGAAATTTTACAAATTTCTTCTGATTCTGCCAACAAACTTCCGGCTTGCTCTTTACTCAAATAATCTGTTACTTGTAATCGTTTGAGCCAACACATGCTTTCTCTGGCTTCTTTGTAAGCTATACTCCGTTTTGAACTGTTCGGTTTTGGAGGAAGCTTACAAAACCGCCCTTTATCTCGCCTATCATGCTCTTTCGTACATCCATAGGAATCATAACACCTTCTTTTTGAGCCATTCATTCTCCATTTGAACCTTGCCAAGTTGCTTGAAAAGTTCATCACGTTCCTTCTCAAACTCTTTGGTTTTGCCCTTACTGGCTTTCTCTTGGTCAAAGACCAATTCTGCGTGCTCCAAAAAAGCCTGTTTCCAAGCCTGAATTTGGTTGGGATGCAATTCATACGCTGCGGCAAGTTCTATAATGGTCTTGCGCTCTTTAATGGCTTCAAGGGCTATTTTAGTCTTGAAGGCCGAACTGAACGTTCTTCTTTGTTTGCTCATAAACGTAATTTAAGCAATTGGATTTTGTTGTCCAGTTTTCGCCGACCACTACAGTCGTGCGGTGGGGCATTTTTTAAAATTTCTTTTCTCGTGGGTTGGCTTTACAAGCTCTTTGATAAAGCTTTGGTCTTCGGTTTGGCTTGTGGGGCTTTGGCAATTTGCTTGAAAATAGGGTGGGATTTTAGAACTTTTCGATTTCATTTATTCCTCTTGTCACTGCTGTGTATTGCCATTTTAATGATGGAATACCCATTGTATTTACAAAAACTTTTTTCCATTCACCGCCTTGTGCTTTATTACAAGTTATTGCGTGTCCATAAGTAAGTCTTAAAGCACCAACATAGCGGTCATCACCTGGCATATTGCTGTCTCTAAAAATCTTGTTCTTAGTGTACCGTTGTCTGCGAAGTTCATTTTCCAGTTTTCCGTCTAATACTCCACCGGGTGATAAAATTGTTTCTAATAGTGCATAGTCTTCAATAATGGTTTCGGTTTCGCTGAATAGAACTTTAATTTTTACTGCAACAAAATGTAAACCAGCTACTTGTTCCTGCAAATTCCAGTCAACTGATAAAAGTTCAACGTGGTCTCCATTGTAAAGTTGAATACCGTTTCTGTACCAGTTCTGTGTTACCATTAATAAATCGCCTTGTTCAAGTATCTTTTTGGCATTGCCAAATATTCTTTCTCTCACTAGGTCGTTGAAAAACTTGTTGGCTTTATGCGAAACACCTATGGCTACTTGATTTTCAAGTCCGTCTTTTTTGACATTTGCTCCGTATTTGTCTGCTGCTGAGTATATATTTCTGTTTTGAGTTCCTTTAATAGGATGAGATTTCTCTCCTCTGTCTATAGCTTTTCTGATATCTGTTGCGTTATCAAGAATGTAGCTACCATCTTCTTGTCTTTTCACTTCAGTCAGTAAATATGAGTGGCCTTTCAAGTTAAACGTTCTTTCAAGGAACTCTTTATTCAATGCATACGATTCAGTTTCATCTATTGGTGGAAGTTGGTAACGGTCACCAAGAAAAATAATTTTGTTATTTACGTTTGCCTTTTTGATGTAGGCAATAAGGTCATAAATCAAGCCTTTCTCAACTTGAAAGAGATTTTGGCCTTTGTCAATATCTTTG
Organism: Bacteroidia bacterium; assembly: GCA_030427255.1. Taxonomy (GTDB): domain Bacteria; phylum Bacteroidota; class Bacteroidia; order CAIKAF01; family CAIKAF01; genus CAIKAF01. The sequence goes on along the minus strand of JAUHWY010000031.1, from coordinate 1,921 downwards.
GGGATCATTGAAGCTTCATCAATGATATAAATTGTTGGGTTAGCATTGTGCCCTATTTTCAGTTTAAAAGTCACCGTTCCAGTTTCATTGTCCGCATTTGGAGCATAAATCATTGAATGGATGGTCGATGTTGTGGTTTTAGCTTTTCTTCCAAGAATTCTGGCCGCCCGACCTGTTGGTGCTGATATTTTATATGGCTTCCTCAATTCATTTAAATAACCAATTAAAGCAGCAGTGATTGAGGTTTTCCCCGTTCCTGCTGCACCGCAAAGAACCATGAAGTCATATTGATTTTCGGATGAAACGAAATCCTCCATTGCTTTAAGAACTTTAATTTGTTCTGATGTAGGGTGCGAAAAATGTAAGTGCTTAAAAATACTCATAGCATTTAATTAGGCATGTTTCTAACAATACCATTGAGCTCTATTAATTTGTTTTTAAACATTTTCAAAGTTGAGACTTGTAAATTATAGAAATCTTCTGCCTCACTTGGTTCATTTTTACTGCCAGTTAATATTTCAAGCATCCTAACTTTGCTTAATTGTCCTTGCCTTTGTGTGAAAGTATCCATTATATGACCTTTGCCTAAGGAGTGTCTCATTATATCGACTATGTCAATAAATTGATTATTTTGTTTAAATGATTTAGGTAATCGAGCTTTAGTTAAATCCGTACCCTTATGATTCTCTTTAGTTCTTTCAAATACAATTTTATACAATGAGCTTGCAAAGTCAGAGAATAATTCAATAGAATAGCATGCAGTCCTTAAATCCTTCATTAATGCAGAGTCATCAACAACAGGTTCGAAGATATATTTGCCTGTTTTGTTATGGTGGGTCTGATTAATTGTCATAATTAGCTTTTCGATGTTATCTGTCAATCTATGGCATTCAGGTTGCTCACCTACTTTGTTTTGTGATTCGCTATATTGACTACTATTAATAAAATCCTTTAAAAAATCACTTCTTATCTCATAGCTTTTTCCATTTTGAAGTATAATTCCCTTATCGATTAATTCAAATAGAAATTTTGATGATTTAAAGTTTCTTGGAATCCTTGAAATTTCGTTTAATATCATTTTCTCTTCTGATTGTAGAGAATCATAGAGTTCTTGAAAATGAGGTTTTAGTAAATTAAAGCTTAAGGGTTTTTCTGAGGTCAATAGGTGACTGCCTAACACTTTGCTATAAAAAGGCACACCACCTGATGCTTTATATGCAATATCTCTGCATTTGTCTATTGCTTGATGATAGGTGTCTAACTTCGATAATTCAAATTGCCACATTTTGCAAAAAGAATCGTAATCAATATTGTTAATGTGTATTACGGGGGCATCTATAACATTTAGTTCAGGTGAGCCAGTAATCGAACACAAATAATCCCATGGTGTTGCACCCGCTATCCAAAAGCTGAAAGGAATTATACCATTGCTTAACTGTTTTGAACTAAAGTTCCGTAGTTTCATAAATCCAACAGGTTCGTCAAAAGAAAATCTGAACAGCCACTCATATTCGTCTATTAGAAACAAAATACCTTTCTCAATGAGTTCAGAAAAAAAACTAACTAATTCTTCAAATATCCCTTGTATTCTTACTGAATTCACATCAACTAAACCCTCAAATACGTCTTCCCAATCGAGGCTAGAATTAATTTGTACTTTTTTTATTTCTATGTTTTCATTGAAAAGATTATCCCTATTTAAGGATGCTACAAAGCAGGAAATCATGTACCTGTAAACATTGTCGGTTCCTTTTATAGTAGATCCAACTTCTTTGAAATCAAAATATACTGGATATGTAGGCTTCCCCTAAACTGGACATGTTGAAAATAAAAAAAATAGTTGAGACCTTGGCAGTGTCAGTATTGAAGCGGAAGTGAGCTCTGCTGGAGAGCAACTCACCAGGAATAAATACTGGCCACG
>JAUHWY010000030.1 GCA_030427255.1 Bacteroidia bacterium | reverse complement strand
CACGGAATCAAAATGAAAGCCTTGGTTTGTATTCAGCGAAAGTTGCTTGAATTGATGTACATACTATTTAAGAATCAAACCAAGTATGAAGCCAATTACGAAGAAAAAAAGGTCCTGCAACAAAATGCCGCAGAACCTTCGAATCTAGCTTTTGCTGATTTGAAGCAAAGTTAAAGAAAATTGGCTATTTCCTTTTGGAAATTAACACAGAATCTCTGCGTGCCCTTATACCGCGCTAACGGTTTCACGCAAAGTCGCAAAACCGCAAAGGGGCGTTTGACGGCGCCATCTATTTCACGCTTTGGTCCTACTGTGCTAAAGTCTTTGCGCCTTCGCGTCTTGGCGTGACCCCTTTTCCGCGCTAATGATAAATAATGAGCGGATAAGCCATCCAAGTGCTTAAATCCCAAACTCTACCTGAAAAGTAAGCTGCCAGAAATTCCGTGGGGCGTCTAAGGAAGGTCTTTGGTCAAAACTGCGGTAGCCTAAGAAGCCTTGGCACTTAATGCGGTGGCCATTGATGTAATAATTATAGCCCAAACCGTACTCGTCTTCGGCCAAATAACGCCATTGCACTTGGGCGTCGGGTCGCCAAGCCGCATACCTAAGCACCAACTCTGATTTTTTCCCAAGCATTCGCCCGGCCTGAAAAAGCCAAGCCTGGCCAATCAGGGGTGGCACAGCCGGCTGACCGCTAACGCGCGCGTGCTTGTACAAGTATTCGGAATTTAAGCTCCACCCCTTCCATTTAAAACTCATGTCGGCCATCAGCGCCCGAACATCGTTGGGGTTGGTCAACTCTTGCCCAAAGGTACCTCCGGCCCGTGTGGCTTTATGGTTATAATGACCACCAAGGGCAACCGCCAATTTCGGCTTAGGCTCAAACTCCAAATCGCCTTCGGAATAGGCTCCATTGTTGGCAAAGGCCCCAAATGGGAAAAACTCAGCCCGCAAGGTATAGGCCAAACCCTCGTCTATGTCGGAGGCATTGCGTCCATCGCCCGTAGAAACTGCACCCTTAAGACGAAGATAGGGCTTACCCAAGGGGATTTTCCAATAGCCAAAAAAGCCAAAATCCCTATCCAAAGTCAAGCGATTGTTGGCAATGGACCGGTCGGGCATTTGCATGTTCCCGGAGGAGTTCACCCGCTGGCGGTTTCCCGGCAATTTGCTCTGGCCAAAGCCTACGTAAAAATTGTCGTGAAAAAAATAGTAGACCATGGCATCGCGTATGGGTTGCGGAATCAGGCCTCCGTTTTCTAAGTCCAAGTCGTTTTTACTAAAACTGAGCTGAATGTAATAGGCAATTTTTGGATTGAGTAAAAAGCCATCAAAGCGCAGTCGCAAACGACGTACCCTAAAATCAAAGCGGTCGACCCCCAAATCATTGCCTGCCCGGCTAAAGGCACTGGCCCGGTTTTGCATCCGAAACCTTAAATTGAGCTGAAAAAGGCTGTCCTTAGAAAAGCTAAGTCCTTTCTTTACATTTATCAGCGGCCGTTCGTCCGTTTCGTTTTCTTGTTGGGCATGCACTTCTTGCCCAAACAAAACGATGCAACATAGCACGCAAAGCACTCCCCTAAACGCATTCCTCATAAATACAAAAATACAGCAAACCCTTGGCTTGTTTAGGCCAAAATCAAGCCTTCCCTTGCATCAAAGCCTCAATTTCATCCACTTCACGAGGGATATTGGCCATCAAATCGTCGATGCCGTTTTCCGTAATCACCACATCGTTTTCTATGCGGACTCCAATGCCTTCCTCGCGGATGTAAATGCCGGGCTCCACCGTAAAAGCCATACCCGCTTGCATGGGCTCATGAAAATACCCCACATCGTGCACGTCCAAGCCAATAAAATGTGAGGTACCATGCATAAAGTACTTTTTGTAGGCAGGCTTTGCCGGATCTTGCTGCTTTATCTCCTCCATGGTCAGCAGGCCTAAGTCAACCAACTCTTTTTCCATGAATTCGCCCACCGCCTTATTGTAGTCGCCAAACAAGGTACCCGGCTTCAGCAAGGCCGTGGCCTGCTTTTGCACCCGCAACACCGCCTCGTACACCGCCTTTTGACGAGGCGAAAAGCGACCATTCACCGGTATGCTGCGCGACAAATCCGAAGCATAATTGGCATAGTGGCAGCCAATATCCAAAAGCAATACATCGCCGTCTTGGCATTGCTGATTGTTCTCTATATAATGCAGCACGCATGCCCGCTCTCCTGAGGCAATGATGGGCGTATAGGCAAAACCTCCTGCTCGGTTGCGGATAAACTCATGCCACAATTCGGCTTCAATTTCGTGCTCCCAAACACCGGGCTTTACAAAAGACAGCAAACGACGGAATCCCAGTTCGGTTATCCGGCAAGCTTCGCGCATGAGCTCTATTTCTATCGGATGCTTTAGGGCACGCTGACGCATAAGCAAAGGCGCCAAACGCGCGTATTGATGCAAAGGATAATGCTCCTTGCACCATAGGGTAAACCTGTCTTCCCTTCGTTGCACCTCCACATTCGCCCGAATGTGCTCGTTCCGGTTCAAATACACGGTTTCGGCTTCGGCCATCAAAGCCCTAAAAATGGCAGGAAAATCCTGATTCCAATACACCGTTTGTATTCCCGATTGAGCAAAGGCCTGCTCTTTGCTTAGCTTGTCGCCCTCCCAAACCGCAATATGCTCGTTGGTTTCGCGCAAAAACAATATTTCTCGATGCGCGGGATTCGAAGCTCCGGGAAACAAAACCAAGGTACTTTCCTCCTGATCTACTCCGGTCAAATACAGCAAATCCGAATTCTGCCGAAAACCCATCGTACCATCGGCATTTGTAGGCATAATATCGTTGGAGCAGACCACCGCCATGCCTCCCGGCGCCAATTGCCCGGCCAGTCTTTTTCTATTTTCAACAAAAAGTTGGGAGTCGATGGGACGATAACGCATAGCCTTTAGTTTTTGCAAAACTACCAATTATGCCAAGGAAAAAAGAATGAAATAGGCGGGGCCTCGCCCATGGGAAGTGCTTGTAATCTATCCGGCCCCGGCTCCTGCCTTCGGCTGCCCCCTGCTGCCAAGGGCAAGGGCCTGCGGTGGCTCCCCAAAGGTCCGCCTCCTCGGCCCGCCCTTGGCGCAGGCCGCAGCCGCCGGGCATCCACCCGGCCGGGGGCCACATCTCTTTCATTTCTTCCGCTGTGTGTTAGTACCTTTGCTCATGGCTCAGGAAAAACATGCCTTCCAATGGTTTCCCATCGACCCGTGGAAACGCAAAGGCACCTACCTTTTTTTTAGGGACTACCAGGACCCCTTTTTTATGCTTACCGCACAAATTGAAGTAAGCAGGGCGCGCAAAGACTCCAACACGCCATTCTTTCTAAAGTACGTGCACCAAGCCTTAATGGTTATGGACGCACTTCCGGCCTGGCGCTTGCGCTTTCACGATCAAGAAAACTTGTGCTTGTACGATCATGTAGATGCCGGCTGCACCGTAGCCCGCGAGGACGGCAGCTTTTATTTTGCCGATTTTGGTTACCAAAGCGACTTGGAGCAGTTTGTGGCCCATGGGCAAAGGGTTTTGGCCTCCCAAAAAGAAGTTCCCGGCCTGCAACCCAACGATTACCGCAACGACATAGCCTTTTTTAGCGTACTGCCTTGGGTGCATTTTACGGCATTCAAAAACCCGCACCGAGAAGCTTACAGCGACCACTGGCCCAGAATTGTAAGCGGAAAAATAAAGGAAGCCCAAGGCCGGCACTATATGCCCTTGTCCTTGGAAGTGCACCACTCCCTCATGGACGGGCGAGACTTGGGCGACTTTTTTGAGGCTTTGGAGGAGCGGTTGGCTTAAGCTCCTCAAGGTTTAAGCCTTTTGTCCTCCTGAAGATGGTTCTGAAATGGCGGAACGCCGGCTTGATTTAGGGTAAGGGATTTCGAAAAGTAGTGGCCCCCGGCACCCCCTACGCTACGATAGGGGTCTGTGGAAAAGGGAGGACCCGCCGCAGGCAAAGGTGTTGTTGGGGGCAGGGTGAGGATTCCGAGCCTTGGCTCGGAACCCGGAACCCGCCCCCAACCACCGGAGCCAAGGCTGGCCGGAACAAGTGCCGGATAAAATAGTAAAGCTTCCTATGGGCAAGACCCCAAAATAGCCGCTAGGTTTTAAGGAGTAGAAGCACTTGCAGCTCAAACGAGCCCCTTTTGCAGCTCAAAAAGGGCCTTAAATGAGCTTTAACTGGTACCTTTTTGAGCCTAAATGAAAGGAATTGGATCAAAGAGCGCTTCAAATCCTCCGTTATTTGGAACAGCATGGGCAGCGTTCGTCCAAAGAGATTTTTGATGGATTGGACGCCCCTTATAGCTATGCCACATTAAAAAGATTGTTGGCAGATTTAAAATCACACCACTTTGTGATAGCCCTTGGAAGTGGAAAAAGCGCTACTAGCCTTAGTACTTATATCGTACATCCAGCCCTTTATGGATGGAAATAAAAGAACGGGAAGGATTGTAAGCAACTCAATTTTCATGCACTATAATAATTGCCCCCTTTCTTATAGAACCGTAAATTCCCTCGATTATAAAAAAGCCATGCTCTTGTTTTATGAGCAGAATAACCTCTTCCACATGAAACGGATATTCATGGAGCAAGTAGCCTTTGCGGTTAAGTCGTATTTCTAAGCGTTAAAAAATTGCCGAGGCATAGAAATGCTTGCTTTACAAAGAGGATAACTAAAGAAATCAAGAGAGAAATTAACCCTTGAAAAATTGTTTTCAAGCTACTAATGACGATTTTCACATAAATTGAGTCAGCATATTGACGCAATTTACGTAAATTTGATAATTACAAACCAAGTCTGCCTTTAGAGATGTTGGAAAATTATATCCCCAGAGCCGTTGAAGCCCTCTTCTCAAAAAAAGTACAGGCCCAAAAGGTCCTGGTGCTTTACGGACCTAGGCGGGTTGGTAAAACTCAATTGATTACCCGTTACCTCCAAGACAAAAAAGAGGCCGATTTTTTACTCCTTAATGGGGAAGACCAAACCGTACAGCATGTATTATCGGAGCGAAAAGAAGAAAATTATAGACAGCTTTTAGGGGATAAGCGCTTGTTGGTTATTGATGAAGCCCAACAAATTCCCGAAATAGGCAAAAAGCTTAAACTAATGGTAGACCAAATAGAAGGAATCCAAGTAATCGCTACCGGATCTTCGGTATTTGATTTGGACAACCAATTGGGGGAACCACTTGTTGGTCGAAAATACACCATACGCTTGTATCCACTATCCATAATGGAACTTTCACAGCAAGAAAATTTGGTTCAAACGACTTCTCGATTGGAAGAACGTCTAATCTTCGGTGGATATCCGGAACTTCAACACTTGCCCAATCGGCAAGACAAAATAGAATACCTAAACGAAATGGTACAGTCCTATTTACTTCGAGACATTTTGGAGTTTGAAGGAATCCGCAAAGCCGATAAGCTGTTGGACCTACTTAGGCTTATTGCATTTCAACTGGGTAAGCCCGTAAACTTGGAAGAATTAGGAGGCGCATTAAACATTTCCAAAAATACAGTAGAAAGATACCTCGACCTTTTATCAAAAGTGTTTGTGCTCAGGAAAGTGGGCGGTTTCAGCAGAAATCTAAGAAAAGAAGTTAGTAAAATGAGCCGGTGGTACTTTATAGACAACGGCATTCGAAACGCCATTATTCAAAACTTCATGCCCCTAAGTTTTAGGAACGATGTGGGCGAGCTTTGGGAAAGCTTTGTTCTTATGGAGCGCCAAAAGTTCTTGGAATACAAGCGACGAAGCGTAAATTCCTACTTCTGGAGAACCTATGACCATCAAGAGTTGGACTTAGTAGAGGAAGAAAATGGCCAGTTAAGGGCCTACGAATTCAAATGGAATCCCAACCGCAAAGTTCGTGCTCCAAAAGCATGGATAAAAGCCTATCCCGAGGCTTCCTACCAACTCATTCACCCCAACAACTACCTGAGCTGGGTAACAAATAGCTCCACAAAGTCTTAGCTTAAGGCGCCTGCCCAAAAAATGTTCAACGCTTAACTGCCCAACAAATTACTTGGGGCAACGCGTGAAGAAGGACTTTGAATTAGACTTAAGATTTTTAAGCCAATTTCTTCGCCGAGGGCCTTAAAATCCTTTGTGTTGATCAAATCTCGCCAAGGCAGCATGAGCTCAAAAGGGTATACATGCGTTGACTTCCATTCTTCGCGAAGGCTTAACAGCAAGTTGTGTTGAGCAGCCGCTGCCATGCCATATACGGCGGCATTAGGCATGGCCTCCAAAATACCGGTATGCCCCACCTGCACCAAAAAGGCTTCCTCCGGACTTCGTTCGAGCAGAGGCAAGAAGCATCGATGCATTCTTCCCGGAAAGTTCAAGGTTTCTTCGAATACTTTTAGCCAGGTTTCGTGCGGTAAAGCCTTAAAAGGACCGGTGTTTTCGGGTACAAAACCGGGGAAAATAAGCCCATCCGCATAAGACCAGGCTTCTTGCACTTGGTTTCTTAAGCTCTCTTGAGCCTGAGGAGCATACAAATCTCCATGCAAACAAATCAACTGATCGCCCCAAGCAGCCATTTGCTTTCTGAATCGCCGTTCCTCTATTTCCGACATAGAAAAAGCCAGCAATTGCACCCCGGCCACCAGCAAGGTTTCGGCCAAACCTACTACCCAGGGGCTTTGGGTGCCTGCTAAAATCCATTTTTGACCCAGAATGCTGCGTTTGGCGGTCTCCATGGCTAAGAAACAAGATACAAGGCATATGGTTTTGATGCTCCGATATCTTACAAGGAATTCCAAACATTAGTCCGGAATGGCTACCTTCCCAAAAAGATTGCTATGTCCAACACCCATCAAATCATACCCGAACGAAGCCGAGACATCGGCGATTTTTTAGTGGGAAGACTCTTGCCCTTTCGCAAAAAGCGCATGGTAGGACCTTTTATTTTCATTGACCATATGGGCCCTTCCATGGTGGGACCGGGACATTATATGGACATAGGCCAGCATCCCCACATTGGGCTGTCTACCCTTACTTGGTTGCTCGAAGGGGCCATACACCACAAAGACAGTTTGGGAAGCGACCAAATCATACGGCCCGGCTCCGTAAATTGGATGACTGCCGGTAGTGGCGTAGTGCATACCGAACGGACCCCTGCTTATTTAAGGGACGGAGGCATTTATCCCGTGCACGGTTATCAGGTTTGGGTGGCGCTTCCCAAAGAAAAAGAGCACATGCCTGCCGAGTTTCACCATGTGGCGGCCAAAGATTTGCCCTACTGGGAAGAATCGGGCGTACAGATGCGTTTGGTAGCGGGCAGTTTTGGCAGCCAAAAAAGTCCGGTACCGGTCTATTCTCCACTCTACATGATGGAATGGAACACCGAAAAGCCGGCAAGCATAAGCCCTGACCCACGCTTTTTTGGGGAATGGGGAATTTCTGTGGTAGAAGGGGGCTTCAGCACCTGTGGCGAACGCATTGGGCCGGGCAATATGCTGGTAGCCAAGCCGGGCGCACCCTGCCAATTTGACTTGGAAGCAGGCAGCCGCTTGTTGGTTTTTGGAGGAGATCCTTTTCCGGAGGAACGCTTTATTTTATGGAATTTTGTAGCCTCCTCGCAAGAACGTTTAGAACAGGCCAAGCAGGATTGGCAAACAGGAAAATTCAAACTTATTCCGGGAGAAGGTGACCCGATTCAATTGATTTAAGGACTTGCTTTTTTAAAGGCTATCCCTAAACTAACGTGCACCTCATCTCCGGGAGGACCGGAAGGGCCAATGTCAAAATCTTGACGGTTCACCACAAACCTCGCAGTTAAAAGGGCCTCTCCATCTTTGGAAGCGAAAATAAAGGGGAAGTTTATGTCCTTAGAAATGCCATGCATAGTGAGCGTTCCAAAGAAATTAAATACGCCTTCTCCTTGGGTAATTTTGGTGGATACCATGCGAAGCTTTGGAAACTTATCTACATGAAAGTAATCTTCGCTACGCAAATGTTTATCTCGGGTATTATTGTCGGTATTGATGCTGGAAGCACTCACCGCACCTTCTATCTTGCTCTCGTCCAAATTGGAGGGGTCAAAAAACACGGTAGCTTCTACTCCACTTAAGGATCCATCTACCCAAAAGCCAAAATTCTTTATTTTAAAATTAACCTCTATCTTCTCCGGGTTGATAAACCATTGAGGCACTTGTCCTTGGAGAAAACCTGAACCCAACAAAGCAAAGAGAAATATTACAAAAATAGACCGCATACCATTGTTTTAAGAAGTTACAAGCAACGTCAACGCTTGTACATACAATGAACGAAAAATCAGGGACTTGGTTACCAAATTAAGCATGCTTAACGTTTCCAAAACATAAAAAACGGTGGTTTGGCAGGGCTTTGGAGTTGTTTTAGGGCTCTGAGCCAATGCTTATGGATACGCTTACGCTGTTTGCCCGAAAGTTGCGAAAACAGGGGATGCCATCCTGACCACCCCAAAGGTTGAACCGGTTGAGGAATCGGCAAATGACCGGGCAATCCCGGCCACTGCTCTTGCCAAGGAAGCACATACAGGGGTGCTTCTGAGGGCCAAGCCGCCGGCCATGCGGTCAACACCGAACGCATCCCCGGCACCGGTCCGGTAGCCTCACGCGAAGCTTGGGGCGAAAGCACCACCGAATAGGGACTATCCTGTGCCTCCGGAATTTCTTCAGGGCTGTTTTGGGCATACAAAAGCGTTGGGTTTTTGGGCCAAAGTTTAAAGGGAATGGCCGGCCCGGCATGATCTGTGGGAACAAAAGGAACGGCCTTTTTAATAGGAACAAGGGAGGCGCACCACTTCTCCGGGTTGCGCGAAAAAACAGCCTCTTGCACACTCATTTTGCCCAGCATATTTTGAAAAGCAATGCCGGGGATTTTATCAAAAAAAGGATTCAAAGGCTGTTCCAAGGCTTGGAGCAAAAGCACTAGGGAGTATGTGCCGGGGCCATGGACCAACCAATGAAAGCCTTGCTTTAGCCATTCCTCCGAGGGGGTGCCCGGAGCCCAAAGAACCATATCGGCGGGGAGCTTTCCCTCAGGGCCTTGAAGTCTATTTTTCCAAACCTTCCAAACCTGGAGAGCTTCCTTAGTTTCCGAATCGGCAAAAAACACCAACCGGGCATGGGCAGGTACTTTTTGCCGGGTGGAGCTGAAGGAGCTGAAATCAGGATAGTGATGTAAGAGCCAAGCATGCAACCATGGCCAGTCGGCTTGTTGTTCAGGCTCACCGGAAAGTCGTATTAAACACAAGGATTTCATACCTAAAGATACATTGCCAATGCTGTGAATGAAAATTAGTTGCCAAAGGAGCCCTATCTTTACGCTTAAGCCACATAGTCTATGGAAATCATACTTATCACCTTATGCACCTTAATTTTGTTGGGATATATCTTTGATATTACCTCGGCAAAAACCAAAATCCCTTCGGTGATTTTGCTGCTTGTGCTGGGCTGGTTGGTAAAAGAGGTTACCGTTTATTTGTGGGTAGACGTGCCTGATTTGGAACCTTTGCTTCCCTTGTTGGGCACGGTTGGTCTTATTCTGATTGTACTGGAAGGTTCACTCGATTTGGAATTCAACAAATCGAAGCTCAAGCTTTTGAACCGCGCCTTTTGGATGGCATTGTTGGCCTTGGTTTTGCTGAGTGGAGGCTTGGCGGCCATTTTTATTGGGGTTTTGGATTATCCTATGAAGGCAAGTTTGCTTAGTACCATTCCGATTTTTATCATTAGCAGCGCCATTGCCATTCCCAGCGCGCGCAATTTAAGCAAGCCAAGGCAAGAGTTTGTGGTGTATGAATCTAGTCTTTCCGATATTTTGGGGGTAATCTTTTTCAACTTCTTTTTGCTAAACGACGGCATTGGAGGCTCCGAAGTGCTGTTCTTTTTGTGGGAAATTTTGTTGATGTGCCTCATCTCTTTTGTGGCCACAGCGGGGCTTTCCTTTTTGCTTTCCAAAATAAACCACCACATCAAGTTTGTACCCATAATCCTGTTGGTGCTTATTATTTATGGCATTTCAAAAATTTACCATTTGCCTGCTCTAATATTTATTATGGTGTTTGGCTTGTTCTTAGGAAATTTAGACGAACTGCGTCGGTTTAAATGGATGTCGGTATTCAAACCCGATGTTTTGGATAAGGAAGTAGGCAAATTCAAGGATCTAACCACCGAAGCCACATTTTTGGTACGGTCGCTGTTTTTCTTATTGTTTGGATTTCTGATAGATGTGCAAGAGCTATTGGACCTTGAATCTTTGGCCTGGGCCGGCGGTATTTGCGGCGGTATTTTCCTAGTTCGTTACATCCAATTACGCTTGCTGCGCTTGCATCCCATTCCCTTGTTGTTTATTGCCCCGCGCGGTCTAATAACCATTTTGCTGTTTTTATCCATCCCGGCTGCCTTTAGAATTCCATTGGTCACCAAACCGCTGATTATTCAGGTCATTATTTTGACCGCTTTGGTAATGATGGTGGGCTTAATGGTGCACAAAAAACCGAAAACTGAAAAAGAAGCTTTCGAAGAAAATGAGTCACCCTCCGAAGGCAACGAAAGCGATCAAGAGAAGCACGAAGAATTCTAAACTAAAGGCCAAAGAGACCGTTGAGGCGCTGGTGTTTTAGCGGCAATCTTCGAGTCAGCATCTTTGGGTCAGGGACTAGGTCTTAAAAACACATCGCATCAAAGCTCTCAAAAAGTTAAGAGGGGCTTTAGCTCCCATTGATTGGGTGAGCCATGGCATGGGCTTGTTTTCTAAATCTCTGTCTCCACAAGGTACATGATTTAAATCCCCAACAAGGATGCCACATCGTCCTTTAAAAAGGGCGTAAGAGCTTGCATTTCAATATAGATCTTTTGGACATCCTGAGGGTTATCAGTGACTAAATCAGACAAGTGATCAAAGTTATACAGCTTACTTATAGCGGTCGAAGTACTCATTATTTGATTTTCGGTATCGTAATTTACCTGATCCCCGCCGGGAAGGGCCAGTACATAATCATCGAAACCTGTATCCAAATAATTTCCGCCCTTTTTACTTCCAAAATATAGATCCATTATGAAACTAAAGTTTTCTTTAATCATTTCAACCGAAGTTCCACTGTAATAGGCCTCGGTTAATTCGGGTTCCGGTTGGGTTTGACCGGGTTGGTTTCCGAGGGGCGTTCCTATTTTATCGTATTTTAAATGCTCGTAATTGTCTATAATATGGTTGAATAATACCGAAACGGAGTTACCGGCTTGATTCCCATTGTTGCTCACAAACTCATCGCGATAGATTAACCATTCGCTAAGGAGTTCATCAGCAAATTGCCTCATGTCGCTACAAACAGCGTTTAAATAATCTCTACGGTTGTAGCCTTCTGTTGTATAATCGAAATCATTAAAAATATTGGCATAAATCTTTCCTTTGTCAAAAATTAAATACTCAACGGCGAGCAGCCCCCTTGTGTTGTGGTTGGGGTTATCCAAGGAAATATCACCGGTACTAACATAGTTTTCAAGCGCTTCCGTGTCCACAGGAAAGGCTCCTAATCTTTGGCTTAGGGTTCCAGAACTGGTTTGCCCCGGCCCAAAATTGAATGCACTTACGTATTGATAAGCAATCATGGCCTTTTTCCATTGGGCTTGAAGGTCTTCGTAGTTTGCCGAGGATTTATCATCTGTATAGGCAAACGCTGCTGCCTCCAACGCAACCAACTCCTCCTGGAGATCTTCAATATTTGGAATAATAATATTGTCTGCATAATGTTCTAAGAGAGCCGTCCGATCAAAACCTTGATCCATTGCCTTAGTATTCTCCTCAACACAGGAGGTTAGGAAGAAGGAAAGACTCAAAAAAAATGCACCTCGAGTAAACAGATGGAATGGATTGATTTTCATGTCAATAAAGTTTATAAAGCACAACCGTAAAGAGACGTTTTTGCTCTGAATAGTGGCGAAAGGTACACTATTTTGATCAAAGGAGGGTCATTTTTCCCGAAAATCACTGATGGTTGATTTATGGTTCGTTTCTTTTGTAAAAGGTCGGGGCTCTTGAAGTCTTGGCTCAAGGATCAGGGAAGGTCCAGGGATTCTATAAACTCCGGAGATACACCGCCCAGGGACCGGTACGGAAAGCCCGGACTTTGGGAAGCCCGAGGGCTTAGGCAACGGAGGCCCCGATTCTTTCGGGGCCCACGTAGGCCTTAGCCCTCGGTGCTTTCCAAAGGAGGACTTGAAGGGAGGGCCCGGTTGGGCGCCAAAAATCACCCCTTTGAAAATCCATGATTTAAACATTCTTGCATTTGAACACGGACTTCTTCGGCCAGAGTTTCCGGGTCGCAGTGGCTCATGCGGGTATCGATGGCCGGCAAAAAGCTCACTTGAGCTTTTCCGGGGCGTCCCCAGGTGTCGCGTGCAAAAAGTTTGCGTTGGTGGGCCAGCAAGCGGTAGTTGTTGTGGAATACCACGGGTACGATGGGCACTCCGGTGGCCAGGGCCAAGCGAAACGCCCCGTCTTTAAAGGGAAGCAGCTGTGGTGCGGCTGTGTTTTGGGTAGCCTCCGGAAATATAAAAATGGATCGACCGGCTTTTATGTCGTTGCGGGCACGAATAAAGGCGCGCATGGCTTCGCGCGGGTTGTGCCGATCGAAGGGAATGTGGCTATTGTGAAAAAGAATGCGGAACAAGGGCACCTTGGCTAAGCTGTCTTTGGCCATAAAGTGAAAATAATCGGGCACAAGGCTATACGCCAAAATGATGTCTAAAAAATTGGCATGGTTGGCGACATAAACCACGGGAAAATGGGTAGGCTTTGGGCCGCTTTGCCGGAGGCGAATGCCGGTAACCAACCGTAGGTAGGCTGCCCATCGACGTTGAAGCCATAAGGCCGTTGCAAATTTTTGTCCCTTAAAGCACCACCTGAGGGGCAAATAATACAAGGAAAGGGTACCCAAAAAATGTAGGCCAAACCATGCTTGCCAAAGCGCCGAAAAGCCGGCCCTTAATCGTCGGTTTTGAGTCCCAGTTCGTTCCATTGTTTGGGGTCAAGGAGGGATGGCGCGTCGATCATTAAATCTCGGCCGGCGTTGTTTTTGGGGAATGCGATAAAGTCGCGGATGGTTTCGCTTCCACCAAGTAGGGCGCAGAGCCGGTCAAAGCCGAAGGCAATGCCGCCGTGTGGAGGCGCTCCGTAGCGAAAGGCATTGAGCAAAAAGCCAAATTGCTGTTCGGCCTCTTGCTGGGTAAAGCCAAGCAAGTCGAATACCTTAGCTTGAATTTCGCGGTCGTGAATTCTAATGGAGCCGCCGGCAATTTCGTTGCCGTTGAGCACCAAGTCGTAGGCGTTGGCGCGGATGGCTCCCGGATCGCTGTGCACTTTTTGGAGGTCGTCGGTGTATGGACTGGTGAAAGGGTGGTGCATGGCAAACCAGCGCCCTGCCTCTTCGTCGAATTCGAGCATAGGAAAATCGAGTACCCAAAGGGGGCAAAATTCATTGGGGTTGCGAAGTCCCAGGCTTTCTGCAATGGCGAGCCGCAGCTGCCCCAATTGCTTTTGCACCTTGGCGGTATCGCCACTTAGAAACAGCATTAGATCGCCTGGGGCGGCACCTGCTGTTTTGGCCATAGAGGCTAGCTCTTCTTGGGCATAAAACTTATCGACAGAGGATTTAAAACTTCCATCGGCATTGCATTTGAGCCAAACCATGCCGGAGGCGCCAATTTGGGGACGTTTTACCCAGTCGGTCCAGGCATCGATTTGCTTTCGGGTCCATTCGGCAGCTCCCGGAACCACAATGGCTTGGACAGATGCTGCGGATTCAAAAATGTTGAACTTTCCGTTTTTGGCTTGTTGGCTCAGGTTGTTAAGCTCCATGCCAAAGCGGAGGTCGGGTTTGTCGGAGCCAAAGCGTTGCATGGCTTCGTCGTAGGCAAGGCGTTTGAATTCGGGCAATTCAATGCCGCGCACTTCTTTAAAAATATGTCGGGTGAGCGCCTCAAAGGTTTGCAAAATGTCTTCGCGTTCTACAAAGGCCATTTCGCAGTCGATTTGAGTAAACTCCGGTTGGCGATCGGCACGCAAATCCTCGTCTCTAAAGCAGCGTACAATTTGGAAGTATCGATCGTAGCCGCCCACCATAAGCAATTGCTTAAAGGTTTGGGGAGACTGAGGTAAGGCGTAAGCTTGGCCCGGGTGCATGGAGCTGGGGACCACAAAGTCTCGAGCTCCTTCGGGCGTGGATTTGATTAAGAAAGGGGTTTCAATTTCCAAAAAGCCTTCACCGCTCAAAAAGTTGCGTACAGCCAAGGCGGTTTTATGCCTTAGTTCCATGTGCTGTTGCAGCGGAGGCCTGCGCAGGTCTAAATAGCGGTATTTCATGCGCAGCTCTTCGCCTCCATCGCTTTGGCTTTCGATGGTGAAGGGCGGAGTTTCGCTGGCGTTAAGCACCTTGAGCTGAAGCACCCGAATTTCAATGTCGCCGGTAGGCAGGTTGGGGTTTTTATTTTCGCGCTCGGTAACGAGGCCTTGCACTTCAATAACAAACTCACGCCCCAACTTTCGGGCGGCGGCACAAAGTTCGGGACGTGCGTCCATATTAAAAGCAAGCTGGGTAATTCCATATCGGTCGCGCAAATCGACAAAGGTCATGCCTCCTAAATCGCGGTTCCGTTGCACCCAGCCGCAAAGGCGCACTTCTTCTCCTAAATGTTCGGCTCTTAATTCTCCACAAGTATGGCTACGTAGCATATGGCTTCCTTAATAGGGCAAATGTACAATACCCTGCCGTACTTAAAAGGCCGCTTGTGTTATAAAGGCCAAATGGAAAAACAAAGGCCTACAAGCGCCGAAGCTCAAGGGTTGGATAGCCGCGCTGCCCCAATTGGTTCACAAAGCCGGTGAATCGAAAGGCAAAGTAATTGCCTTCTACGCTTTGCACAAAATAGGTGCGGTCGGTGGCAATGTAGTATCCGGCGATATCAAAATCATAGTCTTTCCAATCGTATCCTATGATGTCCCATTGCCCTGTCCAAGAAACTTGGCCAAGCGTGGTATAATCTATGTTTTCGAAATTTAAATCGAACAGCACATCGGCTTGTACCAAATAAGGGTTCAACAAAGTGCCATTTACAGAATATTGCTCTTTAATTCCGGTTTCTGTATTGAGCACCAAAGAAGTATACTGGCTAAACATCAAATCCCAATCTTCTTTAGGTGGAGCCACCTGCACCAATTCTCCCTGACCTTGCAAACTTAGATACCGAAAGCTGTAGTCGGCATCTTGGGCTACCTGAAATTCATAGCCGTTTGGGTCTTGCAAATCCCCAAAACGCAAGGTAAACACTTGGTTTTCGAAGGAAACAAACTGCACTTTTTTACGGCCCAAGGGCTGACCGGTAACGCTCAAGCCCAAATCGACCACATACACGTGGTTGTTGGAAAGCACTTTGTTGTCTTGTGGATTACCCCAGGTGCCAAAAGCCAGAGAATCGGAGTTTCCGGAAGGAGCGTCGATCTTCCATTCCAAGCTACCTGCAGGCAGTTGAGCGGTTTCAAAATCCACCGGCCCTAAATCGTACACCCGCATGAGCTTTGCCCCGTTGATGCGCACTTCGGGGTTGGTGGCTTCGCAAGAAAACGCCAAATCCCAAGAGCTGCGGTCTACCGGAGGGAAAAAAGTATTGGTTTCCAAATCGTAGAAGAGTTGGGTTCCATAATCGGGTCCAATTTCGGCAACCACGGTGGTAACCCCCTCGGGGGAAACGTAGGGAGGTACCGGTTCGTCTTCCTTAAAACAACCGCTGAGGGCAAAGGCCAGGATTAGGATATAGACCGAATTTCTCATTTTTTACCAGCTAAAAATTGATACCTGAGCGACACTGCAAAACTACGTCCCCAAAGGGTAGGCAAGGCATTGCTTCCCGAACTGTGGGCGCCGCCGGAAGCTCCGGCAGTTTGACGAACATCGGTAATGTTCATTAGGTTGCGGGCCAAAAAGGTGACAGTTACTCTATTCTTTAAAAACCGTTGGGTAATGGACGCGTCCATGTTGGCAAAGCCATCGATATAGCCCTCTTGTACGACCGAGGTTTGTAAGTTTTCGTCAAAGCTGCTGTATAAAAAGGGTTGACGTCCGGTGTACTTAAAGAAGAGCTGAAAAGAGGTGCGGTAGCGGCGCAAATCATAGCCCACATTCAAACGCCCCTCATGAAAAAAGGCCAAACGGTTTTGCTCGTCAGGTATGTTTTGTAGTCCATTCTCAATTCCTGTATACGACCAGCCGGCTTGAACTTGCAAGCCTTTCCATTGCAGGCCGGTTTGCATTCGTGTGCCTGCCGAACGGAAGTAGCTTATGTTTTCGTTGCGGTAAATCAGCGAATCTTGAGCAACACTCACCAAGGTTAGGCGAATTTGGTTGTCTATATAATTGTAAAACCCATTTGCTTCAGCACTAAGGCGAAGGTTTTTGTTCAAAGGCTTGTCAAAACTTAAACCGAGTTGAGCATTGTGGCTTGCTTCCGGAAGCAGGTCAGGATTCCCATAAATGTTGTGGTTTACATCTACAAACTCAAAGAACAATTCCTTTAATGAAGGAGCCCTAAAGCCACGTGCGTAGGAAGCCCTCAAGGTTAAGAACTTGATGGGTTGAAAGCGGGCATGAAAAGAAGGGATAGGGATGGCCTCAAAGGAGGAATTGTAGCCATAGCGTATGCCGGGTTTGAGCGACAATTTGCGGTGGGGGCGGTATTCCAGGGCCACAAAGCCTGCCAAATCCAGCTGATTTTGTTCTTGGTTCAAAATGCGCGGCCCTTGTCCGGTTTCGTAATTCACTTCATACCCGGCTTGCAGGGTCAGCTTAGCGGTGTCCATTTGCCAGGTATAAATGCCTCTGCTCATCCATAAATCGAAGCGGTCGGTGCTGGTTTCCACCGGTGTTTCATCGAGGCTAACCAAATCTTTGCGCAGCACTTCCCGTTCCCTAAAGAAATAATTGTAGGCCGCCGTAATGTCCAAATGATGCCTTTCCTTTAAAAAGCCATTCAAGAACAAGCTGTTTCCTATGCGGTCGGTATAGAAGTATTGATCGGTAGCGGCAATTCCAAAGGGCATTTCAGGGCTTCCCTTAAACTGCATGGTTTCTCGGTAATACTGTCCTTGGTACCTTAAGTTCAATTTTTTAATGGAAAGCCCATAGGCGGCATCGGCAAAGTACTGTTCCTTGGGTTTCCAGGTTTGTACTCGGCGGATGCTGTCGCTGCTGCTGAACCCATCAAAGAAATAACGTCCTCCGCTCAGGGAGGCTTGGTGGCGGCCTTTTTGCCAAGCCACGCGTGCATCGGCATTGTAGTTGCCCACCGTTTCGTAAAACAAGGTGGTATGGCCTTCCCATTGATGGGCTTGGTTCTTTTTGGTTATCAGGTTGATTACTCCCCCCAAGGCGTTGGAGCCATAGAGTACAGACATAGGGCCTTCAATGATTTCGACCCGTTCAATATTTTGCAGATTGATTTGGGACAAGTCAATATTGCCATCCAGGCGACCAATAACAGGCACGCCGTCAATCATCAATTTAATGTTTTCGCCTCCCACACCCATCATTTGCACGGAGGAGCCAAGCACGGCATCTTGCGAGAGCCTAAAATTCAAATCGTTGCTTAAAAGGTCCCTCAAGTTTTGTGCGCCTTGGGCATCGATGCGTTTTCGGTCAATCACCCGAGCCTGATACACCGTTTCTTCCATTCGAGTGGGCGTGCTGTGGGCGGTAACCACATACTCCGGAGCAAAAACGGCATCGGCCTGCAATTCCACCTCGAAAGGGCCGTCCCCTTTAAGGATTAGGCTTTTGGGCTGCATGCCCAAATAGCGCACCTCCACCTTACAAGGCAAAGCAAGCGGAATTTCGGTTTGGCCTTTGGCATTGGTTACCCTGTATACCGGAGCGACCGAACTATCCTTGCTAAAGCTCAGGTGAGCTCCGTAAAGCGGCAATCCTTCCGAGTCCAGTACGTTTACCAGCGGAGCCTGGGCAAAGCTTACGCTTGCCCAGACCCAACCGATAAGTAACGCTAAATGGAATCGAAAGAACACTTGTTTGTGCGCGTTAGTCACAGTTTGTTTATCAAATCAACGTACTACGAACTTTTGAGAAAGCATGCCGGAAGCAGACTCAAATTGGACTATATACAGCCCGGCAGACAAGCCCAATGAAGCCACATCCAAGCTTAATTCCACGCTTTGGTTTCCGGTCATTTGCTGGGCATACACTACCCGACCTTGCAGGTTCACTATGCGCAAGCTTCCGCCTCCCTGGTTGGAACCAAGACGCAAATGAAGGGTTTCGCCTACAGGATTGGGATATACTTCAAGGCTGTTGTTTTGCGCCTCCTCATTGGCTACCGACATGGAGCCCACTTTTTGTTTGTTAAAAATAAATTTTCCTTCAGAAGAACCCACAAAACCGGTGAACCACAAGTGCCAAATATCACCTACTTGGTCTTGAATAAAAAAGGACATGGAATCGTCTACTTCAAATCCCATTCCGGCAAAGTTTTTCCAGTCGTGCCCAACGGTTGAAATATCGTCTACCATAGTAACGGTAGTGTAATCGGCCTCAACCGGAGGCAGGCCTGCCACACGTGCTGCCATTACATTGCGGTTCAAACGCACTCCTGTTACCGGGTAATATACTCCGGGAGCCAACAAGCCTTCGTATTTTTCAAAAACCAAATCATAATCGGATTTATCGGGCTCATTGTTGATGAGTTGACCGGCATCCACGTCGTAATACAACCAGTTTTTGGAAGCTTGTCCGGAACGGCTCACGGTAAACTGTGTTTCGTTTTGACCATCTAAGTCTGCCACTTTTATCACAAACTCCTGAGTGGTGGCATACAATCCAACAATCCACACTTTTTTCCAAGTTCCATTGGTGGTGGTCATAACAAAAAGTTGATCTCCAATAACGTTATGGTTCACTTGGTTGTAAGTTCCCCAGCCATAATTGGGAAATCCGGTGGCATTTTGCTCAAAGGCACCGGATTCATAAGCCGTAGTTTCGTCATGCAAACGCGCCCATCCATTGGCTGCGGCCAGCCCCGAGGTGTCGATGCTTGCCCAATCGGAGGTGTCTCCTGCTGTATATTGCCAGGCGGCAACACCAAATCCGGCATTAAGGCGAATGGTACTGTTTTGCACATCGTGCGAGGCAAACTGCAAGTCCCAATCGGTATTTACCATTTGGCCTTCTTCTCCATTGGCCAGACTGTAAAAGGCTTTATTTACATAGCTAGGCCCCAAAATCACGGAATCTTCAATCACAGGGTTCTGAGCCATTAAACCGGCAGAAAACATAAGTGCGCCGGCAAAGTAAAGTTGTTTCATGACATTTGACTTTTTCTGAGACAAAAGTAGGGGCAGTAGGGAGTTCCAACAATCCCGTTGAGTGGGTAATTTGCATACCTATAGGTAGGTAGTAGCACCAAATATTGCACCCCAATTTGTGGGTATTCCCTCCTTATCCCTCTGTTCTACAGCAGGATCTGAAAAAGCCCACCGGTCACCACAAAACCCAAGCCAAAACCGGCCACCAACTCATGTCCGGCATGTGCCTTTAGGGCCAAGCGCGAAGAAGCCGCCAATCCGCTGCACAAAACCGCCAAGGAAAACCAAAACAAAAAGCCCTGCACTTGCCAAGGACCCAGCGCCAACAACTGACCTGTAATTGCCCCCCAAGCCATCATGTGCATGCTGATTTTATAAAACAAGGTGATCAAAAGCGCCAGGCCCATAAGCAGCATTCCCGACAACATCAGCAATTCTATTAAAGGAAGAGGAATGGCCGACCGCAACATGTAAAATGCCGCTGAAAAGCTCAAACAAGCCACCAATAGAGGCAAACGTCGATGCTTTCTTTGGGGCAACTCCAAGGACTTAACCAGTCCAAAGCGCTTCATATACACAACCGTTACACCGGGAATCACCGCGGTAAATACAAATACAAAAGCTACCAAACGCCATTGCCCGGCCGTAGGAATAAGCAAGGACAAGCTTGGATGGGTAGCCAAAACCAAAGCCATAGCCAAGCTGGGCACCCACAAGGGATGCAACACATAGGAAACCAACTTCCAAAAACTCATAAGGACTTACGCAAACGGGCTACAGCGATGCCCAGTTGTTCTCTGTACTTGGCCACGGTTCGGCGCGCTATATTGTAGCCGTGTCCCTTCAATATATCTGCCAGTTTTTCGTCGGTCAATGGCTTCTTTTTGTCCTCGCCACTAATGCAGTCCAACAAAATCTTTTTCACTTCCCTTGTACTTACTTCTTCTCCGCTTTCCGTAGACAAAGATTCCGAGAAAAAGCTCTTGAGTAAAAAGGTGCCGTAGGGAGTTTCAATATACTTGGAGTTGGCCACTCTGCTTACGGTGGATATGTCTAAACCTACAATATCTGCTACGTCCTTCAAAATCATGGGCCTTAAGTCCCGCTCATCTCCGCTCAAAAAATAGGCCTTTTGCAGTTCCAGTATGGTTCCCATAACCGCCATTAAGGTTTCTTGTCGTTGACGAATGGCATCAATAAACCAACGGGCCGCGTCCAATTTTTGTTTTACAAATAAAATCGCCTCTTTTTGATTTTTGTCGGCCTGCTCTTTGTTGTGGGCAAAACCTTCCAACATATCGGCATAGGTTTTGGAAACCCTTAATTCAGGGGCATTCTTGCTATTTAAACTCAACTCGAGTTTTCCCTCTTCCACCAGAAGCAAAAAGTCCGGAATAATGGTTTGAGCCGAACGGTCGGTGTGGCTCATGCTGCCACCGGGTCTAGGATTCAAGTGCAACACCTCTTGCACGACCTTCCTGAGCATCTCATCGTCCAAGCCCATGCGGCGTTGAATCTTGTCGTAATGCTTTCGGGTAAACTCTTCGAAATGCTTCTCCAACAATTCAATAGCAGCCAACACTTCCGGGGTTTTGGACCTACGCTTAAGCTGAATCAGCAAACACTCGCGCAGGTCGCGGGCGCCCACACCTGCGGGGTCAAAACGCTGAATCAAGGCCAACACCTCCTCCAGGGCCTCTTCCGTAGTTTCAATTCCTTGCGAAAAGGCCAAATCGTCTACTACCGAAGCCAAATCCCGCATCAAATAGCCGTCCTCATCCAAATTTCCTATCAAGTGACGCGCTAAGTCGGCCTGCTCCTCACTAAAGCTGCCTAGACCTATTTGCGCGAGCAAGCTCTCATGAAAACTGGTTCCGGCCGAAAGCGGCATAGAACGCTGCTCTTCGTCAGGCCCCTGATTGGAAACCTGAGTTTTGTAATAGGGAAAATCGTCGTCGTCTAAATAATCGCTCAAATCCAGATCGTCTTGAGCCGCAGTATCTTCCGATTCCTGACCATAGTCATCGGCATCCGAAAGCTCCTCTTGCCCTTCTTCCAAGGCCGGATTGGCCTCCAACTCTTCCTTGATACGTTGCTCCAAAGCGGCCACAGGTACCTGCAATAGCTTCATCAACTGAATCTGTTGAGGACTCAGCTTCTGTTGTAATTTCTGTTGCAGACTCTGTTTAAGCATGACGCACACAAATAAAATGACTCAAACGAGCTTAGACAAAGATAGCCAATTTTCGAGCGTTGCTCATGCATGCTGAGGAATGAGGAATGGTGAATGATAAATGGTGAATGATAAATGGTGAATGATGAGGGGTGAATGGTGAATGGTGAATGATCAGGTAAAGACGCAACATCTTGCGTCTCATTTTTTTGGCCGCCTTATCCTGCTGTCTGCGGTAGTGCCCCGTCTCCGGCCCACGGTCTGCGGCCGCTCCGGGGTCTTCGTTCCTCAGCCTCCTCGCCTGGCCTCATACCGGGGCCGAAGCCGCGTCAGCTACCTGCTTCCATCAGGGGCGGAAGAATACCGAATCAAAAAGGAAAGGTTAAATGATGAGGTAACGACGGGATGCTTCCCGTCTCTCAGTAAAGACGGGATGCTTTCCGTCTCTCAATGGTGAATGGTGAAATAAAGAAAGGGAACGCGAGGGTCTTCCCGGGCATTTCACTGCTCAATTTGTGGGTTAAATTCATGTTTTGGGGCAGTGATTTGTGTCCACTGAGGGGTGGATGGTATTTTTGGGCCTTTCCTCCGTAGTTGCATCATAAATTCAAGCCGGCCCTTCTTCCGGCCAGCCTTGCCCTTGTCCCCTTATTGAAATCCAGGATTGGGGCATCTATGGAGCTGTTCTTGCGGAGTTTTGCGCCTGATTTCGCTCCAAAGAACTGAATGCAATTAGCGCTTTTATCCTTTGCAGCACTCCGTGCCCACCCTCACGGCAAATTTCGGAGTTTTTAAAATCACATTCGTTTATTAAACGCTTGTAAACGTTTACCAATGAGCCCCCCACAATCTTTGTCTGTTTGCGGCCCATTGCTTTCTAATTTTGGTAGAATTTATTAACTTAGAGTATGCGTTCAGCCGTGTCCTCTTTCCATTCGTCTCCAATATCACATGTGATTCGGAGCCTTTATCTAGCTTTGAACAAGCTTGGCGAAACCTTTGGCTACATTCATTTGCTCAATGCGCCCCAGAAGGCTATTAAACCGACAATAATACCAAGCGCTCCATGGAGGTGACCAGATCAAATGGAAATGGCTTTAGAGATAATGCATACAGACAAAACTATGCTAGTCAAGCCAACTTTTCAAATGTCCAGATTCAATTTGTTTCCCCTGAAGTCTTTAGTATTGGCGAACGGCTGAATGGGGCTGCGGAACGAGGTCGCCAGTGTAATCAACCTAAAATGCGCTAAAAATGCTTCGCCTATTAATCTTTATTATGATTTTAAATGCAGGATTTCTGAGCTGTGCGCTCTCTCCTCGGTTAAGTTTTAATATTTTTCCAAGGGAGGATTGCAATGATTACATTAAGGATTCAATAAAAGAGACGGTGTTAACTAAAGGTCTTATAGATTCTGTACTTCAAACCCTTCAAGAAAAGCTGGGAGATAGTATTTGGAGCCCTCTGCACTTTGCGGCAACCCGAGAGCTCATTATGGATTCTATAAAGCCTCCGGTACAACTTTTTGCCGTTTACTCAACGGCAAATTGTTCTCTAAGGAGGCAGAGTGTTAATTATAGGTTAGACACCTTGGGTATTCTTTCTAGAGTATTAGGGGTTTCAAAAGGGGAGGTTTATTATGCAGTGAAATTGCCAAACTTTAGTGTTGAAGTTTTTCCAAGCGGACATGTGTCTTTTGGGGATTCATTTCATAATATGTATTGTGATAAATCCTCTACAAGGAAAAGGCTTGACTTTGATTATGAAGAACGGTTGGTTTCAGAATATGAAGATGGTTACCTAAAAGAAGTAAAGTACTATGCGAGGAATTATAAAGACCTTGACTCTGTAATAACTTATTATCCAAACGGACAATTGGAAATGCGTGACATTTTTGCAGGTGTTGACGCAATGGTAGCCTATTACAAGGATGGAACAAAGAAAAAGGAGCTTCGGTGCCCCGAGAAATGCGAGGAGCAGGGCTCCGTACTATTTAGGTTTTGTGATTATTATGAATGGAGAAAAAACGGTAAGCTAAAGAGGAGTTATTCCGGGTACGCTAGATTATGCAATTAGGACCACTAGCACAAACATAAGGCACTACCTTGAAATCTAGGGAGCATCCATAGAGCTGTTCTTGCAGAGGTTTGCGCCTGATTTCTCTCCAAAGAACTGAATGCATCTAGCGCTTTTATCCTTTGCAGCACTCCGTGCCCACCCTTGGCAAATTTCGGAGTTTTTAAAAGCACAGTCGTTTATTAAACGCTTGTAAACGTTTACCAATGAGCCCCCACAATCTTTGCCTGTTTGCGGCCCATTACCTTCTAATTTTGGTAGAATTTCTTAACTTAGAGTATGCGTTCAGCCGGAGTCTCCATACATTCCAGTTCCCAGGGCCAAAATTTGCCGACCAATTCCGGTGCTGGGCGCCCAACCCCCTCCGCCAGCGGCTGCGAAGTCATGATCATGGTCCGCAAAAACTCCTGCGCCTCCACGGTGGAGACTTTTTATTTGGACAATGTGGGCATTAGCTACCAAAGCACCAGCACACAGCCGGTTTTGGTGAAGGCGGGGTATCCGTATGGGTTTAATGGGCAGGAGAAGGATAATGAGGTGATGGGCGAAGGAAACTCCTATACGGCTGAGTTTTGGAATTACGATGTACGATTGGGGAGGCGGTGGAATGTGGATCCGGTTTTCCATCCATTCTTTTCTGCTTATGCAGTCTTTGACAACAACCCTATACTGTTGATTGACCCCACAGGTAGAGATTCAGAAAGTAACGATGATATTCGTTTTAGGGATTCCGATGGTAATTTAATCGCTACTGTTCCAACCGAAAGGATAGATATTGATATATCCCTACCTACATCAAGAATTTTCCCTGGTGAAGATGGAAATAGGCCAAGTATGCCAGATCTTAGTGTCCCTTTGGCGACGTTGAGTGCAATTTCCTATGTTTTGGAGAATATGCCGGATATTGACGCTATTGGAATTAACATTGGCGGGAATTTCGTAGTTGGTGCTGGAGGAAGTCTGACCTATTCCTTTGTTTATTTTTTGGACGGCGAGAATAAAGGAGAAACGGCGTGGTTTTATACTGTGCAAGGGCGTATTGGCGTGGAAGGAGGACTTGGAGCTTCGGTTTTTGTAGCGAACTACATGGGAGCAGAAGGGGATGCAAAAATGAGAGCAGACCAAGATTTTCCGGGGCCAGTAAATTCCTACAATATTGGAGTTGGTGCAGTTTCTGGCGCTTATTCTTGGAGTAATAACACTAAACAAGGCCTGGAGTTTTGGCCTGGGTTTGCTGAATGGGCTTATGGAGCTGAAAACTATGAACAAACGTGGGGGACAGTGGAGATTGGTTTGGCTTTGCCAATTTTGCCGAAAGTAGATGTGGGAGCGTCATGGGGAACAGGGAGAACTTTTAAGCTCGGAGGAAATTAATCTATTAGTAGTATGATAACCGTTAAGCCGAAACATGTTCTTATTCCTGTGTTAATTTTTGCAACTATTGCAATTTCCATTGAGTTGATTGTTGGAAACAATCCAGCCAGAAAGTTATGGAAACGTTATATCGAGGAAGAATATCAAGCCTATATTGGGTTTAAAAGCGCATACCGTGGATACAGTTTTTGGTATTCCCAAGCACTAGATTCAATTAAAATGAAAAAGGCAGCAGATATAGGGGAGCACACATCGATGCCCTATTCTAAGGCAGATGGCTTGGGGTTAAAAGGGCCATATGGGAGTTTAAATGGAAGACTGTATAATACTTCAAATATTGGTGATCATATAATTAAAATAGGCAAATCCAATAAATGTATCCTATTCGAGGGCATCCGTGTTTATCGATTTCCATGCTACACTATTGGGGACAAGGACGAAAAAGACTTCTATCCGGAAACCTGGAAAATGGCCACAGAAAACCGATGGACGGGAAAAGAAATTGGCCTGTGGGTCGACCCTCCGGATTCGTTATTGAAATATAAGGACAAGGTTCTCCGTTTTTAGATCAGGAAAAGGAAAACCGGATTGGTAAAAGTAATTTCTTGGGCCTTGGTTTCAAATGAAAATCCAGTATTCTAGCCGGCCCTTGTTCCGGCCAGCCTTGCCCCTGCTTGGTTTGGGGGGCCTGCGGTGGCTTCTTCCATTCGCCTCCTCGACCTCCCCAAACCAAAGCAGCGGCTGCGGCGGGTCCTCCTTTTGGGCCGGGAGGCCATTCTTTGTAGTTTTTTATTCTATGGATTCGTTCCAATATAAGTTTTTAGATGTTTTATCATATAAACCAATTATTTAGGGATTTTTTTATCTTTGCAGCACTCCGTGCCCACCCTCATGGCAAATTTCGCACTTTTCAAAAGCACAGTCGTTTATTAAACGCTTGTAAACGTTTACCAATGAGCCCCCACAATCTTTGTCGGTTTGCGGGCCATTGCTTTCTAATTTTGGTAGAATTTATTAACTTAGAGTATGCGTTCAGCTCGAGCCTCCATACATTCCAGTTCCGAGTGCCAAGGTCCGCCCGCCCATTCCGGTGCTGGGCGCCCAAGCCCCTCCACCAGCGGCTGCGAAGTCATGATCATGGTCCGCAAAAACTCCTGCGCCTCCGCAGTAGAGACCTTTTATTTGGACAATGTGGGCATTAGCTACCAAAGCACCAGCACGCAGCCGGTGTTGGTGAAGGCGGGGTATCGGTATGGGTTTAATGGGCAGGAGAAGGATAATGAGGTGAGTGGGGAGGGGAATACTTATACAACGGAATACCGCCAGTACGATCCAAGAGTTGGTCGTTGGTTGAGTTTAGATCCATTGATGGCTCAATTCCCGGATTTTAGTCCATTTGTAGGATTTAATAACAACCCTATTTATTATATAGACCCAAAAGGGCTGGCAGCTGAGGATTGGGTTCAAAATAAAAAGACCGGAAAAGTAGAATGGAAGGACGAAGTGACTTCAAAAGAAAATACACCAGAGGGCTATACTTACATTGGCAAAGATGATAAGGCATTGGTGGACTTTTTCTTTCCAAACGGGGGATTCAGAGACCAGACTTGGCGGATGCATTCTTTTGGCTTCGATGACTACCAGAATCCAACTTCAACGGGTTTCGGCACCTATAATGGTCGCGTTGATGTAACCCTTTCCTGTGTAATTACACCGGGTATTTATATTGATCCATATACTTTTTCCAAAAAGTTTTTAGGTTTTAATATTGATTTTTTTGCCGGTGCAGACCTGCCTGGGAGCTTAGAGAGTCATCCACTCGCTAGCAACTTTAATTTTGGAGAAAACATTTCTTTAAAGATTTCAGGAAGCGAAATCCCCACTATAACATGGAAGGACAGATATCCTAGGGCACAAGCTGTAATTGGTGAATATCATTCAACTAAAGAACAATTTCTCACTACTATAACTGCATTTGAACTCGAATATCTCTATAGGTTTTCCGAAATTGATGTTATGACTTTTCCTGTCGAGTTTGAAACTGGTTTTAAAGGAGTGAGAGAGTTTGGCTTAGGTGGGCTCATATTGACAAACCCAAAAGCGTCAATCTCTCAAAAGGTAGAGCTGCATTTACACAGGCCGTTAATGCGCGAAATCCCAAATGGAAATGAATAAACATTCAATATACAATGAGGTATTCGTATTCAGTGAACTCGTTTTGGACTTTTCTCTCTTCAGTTGTTTTCATGTTTTTCACTCAGACTTCTTGTAGTTTGAAGAAAAATAGCTGTCCTTCTTCGGATCCAGTTAATGATATCACTAAATTACATAGGACGGCCGTAGAGTTGGGAAACCATTTGTATTTAGACTCAGCTTATAAGTATATCTACAAAAAATGTCCCGACTTCGATTATTTATCAAACCAAAGGTCTAGATATACAATTGCATTAATGCTTTCAAGCTTGTATAGATACCAAGAGTGCACTGATCTTTTTAGTCCAATTAAAGAAACCTTATTGGACTCCGAAAGGGTTGTTTTTAGCTTCTGCCAGTTTTGTAGCTTTTATAAAGACGGGAATAAAGAAAGTATTAGAATCCTATTAAAAGAGAACGCATTACTACTTATCAGAAATTTTGACTCAATAAGACTTCGCATTGATTATAAAGCCCAGATTCTAGCTTTTTGTCTATACTTTTTAAAAGGCAAGGACTATCTTCAGGAATGGATAAAGCTGTTAAATCCAAATATTTTTAACGTAATAACTGCTTCATTCATTGAAGAAATAACCTTTTTTGAAGTGATTGAAGATCTCGTAGATGTTTTACTCGAAAATTGTTTAAGGGAACCGATTACTTAATAATAACGTTGCTCTCTTTGTTACAGTCTCAAGAAAGTGTGTAAACCAAACACCACCTCAGTAGCCAACAAAGAAACTGCTCCCCTAAAATTAAAAGAAAACATCTAAATCCGGGGGGCATCTATAGAGCTGTTCTTGCGGAGTTTTGCGCCTGATTTCTCTCCAAAAGAACTGAATGTAATTAGCGCTTTTATCCTGTGCGGCACTCCGTGCCCACCCTCATGGCAAATTTCGGAGTTTTTAAAAGCACAGTCGTTTATTAAACGCTTATAAACGTTTACCAATGAGCCCCCCACAATCTTTGTCTGTTTGCGGCCCATTGCTTTCTAATTTTGGTAGAGTTTATTAACTTAGAGTATGCGTTCAGCCGGAACCTCCATACATTCCAGTTCCCAGGGCCAAGGTCCGCCCGTTAAATCCGGGACTATGCGCCCAAACCCCTCCGCCAGCGGCTGCGAAGTCATGATCATGGTCCGCAAAAACTCCTGCGCCTCCACGGTGGAGACCTTTTATTTGGACAATGTGAATATTAGCTACCAAAGCACCAGCACACAGCCGGTTTTGGTGAAGGCGGGGTATCGGTATGGGTTTAATGGGCAGGAGAAGGATAATGAGGTGAGTGGGGAGGGGAATGCGTATGGATTTGACGCTCGGGTTTACGACCCACGTATCGCTAGGTGGGGTGCTGTAGACCCAAGAGCGGCAAAGTACCCGAATACTTCTCCATACTCTGCTTTTGGTTTGAATCCTATTTATTTTGTGGATCCGGGTGGAGACACTTTACGTGTAGCCTGTAATAAACAAGCATCTTTTATCACAGATTATAATAATTTATTTGGGAAGGGGGCATTCGAAAGCACTCTTTACTTTGATGAGAATGATGAGGTAAAATTCCAAACAGGGTATTTAGCAGCAAAAGCTGCCGCTTCTGTATTCGCAGGTGCATCAATTGAGCTTACTAAGGAAGATCGAATTAATTTAAATATATTGCGGATGATTACGTCTGAAGAGGTTACTAAGATTATTTATTTAGCTGAAAGTGCTCCTTATGGATATAACCCTGAGACAGGTAAAAGATATACCAGAAATGGGATTCCTCAAAATATAGATATAAAATGGCAAGGAGGGGAAGGAACTGTAACTGTTTGGGATGCCAACATTTGGGGTTATGACAATGTAAATCAGAACACCATTTTTGTTGTTGACAGAATTGTAACTTCCGGTACCAGAGAATCACGGTTTTTGGTAACTTTTCACGGAATAGGTCATGTACTTTTCCAAAGAAATTCTCAACAGGAAAAGGTGATTGAATTTGACAATTTAGTTAGAAGCGTTGCAAATCGACCACTTAGAGAGGTAGATAAGGAACATGAAAACAGCCCTGACCCTGTAAATGTTGAGCCAGATAGACTTAAGCATTATAAGGGAGATATTTTAAATCGCCTAAAGAATGGAACACCTCAAAGGAATGATTAGTTCAATGTGTTATTATTATATGACTATTGCAATAATCTTATTTCATTTAAGCTGTAATTCAACGGAATCGCTCTATACACTTTCTGAGGACTACTCTTTGAATTGCGATACGCTTTACGAATACAGGTCAATATTTGAGGTTCGTGATATAAGTTATTTCACCCAAGATGCTGTATTCTGCTTAGAAGGTACAAATGTAATGGCAACTTTTAAGTCTTTGTTATACGACACCCTAATAATTGATACTGCTTTTGTGTTAAGCGTTCATCAAAAAGAGATTTTGGAGTCAGTAAGAAAGTCTTTTTATGAGTACAATGTTCCAGAGGGGTACTATACTAGCATTGGATGTAATAACAACAGCTTTTTATTTAAGGATAGTATTTTCACCATTAAATTGACATCTAAAAATCTCTTTGATTTACTATTTCTTATGACGAATTTTGATACTGCGAAAGAGTATAGGCTACTTATGAGGGAGAAAGAATAAACGTAAGCATACGGGAAACTACATATTTTTTCAAAAGGCCTTGCTTTATTTTTCATCGCGACAGCAGGGTAGTGTCAAAAAAAGTGTGTAAAGGGTTCCTGAAAATGCCGCCAAAAACCTTTTAGCCCTCCGTGCCCACCCTCATGGCAAATTTCGGAGTTTTTAAAAGCACAGTCGTTTATTAAACGCTTGTAAACGTTTACCAAGGAAAGCTACACCATCTTTGTCTGTTTGCGGCCCATTGTTCTATATTCTTAGTAGAACAGGCCAATCCAGAGTGCAAGACCTTGCCGAACACCCATACATTCCCGCCAAGATTGTAACCGCTTATTTTCTAGTTTTCGCAAAGCCTCAGCTCTTGCTAAGGGTGTAAGCTTCCCCCAAAACCGGACAGTCCAAAACAAGAATTAAATTTGACTGTCTATGAAAAAGAGCAAGTTTTCCCCAACTCAAATTGTAAAGATTCTCAACGAATGGGAATCCGGCACCCCCGTT
>JAUHWY010000029.1 GCA_030427255.1 Bacteroidia bacterium | reverse complement strand
TCGTGGCCAGTATTTATTCCTGGTGAGTTGCTCTCCAGCAGAGCTCACTTCCGCTTCAATACTGACACTGCCAAGGTCTCAACTATTTTTTTTATTTTCAACATGTCCAGTTTAGGGGAAGCCTACACGTGCATTGATTTACACCAACATGATTCGAAAGGAGCATGGCATTAGCGAGGTTCGAACGGAATATAATGGTGTAAAGCTTTTGGAGGATGATGGGGTTACACCTATAAAAGACTATGGTTTTGATATAACAGAGGGGCTTTTTGAAGAGTAAATTGAAATTTATCTAATTAATGAACGTCAGAAAGCCTATGAAAATTGCAATGCTAACTAGCATTATACTTTTCACTTTTGTAAACAATTTTTTTTGTTTAGCCATCGAAGAAATGTCCTTTGGAAATTGTTTCTACTCTGGTTTTGAGTATCCTAAAAGCCTTATACTGTATATTACTGAGGTATTCTTAGGAGTGATACTCCTACTCTTTTTGCTTTTGAAGGGATTAGAGAATCGAACCGTTCACTTTTTATACCTTGCATTCTTTCTACTTGTATTTTTGCGCTCAACAGAGCGAAGTATCATTTTTTCCAGCTTCGATATTTGGAAAATGCCCCATCAGTTATTCTTACTAGTTTCTATTTGGTTTGTTGTTTGGTTAATTTTTAGGAACAAAAGGTAAAGAAGAAAATGAGCTAAACAGAACAAAAGCCTTACGACCAAAAGGCTTTGATACCGTCTCAAAATTTGTGTAAAAGGAAAATAGCTCATTTTTTAGAGCAAATAACTAGAAATCTCCAATCCATCATTTTTGGGCCTTTCCTCCGTAGTTGCATCATAAATTTTAGCCGGCCCTTGTTCCGGCCAACCTTGCCCCTACTTGGTTTGGAGGGCCTGCGGGGGCTACTTCCATTCGCCTCCTCGGCCTCTCCAAACCTAAGCAGCGGCTGCGGCGGGTCCTCCCTTAGGGCCGGGAGGCCATTCTTTGTAGTTTTTTTATTCTATTGAATCGTTCCAATATAAGTTTTTAGATGTTTTAGCATAACAACCAATGATTTTGGGATTTTATTATCTGTGCGGCACTCCGTGCCCACCCTCATGGCAAATTTCGGAGTTTTCAAAAGCACAGTCGTTTATTAAACGCTTGTAAACGTTTAAGGTCTTTTTTAAAAGTAAGCTTAAGTTAAATGTGCTCCAAAGAATGGCCTCCGGCCCAAAAATGAGGGCCCGGTGCCGTGTAGCCTTTGCGCTGGCGTGGGCGAGGAGGCGGTTCCGTTTTTCGGGTAAGCCACCGCAGCCCCGCCAGCGCTAGGCTACAGGGCAGCTGACCGAATAAAAAGGGCCGGATACGGAGCTTAATTTTCCTACGGGCGAGGGCCCAAAAAACCACCTTCCTTTTCTAATTTTGGTAGAAATCCTTAACTTAGGGTGTGATTTCGTTTCGCTCGACCATACCGTCCTTCGGCGCGCCCCTACCCGGACGTACCTTCGACTCCGAATACGTAAATCAACAGGTGACCACCACCACCCAGGTGCACAGCGCTGATTTTGAATCTGCTACCGGGGAGTCCTTGTGTTGTGGCTTTCAAGTCCTGACCCGCATTTGTTGGCCTCAGCTCCGGCATGCGGCGTCAGGAACCTCGGCGCAGAGTAAATGGGACGACTGGCAGACCACTTGGTGTACGGCCGATGTGTTGGTGGAGCGGGAGCAGGAATCCGGCACGAGCAACCATTGGTTGGCGGTGAACTCCAAGTATTGCACCAACGGGGCGATGTTCACTTTTTATCCGACCGATGAGACCCATACGGTGACCATGGACGTGACTTTTGGGGTAGTGTCTAAAAAAGTGTGTAAAGGGTTACTGAAATTGCCCTCTACACCTTGCAGCACTCCGCGCCCACCCTCATGGCAAATTTCTGAGGTTTCAAAAACCAAATGCATTTTATTCCCCCTCAAACGCTCCTGCTTACTCCCTAAAATACAACAATTTCCGTTTCCCTGCCCATCCAATGACTGTAAAGACGTGCTCCTACCCCAAGACTAGTCCCGGCCAATTAACGATCCCCAATAGGAATACGCACCTTTACCTCTGCACCTCCATCCGGACGATTTTCGATGCTTAAGCTTCCTCCATGCGCACTTATGAGCTTGTGAACTATATACAAGCCTAATCCCGTGGTCGTTTCTCCTGCCGTGCCTTTGCGCCCTTCCACACTAAAGGGTTGGATTAGATTGGGCTTGCTGTCGTCTTTGAACCCTATGCCTTGGTCCTGTACCTTTATACTTAAGAAATCACCCTCCTTTTCTACCCAAAGATGAATTTCTGCACGGCTTGGACTAAACTTAATGGCATTGTCCAACACATTCAGCAAGGCCCGCTTCAGCTTGTCCGGGTCTCCCAAAAAACTGCGGTTAAATTCAATATGGGTATGTATGCTTACTTGCTTACGTTCAGCGCGCAAACTCAACAAATCCACCACCTCTTGCACCAAGTTCTCGGGCATGAGAGGCTCTTTCTCTAAATCTATTTCCCCCTCAGGACGAACCCCTTCCAACAAATCCTGAATGGTGTGCATGCCCAAACGACCGCTTTGGTTCATTAGGTGCAACAAATGCCTGGAGCGCCGACTTTGTTCGTCTTCTCCCTCAAAATCCATGAGCAACAGCTCCGACACTTGATTTACATTGCCCAATAGGTTACGGATGTCGTGCGCCACCGCCCCTAAAAGGTAGTTTTTGTGCACATGAGTCAGGTTTAGCTCCGCATTTAATTCTTCCAATTCTTCTTTTTGCATCCGCACCGTACTTAATAGACGGCTGGTACGCCTTTGTTGCATGTACAAACGGTTGAGCAAAACCCCCAAAACCAATAAAATAGCTCCGGCAATGATCAAAAAAACGATAGTGGTTCGGTAATTTTCGTTCGTGTTCTCTGTTTGGGCCTCAAACAATTTGCGTTCGGCCCGTTCCTGGCTGAGCTTTTGCCGAGTAGCCTCCAGCTGCATAAGGTTTTTAGAATCCAGCTGGGCCAAGCTGTCCAACAATAAATTTGCTTTTTGATAATACTCCGACGCAGGACGGTAGGCTCCGGTCAAAAAGTGATAGCGTGCCAAGGCAGAATAGACCGCCTGCACCGAAGTTAAACTACGGTTGTTGTTCAGCGATTGAAGGGCCATTACCACATAGGGCGCAGCACCGCTCAATTGGTCCAAATCCATATGGGCTTCCATTAACAAAGACACCGTGTTGGCCAATAATTCCGGACTTCGGTTCACCAACAGCAAGCCGTAAGCCTTTTCGTAGTAATACAAGCCCGTAGAATCGGGGTGGAGGGCATGAATGGCGCGCCCCTTATTGAGCATGGCCAGCCCCATGCCATCGGTGTTCCAATTCGCCTTGGCTTCCCGGTAGGCAATATGGAAGAATTTAAGTGCAAGTTCGGGCCGGTCCAAACGGAGATGACATAAGCCAATATTGCTCAACACGTTTTGCAGCCAAGACGACTTACGGGCGGCTTGTATGGACGCCTCGTTTTTATGCATTAAATACAAGGCCTTGGTAAAATATTCCCAAGCACTCTGATAGGCGCCTTCTTGATAATACAGAATGCCCAAATAGTTCATTAAAACCGCCCTGTCAAAAGCAGGAATGCGCGCATCATGAATGTCTTCCGCCCGAATAAGATAGTCTATGGACTTATAATAATCTTGGCTTTCGAAATAGGTGGCGCCCAACGAAATCAAAACTTTAAAATAGGCCAAACCATCGTGTTGGGGGCCCATAGCTTCCGCTTCCTTCTGCACCGCAATGGCTTCTTCGAAGCGGTTCATCCGATTCAAAAAAGAGGCTTTGAAGTACAAATAATTGATAATTAGGGCGCTGTCGTTTTCTAAATAGGCTTTATTGCCTAATGCCTCCAGCTCCTCCAAGCAGGCGCGCGGTTCTCCCGAACCCAAACAGTCGGATAACTGCTCCACTTCCGGTGAGCTTACCGATGGCCAGTCTTTTTCACTCAAACCCGGGTTTTGGGCATTTAACAAGGCAAAACAGCACATCCAAAGCCCAATAACCATCCACAAACAGCGAATACCTAAGCTGCGCCGAAGTCGGAAGTTGGAAAATAATTTAATGCGCAAAAAGGCCATGAATCATTCATCTGTGGGTTAGCCCAAAGACGAATATACGTTTACGCTTTGAATTATGGCCTCAATTGGGACTATTCCTCACCGGAACCCTTATTTCACGGTGTTTCACTTGCTTTTCTACATAATAGCTGTTCAGCAAGCGCAGGGCACCCATATAGTTTACCTTAAAATCTATATAATCGCCTACCTTAAGCCGTGATGGATTGCTACCTACGTCAAGCACCACGATATCCGAACTGGCACCATCGATTCGGTAGTCGGCATGCCGCGGCATTATATTATCCAAATCAATGTCCAACAAGCCAATATCCACCAAGGCTCGGGTAGAGGTTTGGCTAAAATCGTCGGGCAGGTCTTCTGCCACCTCGCCCTGTAAATTCATGCCGCGGGGACCGCTGGGCTGAAGAGGCTTTTCTTGAATTTCAATGATTTCGGCCTTTAAGGAGAATACGTCTTCACGTAAATTTCTAAATCGTTTGTGTTCAAACAAATCCACGCCAAAGAACAAGGTTTCGCCCACCCGAAAATGATTCATTCCTTTGGGAACCAGTTTTTTAGGAAGCATGGGTAGGGTTACCGAGGTTCCAGCCGAAACCCAAGGAATTTTTTTGCCAAACTTGGCCTCTACCAACTCCTTATACAAACTCAGCTGAATAAGTTTGTCGTGCGAAGGCATGATGCCGTTTAAGCAATTTAGGTTCGCTCCAATCCCAATAACCTCTACATGAGGCAGTTCAAAAATGGACGCATAGAACGATACAAAATCCTCGCGCATCACCCCCTCGCGCAAATCGCCCATCTCAATCATAATCACCACCTGATGGGTTTTGCCCAACGTGCCGGCTAAATCGTTGATGGCCCGAATGGTTTCTACGCTGGTATTGAAGGAGATATCGGCTACTTTAAGCAGCTTTTTTAAACTTCGTTTAGGCGGGGGTTTAATGTACGCCGTTTGGATATCCGGCCGCAACCTACGCACGGCTTCCAAATTACTCAGCCGGCTGTCAAACACAGTTTCCGGCTCCAAATTCAGCACCTCCTGCAAAAATAAAGAGTTGCCGCACAGCATTTTAGTAACCACACCCCAATGCTTGTTGTGCTTGCCAAAGTACTGATTCAGCTGCTTAAAATTGTATTTAAGGGCTTCGCTATTGAGTTCAAGAATTGCCATAGCTTGTTTTTTTATGGGTTTTGGCCGCCTTTTCCGGTGCTTGCCTTTTGTCCCCAAGCCACCGGCCACATGCAGCCACGGCCTCCGGGTGCTCTCTGGCGTTCCGCATCCTCGGCTCGGGCTGCATGGGCCGCCGGCTTGCGGGCAATCGGCGCGCCCCGGGGCGGAGATCTCCTTCCCAAATGAAACCTGTCTTTTGCATGTTTAAACACCCTTGAGCCCTCATGCCTTGCTGTTTTGACGCATCATTACATCCATTAAAGCCACCGCCATACTGGCCAAAATGCCGGCAATCAATGGCTTAAATCCCCAAAGCAACTCCTGGTCTGCCATGCCTTCGGCAAGCATAAAGGCGCCTGTCACCAGCGCGCCGGCAAGCATGGTGCTCAAGGCTCCTCTGCGGCTGAGTTTTATTCCGGTCAATAGGGCCAAGACGGGAACCAACATGCTGGCTACCATAATCCCATAAGAACCCAACATCAAATCCAGTACTTGGTCTACCGTTAAGGCCAGTAAAATGGCTAAAATGCCGGTAATTAAGGTAATGGCTTGGCTCCAACGAATCACCGACTTGGCCGAACCTTTACCAATGCCGGTAAGGTCGGTTACAAAATTACCGGAGGCAGCCATAAGGCAACTGTCGGCCGTAGACATAATGGCAGAAAAATACGCCGACAACATAAGACCGGTTAACCCTGCCGGTAAAATGGTGCGCAAAAACATAGGTAGTGCCACCTCTTCGTCGCCCAAAGCAGCAGCAGAAGCAAAGCCGTCGGCGGCAAACATGCCTTGATCCGCCCCGGCACGCGCAAACATGCCCAGCAAAACCCCCATAAAGGCCATGATGGGGTATTCAAAGAGCCCTGCCAAAAACCAGGCCTTTTTGGCTGTTTTTTCGTCCTTGCAGGCAAAAATTCTTTGGTATAAGGTCATGCCCACAAACCAAATGGGAATTATGGTAAAAGCCCAATTGATGGCTTGTTTCCAACCCAAATTTCCCAAACTAAAGTGCGAAGCAGGAAGGTGTTGTTGCAAGCCATCCCAACCCCCTACAGCCAAGTATCCCAAGGGAATGCCGATCCCAATAAGCCCTCCCATTAAAATAATCCACTGGAAGGTGTCGGTATAAATAACGGCTTTCATGCCGCCTAGAACGGTGTAAAGTACAGCACCCAAGCCCATGACCAACAGGGCGGTGTTTTGGTCAATTTCAGGAAAAGTGCCCGAAGCCAGTTTGGCTCCGGCCAAAAATTGAGAGGCCGTAAAGCCCAAATAACCTATCCCGGATATTAGTCCGGCATACCAGGCCACATGTTTTCCATAATGGCTTTTTAAAAAACCCGGAAACGAACTGAGTGCTCTATGGTTTTTGGTCTTAAAAATTTTGGGAATGAGCAAAACGGCACTCAACCAGGCGCCAATGAGTCCGGTGAATAACATCCATGAGCCGCTCATGCCCATAAGAAAGCCCAAACCTCCCAAGCCAATGGAAAATCCGCCGCCTACATCTGTGGCAACTACCGATAGTCCAATGTGTCCGGCGCCCATGTTTCGGCCACCTACATAATAATCGTCGGCGTCGGTGTTTTTGCGGTAGAAATACCAGCCCACCCCCAAGACCAAAAGCATGTATATGCCAAAGACTATAAAATCCAGGGTAGTCATGCCTTATGGCTTCTACGCATTTCCAGGTATTTGTTGGTAAAACCTTCTCGCTCGTAAAGGCGTTTGGCCGGATTGTCGGGTTCCACATGCAGGGCAATATCCCCGTGGGCCAAGGCAAAAGTTTTTTGAAGTAAGGATTTTCCGAGGCCTTTGCCGCGCAATTCAGCATCGGTAGCAATGTATACCAAAATGTTTTCGGGAATGTATCCACCCATGCCTGTGGCATTCACAACCACATATCCAATGGCCTTGTTTTCTAGGCTTCCTTTGAGCACAAACCCTCCGAAGGATGGAATGTCTTTTAAGGCATAATCGATGGCCTTACGAATGGCAGATGCCTCGTCGCCAAAGCGTTCCAAGTGGCGGTGTAAAAACTGTACGGCCTGTTGCTTTTCGTCTTCGGGCATTTGATGGAAGGCATCAAATACCTCAAATTGCACATCTATTGATGATTCTTTCATTAAAATTCTATTAAAAATTTGATAAATGCGTTTGGCGAAACTGCATGGAATAAGCTAAGTTTTTCGCGAATTTCTGATAAAAAATGGCGGAAAAACATGAGGTATATGGGGCAAAATATGCAAAAACCATATTTCGCAAAATTAAGATTCAAAAAGCAGATTACCAAGTAAAGTCCCTTTTGAGCTTCGCTGGAGTACCCTGTGGAATGCCAAATCCATGCTTGCTTTTGATTGGTTTACTAGGGCTTTTGTCATAAACCCTGCGGCAGGGATGGCAGCGGCAGCCCACAGGCTCGGGCCCTAGGCGCGCTTGGCGGGCGGAGGCCCCCGAATCTTCGGGGGACCCCGTACCGACTAGCGCGCCTAGGGGCGGAGCCGAGGACTACAGCGGACAGCCCGGTTCAGCCGCCCAAAACACAATAGAGCGACCTTGTGCTTGGCTTCGCTTGGGCTTCCAAAACATGCATGGCTTCGGTTCTAAACAGCGAATAAGCCGACGGCGATGGTCTGCCAAGGTATTTTTCTACCTTTGACGCCCGAGAAACATTGCATTATGAGCTTACTTGTTATTGGAACCGTTGCATTTGACCAAGTGGAAACCCCTTTTGGACAGTCCGGAAAAATTATTGGCGGCGCTGCCACTTACGTGTCTTTGGCGGCCTCTTATTTTCTTAAAAACAACATCCACCTGGTTTCTGTGGTGGGAGATGACTTTCCACAAAGCGGCATCGAGAACTTTCACCGTCGCGGCATTGGAACCGAGGGCTTGGAAATAAAGCAAGGGGAGAAATCTTTCTTTTGGCATGGCCGCTACCGCGCCGATATGAACTCAAGAGATACCTTGGACACGCAACTTAACGTGCTTGCCGACTTTAACCCTGTGCTTCCCGACTCCTTAAAAGAGCTCGACTATTTGATGCTGGGCAATTTGGTTCCGGCCGTGCAAAAAAGCGTGTTGAATCAAATGAACAAGCGTCCAAAGCTTACGGTAATGGATACCATGAACTTTTGGATGGACACGGCCTGGGATGAGCTCATTGAAACCATTAAACTGGTAGATGTACTTACCATTAACGACGAAGAAGCCCGTCAATTGACCGGCGAATACAGCTTGGTGGTGGCTGCCCAGAAGATTCTTACCATGGGGCCTAAATATTTGGTGATTAAGAAAGGAGAGAATGGTGCGCTGCTCTTTCATGGCAAGGAAGTTTTTTATGCTCCGGCACTGCCCTTAGAAGAAGTATTCGATCCTACCGGTGCCGGCGATAGCTTTGCAGGCGGGTTTATTGGGTATTTGGCCGCAACGGGCGACTTGAGCTTTGAGAACATGAAGCGTGCCGTAATTTATGGATCGGCCATTGCCAGCTTTTGCGTAGAAAAATTCGGAATTGAACGGGTAACCGACCTGCGTCAAGAAGAGTTGGATGCGCGCATCAAGGAGTTTGTGAACCTGGTTCAGTTTGATATAGACCTGGCCTAAGGCCGGGTAATGCACCAAGGCTTAGGAGGCAATTTGCCTCAGCTCGGAAGGGAGTCTGCCGTGCCGCTCCTTAAACATTTTAGAAAACTTGCTGATGTTGGCATAGCCAATACGAAAAGCCACTTCGGAAACATTGAGTCCGGTGGTTTGGAGTAGCTCAGCGGCATGATCTAAGCGCAAATCCAGATAGTAGCGGTATACGGATTGCGAAGTTGTAGCCTTAAATAAGGTTTTGAGCTTGGAGGGGCTAACGCCACAGTGGTCGGCAATTTGGTTGATGGAAAGGATGGAGCCTTCGATGTGTTGTTCCATAAACCGCACCGCAGCACGGGTCAAATCTTCGCTGCTGGTTTTGGGTCGACCGCTGCGGGCAATGCCATCTTGAATGTGAAAAAAGGCTTTGAGGGTTTGAAAGGTAAAGTAATTCCACTCCAAATGACTTACTTTTTGCAGGGCTTTATGATGCAAAAGCCGGGTGGTTTCTTCTTGAAAGCTCATGTTTAGGACAAGCACCTCATGCAGGGCTTGCATTTGGTCATGGGGGGCGGAGTAGGGCAGGTTGTCGCCATGGTGCATTAGCCATTTTTTGGACAACAGAAAAACGAACACCCGTTTTCCGGGGAAAAACAGGCGCAAACTTTTTTTAGTAGAGCCCTCCAGATGGAGTGCAGATAAGGCCACTTTATCCAAGGAGCAACAGCCGGTACCTTGTTCTTGGCTGTGCACTGCAATGAGGCATTCGGCACTTTTGGGGATAGGCAATTGGTTGATTTGGCATTCTTTGGTTGGAATGCGTAAGCAAAGCATTTGAATGCCCGGTTCAATATGAATATCCAGCTCTTTGACTACAGACTCCAAGGAGTTTGAATCAATAGGGAAGTTTGATGGACTTAAAGCAGCCATAAATAGATTTTCGTTCGCCAATAAATAAATCCGGTTGATAAGAATTTATCTTGCGGATGGGTTCTACACGTATTTTAACGTTAAACAAAGAAATAGGTTTTGTTCCAAAAAATAGAAAATGGCCTAAACATTCTTCCGGTGAATTTTGCACTTGCAATCAAAAGTCTTTAATTCTGCAGGTTTTTGAGCTTTTTGTAGGATAAGTATTGAGGGTTACATGGCTTGGCGGTTTTTCGGAATGGCTATATGGGTGAATAGAATTATCTTTTTGGGCTTATTTTGAATTCTTTTTTGTCTGTGGTTGCATTTGCCCCCTCCAAAAGTCTTTGTTTTCGCTACTTTCATGAGGGTGGCTATCTTTTTATTTTCTGTATTTTTTGTCTCTTTGGGTTGGGTTGTCATAGGATAGGGTTTGACTAATAAAGAATTCGGGGTAAAAAGCTTGAGTATAGTTAAACGTTTTCCGTTGATTTTTTTACCTTTGAACATATTGTTCACCCAACAGCAGAATTGATGAGACTAAAAATCGGATCCGAAATTAAGCGATTGAGAAAGGAGCAGCGCTTCACTCAAGAACACATTGCCCTCAAACTCGACATGAGTGTTGCAGGTTATTCGCGTATTGAACGCGACGAAGTAAATGTAACCCTTGACAGGCTGCAGGAGTTGGCTGAAATTCTTGGCACTACTCCTGAGTTTATCTTGGGAATCCATGACGAAAGCGGAGAGTTGATTTCTCCGGAGCCTTTGGGCGATCAGGCCTACGTAGCCAAGATTGAAAAACTGTACCAAGATCAAATCGCTCAGCTTAAAGAGGAGGTACACTTCCTTCGAGAGCAGCTGCGGCGCTTTGAACTTGCCGAAGACTAAAAAAAAGGCCGCTTTTAAAGCGGCCTTTTTTTTGGGTTTTATTTTGATTATCCGGCAACTTGGGCATCCCGTACATGCCGAGAGGGTAAAGTTCCATGGCGCTCCTTAAACATCTTAGAGAACTTGCCAATGTGACTGTACCCAATTTTGTAAGCTACTTCTGAAACATTTAGGCTGGTAGTTGCCAACAAATCGGCGGCATGGTCTAAGCGCAAGTTTAAGTAGTACCTGTAGACCGAGTCGTTGGTTTCAGTTTTGAAGATTGTTTTTAATTTGGATGGGCTTACGTTGCAGTGTGTAGCAATATCTTGGACGCTTAATGGATGGCCTTCCAAATGCATTTCCATGTATTTAATGGCATTCCGTATCATCTCTGCCCGGTAACTCTTGGCCGGTTTATTTTGAATAAGGCTCCACTGCTTTTTGAAAAAGGAACGGCTAACCAAAAAGGTAAAATAGGCCCATTCAATTTCGGAAACTTCATGCACACTTTCCAGCATCTCCAATCGCTTGATTTCCTCAATTAATTCCAGGTTCTGAATCCTTAAGTGCAAGAAGCTATGGAAGTGATCGGTTGTGGGACAGCACGCCTCCGGGTCTTCCAGGTGGATCTTGGCTTGGCTTTGAAGCCAATTGCTTTTGCAATAAATAATAAAAATTCTTCCGGAGTTAGGGATATTGCCTTTA
The DNA here is from genome assembly GCA_030427255.1 of Bacteroidia bacterium. Taxonomy (GTDB): domain Bacteria; phylum Bacteroidota; class Bacteroidia; order CAIKAF01; family CAIKAF01; genus CAIKAF01. The sequence goes on along the minus strand of JAUHWY010000029.1, from coordinate 19,163 downwards.
GATTCTTCGGAGGTTTTGAGCACTGAAATGTTCGGATAACTGGAGTGCGCTCCTGGTATTTGATATACTAAAGCTGCAAAAGCATACCGCTCACCTTTAGGGATGTCCGATGAACTGAGCTCTTCGCCCCCTGTTGTTATACTCATTAGAAATACTTCGTTGCCTAAGGCAATTTGGGTTTCAATATGAGGTAATGTTAAACCTGATGCACGAGTTTTCATTTAGTTTACTTTGTTTCCAAAACTACAACCCTAGGGCCCAGAAGGTTTAGCCTAAATGGCTAATTTAAAACTCCATTTTTTATTAAACAGAATCCGGTAAAATGTCCAAAAAATGGAAATATGACTTATTTTATTGATATTTGAGCTTTTTCTTACTTTAATTAATTCTCTTTAATTTTAGAAAGCCAAATTTTAGGATGCCTTTTAGGGCTATTTGGAGGGGTCAAGTTCGCCAAATTTTAAGCTTTCATATTTAGCTTTGCCATGTCTTACTTGGGTTCTAATTCACCACTTGGTGGATAGATTAAGTGCATACCCGAAATCCCGCCTAGGGGTTTCGGGTTCACTTATTATGTGCGTCGGTTAAGGCACCATTTCTAGTCCTTATTCTTTAACACCGGTGTAGTTTAATCCAATCATTTTTCCTCTCACTTCTTCTCCTCCTCCCCCTTTTTTTCAAGATTGTTTACACAAGGGAGACTTTGCTGACCCAAATAGTATTTGCGGACTTTTGCTATGGTTTTTTTTAGCGCTTGTGGGTACATGCCTAGATTCTTGACGCGTCGTTATTCCGGCAGCCATCCTGCCCTGACGCTTCGTTCTGACGTTGAAGTCAGCAGCTTTGAGTCAGGGTTATTAAACCTCAAAGGAACCTCAGGCGCTGCGTTTCAGTTACACCGATGGCTTGCAGTAAGTGCCGCCATTCGAGAGTCTTTCACTTTGTGGGTGCCTTTTTTCGTGCCAAGGCTTTGGTTAGCGAGATTGAGTCGGCATGTGTGCTCCTGACGCTTGGGGCACACCAAAACGCTTGAACACGCAAAGCATCTATGGCCCATGCCCTAGTGCCCAGACTTCCCTAGGCTTCATTAATCTGGAATAAAATTACCGCAAACCACGGTTATTTACCCCAACTGTTCCAAAGCCTATTTTTTAGAGCTCAAATGCCTGATTTCTTTCGTGGTATTATAAGCCCCTTTCGCTTTCCAAAAGGGCATTTACCCGTTCGCTGTTGCCAAAAACCAAAAGAATATCTCCTCTTTCCGGCACATAAGATGCCGGTGGGTGGGCATGCCAGATGCTCTCGCGCCAATAGCCCAATACCGTTACTTCAAGCCGCTCCCGAATATTCGAACTGCCCAAACTGTGTCCGGTGAGCTGATGCGGATCCAAATCCAGCTTTAAGCTGCCAATCTTTACGTTCGGGAAATGACCAATCAATCCGGCTTCTCGTCCAAATAAGGGCCTGATTCTTCGGTCCGAATCCGACCGAACCATGTCGGCATAGTTTCGAATCAAGTCGGGTGGAACCAAGTATTGGGCCAAAGAGCGAACGGAAATTTCTACGCTGCTTTCTACTTCTTCTGCCACCACATCGCCTGCTCCAAGGCTACGCAACCTTTCGGCTTGCTTCAAACTTTTGCACCGTACAATGATATGTACGGTATTGCAAATCTCTCGTATTTGCGCCACAATGCTTTCGGTGGCATGTTCGTAGGAGACAGCAACCACAGCAACCCTGGCTTTGTATACTCTTAAGTGCTCCAAAATAAAGGCCTGGGTGGCATCGCCATAATAGGCCGGTTCTCCTTCTGCCTGCGCTTTTCGGATGCTCTCCGGGTTTAAATCGGCTACTACATAGCGAATGCCGGCTTTTTTGGCCACCTTGGCCATTTGCTGTCCATTTAACCCATAGCCAATTATGATTAAATGGTCCTTTAACTCCTCTTCCTCCTCCGAAGGTTCCGGCAAATCCGGTGCTTTTTCCGGCACCAGCTTTTTAATGATTCCGGGAGCTGCCATTATGGCAAATGGCGTTAAAGCCATGGTAAACACCGAAACATTCAAAAAGTATTGGTACTCTACCCCGCCAATCAAAGCATAATCCTGTCCCGTTCTGGAAAGTATAAAGGCAAATTCCCCTACTTGAAATAAGGCAAAACCCGTATTCAAGGCCACCTTTAAAGGATAGCCCAAAAGCCGAACCACAGCCGTAATAAGACCGAATTTCACCAACATTACCAGTAAGGTTAAGCCCAATACCTCAAGCACATGGTGTACAAAAAAATCGAGCTCCAACAGCATGCCCACCGAAACAAAAAAGAAGCTGGTAAACAGCTCCCGAAAGGGTATAATTAAACTGGTGGCCTGATGGCTGTAAGGTGATCCGGAAATAGTTAAGCCCGCCAAAAAGGCGCCTAAGGCCAAGCTTAAACCCAGGCTGGAGGTGCCAAAGGCCACGGCAAAGCATATGACCACCACCGACAATAAAAACAACTCTCGGCTTCGCGTACGGGCAATTTCTCGCAACAAAAAAGGAACGGCATACTTTGTGCCTAAAACCAAACATAGCCCAACCACCAAAAACTTCACCAGCAATATGCCCAGTTGCACCCATGGGTTGCCCTCTCCCGCTCCTGCCAATATGGGTGTTACCAGCATCATGGGTACCACAATAATGTCCTGAAAGATTAAAATGCCCAATGCCATCCTTCCATACGGTGTGCGAATCTCTCCCCGTTCTTGAATCAGTTTCAATACAATGGCCGTGCTGCTTAAGCTGAATAAAAAGCCAATGAACACCGCCGACTCGGTGCCTAGGCCCCAAAGCAAGGCCACCCCACCCATGGAAGCAATGGTAAGCAATACCTGCCCCGAGCCGCCGCCCAACACCGCTTTGCGTAGCTTCATTAAATCGTTTAGCGAAAACTCCAAACCAATAATAAACAGCAAAAGCACCACGCCAATTTCGCTAAGCATCTCAATCTCATGAGAGGCCGAGGCCAAGCCAAATCCGGAAGGCCCAAATATGATGCCGGTAGCCAAGAAGCCCAAAATGGTGGGCAACTTGAGCTTTTGAAACAAATAAATGACCAATACAGAGAGGCCCAGTATGGTTACGGCTTCTTTCAGCAGCGGGATTTCCATACGGAAAGATACTTAAGTTTCTGTTTTCCCTTCTAGGCTTAGCTGCTTTTCCTGCTTAAATAGACTCAAGCACCGGAAGGCTTTGCTCTATAGCATCCCAAAGCTTAAGACGCGCCATTAATGCTGCTCGCCCGGCCTCCAAGGCTTCCTTTTCCTTGTTCGGGTCTCCACCGCAAAGGGTTGCTACCAAGCGTTTGGCCATATCGGCATGTTGACCACCGTCCACTTCTATGTGCCGCTCCAAATAGTACAAATACAAGCTCCACTTTCCCTTTTCGGCTTCGTTCATGGTTTCTACCATGCCTTGAAACATGTCCGGAATCAAATCTTCTCTCCCTATGGTAAAGGCGGCGGCCACTTCATGCAAGCCTCCATGTTCAATCAAACCAAAGCTATATTCCATAAACTCCCTAGCCGCCTGCGGCACCTCTACGCCGCCGGGCAAAGAACCCTTGGCCTGAGCTGCGGATACCAAAGCCAAAACGGACGAAACCTCCGCACCACATTGTTGCATGGCCTCTACATACATTTCAAAATGACTCAAATAGCGCCCATCCGGCAACACATCAGCCTCTTCCCCGGCCACAATTTCATTGATTAAATGTCGGGCTTCGGCCTGACCCACGGGCACCCAGGGAACCTGCACGCAGGTAAGCTCCATTTGAAGCTTTTTTACCAAAGACATAAAATCCCACACCGCATATACGTGGTGCTCCATAAAATGCCTCAAAGCTTCGGGATGGTTGAGCCTGGGGTACAAGCGATGGGTTCTTAGCGCTTGCTTCAATGCTGTCGTGGTCATGCATAGCTAACCTTCGAGCCCCAGTTAGGGTTCACTGATCGCCGCACTTTTTGTTTGACGCAGGCGGTGCACACTTTCCATTATCCGCTCTTTTTGCGCCTTGCTGAGGCCTTTTTCTTCCAAACGATAGTGCATTAACTCTTTATCTTCCGGCATGGGATCCAAACCTAAGCTCACCGGAACTGCAGTGGCCCAAAAGAGCCATTCCCCGGCCACCTTTTTAGCGGCATCCAACACCTTTTGGTAGCCCCATTTGCTGTAGCGCTTTTCGTCCGGACTTCCGCAGGACAGCACCAAAACCACGGGCGCCTTACGTTTGCGGCACAAGGACAAAACCCCACGGAGCGGCGCAATCAGCAGGCCACCCCACACCGGACCAAAGAGCAGCACAGGCTCCCCCGGCCGAACCATGGCCTTGGCCGCTTTGGTGCCGGAGCCCCGACCAAAGAGCGAAATAAGAAACAGAATGCCGGTACTTTTGGGCCAAAGCTCAAGGGCCTTAGCCTCAACATCCAGCGCTTGAGCAGCAAACTCAGCCATGCATCGACTATTGCCGCTGCCCGTAAAATAAAACACTTCCATTAGTTTGATTTTCTGCAAATTAGAAAGCTTGTTTCGCATTTCCCATGATTTTTATCAGGTCTTTTTTGGCCGCCTTTTCCGGTGCTCCCCTTTAGCGTAGTCAGGCCGGCTAGCTGCGGCTAGGCGCTGCGGGGTCTCCCCGATGATTCGGGGAGCCTCCGCCCGCCAAGCCGCAGCAAGCCGCCCTTTCCTACGGCTATCGGCTCGCCCCGGGGCGGAAATCATGCTCCGAGCCTTGGCTCTACCTTAGCCATGCAATGGCTCCGTAGGTTGGTAGCCTTGCAAACCTTACTTTAGTAGCATGTTTGCCGGTAGGAAGGATCGGGTATTTTTTGTGTTGAGTGGCTTTTTTCTCACCAATGCCCTTGTGGCCGAAATGATTGGGGGAAAACTCATCCAAATTCCCGCGTTAGATTGGCTTGGTCAAAGTTTCGGCCCTTGGCCTTTAAGCATTGGTATTTTGCCATGGCCCATTGTTTTTCTTACCACCGACCTGATTAATGAATACTATGGTTACCGAGGTGTGCGCAAAATTACCATGCTCACCGCCGGGTTTATTTTATACACCTTTTTGCTTTTGTTTTTAGGTGGTTTAATTCCTGCCGTTGGATTCTCACCCGTCCAAGACGCAGATTATGCCACCGTTTTTTTGCAATCTCAATGGATTATTGCAGGAAGTTTGGTTGCTTTTTTGGTGGCTCAGTTTTTGGATGTTCTGGTTTTTGTAAGGGTAAGACGCCTTACCGGCAAGCGACTCATTTGGCTTAGAGCCACCGGGTCAACGGTGGTGTCTCAGCTTATTGATACCTTTATTGTTCAAGGAATTGGCTTTTATGTGCCCGGCAAAATAAGCCGCGCCGAATACTTCGAAATTGCCTTTAACAGCTATGGAACCAAGCTAGCCATTGCTTTAGCCATAACTCCATTGATTTATCTTGGCCATTGGCTCATTGACCGATATTTGGCAGGAGAAGCTCAAGACCAAGCCCCCAAAAGCAATCCCTGACCCGACTTACTTTACCATAACTTGTCGGACATAACCATTGGCATGCGTACATTCCAGTAGGTAGGTTCCTTTGGGCAAAGCGCTTAGGTCAAACGCGGCAGCATTCCCCTCCATAACCAAGCGCCCAAACATGTCCAACAGTCGATAATTTTCCTCAGGGTAGGCCACCTGAATACGGTCTTGCATGGGGTTTGGCCAGGCAAGGGGGCTTGTTGCGCCATGCTTTTCTAAACCGGTGGTGCAAGGCAACCGGTTTATGTACTGCCAAACGACATCGTTAAAGTTTACAGATACCGCACCTGCTGCACCGGTAGGCGCGTCGCCCAGGCGAACAAAGACCAAATCTTGGGAGGGAACTACATTGAGCATTTGGGCATTTTTCCCCAAGCCTGCATACATATCCGCAGGTGCATTGGGGTTCATCCAGCCGGGAAACTGGAATTGAAGTTGGGGAATCATAAATCCGTTTTGCCCATTAAGCCAAAATAGGTAGCCGTAGGAAGGGTTTAAACTTTGAGATGGCCGTATCATATCGTGGAAATATCCGGTGTCTTGCATCAGCTGAGTACCATTCCACGCTCCCTCACTTAATAAAAACAAACCAAACCGTGCCATGGACCGAGCCGTGCTGAAGAAAACATTCACATCACCAAGAGGCACAAAACCACCGTCCATGCCCAAAGGGGTTTTGAGCGTGTTTTGAAACCAAAGATCCATGTTGCTTCCTGTGGCATAATACACCACAGAATCCAACAGCGTATAGGGCGCATTATGGTAGGCCCATCGTTGGCCGGGAGCTGCCAAGTATTGCAGGCAGCTGTCTTGCATACAATCTACATTGGGGACTCCGTCGTCCAAGCCACTGGTCATGGTAAGCTGATGCCAAATGGTAATGTCTTTTTCTTGTGCAGGAGTCAAGGAAGTCCAACCACTGCCTAAATAGGCGCTGGTGCTGTCTTGGATGCTTAAATAGCCCTGTTCTTGGGCCAATCCGACTAAGGTGGCCGACAAGGTTTTTCCTGCCGAAGCCCAGTACCAGGAATCGTCGGCTTCAAAGCCATTAAAGTAGCGTTCCAACACTATTTTTCCGTCCTTAAGCAGCACAAAAGCCTTGGTTTGGTTGGCTTCCAAGAATAAGTACAGGGAGTCAATGTTATCGCTGCACCAATTTAGCGATTGAGGACTTAAGGTGTCCCAGGCATTGCCTTGATTTGGAGGATAATAATAGCCTTGGCCCTTAGCCGTGAGGCCAAGCAGCAAAAAGAAAATGAGGTATAGATTCCGCATGGGCTTTTCTGTTTAGACGCAGCCCGGAACCAAAGGTTTAAACGCCAAATTGCTGCAAATGATGATCTAGGTGTTTGTAGAACAAAATATCCCACTCTTTGGCCGTCATTTTCCCAAAGGAAGGGGAGGCAACACCTTCGTAATGAGCTGCTCCGCGTTCCACCAATTGGTCCAAATGATTTAGCAAGGCTTGCTTTTGTTCCTCAAAATCTTGGGTTTCGGACACTTTAAAAGCTCCTGCGGTAGGGCTGTTTTTCTTGTAGGGTTTGGGTCCCACCACTATGGGCTTTACCAACAAGCGCATAACGAACCGCACCGGTGCCGACTGGGATGGAAAAGTCCCTTCCGCCATTTGAAATTGCACATTCACATGAGCCAACATTTGAGCCACATGCATTCTGCCCCATTTGGGTTTTTTTTCGGGGCTTAAAGAAGCAATTCTTTGCTTCAGTTGGTCTACGGTAGCGGGTTGAAAGATGCTAGGAAAATCTGACATGGATAGTTAAATTGGTAAGCTGTTTAGAATAATGCTAATTTGCTGTATGAAAATAGGGAATCTTTGCTTTATTCTAAGTGTTTTTTTTCATTTTAATGTTTTTGGCCAAGGGCTTGCCAAGCGCGTAGAGGAAAGGTGGCTGCGCATAAACGACTCTGTTTTTGTGTGTCGCTATGAGCAAAGCTGGGAGTGGTATTCTGCTTTTTTGATGGACCAAACGAATCCCGAAGCCTTTTTACCTGTGGAGGAGTTGACCTCTATGCCCCAAGCCTTTTCCCTAGCTCCTAAGCGGTGGGAAAACCCCGATTTTCGAAATTATCCGGTGGAAGGTATAAGTTATGAAGCTGCCCGTGCCTTTTGTGCTTGGTTAACCAAACAATATTTAGCGGATCCCCAAGCCTCCGAGAAACAGGTGAGGTTTAGACTGCCTACCCGACAAGAGTGGAGCCTGGCTTTGGCTGCCTTTCCTGAATCTGAATACCCATGGTATGGACAGGAGCCTGTACATCCCGACGGACGCTTTGCTGCAAACCTTAGATACAGCGATTTGGCTTCAGCAGCCTTGCTGTACGAAGTGGATGGTTTTTTGATGATGGCTCCGGTAGGAAGTTTTGAACCCAACCGATTGGGTTTGTACGACATGATTGGGAACGTTGCCGAAATGATTTCCGAAGAAGGTAAATGCATGGGCGGTCATTGGGATGTAGAACTTAAAAAATCAGGAGTACTTCAATCGCTACCCTGTGGCATGCCTGATCCTCGTTTTGGTTTTCGCTGGGTAGCCGTAGTACCTTAAGCCTCTACTATTCTTCCGGGTCTTCTTCCTCACCTCGGCCGGCTCCTTCGAGCAGTTTTTTTCTATCCCTTCCTAGTAAATCCCAACGTTGGATTTGGTCAAACCCTCCTTTTAAGCTTACCGCACTTCCGGAATAATAGACAGGTTCGGGAAGCTGCTTTGGGATTAAGGTGCCGCTGTCCCAAATTTGGTTGTTGTTTTGGTCTTTGATAAGCCTAAGTTGGTAAGTGCCTGCTTGCAGTTTCTGTGCGGCATTCCACTCCATGCCCAGGCTGTCGGCTTCGGGGCGCAGCCCAAAGGGTTTTAATTCTAAGGCAATAGGAAGGGCCTCTTTTTTCTCCGGAATGGCTTCCAACAACCAAGGGCCATCGTCCGGTAAACCGGTGAGGCGTACTTCCAGACGTACAAAGTCTCGTTCGCTTAAGGTTGTCCATGCCAAAGAATCGGCACTAATACCTAGTCCATATACATCGGTTAGGGCAGAGTCTTTCCATACCAAAGCGTAATTGGCATTGGGTAGAGCGGCATAGTCTAAAAGCAATTTGCTTCCCTTAAAGGAATATTGAAAAGGAACGGATGTGCTGTCTAAGAGTAGCTTTACTTTTGAGGTGTCCAAGGAGCTAATGCCGTGGTTAAAGACCAAGCTTAAAGGAGCATCGAAAGGAGCTTTAGCTTGAGGCTTTACTCCTTTAAAAAGGTACGGACTGTCGTTGCTTAACCGTTTGCCTCTTCCCGGAGGCAAAGGGGGCGGAAAGTAGACCAAGGTGTCGTTTAAATCGTTGGCTTTTATGTAAAACACAAGAGAGTCGGGGTAGTTGGGGCCGCCCAGCCAAAAGACCAGGGAGTCTTTTTGGAGATTGCCCCATTCCCAGCGTGCGGCTTGGTTCAAGCTGTCCGGAACGCACCGAAATTCGAGTTGTTCTACGGGCTTATTGAATCGAAAAAACACTTTTCCGGGATAGGCTTCGCTCTGGTTGGAAATTTGGGTGTTTTCGGGAGTTTCAAAAAACAAAAGAAGGGTGTCTTTGTAGCCCGGCAAGCTGGGAACCGCCTCCGGAAAAAAGCCGATTTGTTCTGCACCACCGGGTCGATATAGATAATCGGTAGCCGGTTCTTTGAGTCCATACAAAAACAGCTTTAAGTCGGCCAAGTAAGGTAGGCGAGCGATGCCTTTTTCGTTTGAAAAGGCAACAAAGTCCGGTTTTTCCTTGTAAGGGAGGCTGTCTGCGCCTGATTTAAAGGCCAGTAAGGCCGCCTTAGCTATAGGAGCTTTGGTGTAGGCATCCAACAACAACATTTCTATGTAGCCTGAGTCTAATTCCGGGCCTGTGCTAAAAACATAGCTCAGGCCGCTTGCCGGATTGGCTTCCGTAAAGTCTACAATGGCGTTACCAAACTGAATGATGTAGGTGGTATTGGGGATGAGGCTGTCTTTTAGGGTGAGTTCAATGCCTTTTCCTTTTATTTTTACTTCGGGAGCGTTTTTTTGGGGCGGGGAAATTAGAATCTCGCGGCTAGGGTTTTGAAGCTCTACCCATTCGTTGAAGCCAATTCGAATGCTGGTTTGGTTTACTTGTGTGGCAAAGGTGTCCGGTTCGGCGTAAGTTAGGAATGGAGCTTCGGTATCTTTGTCTCCACCTGTGGGAGCTACCGGATTTGCGCAAGAGGCCAGCAGTCCCAGGAGGAATAAAAAGGAGGCAAAGGACTTGCTCATGGGGCTTGTTTCCATTTTGGGGCAAGGAGTTCCAAAAAGCGGGGCAGGTATTTTGCGTCCACAGCTGAGTAGTACCTAAAATCGGTGGAATCCAAATCCAATACTCCGATTACTTGCCCATTCAAGCTAAGCGGCACCACAATTTCTGAGTTGGAGGCCGGGCTACAAGCAATGTGTCCGGGAAAGCTATGCACATCTTCTACTACCAAGGTTTGGGCATTTTCCCAGGCTTTACCGCAAACGCCCTTGCCTTTGGCAATGCGCGTGCAAGCCACGGGGCCTTGAAAGGGACCCAGCACCAATTGCTCGTCTTTTACAAAGTAAAATCCTGTCCACCAGTTGCCTAAGCCTTCATGCAATAGGGCGCAAAGGTTGGCTGCGGAGGCTAGGAAGTCCGGTTCGTCCTCTACTAAGGCGGTAGCTTGTTTGAGCAATTGTTTGTAAAGGGCACTTCGGTCCATGGCTACAAAAATAGAGGAACTCTGCTACAAATAAGGAAATTGCTTTTTAGAGTCTGTATGTTTTGGAAGGGCCAAGCCTTTTCGGAGCTTAAAGCGCCCCTGATGGAAGTGCGAAACAGCTGCTGTGGGCGGCCCTAAGCACAAGCCAGGCGGAGGCTTTTCCGGTCTAGCGGAAAAGACCCCGTACGGCGTAGTGCTTAGAGGCCGGGCGCAGTAGCTTGTAGCCTGACAGCAGGAAAAGGCGCCCAAAAAAACTTAAGGAATCACCTGAACTTCTTCTGCCTGAATTACTTCCATGCTTTGGTCGTCGTACAGGACAGCGACTAGGCTACAGTTGCTCATGTCCCAAGTTTGTCCGCTTAGGTTGGCGCTGAAGACCTGAATTTCATTGCTGCCGTTGGAGCTGTTGTTGGCGAGTACTTGGCGTCCCCAAATGGGGCCAATGGCGGTGCGCAGGATGTGGTTGTGTTCGTAGTTTTCGATTTCTTCTCCGGGGACGGAGTAGTCGGCTTGCCAATTGACGAATTTATGCTCGGCCAGATATACCGCAAGTTTAAGATTGGTTGGCAAATTGCTGCTGCGGCTTTCAACAAAGGCAAATACGCAAAGGCTTCTGTCGGTTTCGTTCCACTCGGCTGCAAGTTGAACGTCGGCTTGTATATCAAGGGCAAGCTCGGTATTGACCGCTTGGTTCCAGGTGCTGGGAGGCAGGGCTTTTGTGCCATTAAAGGCCTTTCGGTTCACCATGCCTTTAGGCAATCCGGTGGCGGCGATTTGGAATTCTGCATCGAGGGTATTGCTGACTTCGTTGCGGAAATCGTGGCGGAATTTATCGCCGTCGTTTTTTGGGGCGGTAAAATAACCTGCGTTTTGGGCATGGATGGCCAATCCAACGACTTGGTCGGGGTTGGCACTGATGAGGTCTTTTAGGATTGTTCCGGCGTTGGGGCAGTTTCCGCAGCGGTGGCCGGTGTAGTCTTCCAGCAAAACTTTGCGTACCGGGTCAATGCGCGGTGTAAAGCTTGGGGTGTCCGAGCAGGGTACGGGAGGCGGTTGGTTGTTGCCGTCAGGGTCTTCTATGTAATCGCAGGAGGGAATACTCAAGAACAGACATAAACTCAGCAAGAGAAAAAAGGAACGTATCATAGCAACCAATTTGGACAATACTTAAAGATACTAAAAACTACTCATTAATGAAAGGGTAAGGCCATTGGAAGCAGGTACTTGGCGGCATACGCCGCCAATGCATACAATTCCCTCCCGCTGCCGACCATAGCTCAAGGCGATGCGGGTGGCGCCGGAATTGTATCCTACGGTGGTGGTGATGTAGTGGATTTGGAAATAGGCTACCGGATTGTCGTAGGCCCATTGATCCATAACGCTCACAAAGAAATTGGGGCTAAGGCTGTATTCAATCATGCCCATAAGCCAAGAGCCGTTTACCCGGTCGCCAATATGGTCCAATTCCTGAGCGGTTTGCAAGGTTTGGAGTTCCATACGTAGGGTATGGCGCTTGGCTACCTTCCAGGTTAGGTCGGCCACGGCAATGTGGGAGGCGATTTCTCTGGGAGAAGTGCCCAAACCTTGGGTTTGGTTGCGGTCGACCCAGAGGTACATATACATTAGGTTGAGCTTAAGCTTTTTGCTAATTTTTTGGTTGATTTCTATGTTTCCATCCAAATAGTAAAGTCGACCCGGAGTAAAAAGCTCGCTGGTGTAGCCTTGCCGGTCGCCGGTGCGGGTGGTATCTAGCCCATTCACCATGCTAAAGTTTAGGTTGAAGAGTGTGGAATATTTGCCTCTGAACCATTTTGGGGTGGTGAAATTCACATCGGCTTGCCAGCCCAATTCGCCGTTGGCTTGCACGGCATAGGGGTAAATGGTGGCCGGCAGCGTGTAGGTGTGCTGCTTGTTGAGCATGGGAATAAAATTGAGCAGCAATGCGTTGCCCGATTCGTTGCGGTCGGAGCGGTAGTCGAAGTTTTCTACTCTTTTGGCTTGTAGGGTAATGCCCAAGCCTTTAGTGGCATAGCTTGCGCTAAGGTAAGTGGCGTTGCCGGGGCGATAAATGAATTGGTTGGTGAAGTTTGGGTCGTTGATTTTCCAGGCAAACTCTCCATTGAGTTGGAATTTGCCATAGCCAAGGTTGGCTCTGCCGGCAAAGGAGCCTACGTTGAGGGGAATGTCTAATATTTTGTTGGGGTCATCCGGGTTAGGTATTTCTTGGTCGCCCTGATAGCGGCTCACAAAGCTGCCGCCTAAGAGCAAGCGGAATTTTCCAAAGTCTTTTTTGGGGAAGAGTTGATTTAGGCTGGCTTCGGCGTCAAAGGCCTTAACTACTCCGTCGCTCATTTCCCAAAAATACCGTTGGCGGCCTACCAAAGCGGTTAAGCGAATGCCGCCCAATAGGGTATATTTTGCTCGAAATCCATCGAGGGGATTGTCGAAACCAAGCGCACGCTCTTCATAAGCGCGCAAAATAAGGCCATTGCCGAATTGTTCGTAAAAGTGTCCGGCGGTTACGTCCAAATCTCCCAAGGTGTAGCCGGCGTAGCGGAAGGGAATGCCTTGGCCTTCGAAACGAGGGTCAAAACCGAGAAGGGGTCCGGGGAGGTAGGCTTCGTAGCGGGCACCGGCCCGGAAATTATTGTTGGTATACACCAGGTTTAGAAAGGCATTCATCCGGAATTTTTCGGGAACCTCAGGCGCCCCGATAAGGGTGTCGTTTGTATAATACTGGGCATCAATGCCCACATTTCCGTGAATTTGTCCGGGGCTGCTTAAGAGCTGTGCATGCATGGCACCGGTAAAGGCCATGGCCAAAACTCCAAAAAAGATATTCCTCATTCCGGTGTATTGATGTGTCAGTGGCCTTTAATGGCTTCCCCATTGGCGAGTTTGCGCACCAAGTCGAACAGTTCTTCTTCGTCTCCGGGGTTGTATGAATTATGCTGCCAAACGATTTGACCTTCGCCGTTCACCAAAAAGGTGTGGGGTACGGTATTTACAGACAAAGCGCGTTTGAAGTTTCCGTTGGGGTCGCAATATACCTCATAATTCCAGTTTCTTCCGTAGACAAATGGAGCGACCTTGGCAACGTTCCGTACGTCGTCAACGCTTACCGCAACTAATTTAAGACCGGTTTCGTCTTGCAAATCTTCGTATTGGTCATGTATGGCAGAGAGCTCTGCAATGCAAGGCTTGCACCAAGTGGCCCAAAAGCTAATAATCATGGGATTTCCATCATTGGCCAGGCTTTCGGTTTGAAAGGTGTTTCCTTCCAAGTCTTGAACTTCGGCGTTAGGTATAGGGTAGTTGTCTTGGGCCAGTATTGGCGTGGAAAAGAATAAGGTTCCAAGGGCAACAAAGAGCAGAGATTTCATAATTCCGGCTTTATTAAGTACAAGTTTAAACAATTGAAACGGGTCGTGAAAACCCATCCATGGATTTATCATGCACATTCCATGCCGCAATTTGGTTCATGCATTTAAAATGCCCCTTGGGACAAGCTTTAAACCCTAGCTTGGAGCAGGGCCTACATTTTAAATCATGCACTTGGCGGTAGCGCACCGGGAAATTTTGTTGGCTTCCGTAATAGGGCTCCATACCAAACTCGGGAATGGTGCTTGACCACACAACATCCATAGTTTTTCCGAAGGCGGCAGCCATGTGCATTACGGCGGTGTCTCCGGAGATGATGTGACCGGCATGCTTAACCAGCCAAGCCGTTTCTAACAGGTTTGAGCGTCCGCAAAAGTTCAAGACGCGTTGGGGCGCGGCACGTTTCACTTGCTCTCCCTTGTTCTGTTCGGCGGCTCCTCCCAGCAACACAATGGCCTGGTCGGGGTTTGTTTTTACTAAGTCTTGCGCCAGTTCGATGGAAATGGCTTTTGTGGCATGGGCAGATCCCAAAGCAATGGCCAAATAGTTTTTGGGCAGCTCAGAAGCCCAAGAGGGAGGGCTAGGTGGAAGATACAAACCTACGCCCTTTCCATCGTCTTGGACAGGAAAGCCACTAAACACATCCGCCATCCGTTGAACCACATGCCGGCAGGGGCTGTTGGGCTTTGGACCATGTACCATCCGCCATTTTTTCAGATTTTGCTTATGCAGTTTGCGGCTTAAGAAAGGCAAGCCGGAATACAAGTTTTGGCTTTTGGTGTTTTTTTGAAAATCTGCAATGAGGTCGGGGGCGTAGTTTTGTATTTGATTGCGGAGCTGTCCAAGCTGTTCTTTTTGAAACACCCAAATTTCATCGATGTTGGGGTCGTGCTGCAATAGTTTGGCCTGTGCCGGGCCGGTAATGAGCCGTACTTGCGCTTCTGGTACTTGTTGTTTCCACCAGCGAAGCAAGGGGGTGCAAAGTACTACGTCGCCGAGCGCACTGAGTCGTATGGCCAGTAATTTGGCCACTAGCGACACCTGCTTTTAAGTTCTTCTTTCAGTTTGGGAAGGCCCAGGCTGGCGGTTTCAGCCCTTGTTTCTACACCCCGTTTGGGATGAATAAAACCCGGATCCGGGTCTATGTAATAGATTTTGGTGCCGGGTTTTGTTTCGTACATCAAACCGGCGGCGGGATACACTTGCAGTGAAGTGCCGCAAACGATTAGGAGGTCGGCCTCTTGCACCCATTCCAAGGCCTTAGGCATTTCGGTGACGGCTTCGCCAAACCAAACGATATGCGGACGAAGCAAACGGCCCTCGGCATCGGTTTGTCCTACCTGCAAATCCTGAGTCCAAGGGTAAATTACCTCCGGGGCATCTATGGTTCGTACCTTGAGAAGTTCCCCGTGCAAGTGCAGTACTTGCGAGGAGCCTGCTCTTTCGTGTAAATCATCTACGTTTTGGGTTACCACCTTAACATTGGCAAAGGCCTCCATTTCGGCTAGGGCTTGGTGTCCGGGATTGGGCTCAACCTCCAAGAGTTGTTTTCGGCGTGCGTTATAAAACCGCATGACCAGTTCAGGGTCTTGTTTAAACGCCTCAGGACTGGCTACTTTGTGCACCGGTTGGTTTTCCCACAAGCCACCTTGTCCTCTGAAGGTGGACAGGCCGCTTTCGGCAGAAATTCCGGCGCCGGTAAAGGCTACTATCTGCATGGTTTAAGAAGCAAGTTGTTGCAAAATGGCTTGTTCTACTTCGCCGCTGTCCCAACGACTTTCGATGTTAGGCAGCTGCATGACCTTTTGCATGATGGCCTCCTGAGCGTCTCCTTTGGCCAAAGCCTCCGAATAGGGTATATGCGAAAAAGTTACCATGGAGTAAAGCGGAAGCCACTTATCGGGATGCCTTTCTGCAAACCTTGCCTCAATTTTCTTTTGGAGCAAAAAGGAAGGGTCGGCCGTTCGGTCACGCATTTCAATAAAGTTTCTAAGCGCCAGTTCAGAAATGGCCACACCGTCGGGTTGTCTATGCCGGGCATAGTCCGGGAAAATGCCTTCCCATTGATGATCCCGGTCAACAAGCATTTGGTGAAACAATCGACAATCTTCAAAGCCGGCATTCATCCCTTGACCATAAAATGGAACAATGGCATGTGCTGCATCGCCCAAAACCAGTACCTCGTCTTTATAATTCCAAGGTTTGCAGCGCACGGTAACTAAACTGGAGCTGGGATTGCGTTGGTACTGTTCCACCAGGTCCGGAATAAGCGGAACTACATCGGGGAAGGTTTGGTTAAAAAAGTCACGAATTTGCTCTTCGGATTGCAATTGCTCAAAGGATACCGGTCCCTCAAAGGGGAAAAACAAAGTGCACGTGAAAGTTGCGTCGGGGTTGGGTAATGCAATAAGCATAAATGAGCCTCTGGGCCATATATGCAAGGTTTCTTTTTCCATTAAAAAGCCCCCATCGGGTGCCGGAGGAATGGTAAGTTCTTTGTACCCGTGTTCAATGTAAAACTGTTGGTAATTGAAACGGTCTTGAAACATAAGCGCTTGGCGAACAGCCGAAAAAGCGCCATCGGTTCCAATAAGCCTTTGGTAGCTGTGGCTTATTTCTTGCTTTTGGGCATTGGAAAATTTAAGAGTTTTGCTTTCTAAATCAAGCGCTTCGCACCGGTGCTCAAAAAAGAACCGTGTGTTTTCGGCGGCATCTGCAGCTTCAATAAGCAGTCGATTGAGTTTACCTCGGCTAACCGAGTAAATTGCTTGGCCTTCTTTGCCGTAAGCTTGATAGCTCAGCTGTCCTTCCGAGCTGTGCATGGTGCGTTTGTACATAGGGATGGCTATTTTCCGCACTTCCTCCGCAAGGCCAACTTCTTCGAGCGCCGCCCAGCCTCTGTCGGAAAGGGCCAAGTTTATGGACCTTCCTTCGTATAGTTTTGCTTTTCGAATGTCGGAACGCCTTTCGTAAACGTCCACCTTTAGCCCCAATCGACTCAGGTACAATGCTTCCAAGGCGCCAACCAAGCCGGCGCCAACTAAGGTGATGTCTGCCATATAACAAATATACGCAGACTGAAGATTAGGGAGATTGAAGGCTTTAGGAAAATACTTTCAAAGCCGCTCCGGTTTATTCCGGTCTGGTGATTAAGTCTGAGGGAATTTTTATGGGGAGGAAAAGGGTAACGGTGGTGCCCTGTCCAAGGCTGCTATCAATATTCAAGCTTCCATGAAGCCGTTGAATGTATTGTTTACACAAAAGAAGCCCAATGCCACTTCCTTTTTCACGCAAGGTTCCGGCATTCGAATACATGGGCATGGTCGTTTTTTTGATTTTGTCCAAAAGTTCGGGAGTCATGCCAACGCCTTCGTCGCGACAGCTCATAACCATACCTTTTTTGCCCAAATAGCAGTGGTAGAATAAAGCGCCACCGGGTTTAGAGTACTTTATGGCATTCCCAAAAATATTCCGGAGAACGGTGCAAAGCATGTCTTTGTCGGTGAAAATCTCCAAGGACTCGGAGAAATCAAAGCTAAGACTAAGGCCTTTCTCTTGAGCTTGAGGTTCTATCCAACCGCGAAGTTCAGTCCAAATTTCATGCACAAAGTAGCGCTGAAAATTGGGCGTGTCATTGCTCCATTGGGTTTTGGACCATTCCAATAGGTTTTCAATCAATTGACGGCTGTGGTTCATTTGATGGTATACCTGTGCGGCTACTTCATGAAATTCCTCCACACTCAATTGCTCGGTTTGGAGCATTTCCAGTACCTGTATGGATTGTTGGATGGGGCTTCGCAAATCGTGCGAAATTAAAGAGAATAGCCTGTCCTTTGCTTTGTTGGCTTCGTCTAAGGCTTGTTTTTGATTTACCAAGGTGGTGACTTCGGTAAAACTCACCAGCAACTGGGTTTCATCCATGCCAAAAGGCAAGTATGGGTTAATGTTTAGTTGCAGCCAGCAAGCGTAGCCTTCCGGATGATTTAATTTTAAGGTTTCGCGTCGGCAAAGCTTGCCCTGAGCAATCTTTTTGTAGAGCAGATCATTTTCCTTGCCTTCAAAAAGTATTTCCGAAACATGCCTTCCTTCCAACCATTGGCGTGTTTTTCCCAAAACTTCAGCGGCCGAGGGGTTGGCGTATTGAACCATAAGCGCATGGTCGAGCAGCAACAGCCCTTCTTGAAGAAGCTCCGAAAAGCTGTTGTATGCAGGTTGGGGCGGGTCACCTAAAGCTACAAAGCGCTTCAGGTCGGTAACGTCCCTTAAATGGCCAATAATGCCTTTTACCTCTTTATTGTGAAGCCAAAAACCGTAATGGATTTCCACTTCTCTTAAGCTTCCGTCTTTTCGAATGAGAAAAACGCTAAGCAGGTTGCTGTAATTTTCAAGGCCCTTGGCTCCACCTTCAACGGCATAACGGTAACTGGCCCTAAAATGACTTTCGGCAGAAGCCAGACTTTCTGCCGTATATTTTTTGTGTTGGGGAAGCTTAAGCCAATCCTCAACTGAAAATTGAGAAATTCTTTCAATGCCTTCGCCAACATATAAAGTTTCCCCGGAAGTGTTTAGCACAAACAAAACGTCCTTCCCTTGCTTGGCCACCGGTTCCGGTGGAAAGCTCCACTTTTCTTTATGATGGAATTCCGCTTGCAATAGACATCTTTCTTGGGCAATGCCAAAGATAAACAATAAGAGATTTGATAGAACTATTTAGGCATTCTTTTGCGCCTTAAAAGAGAAATATATACACCTAAAGGACATTTTATAAGTGTTTTCGTTTTGCAAATGAATTCGCCTCAAATTGAAATTTTGCTATCCATTATGCATCATTTACCGAAGGGGACTTCCATGTTTTTCTTCTCATTCATTGTTGAGCGGGGGGCATCCCGTCTTTACTTCGTTATGAGAGCCGGGAGGCATCCCGTCTTTACCTCATCATTCATCGTTGAGAGCGGGACATCCCGTCTTTACTGCATCATTCATCGTTGAGAGACGGGAGGCATCCCGTCTTTACTTTGTTATGAGAGACGGGAAGCATCCCGTCTTTACTTCGTTATGAGAGCCGGGAGGCATCCCGTCTTTACTTCGTCATGAGAGACGGGAGGCATCCCGTCTTTACTTCGTCATGAGAGCCGGGAGGCATTCCGTCTTTACTTCGTTATGAGAGCCGGGAGGCATCCCGTCTTTACTTCGTTATGAGAGCCGGGAGGCATCCCGTCTTTACTGCATCATTCATCATTGAGAGACGGGAGGCATCCCGTCTTTACTGCATCATTCATCATTGAGAGACGGGAGGCATCCCGTCTTTACTGCATCATTCATCGTTGAGAGACGGGGCATCTCGTCTTTACTGCATCATTCATCGTTGAGAGACGGGGCATCTCGTCTTTACTGCATCATTCATCATTGAGAGCGGGGCATCCCGTCTTTACTGCATCATTCATCGTTGAGAGACGGGAGGCATCCCGTCTTTACTGCATCATTCATCATTG